>JAJSLK010000021.1 GCA_021272165.1 Methylacidiphilales bacterium
GATTTGATCCGCAAGATCGACGCTTTCGTCGAAGCTTACAATCGCACGGCCAAACCCTTCGCCTGGACTGCCACCGCCGAATCCATTTTCCTCAAGCTCGAAAGATTACTTTCGCGTATTTCAGGGACACAACACTAGAGTTTATCTAATGCCCCGGCGTGGACCGGCTTGGATAATAATTCACGCCGTCGGGCGCAGTCGAGTGGAAGCCGGCCTCGCCGCCTTCAAAGGTATCCATCGAGCCGGACGAAGAATTCGCATCGTCAGTGGATGAATTTTGCGGGATCACCAATTCGATCCGGCGGTTTTTTTCCCGGCCCTCCGCCGTCTCGTTATCGGCAATGGGCTTGGAACCTCCCAAACCGACGGCGGTGAGACGGGTTTTGGCGATATGTTCCGCCACGATCATCGCACGGACGGTCCGGGCCCGGTTCTCGGACAACTGCCGGTTTTCCGCCGCATCGCCGGTGTCATCCGTATGGCCATCGATTTCGATCATGAGATCAGGATGAGCCTTCATCATCGCGACAACCCGGTCGATGACCGGCTGGGAATCGGCATCGAGATCCGGTTTGCCCGGCAGGAAAGCCACCGACAGGACCACGCGGCCCTTGGTCATCAATGCGGTATAGAAGGGATCCTCCTTACCCCTGACCAGTGGAGGAGAAACAACCGGGACCGACGGCGCAGGCGCAGCGGCAGCAACCAGAGGCGGGGCAGGCGCCTTCCCTTTCGCCTCGACAATGGTCAACGCGTTCACGCGGATGGAGGGCTCAAAATAGACCCAGATATCGCGGCCTCCCTTGTTCGCATGAAAAGTTTCGGTCACATCTCCGACAGCCCCGGTCTTTTCCGCGGTGAAACCGGCTGCCGCGGCTGCCTTTTCGTAATGTTCCTGCGTTTCGAGCAAGGTCGGGGCGGGAGGCGGATGGGGCTGGCTGGAATTAAACTCGTAGCGAATGGCGTAGCGATGGCCAATCACATGGATCATCTCGATATGGTCCGCGTCATCGGGCAACGGACGGGAGATCGGGAAATCGAAATCAGCCGGGCTGTCTTCGGTGAAATCGGTAATCAGATAGCCCGGCATGCGCGGAAAGCTCGGATAATCGTGCGAATTTTCCACGTCGCCCGGATCGGCCCGCAAACAAAGCGCCGCGCAAATCCAGGCCGGCATCATGATCCGAAGCCACTTCACGCACTGGCGCATAACCAAAATGTAACCCTCCCGACGCCTATTCTGTCCAATGCATTCGGCACAATGAATGCTACACTAACTATGAATGGAATTACCTGACGAAGTGGGAATCATGACGCTCCCCAATGCGATCCTGTTCCCGCAAGCTTTGCTTCCCCTCTACATTTACGAGCCCCGCTACCGTGCCATGCTCAAGGAATCGCTGGAAAGCCAGCGGATGTTCGCGGTTGCCCTGCCCCATACCTCGTCGAGTCCCTCGCTTGTCCCCCATCGCATCGCCGGCGTCGGCCTGATCCGCGCCTGTGTCGACAAACCGGACGGAACGTCAAATCTGATACTCCAGGGGGTCAGTCGTGTCCGTTTTACCGACTTCATCCAGGAAAAGCCCTATTACGTCGGCCGCATCGAAATCCTCAGCACAGAGGAAACCAACGCATTGGAAGTCGAGGCCCTGTCGGTCAAAGTGCTCGAGATGATTGGCTCGATGCATGACGCCGGTGACATCCAGGCCGAGGACATCCTGAAATTTCTCAACGAAATCCATGATTACGACGCCCTGGCCGATATCGTGACCTACAGCTTCATCGAAGACATCGTCAGCAAGCAGGACATTTTGGAAACGCTGAACCTCCGGCAGCGGCTCCAGAAAGTCATCATCGCACTGCGCCGGCAGGCTTCCTCCGCCGGGCCGCAGCTGGGCTGAGTTTCCGTCACGTTTACAGGCAACTACAGGGCCGCTGCATTTTCATTTTGAGAGCGCATTTACCTCTTGGTTTCCATTTCGGCCTTCTTGAACTTCATCCTGAATGGCGTTTAAACTGGCCCAGCCTGCCTATCGTCTTGGCTTCATGAAATCCGTCCGTTAAAGACGAGCACTTAGTTTATGAGGATATTCTACCTCCCGGTTGCCCGAGATGAATATGAAAGAAAACTCAAACGGATTGCCTTGCGCCCCTTCACTACCCATTCGATCACCGATTTTCTGGACGATATGACCTATCTAGAGGATCAGATCTGCGCTCATCCCGGCCTTCGTCCAGCCGCCGGAGCCCCACCTGGATTTTTTCGAGTCGGCCCCAGTCCCACTTATTCTTATCACCTGATTTACCGTTTGCGCGATGGAAATGCTTATATTATGCCGTGGCTGGGCCAGGTCGCAGACCGCGTTATTGGATCAGGCGAAAAGATTAACTCCGTCCGTAGCGATTTTGCATTTGCTCGCGCAGTACAGAAGCTTCAATGCCGGGATTGCCACTCAACTCAAAGTTAGCCCATCTCTTTTCCAATTCTTCATTAGTCAGGGAGGGCTCTTCTGCACAATCAAGCGCAATGGCCAGCCGATTAAGCAGCCGTGCCTGCTCCTCAGGGGAAAGTTTCAAGGCTTCCGCTTCGATTTCCGTCAGGCTCATGTCTTCCATGTTATCTTTTTTTCCCATTCGCGCAATCTTTGCCAGCCACTTTCTCCTTTAGGGCCGCGAACCGCTATGGTTCGATGTCGCCGTGCCGAACGGAAGCGATGATTCCCTCCTTGAGCGCCTGAACGAGAAGCTCAGCGCGCTCTTTGCGGCGCTGATTCTCGCTTATGTCATTTTCGCCGGATTCCGGCCGGTGATGGACAATGTCGATCTCGGCTGGCACGTCGCGCAGGGCAGATGGATGGTCGAACACAGCACCCTTTACCGGCACGACGTCTTTAATTACCCGAACCTCGGCCATCCGGTAATCGACGAGTATCCGGCCTTTCAAGTGCCGCTTTATCTGACCTGGAGCCTCGGCTGGTGGGGGCCGTGCCTTCTCACCGCGCTGATTTATACGGCAATGCTCGTTGTACTTCTTCAAACGGCAAGGTGGTTCAATCTCGCCAGCTCCTCGCTTCTGGCGATGACCCTTGGGCTGATGCTTCTTTTCTTTCAAGTGGGTGCACTGCTGCGGCCGCATATCATTACGTATCTCGCCGGGATCATATTCGGGTGCTTTCTACTGCGGCATCGCGACGCCAAAAACTGGATCCCATTCTGGCCGCTGGCTGTTTTGCAGGTGATCTGGGTCAACGGCCACAGCGGCTTTGTTCTCGGCCCCGTGATGGTCGGCCTTTTTGGCGCGGAGATGATGGTTCGGCACGCGCTCTCCGAGAAATCATTTCCAGCTGCCACCGTCCGAACATGGACCGGCGCGTTTCTTCTCGTGGCGATGGCCTGTTTCCTTACGCCCTACGGGCCGGCCCGCCTTTACCTGCCGTTTTACCAGGATCGGCTTGAATCGATCCGCGCCTATGTCGGCGAGATGGAACCGCTCGGCAGCGGCCCGGCCGCGGTCTATCAAACCCTGGCCCTGATAACCGCGGTCATTATTGGCCTGATGGCCCTACTGCGGCGCGGGGCAATCTCCTCTAGTTTTCTTCTGCTGGCTGTTTTCTTTTACACGGAGACGCTGTCGGTCAGGAAGGCGTGGCCGGTCTTTGGAATTTTCGCGCCATTGCTTGTTCTCAGCAGCGGGGCGTTCACTTCGCAAAAGACTTCGCCCCGGCGGGGAGGCGCGGCCAACCTGCTCGGAAATTTCCTGATGACGGCGGTGGTCGCAGCCGCTTTTTTCATCGAACTCGACGGGATGTCGCCCAACAGCCTGCAAGTGGAATGGCGCGAACTTGGCCGTAGCCGCAGCGAACTTTCCATCGACGCGACGTCCTGGATGAAGTCGCACCAGATCAAAGGTCGGCTCTTCCATCGCTGCGAGGACGGCGGCTGGCTCCAGCAGGAGGGCTTCGACCATGGCGAGGTTTTCTCTGATACCGGCTTCGGGAAATTCGATGAGGCGTTCATTCACGAAACTGGACTGGTCAATGAGCGCCCGGCCTTTGTGCCAAAATATCTTGCGGCCTATCTCCCCGATTTCGTGGTCTGCAGTACGTTTTGCTACCAGTGGCCCTTTTACCTCCGGCAAAACGGCTGGCGGCCAATTTTTTATTCGCCCAACAGTTCCGTTTGGACTCGCCCCGAAACGAGACCCGATTTGCCGAGTGTTACCGATGAACAAATCATGACCTCGTTCGACCGCGATCTGGCCGTCAATGGCCGGCCCACCGACATCCGGCTGCTGGGACGGAACCTGATTGCGCTGAATTCGCTCGGCCTGGAGGATTTTGCTTTCGCCAAATTGAAGGGATTGCCGCCGGAGGATCACCGTGCCGGATGGTATTGGGAGGCAGCGCGCTTTCTTTGCTTTGGCGAGCCAACTTTTTCTCAGGCGCATCGAGATGAGCTCCGTGCGGAGGCCGAATCGCTCCATGACGACGCGATCACTGCCGAATTCCGCGCCTATTATGCCTATGCGTCAGGCGATATCGACGGCGCGTTGCGCATCCTTGAGGGAATACCCAGGGAACAAATGGGCAACTATGCCGCGGAGCTTCTGCTGAAAATTTATCTCGACCGCAAGCGGCCGGAGGCGCTCGCCCTGGCCCGACGAACCGATTGCTTCGACCTGCGTAATGGACGTCACTGGCAGTACTTGGCCGAGGCCGAGGAGCAGGCCGGCCATTCCGATGCCGCCGCACGCGCCTGGAAGAAAGCCGTCTTTTATTATCCTGACGATGCGGCGTTGATGGCGGGCGCGACGAGTTTCGCCCAGACGTATCACAATTCGGCTTTGCAACAGGCCATCGGGGAGAGTGCGGGCGTTTACGGCATCTCTTTTTCGACTCACTAACACAGAAAATATTGCGCCGTTTGGCGCGAACTGTGATAGAGTCCTGCATGAATTTCCCTGATTCCTTTTCGCGCGTTTTCACCTCGAACTGGGCCCGTCTTGGAGTGTTGCTTCTTTCCGTCGGCCTGCTGGCCGGGTGCGCCGGCACCAGCAGCGGCCCCTACCACGTCGACGCCTATGCCGCAACCGTTCCCGGCAAAGTGGAAGTCCTCGTCTCCCTTAACGCGAAGATGGTCTACGTCATGGAAGATGACAAAGCTCTCCTTGTTACTCCCTGCTCCATCGGCACGCCCGATCACCCCACTCCGACCGGCCATTTCAAGGTACTGGCGAAAGATCCCACCAAGCGCTCAAGCGAATACGGTTTCTGGGTAAATGGCACCAATGCGGTCTCCGGCGCTTCCGGCGCGTCTCCCGGCCCCGGCTACACTTATGTCGGTTATCCGATGGCCAACTACGTCGAGTTCGCCCCCGGCTACGGCTTCCATGAAGGCTATGTCTGGCCCGTGCCCCGCTCCCATGGCTGCCTGCGCATCCATCAGAACGCGATCCGTAAGTTTTACCAGCTCGTCATGATCGGCACCCCGGTCTACATCGCGCAGACCCAGCCTGAAGACGCCACCATCGGCGCCAATGTTGCGCACCCGACCGACTACAAGGATCCCGATCCGCCAGCCTCCTTCCTGATCAGCCCCGACTTCTTCAAACAGCCCTGGGACGATCAACTTATCCCAGCCACGACCCAGGCAACACCGCCTCCTCAAACCTGAAGCAGGTTATTCGCCTGTCTCGGTGTTAAGATCGAGCAGACTGAGAAAAAAGCTGGTGAAGATCATCTGCACGCCGATGGAGATCGCCGTCGTGCCCGGAATGATGACGCGCATGATTTCGGGCGCGTTGAGATTGCCGAAACCGGCCGCATGCCAGATGAGCATGGCGTGAGCAATCAGCCCCAGCCCCAGCAACGTCACGGCCATACCGAGCAAAAGCCCCCGCTCGAGACTGAAAAAGCGAAGGCACCTGGAAAGAAAGGCCGACGGCGGCCGGAGCCCCCGCACGATGGGATGTGACCCCGCCCAAAGAGCGAAGGCAAGCACCTGAAACCCAACGATCACCGTCATGCCGGAGACGGCCAGGGCGCCGCTTTCAAGGTGGGCTCCTCTGACCTGGATGTCGCCAAAACTCAGCGGCAGCAGAAGCAGCAGGCCCAACGCCGTCAGGATCAGGCCGGGATAAAAGAACATCCAACGCGGCGAGAAAAGAAGCATGAAGCGGAGGTTCCTCCAGCCGTCACGCCAGCGTCGCAAATGGGGTGGCCGCGACCGGCCGTCAGGATGAAGCGTGACCGGAACTTCCGCGATCCGCATTTTTTTCAACGCGGCCTTGACCACCATTTCGCTGGCGAACTCCATTCCATTGGCCGTCAATTCCATCCGGTCGAAGGCGGCACGCGAACAGGCGCGCATCCCGCACTGAAAATCGGAGATTTTGATCTGGAACAATCGCCGGCCGATGAATGAAAGCCCCGGATTTCCGATCCAGCGGTTAAGCCACGGCATGGCACCGGGATCGATGCTGCCTCCGCCCGAGGGCAGGCGGCAACCCATGACCAGATCGTTGCCCTCTTCGAGCTTTTCGAGGAACGGCGTGATGTTGGAAAAGTCGTAGCTCATGTCGGAATCACCCATGACAATCCAGCGGCCCCGGGCCATGAGGGTCCCGGCCCGCAATGCGCTGCCATAGCCCTTAAGGGAAACTTCAATCACCTTTGCCTCCAGCCTGCGGGCGATTTCCCGGGAACTGTCGATACTGCCGTTATCAGCCACGATGATTTCCCCGGTGCGGCCCGATTTCTCGATGCCTTTTCGCGCCAGGAGAATACAGCCCTCCAGGGTCTCAGCCTCGTTAAGGCAAGGCATGACAATGGAAACCTCAACCGGATTATTTTCCATCGGGTGTCCCCTCCCCCTGGGACACCGCGGCCTTGCGGCGTTCGACCATCCGCGCGACCCAGATGCAGGCTTCGTAGAGCAGGTACATCGGCACGGCGAGAACCGAAAGTGAAAAGAGATCAGTCGAGGGAATGATGCAGCAGGCGGCCAGGAAAATGAAGAAGGCGGCGTGACGGCGCTTGCTCGCGAGCTGGCTGGAACTGACGATCCCGAGGAGATTAAGCACCAGAATCACCAGCGGCAGTTCGAAGGCGAGACCGAAGCCGAGCAGCATCTGGACTTCAAAATCGATCAGGCCCTTGATCGTCCACATCGTGGTGAAACCGAGGTACTGGCTGTAGCCGATGAAAAACAGGAGCGTGGTCTTAAGGACGATCGTGTAACAAAAAACCACGCCGACGATGAAGAGTATCGCGCCGGTAAGAAAGATCGGAGCAAGAAAGCGCTTCTCGCGCGCCGTCAGGGCCGGCAGCAGAAACTGGCCGATGAAATAAAGAAGCAGCGGCAGGGAAAGGATCACCCCGCCAAAGAGACTGATCTCCATGTGGATCGAAAAGGGGTCGACCACCCCGATGTTGAAGAGGTCCTTGGGGTCGCGGCCTGCCTCGCGATAAGGACGGTAAAGAATCTCCAGGATATATTTGGCGGTAAAGGCGCAGACAGCAATCCCCACCGTCAGCGCACCAACGCAACGAATGATCGTCCAGCGGAGATCCTCGAGATGGGCCAGAAAAGGCTTCGTTTCCAGTTCCGGGCGCGCGTTGGCCACATCATCCTTCATCGCGTCAATCTGTCAGACCTGGCCGGGATAGGCAAGATGCCGCCAGTCTTCATTCTCTTGCCTTGGCGGCATGGACCGTTAAGGTTGGGTCATGCCGCATGGCCTTGCCGTTCTCCTTGTCGTCCTGGTCTACTTCATCATCGTCATCGTCCTGCTGACGATTCTCTGGCGAATCGTGATTGCGCTCGACCAGATTTCCGCGTCGATGCGTGTTATGGCCGAGGACCTGAAGAAGCTCGTTTCGCGCTCCGGTCCTGAGGGGAAGTAACGCCTTACTTTGGCTTGCTTTCGATCGACCGTTCCTCCATAGTCACCGTTCCCGCCAATCGGCCCGTCCGCGGTCGGTGGGTGAAAAGAACGCCGGTACTGCCGGCACAACCACAACAATCCATTCCGTAGAAACGGAAGCCGGCTCCGGCTTTTTCCAAAGCCAACCGGTCATAAACCAGAGAAAGCACCCATCATGCATCGAGTCGATATCAAGGAACTGCTGGACGCCGGCGTCCATTTTGGACATCGCACCCAGCGCTGGAACCCGAAGATGAAGCCCTTCATTTTTGAGGCACGCAACGGCATTTACGTCATCAACCTCGAATACACCGTCAAGCAGCTGGAAACCGCGCAGGATTTCCTTCGCGAAGTCGCCTCCAGCGGCAAACGGGTGCTTTTCGTTGGCTGCAAGAAGCAGGCGCAGGAGAGCATCAAGGACCTCGCCCGCCGCAGCAATTCCCTTTACGTCACTGAGCGCTGGCTCGGCGGCACCCTCACCAATCTGGCCACGATCCGCAAGAGCGTCGCGCGCATGAAACAGATCGACAATCTTGAGACCAGCGGCGCGGTCAACCAGATGCCAAAGCAGGAAGTTTCCGTGATGCGTCGCGAAAACGCGAAACTCCACCGGAATCTCGACGGCATCAAGGACATGGACAAATTCCCTGCCGCCATCGTCATCGTTGATGTGCCGCGCGAATCAATCGCCGTGGCCGAGGCGCGCCGGCTGAACATTCCCGTCGTCGCCATCACCGATACGAACGCCGATCCCGATCTGGTCGATTTCCCGATCGCGGGCAACGACGACGCTATTCGCTCGATCAGCATCATCCTCGAGGCGCTCAACGACGCCGTGATCGAGGGCTCGGCCAAGGCCGGCACCCTCGGCAAGGAATCGGTCAAGCCCGTCGAGGAGGAATCGCTTACCGGCGTTTCTGCCTAGTTGGATCGAACCCTGCGCGGCGGTCGATGACCGCCGCGCCACCTTTCACCTCTTATGTCTACCGCTACTACCGAAATCTCTCCCGAACTCGTCAAACAACTCCGCGAAAAAACCAGCGCGGGCATGATGGATTGCAAGAAGGCCCTGGTTGAAGCCAAAGGCGACCTCACCGCGGCCGAAACCATCCTGCGAAAGAAGGGCGCCGCTTCCGCTTCCAAGAAGGCGGGTCGCGAAGCCAAGGAAGGCGTGATCGGTTCCTACATCCACGTCGGCGACAAGGTCGGCGTGCTCGTCGAGATCAAGTGCGAGACCGACTTCGTCGCCCGCAACGAAAGCTTCCGCTCCTTCGTCAAGGACGTCACCCTCCAGGTGGCCGCAGCCAATCCGCTTTTCGTTAAGCGCGATGAAGTGCCCGAAAGCCTGCTCACCACTGAGCGCGATGTCGCTTCCGCCTCCGTCGCCGGTAAGCCTGCCGCTGTCGCCGAAAAGATCATCGCCGGCAAGCTCGACAAGTACTACGGCACCGTCTGCCTGCTTGAACAGACCTTCGTGAAGGACAACAGCAAAACGATCAACGATCTGCTCACGGCCAAGATCGCCGAGCTGGGTGAAAACATCGTCATCCGCCGCTTCACCCGGTTCCAGGTCGGCGAAACGCTGCCCGGAACGCTTCCGGCCGCGGAATAATCCGCCACCTATTTTCCGGTTATCTTTCCGTCGCGCATCTCGATCAGACGATGTGCGGCCAAGGCGACGTCCCGGCTGTGGGTGACCATGACGATGGTCGTGCGGTGACGCTCGCCGATCTCACGGAAGAGATTCACTACCTTCGCGCTCGCCTCGGAATCGAGATTGCCCGTGGGCTCATCGGCCAGCAACACGCGCGGCTCCATGAAAAGCGCCCGCGCCAGCGCCGCCCGCTGCATCTCGCCACCCGAAAGCTGATGCAGCCGGTGCCGGGCCCGGTGCTCCATTCCCACCGCGGCCAGCAATTCGGCACACCGGCTTTCAAGCCGCGATGCCGGCAGGTTCTGTAGCAATCCCGGCAACCGGACGTTCTCCTCCACGGTCAAGGTTGGGAGTAAATTGAAGAACTGGAAAACGAAACCGATTTTTGTCCGGCGCAGGCGGGTCAGACCCTTTTCGTCGAGCCGGTGCAGCGGCTCGTGATCAAGATAAGCCTCGCCCTCGGTCAAGGTATCGAGTCCGCCCAGGATGTGGAGCAGCGTGCTTTTGCCACAACCACTCGGGCCCATGATGGCGACAAATTCGCCCTCGGCGATCCGCAGGCTGACGCCGTTCAGGGCGTGAACGGCGGCGTCATTTGCACCCGCCCGGCCATAGAGTTTGACGGCGTTCTCGACGCGAATCATGAGCTCTTCCGCGACATCTTTTCGACCAGGCTCGTGGTCGAGCGTCCCGGGACAAATTTCACGATCTCAATCCGCGCGCCGCATTCATGCAGGACCGCGCCTTCCTCGGCGTTAAGCGATTCAGGCGTGTAATCGCCGCCCTTCACGTAGATGTCAGGCTGGACGGCCCGCAGAAACGACGTGGCGCGAACTTCGGGGAAAATTGTCACCACGTCGACCATCCGCCAGGCGGCAAGAAGCTCCGCCCGGTCAGCTTCGGCCACCAACGGACGCCCCGGCCCCTTCAGGTCGCACACCGAGGCGTCGCCATTGAGCCCGAGCCAAAGAAAATCGCCAAAGGCGCGGGCCTGGGTGAGATACCGGAGATGCCCGATATGCAGCAGGTCGAAGCAGCCGTTGGTAGCCACGACCTTCCGCCCCTCCCGCCGGAGCTGTTCCCGAAAAGCCGGAGCCTCGGCGAGCGTCAAAATTTTTCCAAAAGTCATCCGTCTACTTTCGTCACGGTTGCGGCGATATTCCAAGCTCAATCCAGGCGCTCGACTCGTCCACATGGCCGAGTGGCGCGGGATTTTTCGGATCAACCGGCTTCTGGGCCAGAACATAAAACCCATCTGCATCGAGTTTCGGCACGGCGGCGCGGGCAAAAGTCGAATCGAGGCGGAAACCGTGCCCGATCATTTTTTTGCCGTCCACGATCAGGACCGTCCTGTCCGGGCTGAGTGAGATCACAAACGGTATTTTGTTCTGGGAAGGCAGCTCCATTTTGGCCTCGAGCAGGACTTTTTTCGAGGCCAGATCACCATCCACGTTCGGGTCCCAATAGCGATACTTGATCGTCAGGACAACGGCATGCAGGTCTTCCGGCCTCTGGTACTGCATGTTCCAATGCACCGCCGTGTCAGCCGCCAATGTCAGTGGCAGGCTGAGCCAAACAAGAGCGAGGAGAGTGACTTTCATTGGATGATATTTCCTGAACCTGAGCCAGAACCGCGCTGACGGCAAGTCTCTAAGAGGCAGCCCCTGTCTTCAATTTGGATGCGACAAATAGGCTATCCCTGCTCCATAATGAAATGGTGGAAGGGAAACGCTGCGATGTGCTGGTCGTCGGCGGAGGTCCCGCGGGATTACGCGCGGCGGAGCTCGTTTCCGCATCTGGGTTGGTCACGGTCCTGGCCGATCACAAACCTTCCGTGGGCCGCAAGTTTCTCGTCGCAGGACGGGGCGGTCTCAACCTGACCCATTCTGAACCGATCGAGCAATTTCCCCGTCGTTATGGCGATGCCACCGTCCGCTGGCAGGGCATCCTTGCCTCCTTTTCACCTGCCGATCTTCGCCAATGGGCGGAAAATCTCGGCATCAAAACCTTCGTTGGCACCAGCGGCCGCGTCTTTCCCATGACCAAACAGGCCGCGCCGCTGTTGCGCCGCTGGCTCTCGCAGCTGCGCCGGCAGGGCGTCGTTATCCGGCCGCGCCATCGATTGATCGCATTCCGTCGCCTGAATGAGCAGCATCTGGAAGTCGCTTTCGACACCCCGGAGGGCCGGGTCACACAACAGGCCCGCGCCCTTGTGCTTGCCCTCGGCGGCGCGTCATGGCCCCAGACCGGCTCGGATGGCGAATGGATAAAGCTCTTTGCCAAGAGCGGTATTGCCGTGCATCCCCTGGTCCCGGCCAATTGCGGCTATGAAGTCGACTGGCTCAAGTCCTTTTTGCATGAAGCCGAAGGCTTGCCGCTCAAGAACATCGTCGTCCGGGCCGGAAAGGAATCGGTGGCAGGCGAATTATTCATCACCAAATATGGATTGGAAGGCGGCGCGATCTACCAGCTCGGCCGATTCCTGCGCGCCATGGCCACGCCGGAAATCATAATTGATCTCAAGCCGGCCTTCACCGCCGCACAACTGGCGGTGAAGCTCGGGCCGCCCCAAGGCTCACCGCTTTTGTCCCGGGCGGTCAAGGCCTGGAAGCTTGGCAAAGTGGCGGGGGCCTTGCTCAAAATGCGGGAGCCCTTCGCCTCAACCGAGGCTCTCGCCCGCCTGACCAAGGCTTATCCCCTTCCCCTGCTCGGACCGAGGCCGATTGAGGAAGCGATCTCGAGCGCCGGAGGCGTGAGCTGGGACGAACTCGACGACGATCTGATGCTGAAGCGTTGGCCGGGGATTTTCTGTGCGGGCGAAATGATCGACTGGGAAGCACCCACCGGCGGTTATCTCCTCCAGGGATGTTTTTCGACGGCGACGTGTGCCGCCCGTGGCGTGGTGCGCTTTTTCCATCATGAAAGCTGATGTCCGGCCAAAACTTGTTAATCGGCCCGTTCCTGTCCAACATCGCGCATGCTCGTTTCGTTGAGGATCCGGAACCTGGCACTGATCGAAGACCTGACCTGGGAACTCGGGCCGGGATTCAACACGCTGACCGGCGAAACCGGCGCGGGCAAATCGATCTTGATTGACGCCCTGAACCTTCTGCTGGGAGAGCGTACCGACAAGACCTTGATCCGCACCGGTGCCGAAAGTTGCTCGGTCGAGGCTGAAATCGAACTCACCGACCCGGCGCGGCTCAAGGAAATCAACGCGGCACTGGAAGAACTGGGAGCCGAACCGTGCGAGGGCCGCGCTCTGTTGCTGAAGCGCAGCTTTTCCGCCACCGGCGCCAACCGGCAATTCATCAACGGCAGCCCCGTTCCTCTCCAGGGTTTGAAAAACATCGGCGACCGGCTCGTCGACGTCCACGGCCCGCATGATCACCAGTCGCTACTGGCGACAGAAAAACAGGCCGAACTGCTCGATGCTTACGGGAAGCTCGGGCCGCTACGTGAAGCCTGCCGGAACGCCGCCCGGGCGCTGCGCGAAATCGAACAGGAACGGGCCGCGCTCGACATGAGCGAAAACGAGCGGGAACAACGGCTCTCGCTCCTGCAACACCAAGTCTCCGAAATCACCACGGCCCAGGTCCAGCCCGGTGAGGACGTACAGGTGGAAAATGATTACAAGGCGGCCTCGCATGCGCAGAACATCGTCGAACAGGCCGGAATCATCTCGGGCCTGCTCAGCGAGTCCGAGAATGCTGCACTGGTTCAACTGGCGCAGGTGGAGCGGGCACTTTTGGCCTGGCAGCGGATGGATGGCTCAATCGAGGACGCCCTGAAGCTGAACCGCGAGGCCATCAGCCAGTTGCAGGAGCTTTTGCACACGGTGCAGGCCCGGGCGGAACGCGTCGACCTCGATCCCCAACAATTGCGGCAGCTCGAAGATCGGCTCAATCTCCTGCAAAGCCTGAAGCGGAAATATGGCGGCACGCTCGAAGCGGTTCGGGAATTCGGCGACAAGTCCGCCGCCCAACTGACCGCACTGGAAGGACATTCCGAATTTCTTGCGACGCTGGCCCAACGCGAAAAGAAAGCCTGCGAGACGCTACAAAAAGCGGCGGCCGATCTCTCCCATGCCCGCCGCAAGATCGCCGGGCCGCTCGGCGAAAAGATTTCACAGGAATTGCGGGCCCTCGGATTCAAGCAGGCGGTTTTTGAAGTCGGACTTTCTCCTGCCGCGCAACCCGGCCCCACAGGCGGCGATGAAGTGGAATTCATCTTCGCGCCCAACCGCGGGGAAGCGGCACGGCCGCTCCGGGCCATCGCTTCCAGCGGGGAAATGGCCCGCGTGATGCTGGCCGTCAAGACCACCCTGGCCGAGGTCGATGAAATTCCGATCCTGATCTTCGACGAAGTCGATGCCAACGTCGGCGGCGAAACCGCCGGGCAGGTGGGAAAAAAATTGCGCGGCCTGGGCCGTTCTCATCAGGTCCTCTGCATCACGCACCTGCCGCAGGTCGCCGCCCAGGGACAAAATCATTTTTCCGTCGAGAAGCGGGTGAAGCAAAACCGGACACTGACTGAACTCACACAACTGGAAGGAACCGCGCGGCAAAGAGAGCTGGCCCGGATGCTCGGCGGACAAACCGACGCTGCGCTGGCGCTGGCCCGAAGCTTGCTGGCAGAAGCCGGGAATTAGCCTCTTGTTTTTGTCCGGCCAATCGATTATGACTCCGTCGTTATGAACATGTTCCGCGATCTGGCGATGTTTGCCTTGATCGGCCTTGGCCTGGCGTTGCTGCTTTCCAATCCGCTCGACTGGAAGGGCCTCACCATCGCAGGCCCCTACGTCGTGCAAGGAATGACCTATCTGGTGCAGGCCAAACCGTTCTCTATCATTGTCCTTTTTGCGCTGGCGCTCGCCCTGTTCATGACGCGCCTGAAGTATTGACGTTCAGGGCTGCACGTCGACCGGTGTGCCGACCCGCACCATCTTCAAGACTTTCTCGGCATTCCAGTTTGCCAGCCGGAAACAACCGTGCGATTGCGTCGCCGAAATTTTCTCCGGCTCGGGCGTTCCGTGAATGCCATAGCCCGGCAGGCTCAGGCCGATCCATGTCGTCCCCACGGGATTGCGCGGCCCCGGGGGAAGCGTCAGTTTTTTCGTGATGCCTTCCGCCTTGGCGGCATCAGCGAAAAGAGCGGGATCGAAGGTGTAGTCGGGATTCGGCACGACCGATTTGACCGTGAGGACGCCGTTGGGCCGCTTGTTCTTGTCCTTGGCGATGGAGCAGGGAAAGAAGGCAATTATTTTGCCGTCAGCATCGAGCGCTTCCAGCGATGTTTCCGAAAGCAGGATGCGAAGCGAGGCCGCATGTGGCAGTGACGAGGCTGGAAAAACCTTCGGGCCGATGACCTCGGTCCCCGCTACCGGTTGTTTGACGTCCCGGTTGAGCGCCTTCAGGTAGGCGCGCGTGCAGTGGAATTTCTCGGCCAGCAATTCCCAAATATCGTTATAGCCGAGCCGTTTCACCTCGCTCTTGGCCCGCCACGTCGCCGGCTTGGGCATGATCGCGCCGACATCGTCCTGCGTGACCACATAGCTCAGGAACGGCTCGCCCGGTTCGCCGATGGCATCGCGCGTCGGCTGGTCGAGAATCCCCGTGCTATCGAGCCCGCGGCTGGCCTGGAAAGCGCGCAACATCCGCTGCGTGCGCATGCCCTGGTCACCGTCGATAAATCCGCAGGAAAAATGGATGCGCTCCAGCGCCACCTGATAGGCGGCAATCCGTTCCGTGGTGAGCTTGTTCGGATCCAGTGGAAGGGCGCGGACCGGAACCCCCTTCATCGAGGCGTTGTCCGGCTGGACGAGGGGCGGAAGACCGGGCACCGTTTCCACCACCGTCGCGTGGCCCGGCGTGGGCGAAGGCCGCGGCGTCGGCGTAATGGCGGGTGAAACTTTATTTTCTGTGGTCTTTTCGAGCAGCAATCGCGTCTGCTCATCCGCCTTTTGCTTCAATGTCAACTCGGACGGAGTTGGTTTGGGCGTCGGCTTGGGAACTACGAGAGCCGGGGCGGGCCCCTCTTCCGCTGTTTCCGGCGAAGACGACAATGACTGTGCGGCGATTGTTTCAGCGTGATGGTGCGACCGGTGCGCCAGCCAGTCCTTCAACCGCGTAACCTCAAAGCTCAGAATGATCAGCGCGACCAGAACGACCAGCAACACCGCCGCAACCCAATAAAGGGCGCTCAAATTTTCGTGGCGGGGAGACGACGACTTGCGGAGTCTCCGGGGGGCTTTGGTTTTTGGGGTCGAGCGGGGGCGATTGCGCGGCATTATTACATGATTATCTACTTGCCCGTCTCGTGATACTCGGCCTCGGTATTGACCTTCCAGCAATCGTAACTCCCACCCTGGATATTGCGTGCGGCCAGCATGGCGGTCATCATGGAGTGATCCTGATTGTTGTAGTGGTGCATGCCATTGCGGCCCACCGGCTGAAGGTTGGCGAAGAGCGAGACCCAGTCGCGGATCGTCTTCACATTCGCCTGATAATTCTTGTCGTAGATCGGATAAGCCTTCGGCATCCGGACAACGAACGCATCCTTCACCTCGCCCGACTGGACCAGCCCGATCTGCGTCGCCTCGCGAATGGCCAGATGGGCCAAGTCGTAATCGGGCGAGGTCCAAAGACCATCGCCCTCGAAACAGAAATACTCCATGCCGAGCGACGTGAGGCTCGGGTCGGGAACCATCGCCATGCTCCAGTTTTTGTAATTCTGGATGCGGCCCACCTTCACGCTTGGATCATGAATGTAAATCCACGTATCGGGGAAGATATCAGCTTTGTTCACGACGAGGCAGACGAGCAGGAAATCGCGATAGCGTAGCGCCCGCGCCGCAGCGACAACTTCCTTGGGTGGCGGAGGATCGAGCGACAGCATCAACTCCTGCAGGGGAATTGATGAGATAAAACTCGAGCCTTCCTGCTGGAAGAATTCCCCCTGCTGATTGATGCCGGTCACATGGGTCACGCCGGTTTCGTCCCAATGGATGGTCTGCACCTTGCGATCCAGCAGCACCTTTCCACCCAATTGCTGGACTTTCATGGCGGCCGTTTCCCACATCTGGCCCGGACCAAATCGCGGATAAAAGAAATGACGGATAAGCGTCTTGGCCGTCGGCTCAGCCTTCTTGCCGAGAAAGGCATTAACAACAGCTTCGCGCAAAGAAAGACCCTTGATCCGTTGCGCGGCCCAATCGGCGCTGATCTCGTCGCATGAGATACCCCAGACCTTTTCGGTGTAGGACTTGAAGAAAATCTCAAAAAGCCGCCGGCCAAAGCGGTTCCTCACCCATTGGGTGAAAGTGGTCTCCGGCTTGATCGGCTTGAGCCGAGCCTTGACGTAGCTGAGCAGGATATTGATCGTCTCGAATATCCCCAGGTTCCGGAACGCGTTTACCGCCTCGAGGGGATAATTGAAGAATTTACCCTTGTAATAAATGCGGGAAAGCCGGGGACAATCGATGAAATCGTCCGGCATAATCTGCCGCCAGACCTCGTTAACCTCCTCCGACTTGCTGAAAAAGCGGTGTCCGCCGATGTCGAAGCGAAAGCCCTCGGCCTGAACGGTGCGGGAAATGCCCCCCACGTAAACCGGATCGGCTTCCCAGACGACCACTTCCTTGCCGGCACGGGCCAGTTCCCATGCGGCGGTCAATCCCGCCGGCCCTGCGCCCATAATTACGATTGGTTTGGCTGCCGCCATAAAACATCGAGTCTTCCGTCTTCGTTCCCGGTCGTCAAACCTTACTGAACAAGATTGCGCGTTTGCTAAAAAACCGGACTAGATAGTGTAGTCACGAGATATGAGCCCAGAGAGCGATGCAGCGAATCTGAACGGCGGCGAGGAAGGAGGCGGTTCTTTTGGCGTAACGGGTGGCAATACCCCGCCAGCGTTTGAGGTGGAGGAAAGCATTTTCGACG
>JAJSLK010000080.1 GCA_021272165.1 Methylacidiphilales bacterium
CCGCCCCCTGGCCCGACACGAATTCCTCAACCTTCGCACCTACGTCCTTCACGACCGCGAGCCCGGCATCTTTTTCATCAGCGAATGGATTCCAAACCCCCTGGCCGTCTTCCTCGGCCCGCGCCTCTACGGCCTCCCCTACAAACTCGCCCAACTGGCCTATCACACCGCCCCCGGCTACGCGATGCGGCAAGTTATCTCCGGCGGCCAGTTCTCATGCATCGCCAAATGGAATCCCCTCAATCCGCCCATTCCTAGCCACCACGGCTCCGAAGCCGAGTTCCTCCTGGAGCGTTACACCGCCTTCACCCTCCGCCGCGGAATCCTCCGCCGCTTTCGAATCGCCCACGCTACCTGGCGAACAACCGACGCCCAAATCACCATCATCCGCCGCGATCTGCTCGGCGACATTCCCATCGCCGATCCCCACACCGCCGCCCACTATTCCCCCGGCCTTCGCGACGTCCAAATCTCCTGGCGACGTGCCTCGCCGTTGAAAGTGTGACCGATCCGCGCGGTACCATGAAGGCGCCAGTGCCTGATCGGGTCCACCGTTCGCGCCGCCCGCAGTCGCCGGCTCGAATCCGGTTACGCGCCAACGCTTCGAACACACCTGGCTGGCCCGACGATGATCGTGACATCCGTCTGCAACGAACAGACGAATTCCCGCCTTCGGCGACCAGCACGGAGGAGTTTCGAGCGCACGCTCGACCTCAACCGTCAAGTCACGCCGCCGTGTCCGACCTGCCCTCCGAATTCCGCGGAAAGCGCTCGTTCACAAAAACTGAGGAGGTCGGACAAGCCGGGCTGCGCGGACGGTTGAGGTCGAGCCTGTGCTCGAAACTCCAACGCACCAGCCGCCGCAGGCAGGAACTCTCTTTCTCCGCTGCAAACGGATGTCACGAAAATTGACAGGCCAGCCAACCGCGCCCGAAGCGCTCACGCCTGTTATATTCGAGCCAACGCCGCTGTTCGGCACGAGAACCATAACCGACAAAAATCTTCTGTCTTCCTTCCCGCGAATTCATTTAAGTGATCGAAAATCACCGACCAATCATCAAACTGAGGCTTCAGCCCCCCTCGTCATCCTTCCGATAAATCTAACGTAATCCCCCATATATGCGTTTACCCATCCAACTTCTCCAGAAAATCATCGGCCATCCCGTATCCCATTTCTCGGGCTCCGGCCATCACCGCGCCGTCGGCCGGGTTGCGGTCGAGACGACCGCCACCGTCTTCCCCCTCCAGGGCGATCTCCTCGACGATCCTTTCACGGTCACGCTCAGCGACATCTCCGCCGAAACGGTCGGCCTGACTTCGCCCTGGGCCATGATGCCGCATTCCACCCTGATCCTCAGCATCCCCTTGGCCGAAGGCGAAAAGCAAAAGCCCGCCATCGTCCGTTGCCGGGTCATGCGCTGCTCCCCCGATCGCGACGGCCGCTTCCACGTCGCCGCCCAATTCCTCGGCCTCTGCACAATCCAAAATCTGAATTCCCGCACGAAATCGGTATTATAAGAGTTTGTTGCGAGTTACGCGCTTACGCATAACAACCCGATTTCACGGAGTCTTCATGCCCTCAATCGACATGCCCCTCGAACAGCTTCGGCAATACAAGCCGACGCTCTATCGCCAGGAGGATTTCCAATCATTCTGGGA
>JAJSLK010000030.1 GCA_021272165.1 Methylacidiphilales bacterium
GGAGAGAACATTGGATTCTCCTTGTCCCGTCAGGGAGCTCCCAGCGACGCATTCCTCGGCATGGGCGATTGCACGCCTTTCACTCCCGCCGGCAAGCGCGGCATTCTCCACGGCCAGCCCGTCGGAGATACCGGAGCGCCCATCGCCTTCATCGACAATTTCGGCAGTGTCGTCCCCACGATCGATCAAGTCCCGTTTACCTTTTCCTTCGATCTCAACCACGGCAAGGTCACGCTGAACGGAGCCTTTCCCAACCTGCCCGCAACTCTGGATTTCACCGTCGCCTACCTCAAAGAATTCCAGGCCGACGACGGCAAAAATATAGTCTTCTATTCCGAGAAGACCTCCGACGACGCCGGCTACGTAATCGCCCTGCAGCTGGTCGCAGGATCGTAATCTCCCGTCGTAATAGCGGTTTCTATCTTTCCGGCGCCATCCCGAAGGCCCGCGTTTTCACCAGCGGGCCGAGGGCCTGCCCTGAGAGAAGGCGAAGGGGATCTCCCGTAAGCACACCACCGCAAGCAACCTCGCATTCGGTATACTGGACGGGTATGCCGGTCCTGAAAAACATTGCCGCCATCGCCAAAGGCATGAGCATCACCTTCATGGAGATGTTCCAGCCCACCACCGTCGAGAATTATCCCGACGGCAAAGGTCCGCTCAAGGGAGCCCGGTTCGAAGCCCGCTTCCGCGGCGCGCACGTCCTGCAGCGCGACGAAAACGGCCTGGAAAAATGCGTCGCCTGCTTCCTCTGCGCCGCCAACTGTCCCTCGAACTGCATTTACATCGAAGCCGCCGACAACACCGCCGAACACCGCGTCAGCGGCGCCGAACGCTACGCCAAGATCTACAACATCGACTATAACCGGTGCATCTTTTGCGGGTATTGCGTGGAGGCTTGCCCGACGGATGCGATTACGCATGGGCATGGGTTTGAGCTGGCGACGTTTAATGCGAGCAATCTGGTGTACCGCAAAGAGCAGATGCTGGCGCCGCGGCCGGCGCATATGGGAGAGAACGTGGTGTTTAATCAGGCGGATGTGGACGGCGGGGCTCCGGCGCAGATGGTGGCGGGGAGTTAGGGTCTGGGCCAGAAGCCGGGCTGCGCCCGGCGGACAGCCGAGGGCGGCTGTCCCCACATGAATCCCTGCTGTCCCCACATAAACATCAACTCCTAGAAGGTGGTGACCAGGCGGAAGGTGTATTGGCGGGAGGGGCCGAGAGCGTTGCCGGAGAATAGGCCTCCGAAGTCGATTACTTCGAGCGTGTTGCTCAGGTTCTGGGCGTCGGCCTGCAAGCGCAGCGAGCGTTTTTCGTACTGGTAGAGATCGGCGCCCAGCGAGAAATTCTCGGTGAGGTAAGGACTGATGCGGCCGAGATTAAAGTTGAGATGGTTAATCACCGCCTGGCCGTATTCCGTGGCATATTGCTCAGGGGTTAAATCAGGTTGAAAGGGTAGTCCGCTGTTGTAATCGCTTCCCACAGCGATCCACAGACGGGGTGCGACCTGATAGCGGAGGCGGGCGCGAATGGTTTGCCGCTGGTCCTGGGAATCGGGAAAATGTCCGGTTAACTGGGTGGTGGCGCCGGTGGCGTCATCCCCAAGAAACAGGCCGCCGGTTACGGGGTTCCAGACATTGCCTACGATGTAGGAGTAGCTGGCGAAGCCGGAAAAGCGCCCCCAGCGCGGAACTTCGAGCTTGGCCTCCGCGCCGTAGAGAATGCCTTTCCGAAACGCGATGGGGAAGCTGATGCCGGTACTCAGCACTTGCGAGTCGTCGGCATAATTGTTCACGTCACGGCGGAACATGTTCGTGTCGAGCCGCAGTTTCCCGAAAAATTCTTTCGTCGCTCCCAATTCATAATAGTTGCCGTGAGATGGCTGGACCGGGAGTTGCACAGCGGGCACGCTGGTATCCAGAGCCTCCGCGGCGGGAGAACTGGCGAGGAGAATGTTTTCGAAGGACGGAGTCTGGAAGATGCGGTCGTAGGAGGCGTGAAGATTCAGGCCGATGGAGTGGAAGTAGCGGGAGATGGCGACACGCGGGCTCACCGCGTTCTGGTTCAACAGCAATTGGTAGTGGTCCCAGCGGAGGCCGGCGTTGACGGTCCAGTTGCCGAGACGAATTAAATCCTGAACATAGGCCGATTGCTCGAGATCGGGACGGCTGCCGGTGAAGGCGAAGGTTGTGGCGCCAGCGTCTAAGATCCCCAAATTGATCGGGCATTGAGGGTCGGAAGGGTCGGCGCAGTCGGGCATGAGGTAGCTGAAGTTTTCGTGCAGGAAGGTCGCGTCGGACTCGACGCCCGTCTTAAATTCCTGCCGGCCATGATGAACGGAGAGGCTGCCGTTGAAATAAATTTCCTTGAAGTCGTTGTGCTGGGTGGCGATGAGGGGCCAGGAGGCCGGGTTGGAATAAAAATCGTTGGAGTTATCGCGAGACATTCCCCGCAGCACGCCGATCGCATCGGAGGAAAAAGTGTGCTGATAGGAGATGCTGCCTATGGTTTCAAAGTTGTCGCCGGTCTG
>JAJSLK010000068.1 GCA_021272165.1 Methylacidiphilales bacterium
GTCGAGATTGCTGGCCACCAGCTTGCCGTCATTAAACACAAAGGACTGGATCATTGGGCAGAGAAAACTCCCTAAAAACTCCCCATCCGTCACGCGCAAAGCTTCGCCCATACCTGACCCAAAGAAAGACAAGATAAGAGATTTACGATAACAGAACCCTCGGATTTTACGCCGTCGGTAACTTCCAGTTCATTTCCCATGTTTCGCCCGATCTTGATCGACTGAAGATAGACCTTCCCTCAACCATCGACGATACCCATTTGGGGAACTTATTGACGAAAGATCAAGGTATTCCCCGGAATAATGAGGGGAGGTTTCGAGGTGAGGATGTCGAAATGGACTTGGGCATAACCTCCGGGCAACAAGGAGCTTCCTCTCTCTTCAGTCAACCTGACGTAAGGCAAGGGGTCTCTTGCTGAGAAAATCAGCTCACAGTTGTCTAGCCTTTATACCACCATGATTTTCCCCAATCCAAACCGGCTACTTGCTAAAAACTGGTTCGAGGATCTCACCAAAACCACGAGAATGGGGGATATGCTTATCGATTTCGTACCTGTGCACCAGGGCACGCCGTAAACGGAAACCAGAGACTGAGACAACCCAGTGGCGGGAAAATATTCGGACCACCCGCCAGACTAGGAATGAAATGGAAAAATCCTCAACTCCATCCATGAAAAATCAAGTGGCCATCCTGACCGGCGCAGCCGGTGGCGTCGGAATCGCAACGTTGGAAAAATTGCTCGAACGCGGAGCGCGGGTCGTGGCGGTTGATGTGGCCAAGCAGGTGGAATCGTTGCCCGCGCGCTACGGCAGCAATGTCGTGGCCGTTAGGGACGATGTGACGCAATCCGCCGCGGCAGATCGCGCGGTGCGGACTGCCCTGGATACGTGGTCCCGCCTGGACATGCTTTTGAACGTCTCCGGCGTCACCGTTCCCAAGAACATCGTGGACATCACCGAAGAGGAGTGGGACAGGGTCATGGACGGCAATGCCAAGAGCGTGTTCCTGATGTGCAAGCGCGCCATTCCGGAATTTCTCCGCCAGGGCAGCGGCGTGATCGTTAACACGGCTTCGATCTCAAGCGTGGTGGGGCTTTCCGGTCAATCGGCCTATTGCGCGAGCAAAGGCGCGGTGCTGCAGCTGACGCGGCAATTGGCCGTGGAATATGCCTCGCGCAATATTCGCGTGAACGCGGTCGGCCCGGGGGCCATCGATACTCCTTTCCTGACCCGTTATTTTGACGCCCAGCCTGATCCGGAAGCCACCCGCAAGGCCGTGGCCGCCGCGCATCCCATGGGGCGGTGGGCGCAACCCGAAGAGGTCGCTTCCACCATCGTTTATCTTGCCTCAAGCGAGGCAAGTTTCGTCACCGGCACTATTCTCATGGTGGATGGTGGCTATACCGCCGCTTGAGCCAGGCTCGGACATCATGAAAATTGACCGGCTCTCCTTTTCGCTTCATCGCTTCCCACCGGCCACGCCCTGGCAGGATGCCACGCACCGGGTCACGGGGCTGGAATTTATCATTGCCCGTTTGGAGACCGACGCGGGAATTCGCGGCATTGGCTTCACCTATACAGTTGGTGTGGGCGGCTCGGCCATTTTGGCTCTGCTTGAGGATTATTGCGTGAACGTGGTCATGGGCCACGACATCCGCGAACCGGAACGGCTGTGGAAGCATCTCTTCAGCCACCTGCACCGCACCGGTAGCGGTGGCATCAATACTCTCGCCATCGCCGCGATCGACACTGCTGTCTGGGATGCGCTTTCCAGGTCGTGGAACCTGCCGCTTTGGCGCGCCTTGGGTGGAGCACAGGAGAGCATCCCCGGTTATGGCAGCGGGATCGACCTGTTCATGTCTCCGAAAGAACTGACCGCGCATATCGACGGCTATCTCCGCCAAGGTTATCAGGCGGTGAAGATCAAGGTTGGTCTTCCGGACCTGGACGGTGATATCGCGCGATTGCGTGCCGTGCGTGAATTGATCGGCCCCAACACGCGGCTTCTGCTGGACGCCAACCAATGCTGGACGGTGGACGAAGCCGTGCGGCGCGCCCGGGCCTTTGAGGTTTTTCAACCCTCCTGGCTGGAAGAACCGCTCGCTCCCGAAGACATCGCGGGGCATGCCCGGCTCCGGGGCGCCACTGCCATTCCTATAGCGATCGGCGAAAGCCTCTACACGGCCCCCCAATTTCTGGATTACCTTCGGGCCGGTGCCGTCGACATCCTGCAGCCGGATGTCGCGCGTGTGGGCGGATTCACGCCGTGGAAAAAAATCGCGGCACTGGCCGAAGCATGGAACCTGCTGGTTGCACCGCACTTTCTGGCGGAACTTTCACTGCATGCGTTGTGCGCCGTACCCAACGGATTGATTCTCGAAAACGTGACCGGAGGTTCCTTTGCGGAACTGGGACTGACGACAATGCCGATGAAACTGGACGGCGGCCGTTTCCACGCTCCCTCAGCCCCGGGGCATGGCCTGGAGTTGAACGAAGACACACTGGAACGATTTCGCATCCAACCTGGAGATCTTCGCAACCAGGACACTTCAACTCACCTCTGAAATCCAATGCCATGAATTTTCTGGAAACATTCCAACAATGCCGCTGGGTCGATCTTTCCGTTCCTCTTTCCGCGGAACATCCTGCCCACTGGCCGGGCAATATTCCCATGTCGGTGCGGCAACTGGGCTGGTATGACAATCTGAAGGAACCTTATTTCAACCGCCTGCTCACGATGGAGGAGCATACCGGCACCCACTTCGACGCGCCGCCGCACTTCATCCCTGCCCCGGAACTGGGTTTCGCCCGGGCGGCGGAAGCTGGTCGCCAAACCGTCGAACAGGTTCCCATTGAGGCGCTGATCAAACCGGCCTGTGTGATTGACGCCAGCGACCTCATCGGCCACGCAGAAAATGGGAAGAGTCCGCGCGTGACCCTCGCCCGCGTGAAAGCCTGGGAGGAAAGCAACGGTACTCTCACCGCACAGGATGCCGTGCTTTTGCGGACAGGTTGGACAGACCGCTTCTATCGGCCCGGTACTGACGGCAAGTTCCACGGCAACGCGCCGGTTTTGGAAAAATCGGTACCAGCCTGGCCCGCTCCGGACCGCGAGGCCCTCGGTTATTTGATCGACAAGGGCGTGAAACTTTTCGGTACCGACTGTCCCAGCGCCGGCCTTCTGGATGAGATTGTGGAATGTCATTATCTGGCGCTCGGAGCAGGGCTGCTTTTCGTGGAGAACCTCACCAATCTGGCCGCTTTGCCCCCTCGCGGAGCCGTCTTCTTTTTTCTTCCCCTCAAAATCGTTGGCGGCAGCGGCAGCCCCGGCCGTGCGATTGCCGCTGTACCAACGGAAAAGCAGTCATGAAACTTTATCACACCACGCATGGAATCGTCGTTGGGCGCGACAACAAGCTTTTCGGAATGCCCAGGCACGGATGGGATGAATTGATCAATGCTCCCCATTTGCCTGCGCTTCTCGCCGCCGCAGAAGCGCAGGTGAATACGCTGCCTCCTCTGCTCGCCCCATTGGGGAGCCAGGAGGTTTGGGCGGCGGGTGTCACCTACCTGCGAAGCCGCGAAGCGCGTCAGCATGAAGTGAAAACTTCTTCGGGTGGCGAGGGCGACTTTTATGCGCGGGTCTATGAGGCCGAACGACCGGAATTGTTTTTCAAGTCCGTCCCGCGCCGTGTTTCCGTCCCCGGAGGGATGGTTCGCATCCGGCGGGACGCGAAATGGCAGGTGCCCGAACCCGAACTGGCTGTGATCGCCAATTGCCGCGGCGAGATCGTCGGCTGGACGGTCGGCAACGACATGAGCGCACGGGACATTGAAGGCGAGAATCCGCTCTATCTTCCCCAGGCCAAGGTCTGGGAAGGCTCCTGTGCACTGGGGCCGGCGATGGTCGTCGGGCCGTCGCCCGGCCCGGAGACGGAAATCGCCATCACCATCCGGCGCGGAGGGAAAGTGGTCGTGTCAGCGTCGACTTCCCTCGCCAAAATGAAACGCAAGCCGGCGGAACTGGTCGAGTGGCTGTTCCGCGAATGCGCTTTTCCATCAGGCGTAGTGCTGTTGACCGGCACAGGCATCGTGCCTCCGGACGATTTCAGCCTGCAATCTGGCGATATCATTCAAATCAACATCTCCCCCGCCGGGGAATTAACCAACACAGTGGCATGATATGACGACACCATTTCTTGATTCATCCCTGAGAGGAAGGTCACTGATCGGCGGAGATTTGGGCGGAGATTCGGCCGGTATTTTTCATGGTATCAATCCCGCAACAGAAGAAAAACTCGACCCGCCTTACCACACAGCGACATTGGAGGAAACCCGGCGGGCAGCCCGACTGGCCGGAGAGGCGTTCGCCATTTACCGCCGGACTACGGGCGCGCAACGCGCGGCTTTCCTGAGGGAAATCGCCAGTCAGATCGAAACATTGGGCGATGCCCTGATCAAACGCGCGGCGCTGGAAACGGCTCTGCCGGACGCCCGTCTTAACGGCGAGCGCGACCGGACCTGTGGACAATTGAGGATGTTCGCGAATCTGGTTGAGGAAGGCTCCTGGGTGAATGCGCGCATCGACCAGGGAAACCCGGAGCGAAAACCTTTGCCGAAGCCCGATATCCGGTGGATGCTCCAGGCGATCGGCCCCGTTGCCGTCTTCGGACCGGCCAATTTTCCGCTCGCCTTTGGCGTGGCCGGAGGCGACACGGCATCCGCTTTGGCCTCCGGTTGTCCCGTTGTCGTCAAGGCTCATCCAAGCCATCCCGGAACTTCGGAACTCGTTGGCCACGCAGTCCGTCGTGCCGTTATCGAATCTGGTTTTCCGGAAGGTGTCTTTTCACTGCTGTTTGATTCGGGAAAGGAAGCCGGGATTGTTCTGGTTGGTTGTCCGGAAATCAAGGCGGTCGGCTTTACCGGATCGCAGCGGGCAGGGCGGGCTTTATACGATCTGGCCGCGAGCAGGTCTGAACCCATTCCGGTTTTCGCCGAGATGAGCAGCATCAATCCGGTTTTCATCCTTCCCGGGGCTCTGCGCGAGCGGGGAGACCGGATCGCCGAAGGTCTGCAGGCGTCCGTTACCCTCGGGGTCGGACAGTTTTGCACCAACCCGGGATTAGTTCTGATGGAAAAGAGCCCGGCTTCGGAAGAGTTCTCCAGGCGGCTCGCCGGTCTGATGGCCGGTTCGCCGTCGGGCATTATGCTCAATCGGAACATCCGGACCGCTTACGATAACGGCCTGGCGAAGTGGCGTTCGCATGCCAAGGTCCAGGTGTTGGTCGCGCCTGGGGAAAGCGGCGTCCGGGCGTCGGCGGCGCTGTTTCAAACCGATGCCTCGACCTTTTTTGATAATCCGGAGCTCGCCGAGGAGATCTTCGGCCCCGCCACGTTGATGGTGCGTGGCACACGCGATGAACTATTGCGCGTTGCCGCGAAATTAGAAGGCCAGCTCACCGCCACCGTGCATGGCACGGATGAGGATTTCGGAGAATACCAAGATCTCATCAGTGTGCTCGAAACCAAGGCGGGAAGGCTGTTGTTCAACGGCTACCCAACCGGTGTGGAAGTTTGTTCTTCGATGAACCATGGCGGTCCTTACCCGGCCACAACCGACAGCCGGTTCACTTCCGTCGGAACCGCCGCCATCTACCGTTTTGCACGACCCATCTGCTATCAAAACTGCACGCAAGCACAATTGCCCCCGGAACTGCGCGATGGCAATCCTCTTAAAATCAGGCGTTCTATCGATGGGAAATTTGATGCTGCAATGCCGTAGTGAACTGAACTCTCGAGCCAATCCTCGCTCGCGTCCGCGGTATCAGAAAAAAACAAAAATAGACCCGGTTTGCCTGAGAATTGCATTTTAACAATCTCGACAATAGTTTTTTAAACTGCTAGGTATATAATGATTTCAAATATCTTAAATCTTCCAAAACTTGAAAGCTGTTTTATTTATTTGTTCATTTCTGGCGATTCTGACTTTTTCTCTATACGGTCAGGTTCCTCAATTGATTAATTACCAGGGACGCATTGTTACCGGGACCACGAATTTCAACGGTTCCGGGCAATTTAAGTTTGCCTTGGTCAATTCCAACGGGTCGGTGACATACTGGAGCAACGACGGTACCAGTACGGCAGGAAGTCAGCCAAATAGCGCGGTCACTTTGAACGTGATCAATGGGCTTTACGCCGTGCTTCTGGGGGATACGACTTTGCCCCACATGACCACGCTGGGCAGCTCAGTTTTCAACAATACCGATGTAAGACTGCGAATATGGTTCAATGACGGAACAAACGGTTTCCAGCTTCTTTCTCCCGACCAACGCCTCGCCGCGGCCGGTTATGCACTGGTCTCGGGTACGGCACAAAACGTGCCAACGGCCGTTGTCCAGGCCAGTTTATCGGGTGGATCGGGCACGCTTGATCTGAGTCAGTATAATCTCAATCTTGCCGCGACCCAGATTCCAAATAATAATGCCAATACGACAGGAAGCGCCGGTTCAGTCAATTTAGCCGGTATGACCGGCCTCGGCACCGGGGTGGCGAGTGCCCTTGGAAACGCTACGAACAGCACCTCTGGAGTCGCGACCTATGCGGCGGGAAATCAAGTTGGGATGACTCAGGGATTAGTGCCCGCTGCCAGCGGAAATTCCGCTTTGTCCACATTGCGGCACAGTTATGCCGCCCTGAACAATTTGGCCGCACTCAAACCCGGGGCCTATTTCACTTGGTTGATGACGGGGGATTCGGTCGCCGGCTTTTTACCCTCATATATTATTTCTACCTTGCAAAACCAGTACGGGATTGCCGGCTGGGGACCGAGTTGGGGCGTGGGCATTACCGGAGTGACCGCCAATACCGGTGATTTTGTCCATTGGCCTTCAGGCAATACATACACCTTTGATAGTGGTCATGTGAACGGCGTTTGCGGATATGCGCCATATGGAACGGTGCAGCTTTATGTCTGCGATACATTCAAATTTTATTTTTTGACGACAACGGGCACGGCCGGAACAAATACATTCAAGATTCAATCGAGCACGGATGGAACAAATTGGACTGATGTAACCAATACCAAGCTGGCGATCAATGTCACTCAAACAACAATCGGGACGACAACAACCGGAAATACTGCTTGCGATACGGATTACACTTCGGTGGTGGGAGGCGTGGCCACAGTCAAGATGAGCTCGGTGGGCAAATATATGTTCCGGGTCGTGCGATTGACGGGAAGCTTCACCGCCGTCGGCTGCCAAGTCATCAATAGCTCAACCTCTGGAGTCATTGCGGCGAACCTGGCTCAGGGGGGTATCGATGTCGGTGAGATGTCGCAAACTCCCGCCGCCATCCTGAATCCCATCATGTATGAGATCAATCCGACTCTCGTTTCCTTTGAGGTCAAGGATAGTGTTGCCATCTTCAACCAGTATCTTTCCAAATGGCAATCTCTCATCGGGACTGCCTGCTTGAATGCCGATTTTGTTGACATGGCCTGCACACCGTCGATCAATGCTGCTCCCGGTGATGAATTGGGCCAGGCGACGATCCTCAAGACTAATGCCACCGCCTTGGGCCATTTCTTTTTTGATGGCTATGGTCTTTTTGGAAGTTACCGGGACATGGCTACATTAGGTCCCAATAGTACCGTAAGTAACAATCCTCTCGCCGCCACTGGGACCACTCTGACCATCCCTGCGGACGCACTCTCAAGCTTTCTGACCACGAATTTCACTAATGGCGGTTATATCATTCTTGCGATTTGGGATGCGGGAACGGATCCGCTGACCAACAATGATTTCGAATACGTTGCGGTATCAGGAGGAACCGCTCCTAATTTTACCATTTCACGGGGACTCGATGGCACTGCGGCGATTGTCCATCCTCAGGGATCCAATGTCGCGGCTGGTTGGACACTTGATGGCGTTCATCCGACGGCTGCCTGTAATGAATACATGGCGGGACTGCTCTATCAGCAACTCGGATTTGGCGCACTTGCCTCCAATCCTGATAATCTTATCGGCCAGGATCCCAATAGCGTTGGGAGTTCAACGTATGAAACAGGAGTCAGCCTCAATTTAGGCAGCGGAGCCAACACCGATGAGTTGGTATTAAATGGTTCCAGTAATGCGGATAAACGCATCTATGCCTTGGATGCAAATAATCAATTTAATTATCCCCTTGCATATATACAGTTTGACCCCGACCACAGTCTTGTTGGTTTTCAGAATTTTTTTGATATGGAAATTATGCTCGCTCCCGATCAGATTCAATTGGGGTACTTGAGCAACGTAACGCCCGATTCCTCCCAAGTTTTTATTGGTAATAATCTTAACAGCGACGCTTTGACCATAAGGAATGTCAATACGGTCGACTTTCTCTATCTCGAGAACTCCTCTGGAGCAAAGCTGGCTCAAGTTCAGGCGGATGGAACCGTTTTAAGCGCGAGCAATATCGTATCTGATACTGTGGGCAAGGGCTTTCAGGTAAAGGAAGGAACGAACGCCAAGCAGGGAGTAGCCACTCTTTCAAGTGGAACCGCTACTATCGCAAACACAAATGTCACAGCCAACAGCCGAATTTATCTAACGGCACAGGATGGTAATACCACGGGTGCCTTGCGAATTTCAACTCGAACGCCGGGAACGTCGTTCACCATCACGTCCAGCAACTCGTCGGACAGCGGGGTTGTGGCTTGGGAAATCTTTGAGCCCGCCCCCTGAGCAGAAGTGAAAAGTGGATGAAATTTCTCTCGCTTTTTCCTCTTTTAATCCTGATATGCCCTCTCCTTCATGCGGGGGTTGCCAACAGTGCGACTTATTCTGTTACGGCCAATATCGTGGACCAGGGCGGCCTGCGCAGCGCAAGCGCCGCGTACGCGAATAACGGGAGTGTGGGCGAGATTGTTGCCTTGTCCACTGTAGCATCCCCATCGGAGACTGTTAAATCGGGCTATATCGGCCAGCTTTATGAACCGACCGCACTTTCAGTTACGGCGATCACGCAGACATTGAATGGAGGAAGTACCGCACAACTATCTGCACAGGAATTGCTCGACGATTTAACCTATCTTTCTATCACGTCCAATCTGGTGACTTGGAGTATTGCCGGTCCCGATGAAGCATCCATCAATGCCAGCGGTCTTTTTACCGCTTATAATCCGAGCCAGACTGTTTCGGTCAACGCTCAGGCAGTCTATCAAAATTTCAATTCGAGCCTGCCATTTACTATAATCGGTTCTGGTGCCCCGGCCACTTTTAGCCAGTGGGAAGCCGAGTATTTTAGCGCTGCCCAAATGGCGAATTCGACCATCAGCGGCGCAACCGCCATACCCCAAACGGACGGAATTTCCAATCTCCTTCGCTATTTTCTCGATATTAGTCCCACCCATTTGCTTACAGCTACCGATCGTGCAGCCATGCCATTTCTTGCCGTCTCGAATGGATTAAACAGTGCAACGCTCACTTATCGTCAATTTTCATTGGAGAGCGGTCTGGTCATCAATATCCAGACTTCCCTGGATCTGGTAACATGGCAGACCATTTCCAATCCCAATATTGTTCGGATTGGTACTGATTCCAATACGGGCGATCCGATCATGCAGTTTCAAAGCACGCCGACAGGAACCAGGCAATTTTATCGGTTAAGCCTTTCGCTTCCTTAAAGAGAAAAGCCTTGGCGGCAGATCAAGAGATAGTTTAAGTGTTTAGTTTTATACTTTATACATACTGAAATGCTCTGAGAATTGCGACATGGAAGGACGTTATATCGCGACGTTCCTTTGCTGTTACATCGGCCTCGGCGTTTCCGGCGAGAAGCCGCTGCCTACCTACTGATCTCTGCATAACAGACTGACATCTTGGCGTACATCTTGCTTCTGAAAAGGATGAGCAAGAGAAGAGATTATGAGCATATGGAAGAACGGCGATTGCAGGGAGCACGCCTTCTGGAAGACGGAGTGAGCCAAGCCGAGGTGGCACGACAGTTGGGCGTTAAAAGACAGTCGGTGCACGAGTGGGCCAAGATCATGGCAACGGAAGGAGAGAAGGGATTGGCGCGAGTTCCAACCGGACGTAAGCCCCGGCTCAATGCGGTGCAGTTGGCTCAACTGGCCGAGCACTTGCAGAACGGCCCACAGGCTCACGGATATGCCACGGCCTTGTGGACGACCGAACGCATTGCTCGGCTTATCAAACGCCAGTTTGGGGTGCGTTATCATCGCGATCATGTTGGACGGTTGATGGGGCAGATGGGCTGGAGTTGCCAACGCCCCACAGGAAGGGCACGCGAACGCAAGGAAGAGGAGATTTCTCGTTGGAAACGGGTGGAGTGGCCCCGCATTAAAAAAAAGCCAAAGAAGAAGGTCGCACCCTAATCTTCATCGACGAAAGCGGCCTGAGCCAGAAGCCACACCGTGTACGCACATGGAGTCCCAAAGGCCAGACCCCAATCTTGGAGTTCAACTTCAACTGGAAGAAGCTCTCGGCCATCGCCGGACTGTCTTGGTGGAACTTTTACTTTCGCCTCTACCCCGGTGCGATCAAGACCGAGCAGGTAATTGATTTCCTAAAACACCTCCAACGTCACGTCAAAGGGAAGCTACTCATCGTCTGGGACGGCGTGGCAACCCACCGCAGCCAACTGGTGCGGGAGTATTTAAAAAGTCTCCATGGTAAAATCTGGGTGGAACGACTTCCAGCGTATGCCCCGGAACTCAATCCCGTCGAATACCTCTGGGGCTACTGGAAACAGCACGAGTTGCCAAACCTGTGTGCCCGCGATCTCTGGCAACTCTCCGGCTGGGCCGCCCATGCCCTGCGCCGCATCCGCCGTAAACGCTCACGGCTCATCTGCGCCTTCTGGCAGCAGGCGGAGCTTTGGTAAAAGTCTTAATTTGAAAACCGCCGTGCAGCCGCTATCGTGGCGCAAGGGAAATGAAGCCAATACCTCCAGAACAATGGCCTGAGTGGAGAGAAGAGCAGAAGCGTAAAGATCACAGTAAGGGCGGTCTCATAGGCTGGATTGATCGATGCTTGGACGACGGGGTTATAATTTTTTCCAAGCGAACCATCTTAGATTTCGCCAAAGGAGATTTGGAGATTGCTGCTTCCTGTATTAAGGAATGGGAAACCGCCGGAATATTGGAAGTTCTTAAGCCTCTCAACCAAGCGACCGATCAAGAGAATGTGATAAAGATGAAAAAATTTATCGCAAGAGCGAGTGACAGCTATCCGGGGAATTGGCCTTTTGAGAAACGTCCGATTTCAAATTAGGGCACTACCCAATATTGGGTAGTGTGGACAAATCAGGATGACCGGCTTTAATTTCAAAGCTTTGCCCTTAAGTCAGTCTGTTATACAGAGATCAATA
>JAJSLK010000008.1 GCA_021272165.1 Methylacidiphilales bacterium
TGTTGTTCTTGTGTGATATTTAGTCCGATGATGGGGCGTCCGAGGGGCATGATCTATTCATGCCTTCCCGCATTGACTTATTCCAGATATTTCAGGGACATAACACTAGGAGCTTGCTGAAAAAGGCCTTTATTAAAAAAATGCAGTCATCCCGAGCTGGTCGAGGGATCTCTCGCTATTTTTCTCAGAGGAGCTCAACGAGCGAAATAGTTAGAGATCCTTCGACAGGCTCAGGATGACGACCTTTTTCAGCAAGTTCCTAGAGGCTGTCCGAAAAATTGACAGGGGTCGTGCCTCAATTCGGCCTCATTTGACTCATCACGCGACCTACGCCTCTTTTTCGGACAGCCTCTAACCCTACTCAGTGGTTGAGTTGGTGAATGGTTCGCCTTGTTTTCCAAGCGTGCATAGAGGTTTGATTTGTGTTGTAATAACGACACATGCGGCCCCCTTCAACCCAAGGATTAACATTTCGTTACGTCCTCGTACTATTGCTAATAGCCACTTTGTCCGTGGCCGGGTTTCTCGCCCTTAACTATCTCGTTGGGCATGGGCGAGAGATACTCTATTACGTCCGCACCAACAATGACCAGCAGGCATGCGCCCAGAAGATCGCCTTTCGGACCATGCAATTGGCGGAGGCCAAGACCTGGGTGGAGCGCCAGAATAACCGGACTTTGATTGAGGCCGAGACCAAAAAACTCCTGCTGGACGAGGATGAGATCGTCAAAAAAGGGGGCGCTCTGGATCAGGTTTCCTCCATCGCTCCGGGGCTTAGCCCGCTTTATTTCGGCGCGCCTCATCTCGACCAAATGATCCGGGATTATGCCGACCGGGTGCACGCAATTGTGGCCATTCCGGATGGCAAGCTGACCCTTAACGATCCGAATATCGCCCTTCTTCAGCAGGAAAATGCCAATGAACTGCTCGATGAACTCACACAGGCCGTCAACCAGCTTCGTTCCGACTGGGAGAATGAGCGCCAATTCGCCATCGCGATCCAGTTGGCCATTTTTTTTGTCACCCAGGCTACGCTTATCCTGGCGGGTTTCCTCATTTTTCGGCCCATGGTCAAACTTATCTTTGACGAGAATGTCCAGTTGCAGGCTTCGGAGCGGCAACTCACGGCGATTTTCGACACGGTGGGCGAGGCCATCTTTTCCGCCGACGGCATGGGCAAGATTCTCTCAGTCAACAGCGAGGCGGCGCGGTTGTGGGAATACGAAATCAAGGGCCTCGTGGGCCAGAGCGTCGATTATCTTTTTTCCCAGTCCGGTTTTTTCGAGGAGAGTTGCGAGCAGGTGACCAAGAACAAGGGCCTCATTAATATCGAGACGGAGGCGATTTCCCGGAACGGCCGCCGTTTCCCGGTCGAAATCGCCTTTGATCGGACGAAAGTTGATCGCGAGACCATCTACATCCTGGCCGGCCGGGACATCACGGAGCGCCGCGAATATGAGAACCGGCTGCTCGAGGCCAAGGAAATGGCTGAGGCGGGCGAGCGGACCAAGGCTGAGTTCCTGGCCAACATGAGCCACGAAATTCGCACGCCGATGAACGGCGTCATCGGCATGACCGGGCTGCTCCTCGAAACGGAGCTCACGCCTTCCCAGCACGAATATGTCGAGACCATCCGGACCAGCGGCGAAGCCCTGCTCACCATCATCAACGACATTCTCGACTTCTCCAAGATCGAGGCGGGCCGCTTTACCCTCAATCAGAAGCCGTTCGACCTGCGCGCCTGCATCGAGGAATCGCTTGATCTCATCACGCCGCAAGCCCGCGAGAAGCATCTCGACCTGAGCCAGCTTATTCACGAGGACGTGCCCACCACCTTTACCGGCGATCAACACCGCCTGCGTCAGGTTTTGCTTAATCTCGTGGGTAACGCCATCAAGTTTACGTCGGAGGGGGAAGTGAGCCTGGAGGCGGGAGCGTGCCTGCTGACCGGCACTGATGCCGTCACTTCCGAGTTCGGCGAGCTGTGGGAAATCAGCTTTGCCATTCGCGACTCCGGCATTGGTATCTCGCACGACAAAATGGAGCATCTCTTCAAGGCCTTCAGCCAGGTCGATTCCTCGGCTTCCCGGGCCTACGGCGGCACCGGCTTGGGGCTGGCCATCAGCAAACGGTTGATTGAACTGATGGGCGGATCGGTTTCCGTCACCAGCGAAGTGGGTCGCGGCTCAACGTTTCTCTTTACCGTGCGGCTTCCGTCGGATGGCGTTCGCCGCAAGGCGTCCAGCGAAACATCCCAGGATGCCCTGCGCGGGCGCTGCGTGTTAATTGTCGATGACAACGAGGCCAGGCGCTCGATCCTTGCGCTCCAAACCGGTCGCTGGGGCATGATCGTGACCGCCTGCGGCTCGGGCGAGGAGGCGCTAAGTTATCTCGAAAAAGGGGAGAAGTTCGACGTCACGCTCGTCGACAGGGATATGCCCAACATGGACGGCTTGGCCTTTGCCCAGCATGCCCGCGATTTTCCGCAGGCTAAGAAAATGCCCGTTATTTTGCTGACCTCGACCAGTCTGGAGGAGATCGATCCGAGCCGCCGGCAGATCGGCTTTTTCAGCGTCGTGCTCAAGCCCTGGAAGTCATCGAGCCTGCAGCGCGAGCTGATCCGCGTGGTCAGTCCCGATTCCACGCTGCCCGCGCCACCGGTTCCTCCGCGCCGCGTGCTTCAGCCCGAGACGGCGGAAGAGCATCCCGTCCGTATCCTGGTCGTCGAGGACAACCCGCCCAATCTTCAGGTGGTGGTCACCGTTCTCAGCGCGCTGGGATATCAGCCCGACATTGCCGAAACCGGCCCGGTGGGCCTCGACATGGCCCTGGCAACCGATTACGACCTCATCCTGCTCGACATTCTCTTACCCGAAGTGGACGGTCTGACCATTGCGCGCCGCGTCCGGGAGCGCGCCGCGGCCCGCCGGCCCGCCATTGTGGCTATCTCCGCCGGGGTCACGCCGGTCGATCGACAGAAATGCTTTGATGCCGGTGTGGACGACTTTGTCATGAAGCCTTTCAAGATCTCGACCCTCAAGGACATCATCCTGAAGTATGCGCGTCAGACCCGGCTGCATACGGTCGACAGCCACTCCTGATGCTTATTCTCCGCCCGGCCGGACGCCATGGGTGTCGAAAGGCCGGATGAAAATCACCAGGAAGGCCGACCCGATTGAAAACCAGGCGAGCATCCAGAAGACATCGAGAAATCCCATGATGCTGGCTTGGTTCGACATGATGGAGGCGAGCAACGCCTGGGCGTGGACTGTCGCGTCCGGCGAAGTATAACCCGCATGGCGGAACAGCGTACGGAGGGTGTTGATCCTGGCCAGGATTCCCGGATCGCCGGCCGGAAGATGCTCCACCAGAAAATTCTGGTGCACCTGGGCCCGGCGCGCCTGCAGCGTGGTAACAAACGCAATGCCGAAACTGCTGCCAAGATTGCGGAAAAGATTGGTCAGGCTCGATGCCTTGTTATTCAACTCCTTCGGCAGGTACGAATAGGCCAGTCCGCTGGTGGGAATGAACAAAAACGCCACGCCGAAACCCTGGAGCAGGCGTATCCAGATAAAGGAACGGTAATCGGCCGTCAGGTCGAGTCCGCTGTAGGCCCACAGCGCCAGCGCCTGAACAATGAAGCTCAGGCCGATCAGCGGCGCCGCGCCAAAGGTCGGGAAGATAAACCGCACCACCAGCGGAGCCATGAACACCACAACGAATGCCGCCGGCGAAACCGCCCAGCCCGACTGATAGGCGGTGTAGCCGAACAGCCCCTGCAACATCTGCGGCAACAGCACCGTGCTGCCGATCAGCACGAAGCCGAACATGAAATAGAAAAAATTCGCCAGGGCGAAGTTCCGCTCCTTCAGCAGCGTCAGGTCGACCACCGGGTCCTTGGTCCGCAATTCCCACCAGATGCCCGCGACCAGCGCCGTCATGGAAATGACGAAGAATGTCAAAATGAAATTCGATTCGAACCAGTCATCGCGCTGTCCCTTGTCGAGCACCACCTCGAGGCAGCCGAAAGCGAGGGCCACCAAAAGGATTCCGGCGAAATCAACCTTCGCGCCCGATTCGCGCGTCTTGCGCATCTCCTCCTTCATCCGGTCCGAATCGGTCACGACCATGTGGGTCAGGAAGAGGGAGAGCACGCCGATGGGGACATTGATGTAGAAGACCCAGCGCCAGTCGAAATGATCCGTGATCCAGCCGCCGAGGGTCGGGCCGATGGCCGGGGCCGTGACGATGGCCATGCTATAAAGCGCGAAAGCGCCGGGAAGCTTTGCCGGTGGGAACGTGTCGACCAGGATCGCCTGTTCGCACGGAGCCAGCCCGCCGCCGCCGATCCCCTGCAGGACGCGGAAGAAAATCAGCATTCCGAGGCTCGGCGCCAGTCCGCAGAGAAACGAGCTGATGGTGAACAGCGCCACGCAGGTCATGTAGTAGCGTTTCCGGCCGAAATAGCGGCTCAGCCATGCGCTCAGAGGCAGGACCACCGCATTGGCCACGAGGTAACTCGTCAGGATCCATGTGCTCTCGTCGATGCCGGAACTGAGGCCGCCCGCGATATGGGGCAGCGCCACGTTCGCGATGGTCGTGTCGAGCAGCTCCATGAACGTGGCCATCGTCACGACGACAGCCACGATCCAGGGATTGATGGGCCGCGGCGCGGCGGACGAGGTTGCCGCGCTCACCGCACCTGAACCTCCGGCACAACGGACAGGCCGGGCGCGAACATCGCCTGCACCTCGAGCGGCTCGTCGAAAACGATTTTTACCGGCAGCCGCTGCACCACTTTCACATAATTACCCGTGGCGTTTTCCGCCGGCAGCAGGCTGAACCGCGCGCCCGTGCCCGATTGCAGACTGTCAACGTGGCCCTTGAAGACGCGCCCGGGAAAGGCGTCGATGCGGATCAGTACCGGCTGACCCGGCAGCATGTGGGTGATCTGTGTTTCCTTGAAATTGGCGATGACCCAGATTTCGTGCGGCACGATGGAGAAAAGCGTCTCACCCGTTTCCACGTAGTCGCCCGGCTCGACGTTCTTGCGCGTGATCCGTCCGGCCACCGGCGCCGTGATTCGGGTGTACTCCAGGTTCAGTTGGGCCTGCTCCAGTTGTGCCTCGGCCACATCGGTCGCCGCCTTGGTGGTATCGAGGTCCTGTTTGGAAATCGCCTGGCTGTTGGCCAGGGCCAGGTCGCGTTCATAGTCGGCCTTCGCCTTCGTTGCGGTCGCCTGGGCCTGATGCAGCTGCACCTCGTAATCGCGCGGATCGATCTGTACCAGGAGCTGGTCCTTCTCCACGTCGTAATTGTCGTCGATCAAGACCTGCGAAACCCGGTTCGAGAGCTTGGAACTCATGGTCACGACATGGCCCTCAATGAAGGCATCGTCGGTCGATTCGTAATAATAGGAGTGAATCAGCATATGGATGCCGTAGATCAGGCCGATGACGAGAATCGTGGCCAGAAGGACCCGGATCACCGGTGTTTTGATCAGAGGCGCCTTGGAAGGTGCATCCTTTGATTCTGTCGTCGCTGCGGGTTCGGTGCTCATGATTTTTTTCTCCCGGAAGATGGGGTTGAAGGATGTTTGGAGGCGGCTCCATGCCGGATGGCCGTCAGTCCCGCCACTGAAAAGCGGTGGATATGGTCCGCCAGCGCCTCGATGTCTTTCTGCGCGTGGCCGCGCGGGGGGAATAAGCGCGCAATCATCTCGCGGCAATGGACGTAATAAAGGCACTGGCCCAGGATGCTGAAGCAGGAACGCTGGACTTCTGTTTCCGTTGCGTCCGGACCGAGAAATTCCCGCACGATGCTCAAAATCCGTTTTTTTACCGGCAGGATCGATTCCTCCACAAGCCGGTCAAGCGCCTCGGTTGGCTCGGCCATTTCCCGGGCGATCAGCCGTCCATGCCACTCGGGGCGCTTCGGGTCGAGCAGGTAGCCGAGGAATCGTCCGAGGAAGACCCGCAACTGCCGTTCCGGCGGCCCGCTGTAATCGGCCTGGGCCGTCTGTCTTGCGACCTGATGGGCATGTTTCAGCACCTGAAAGTAGAGTTCGCGCTTGTCGCGGAAGTGGTAATTCACCGCGGCGAGGTTCACACCGGCTTTTTTCGTGATCTGCCGCACGGTGGTGCCGTGAAAGCCGTTTTCGGCGAAGATCGGGCCCGCCGCATCAAGGATCAGATGGCTCGTCGCGGGGTGAGAAGGGTGAGGACTGCTTTTAATCTGGATCATGGTGGATTAAACATAAGTTTTAAACAAATGTTTGAATTGTCAAGCCGGGATGAATTGAAGCTATCCCGCAGGCTGATCCGCCCGCCGGGCCACAAAAAAGTGGTAATTCTCCTCATTCAACTTGCCTTCTGGAACCGGAAGGATGGCCTCAGATAACAGCGTGAGGTCCAACTCCCCCGCCAGCTTTCCCAGCGGCGCCCAGGGAGTGCTTCTCGGCTCGACGGCAAAGCCGGCGAAACCGCCTGGACGCAAGAGCGAGACCAGGTAGGGCAGGGCGACATAGTAAGGCACATAATCACCGATCAGGCCGACCGTGATGACGAAATCGTAGGGCCGGGCCATCCCTCCGCATTCGTCCGGCAGAAGCAGGTTGGCCTTTTGCAGGTCGCGATAGCAGCCGGTCTTCCGGGCCAATTCGAGCATCACCGGGGAAAGGTCAACTCCGTCGAGCGGCTTGGGCAGACCCGCTTCGCGCAGCGCCAGCCCCAGCACGCCGGAGCCGCAACCGAGATCGATTCCCTGCGCCTCCGTTTCGATATGGGGAAAGAGCGCGCGCGCCGCGCCCTCTGGAACACCCGTGGCCAGGATCGCCTTGTGATATTCGGGCCCGAAGCGGTCGAACGCCGCCTGCACCGCCGCCACCGAGCCATATTCGGCACCCCAGATCGTGTCTTCCAGCGGCGATTTCATGTGCTATCGAATATGAGTTTGCAGGGTTGAGGAAGCAAAGCGAGCGATGGATCGCAGGATGCTATCGGCGGTTTTGACCAGCGGAAGATTCGGGCTTCTGGTTGCTCTGATCGATGACACTGGCTAGCGGCCCGCGTAGGAGATACGCCAGAGGGTATTGCCGCCGTCTTCGGTGACGAGGAGGGCGCCATCGTGAGCGACAGCAACGCCGACCGGGCGCCCCCAGACGCTGCGGTCATCAACGACAAAACCGGTGAGGAAGTCCTCGTATTCGCCGGTGGGAACGCCGTTTTTTAGTTTCGCATGAATGACTTTGTAGCCAGTGCGTGTGGTCCGGTTCCAGGAGCCGTGCAGGGCGGAGAAGGCATCTCCGCGATACTCGGCGGGGAAGAGAGAAGGGCCTTTAGTCGCGGTGTAGAAGCACATTTCAAGCGAGGCGGAATGGGCCTGGAGCAGGACGTCGGGGACGATGGCCTGCCCGGCGAGATCAGGGCGTTCTCCGACGAGGCGGGGGTCCTCGAAATTGCCCATGTAATACCAGGGCCAGCCATAGAAGCCGCCTTCCTTGACGCGAGTAAGGTAGTCGGGGACGAGATCGTCGCCGAGGCCGTCGCGCTCATTCGTGGAAGTCCACAAATCACCGGTCGTGGGATTAACGGCAATGCCGACGCCGTTACGGATACCGGTGGCGAAGGTGTGGAGTGGTGTCTTGCCCTCGGGATCGGTGACGAGAATGTCGGCGCGGTTGGTTTCGGAATCCCAGGCCGCGCCTTTGCCGTGCTCGGCCTCCCAGGCCTGGGCATCAGCGACCGATTTCTTGCTGATGCTTTCAGCGACGTTCGAGCCGGACCCAACCGAGATGAACATGCGTTTGCCATCAAGAGAGAAGGCGACGTCGCGGGTGCTGTGGCCGCCGTGGCTTTCGGTGAGTTGCGGGACGATTACTTCCGGGGCGCTGGAGGCCTTGAGGTCGCCATTATGATAGGGGATGCGGACGACCGAGTTGTTGTTGGCGATGTAAATCCACTCCGGGTCGTTGCCGGGCGGATAGAAGGCAATGCCGAAGGGGCGGTCGAGGCCGGTGGCGAAGATTTCGTTTTCTGACGGAGCATCGGCGCCATCGGCGGCGCGAAGAACGTGGATTCGGTTCGCACCGGTTTCGGCCACGAAGATATCGCCGTTGGGGGCGATACGCACGACGCGGGGATTGGAAAAACCCGAGGCGAAGAGCTTCACCTGGAATCCGGGCGGGACGGAAAGCCTGGCGTCGTCGGGCTTTTTGACTACGGCGGGGCCATTGCCGGCGGAGCGGGTGGCATAGGGCGCGGGGAGATCGGCGAGGGTGAAGTGATATTTGATCCCGGGAGCGGCATGGCGCCAATCGCCGATGTCATTGCCTTTTTCGCCGGGGGCCGGGGGCGGGACTTCCGCGGCGGAGCCGCCTTCGGGGGCCTTGAGAGTGGCGAGGTAAGCGATGAGATCGGCGCGATCCTCGGCCTTGGGCACGACGATGGGCATGGTGGTGCCGGGGACGAGAGTTGGCGGACTGGTCAGGAAGCGGTCGAGGGTGGCGGTGTCGAGGGTCAGGCCCGAGTTTTTCAGCGCCTGAGAGTAATTGAAATTGGGCCCGGTGGCGGCTTTCTGGCCGAACACGCCAAGAAGACTGGGGCCCTGGCGGATGACGGCGGAATTACCGGGGCCCGTAGTGTCGGCGTGACAGATGGCGCAATTTTGCTGAAAAAGAACTTTCCCGTGAGCGGCATCTCCGGTTTGGGCGGCGGCCTGGTTTCCTTCCACGAGCCCGATCAAAACCATCCCGAAGGCCAGTCCCCGGGAAAAAAGAGGCAAAGAGGACATGGTGCGGTAACTATTCCAGCTCTCATAAGCCTGTCGACAAGAATGCTATTCACACGAGTTTAAGACCCCTCCGGCCAGGGATACTGGCATGACTCTTGCGGAAAAACCGCGTTTTCCCGTTTACAACCGGCCTTCGCTCCACTTTTATCCGCTCATGCCCTCCCCGACCGAAAGCACCCCCGACACGCTCTCCGGCGAAATCCGCAAGCTGGGGCGCATCCTGGGCGAGGTGATCGTCAAGCTGGAGGGAAAGCCAATCTTCGACCTGGAGGAGAAGCTGCGGCTGCTGGCCAAGACCAGCCGGGCGGGCGATGCGAACGCGGAGAAGGAACTGCTGGCCGCGGTCAAAAACCTGACCGCCTCCGAGGCGGCGCGGATGACGATGGCGTTCACGGTTTATTTCGAACTGGTCAATTTGGCGGAAGAGACGCACCGCATCCGGCTTTTGCGCCAGCGCCGCCGGGCGCAATATTCGAACCCGCCGGCGCCGCCCATGCGCGAGTCGATCGGAGCGGCGTTGCGCGAGCTGAAGGCCAAGGGCGTGCCGCCGGAGACGGTGCAGGACATTCTCGACAAACTTTGCATCGAGCTGGTTTTCACGGCGCATCCGACGGAGGCGAAGCGGCGGACGATGCTGAACAAGCTGCAGCGGCTGGCGCAGCGGCTGCGCAATCCGGAGAGCCTGATCGAGGACGAAATCACGGGGTTGGCCAATCCGCGGGCGCTGGAGAGCGAGATCACGTCGCTCTGGCTGACGGACCGCTCCCGTTCAGCCCGGCCGCAGGTGACCGACGAGGTGCGCACCGGACTCTGGTATTTCGACACGACGCTCTGGCAGGCGATTCCGCTTTTGCAGGACGAGCTGGAGCGGTCGCTGGCCGAGACCTATCCGACGGTGAAGCCGCCGACGCGGTGGATCACCTTCGGCTCATGGATGGGCGGCGACCGGGACGGGAATCCGAACGTGACGCCGTTTGTCACCGCGGAAACGCTGATGCTGCACCGGCGGCTGGCACTGGAAAAATTACAACGCTCGGTGCGGCAGCTTTCGCGGCAGCTTTCGATTTCATCTCGGCTCGATCCGGTTTCCCCCGCGCTCAATCAGCTTCTCGACATCGACGAGAAGCTCGATCCGCACCTCCGCTTCCTGCGCGAGCGTTATCCGCACGAGCCTTACCGGCTGGCGTTGGCGGGGCTGCGCACACAGCTTTTGCAGGCGGAGAGGATCGAAACACCCGACTGGCTTTTATCCGATACCCAGCCCGAACGGCCGCCGCTGAAGACGCCCGACGTGGCGCGGGTGCTGGATGTGGTGCGCGAGAGCCTGACCTCGCACCGGGCTTCGCTGCTGGCCGAGGGCGAACTGCATCGGCTGCGGCAGCAGGTGGAACTTTTCGGACTCAACGTGGCCCGGCTCGACCTGCGGCAGCATTCAATGCGGCATGAAGCGGCGATGGCGGAAATTCTCAAGTCGGTAAATCTTTGTCCCGACTACGCCGCGCTTGCGGAAGAGCAAAAGCTCGATCTGATGCGCAAGGTTCTCGCCGCGTCCGCACCGGTGCTGCCGGGCGGTTATACGCCGGAGACGACCGACGTGCTGGGCTCGCTGCAGGTTATCAAGCGGGCGATCGCGCTTTACGGCGAGGAAGCCGCGGGGGCGTACGTCATCAGCATGACGCACGATCTTTCCGATGTGATCGAGGTGATGGTCTTCCAGTACCTGGTTGGCGTTTCGCTCGACATCGCGCCGCTCTTCGAGACGCTGAGCGATCTTGAGGCTGCGCCGGGCATTCTGAACCAGATGTTCGATTTCGAACCGTACCGGGCCCACCTGCGCTCGCGGCACGATCACCAGATGATCATGCTGGGCTATTCCGACAGCAACAAGGACTGCGGCTACCTGACAGCCAACTGGGCGCTGTTCCAGGCGCAGGAGACGATTTCCGATGTGTGCAAGAAACGGAGCCTGAGCTTCACGCTTTTCCACGGTCGCGGCGGAAGCATCGCGCGCGGGGGCGGTCCCGCGGCGAAGGCGATCCTGGCCCAGCCATGCGGCTGTTACGACGCGAAGATTCGCGTGACTGAGCAGGGCGAAGTCCTTTCGACGCGCTATCACGATCCCGACCTCGCGTTCCGGATCATCGAGCAAATGGCCTACGGCGTTTTGCTGGGCGCGTATGCCTCGCGGCAGGATGCCACGGTGCCGGAGGCGTGGCGCGCGGCGATGACGGAGATGTCGCGGCTGGCCTACACGGCTTATCACGCGCTGGTGCACAAGGATCCTGAGTTCATCGAGTTCTGGCGCGTTGCGACGCCCATTGACGAGATCGGCGGGCTGAAGCTCGGATCGCGTCCGACCTTCCGCAAGGCGACGACCTCCGTGGAGGATCTGCGGGCGATTCCGTGGGTCTTTTCGTGGATGCAGAGCCGATTCGTTTTTCCGGGCTGGTATGGGCTCGGCAGCGCGCTGGAGCAATACGGGGCGCAGGGTCCCGAGCAGACGGCGCTACTGAAGACCATGTACAAGGAATGGATGTTTTTCCGCGCGACCATCGACAACGCGCAGCTGACGCTGCTCAAGGCGGACATGAAGATCGCATCGCACTACGCGCGGCTGGTGCCGGACGAAAAAGTCCGGACGCGGATATTTGATAACATTGCAGGTGAATTTCACCGCACGGAAATGGCGATCCTGGAGATCACGGGGCAGAAGTCGTTGCTGGAACATGAGCCGGTGCTGGCGAAGTCCGTGCAGTTGCGCAATCCCTATATCGATCCGCTCAACTACATCCAGATCGAGATGATCCGGCGGCTGCGGGCGATGCCGGAGAAAGGTGCGCCCGAGGCGGATGAACTGCGCGCGGTGATTGAGCTGACAATCAACGGCGTGAGCGCGGGACTGAAGAACACGGGTTGAAGAATCTGTCATCCCGAGCTTGTCGAGGGATCAGTTCAGTCGGCCTTCGTGTCCATTCCCGACTCTTATGCAACTTACACAAACATCCCCGCGACGCTATCGGCGACAAGTTGTCCGAGCGGGGTGAGGCGTACGCGTCCGGCCTCCTCGATGGCGAGGCCTTGCTCGGCGAGTTCCTTCAGGCGTGACTCGTCGGCACCGAACGCATCGCGCGCGACACCCTCGCGCATTCGCAGCCCGAACATAATCCTCTCCTTGGCGCGGGTTGTCGAGTCGATGCTTTCCATCTCCTCGCGCACCGATTCGCCCCGCGCGATCCGGTCTGCGTAAGCCCGAGTGTTGGGAACGTTGCGCCAGCGCCGTTCGCCGATGGTCGAGCAGGCGCTGGGGCCGAGCCCGAGGTAATCGTCGCCGCGCCAGTAGGCAAGGTTATGCCGCGACTCGAATCCCGGCAGCGCGAAATTCGAAATTTCATAATCAATCAGGCCGGCTGCGGCGAGGATTTCGCGCGTGCATTCGAACATGGCGATTTCCCGTGCCTCGTTCTGCTGCCACTCGTTTTTTTTCAGCTTCTCGAAAAAAGGCGTGTCCTCTTCGTAAGTCAGGGCATAGGCGGAAATATGCTTTGGCGCGCAGGCGAGCGCGGCTTGCAGCGTCTCCTCCCATTTCGCCTCGCTCTGGCCCGGCAGGGCGAAGATGAGGTCGATGTTGATATTGTTGAAGCCATGTTCGCGCAACAGGGCGCAGGTTTCGGCAATGTCGCCCGGCTCATGTTGTCGTCCCAACAACTTCAACATCCCGGCGTCAAAGGACTGGGCGCCGAGGCTGATGCGGTTGACTCCGGCGGCTCGCCAGGTGCGGGCCTTTTTGGCCGTAACCGTGGCCGGGTTTACCTCGAGGGTGAATTCGGAAAGGTTGGAGCCTCCGTCATCCCGAGCTTGTCGAGGGATCAATTCCGTCATTTCTTCAAAAAGCTCCGCCGAGAGCATGGAGGGCGTGCCGCCACCAAAGTAAATCGTCTGCGGGGTGAGGGGAAATTCGTCCCGCGCGCGGCGCCATTCCTGCCGCAGGGCGGCGGCGAATTCCCGCTGCGCCGCAACGCTACCGCCATGGACGTAGAAGGCGCAATAGGGGCAGACCTTCGCGCAAAACGGCGTATGGACGTAGAGGTGACGGATCATGAATTTATAATGTAGCGGCGGTCGGGGAGCATCGCTAACTTTCTCTTCATGCCCGATGTCGCCCCCCTTCATCCCCTTCGCGCCGACATGATCGGCCGGGAATTGGCCGTGGCGTGGAGCGACGGCAGGGAAAGCTTCATTCCGCTCGAGAAATTACGCCGCGCCTGCCCCTGTGCCAGTTGCGGAGGCGAACCGGACGTGATGGGAAACATCGAGCGGCCCCACGTGAGCTATGGGCCGGGAAGTTTCGATTTGCGGGAGATCCGGTTCGTGGGCGGCTATGCGCTCCAGCCGGTCTGGAACGACGGGCACGACAGCGGCCTCTACAGTTTCCGGATGTTGCGCGCCTTGGATGAAAATGCCGCCGCGTGAATTCCAGACCCCGCGCCCGAAGCGCGAGGAATTGAAGACCTACCGCGAGCTCGGTCTGCGGCGGGACCTGAAATCGGCACAGGCCCGGCGGCGGGTCGAGGCAAAGGGAGACCGGCGCGTGCTTGGCAATGGTTCGGGGGCCATGCCATACCTGGTTGTGCCCGCAGTCCGTTACCGCGAGGTGCGGCTGGAAATCGAAAAGCGGCTGCTGACGGAGGCGCAGCGCGCTCGGCTCAATCTTTCTGCCGAGCGGCTCCTTGAGCAACTAACGCCACGGATCGAGTCGCTGGCCTACGAGCAACTCGCTCATGAAGCAGCGGAAGAATCGTTAGGACATGTCCCGCTGGGATCTCTGGGCCGGGCGCTGACGAAGGAAGAACGGGCCCGCTTTGCGGCTTCCCGCGTGATGGCCGACATTTCGGATCGGCCCCCCGCTCCGCCCTCGACGGCGGTCAGAGCGCTGAACCATGTCCTCGGCTCCATCGAGCAGCGCCAGAGCCACAATCCGGCGCGGTACCAGACCGTCTGGGCGCAGGTGGTGGGCCCTGAGGCAGCCCAGCAGTCGCAACTGGAGCAGATTGATGCCACGACGCAGACGGCTTGGTTTCGCTGCTTTAATTCGGTGCTTTCGGTCGATCTTCAACGGCGGCGCGGCCTGGCGCAAAAGTTATCGCGGGCCCTCGGCGTGCCGGTGCGGCAGTTGCGGGCGCGGTTCTAACGATGGCGTCTGCGAGACGGATCAGCTAAGTTTCCGAAGGGAGAAGAAATAGCCCATAATCATGCCGACGGCATAGATTGCGCAGGCCGTTGGCGTCGTTGTGGAAATCACCGCGTTGCCCAGTTCGCTGATATTGGCGTGCCAGAGAACGTAGAAGAAGTCCTGGCGGGCGGTGGTCTGCGATTGGATTTCGGCGAAGAATTCCCCGCCAATGCAGCCTAGGAAGGTGAGAGCCGCGCCGAGGAGACCAAAGATGGGCGTCGAGCCGTTGCCGGTCGCCCGAACGGTGAAGCCCACGAAAGCGCCGACAGCGAGGGCGACATAAGGGACGCGCATGCCAGTCAGCACCGTGACACCCACCCAGAGAGCGGCGCCAACCATGGCGGTAATGAGACCTGCGACGAGAGCGGGAAGAAAGGCATGTCCCGGTTTCATGCCATCATAAAGCACCGAACCTGAAAACGTGTGTTCCATAGATATATAAATTTACAATTACAACTAGTATTCGCAACAATATTTAACAATGTACAATACTGTATGAAAAAGAAATGATGCGAAATAAGTTAAGCTTATGCCTTTCCCTCACAAAAACCTGTTCAAGCCCACGGCATTTTGGTGCCCTGTCTCCATGTACACAGGCTTCATGAAATTCCTTTTCTGGGCCTATCTTCTTTTTCTGGTCTGGGCTGATGCGACCGTCACAAATCCGGCCGATCCCGATCTCTGGCATCGGTTGGCATTGGGGGATGTATTGTGGCGGACGGGGCATTTTCCATCCGGAGATTATTTCAGCTATTTGGCCGATTATCAGCGGATCGCCGACCATGAATGGGGCAGCGCGCTAATTTTCTACGGGCTTTATCAAGCCTTCGGATTCAGCGCTTTTGTGGTCCTGAAGCTGGTAACGCTGGGGATCACGCTCGTATTGGTGGTGAATGCGGGATTGCAGGGACGGAAGCCGACCATGTTTCTGGCGGCGTTTTACGCGTTGGTCCTGCTGGCGATGCTGCCCTCGTTTCAGTCGACCGTGCGCTGCATGGTATTCACCCACATTTTTTTTGCGCTCTGGCTGCTCTGGTACCAAATGGAGCGGCGGGGGCGGCCGGTGCTGACAATTTTCTACGTCCTAACGATGGTCATCTGGGCGAATCTCCACGGCGGCTTTGTCACGGGCCTGGCGTGGCTGCTGGTGGTTGGCATGATTGAATTTGCCCTCCGTGGCGATTGGAAAATCTGGGCGCTGCGCCTCGGGCTTTGCACTGCGGCGACACTGATCAATCCCTTCGGCTACGACTTATGGATATCGACCGGACGGGCGCTCACCGTCACACGCCACGGCTTCAACGAATGGGCGCCGGTTTCGTGGTGGCCGGAGCCTCTTTCCTATCCGGGCTACAAGCTGCTGCTTTTCGGCACCATCGTTGCGCTGGTCCTTCTGGTTCGTTTTCGCGGCTGGCGACGGCTTGATTACCGGGCGTTCATCCTGCTCGTTTTGTTCCTTGTCATCTCGCTGACCTCAGTGCGGCATACCTCGCTTTTCGCCGCAGTGGCGGGTGCGCTTTTACCGGGCCTTTTCGCGGTGGAATTCGCCTTTGATGGATCGGACAATCCGGTCCATCGCCTGGGCCTGATGGCGGTCCGTTCGACCCTGCTTCTCATTCCTCTCTACGCGACGCTGCGGCTTATTCCCGGGGCGGGGCTTGAGTTGGAATATCCGCACGTGGCGTGTCCGCGAGAAGCGATAGAGTATCTCAAGCGCGAGAAGATTTCCGGCCGGCTGTTGGTCCCGTTCAATTATGGGAGCTATGCCCTTTGGGCATTGCGCGGGCAGATGAGGGTTTCAATGGATGGCCGGTACGATCTGGTCTACCGGCCAAAGACATACCAACGGGTGGAGGATTTTTTCCTGGCTCGAGGCGATTGGCAGAGCCTCCTGACAAATCCGGCCCCCAATGCAATCCTGACGCCAGTGAACGCGACAATATCGGCCAAACTACAAAATGAGCCAAAGTGGATAGAAATTTGGCACAATGGAGACGACGCGATTTTCGTGCCGCAGTAACCAAGGCGGAAAAAATTTCCTGCTACTTGGCGAAAAACAAAACTTTTCCTATAATTTAATAACGCATATCTGGCTCGCTAATAATGAGAAAGGCATGGTTTTTAGTTGTATATAGTAATTGTATACAAGTTAGTGTTCTTAACATTTGGCAGAAGAGGTGCTTGTAGGGAGGCAATCAATAATTCATAGTCGGAGTTAAGATGTGCCCTCTTCGTACCTTTTTTGGACTGGTCCTATTGGCAGGCTCGGTATTGCCGGCTCATGCCGGTTTACTTGATTTCGACTTCACGATGAGCGGCCAAGGCGGGACTGTGACGGGCGAGATCGTCGGACTGGCCGGCTCGGGAGCCTCGACGCCGAGTGAAATCATCATTTTCACCCAGCCATCAGGCTATCCGATTGCTCCTGAATCGCTGCTGGCCAATGGCTACGGATTTTATCCGGGAGACAATCTTTTTACGGTGAGTGGTGGAAATATTGTGGCCGCCGACGTGGGCATTTACAAGAGCGTGGCGGGCGGCTATCAGGGCTATGCCTTCGACCTGAATGATCCTTCGATCGGTTACGCCAATGCGAACGGAATTTATCTTACCACTACCTCTGGCGGGATCATCAAAAGCAACGCCAATACGCTGGGCTTTGCCGGGGCCGCTTATACTGCGGTGCCCGAGCCAAAACACGAGATCACGCTGCTGATCGTGGCCATCGGTGGTTTCATTCTCATTGACCTCTTCCAGAAGATTCCCATGGGCCAGCGGATTTCGCTTCGCAGGCACTCGCGGAAGTACCGGCGCAGAATGCGGAAATAATCTGCAAAATTTTTTTAAAATAGTATTGACCCCCCTTGGGATTAGCGTATGTTCGTCCTTACCCCGAAATGGGGAAGATGGTGCAGTTTGAGACTTCAGTTTCGACCCGCCGCGCTGATTTAAGCAAGGCATCTATGGGCAAGCTTGTCTCCGGCGTCATCCGTTAAGTCAGTCCGAGTCGTTGGTTGAAAAACGAAAAGGCAGACAGCGGGTGCGGCGTCGTCGGATGAAGCGAAAGCTTCATTTCGGTGACGATGGGTTGGCGGCTGAATGAAATCCAGCAGCACAACCGGCCACTGCGACATCTTTGATCTTTGAACACATAATTGGAACCGAGTGGCGCGTGAAGTCAAAGCGCCGGATAAAAACTCGGTGGAGACAACCTAAGTAAGATAGTTCAGCGAATAGATTGAATTGTGCGGAACGTTGAGTTCTTTGTCCTGATGGAAGCAGACGGGCCTAAAAACCTGTACTGATATCCGCAGGACTCTCAAAGTTTTGACCGATAAGGTCAGAAGTACCTGTCCCGGCCTAGCCGCCGGTGTCAGGCGAATCTCTTTGATAATGATCCAATCCTGGAGCAATCCAGTGTTGGAATTAACGGAGAGTTTGATTCTGGCTCAGAACGAACGCTGGCGGCGTGGATAAGACATGCAAGTCGAACGCGACTTATCTGGTTAGCAATAACTAGGTAAGTTGAGTGGCGAAAGGGTGCGTAACACGTGGGAATTTACCAAGAAGTGGGGAATAGCTCGGCGAAAGCCGAATTAATACCGCATGTGATCGAAAGATCAAAGTCGGGGACCGCAAGGCCTGACGCTTCTTGAGAAGCCCGCGGCCCATCAGCTAGTTGGCGGGGTAACGGCCCACCAAGGCTATGACGGGTAGCTGGTCTGAGAGGACGACCAGCCACACTGGAACTGAGACACGGTCCAGACACCTACGGGTGGCAGCAGTCGAGAAT
>JAJSLK010000036.1 GCA_021272165.1 Methylacidiphilales bacterium
GTCGAAAATGCTTTCCTCCACCTCAAACGCTGGCGGGGTATTGCCACCCGTTACGCCAAAAGAACCGCCTCCTTCCTCGCCGCCGTTCAGATTCGCTGCATCGCTCTCTGGGCTCATATCTCGTGACTACACTATCTAGAATGCCGGCGATAATAGCGATAATCAGAAAGGTTATTGCGTAGCTCAACATAGAAGTCCTTCTTTCGTTAATGTTGCTTCACACAGAGGCTCAAATTGTGCCAACTCTTAGCAACTAAAATGCATCCGACTGATTACGAGTCGCTTACAAATTTGGATAGAGCGAAATGACCGAAGTTTGAACTCTTAAGCTCAGGCGATTTGCATGACTATCTGGGTCTAACCGCGCATTAAACTTGGGATATGTCGATTTTCTGCAAGCTGCATGACCAATCATCGCCTTAAGCGCAAAAAGCGAAATCAGCCCCGCAAGATGAAAATCAGAAGTGCCGCTCTCAAAAAGGGTTATATTAAATCAAAGCACTGGCATGTCCTGTGCATATCTATCTTTGGAGATTTTTTTATATGAAGACATTACGAATTCTCGCCATTGGAACGGCTTTCTCTGCCATGGCCATTGGTGTCATGCACGCCGCACCTCCACCGGGAACAGGAACCGCCGCCTCAAGCGGGAATGCTCCCGCGCCAGGACCAGCTACAGGCTTACCCCCCGGAGTTGTGAACCAAAATACATCGGGACCGCCCTATACCGGTGCTCCGGGCACAATTAATCCCAATCCGCCCGCAACAATTAATCCCAACCCACCGGCAACGATCAATCCCAATCCGCCCGCAACGATCAATCCCAATCCGCCCGCAACGATTAATCCTAATCCACCCGCGCTGATCAATCCCAATCGGCCCGCGACAATCAATCCCCACCCGCCTGGAGCCGTTAATCCGAATCCACCTCCTGAGGTTAACCCCACACCCCAGCCTGGCACCGGAACAACTACCCCAGGCACCAATGCCCCGTCCTCAGCCAATCCCCCGCCTGCTCCGGCTACCGTAAGATAGTCCAAAAAGCCGGGGGGCACTGACGGCAGAGATATCCCGACCGAGGCTCCCGTCTTGCCGTGGCCTCCTTTTTCGCGCTACTCTTCGCGCTTTCCATGACGCGACACAACCTCGCCTCCCTCCGCGCGATTTACAACCAGCCCTTTTTCGACCTGATCCAGCAGGGCCGCGAAACCTATCGCGCCCATTGGCCCGAAAATGAGGTGCAGCTCTGCACCCTCATGAGCATCAAGACGGGCGGCTGCAGCGAGGACTGCGCCTATTGCGCCCAAAGCGCCCATTACGACACCGGTCTCAAGACCGAAGCGCTTCTGCCTCTTCCGCAGATCCTGGAAACAGCCGAGCGCGCCCGCGCCCACGGCAGCACCCGCTTCTGCATGGGCGTGGCCTGGAAAGGCGTCCGTGAAAACGATGCCAGGTTCGCTTCGGTGCTGGAAACCATCCGCGCCGTCAGCAAGCTCGGCATGGAAGTCTGCGTCACCCTCGGCCAGCTCACGCCCGAGGCCGCCCGGCAGCTCCGCGCCGCCGGCGTCACCGCCTACAATCATAACCTCGACACCAGCCCCGAGTTCTATCCCAACATCGTCACCACCCACACCTTTGAAGATCGGCTCAACACCATCCGCGCCGTGCAACAATCGGGCATGTCGGTCTGTTGCGGCGGCATCATTGGCATGGGCGAATCGGAACTCGACCGCCTCAAGATGCTCGAGGTGCTCTGCTCATTCGATCCCGCGCCCGAAAGCGTCCCGATCAACTGCCTCATGCCCATGCCCGGCACGCCCCTGGCCGAACAGCCGCCGGTTGACATCTTCCAACTCGTCCGCCTCGTTGCCACCACCCGCATTGCCTTGCCCAAGGCCCGCGTCCGCCTCTCCGCCGGCCGCACCCGCCTTACCCGGGAGGGCCAGGCGCTCTGCTTCTTCGCCGGCGCCAACTCCATTTTCTACGGCGATAAGCTTCTCACCGCTTCGAACCCCGGCGCCGATAGCGACCGCGCGTTGCTGGAAGAACTTGGGCTCGAGGTCAGCCGCCCCGAATTGCCGACGGCGACGTTCTAGTTAATTTTACGGCCCCTCCGCAGGAGTGAAAATCCTCATCGTCAAACCGAGTGCCCTGGGCGACATCGTCCAGGCCCTGCCCGTCCTGACTGGACTGAGGCGTCAATGGCCCGACGCGCAGATCGACTGGATCGTCAATGACAGCCTGAGCGAAATCCTCGACGGCCATCCGGCCCTGAATAAAACCATCCACTATCCGCGCAAACGCTGGAATGCGCCGCTTCATCTTCCCGAGATTGGCCGCTGGTGCCGCAAACTGCGCGAGGAGCATTACGACATCACCATCGATCTCCAGGGCCTGCTTCGCAGCGCGATCATGACCTGGGCCGCGGGCAGCCCGCGCCGCCTCGGCCTCACCTCCGCGCGGGAGGGCGCCGGCTTCGCCTACAATGAGTACATCGCCGACACCGCCATCTCCAATGCCGAACGCTACCTCACCTGCCTCGAGTACCTCGGCATTCCCGTCCAGCCTCATGACTTCCAGCTTATCCCCCGCGCGCCGTTGCCCGATTCGCTCCAGTCCCTTGGTCCCTACATCGCGCTTCACCCCTATTCCAAGTGGCGTACCAAATATTGGCCCTGGCGTTATTACCAGGAACTGATCGATTCCATGCCCGAAGCCCATTTTGTCGCCGTGGGTCAGGGTCCCTGGTTCCCCCTTGAAGCCGAAGGCCGGCTCATCGACCTCCGCAACTGTCTCTCTCTTTCCACTCTGGTCACTGTGCTTCATAAGGCCCAGGTTGTTCTTAGTACCGATTCAGGGCCTGCCCATATCGCGGGCGCGTTGGGACGTCCCACTCTCGTCCTCTATGGCGCCACCGACTGGCGCGAAAGCAAGCCGCTCGGTTCGCATGTCCGCGTCCATACCCATGCATTGTTTTGTTCCCCGTGTCAAAAGCGGACATGCTGGCGCGACACCCCAATCGAGTGCATGAGTCTCCTGACCCCTAAAAAAGTCAGGACTTTACTGCTCTCCCTTGCTTTATAAAGTCCAATAATAGCAACCTTCTATGCATGAAAACCCATAAATTTAGAATTAGTATTTCTAATTATTACAAGAGTGAAACAAATGAGTTTATCGAGAAAATTGTCTGGATGGCACGAAAATCGCCTATAGAGTAAAAAATCTAATAATCTTATGGCTAATCAACGCAACAAGAACTGGAACGAGCAACTCGTTACCGAGGAAATCCGGACATGGCATGAGTCGGGTAAGCCTCTATATTCTCATTACATGCGTCAAAACTACCAGGAGCTTCTGGCCGCTGGTATCCGCTATTTCGGTACCTGGCGCTCCGCCATCGAAGCGACGGGCATTCCCTACGACTCGGTTCGGAAATATCGTGACTGGTCCAAAGCTCGTATTATCGAGACGATCCAGCGTTTGGAAAAGGACGGAGTCGACCTCTCCTTCCGCTCCATGATGCTCAGCAAGTATGCCCCCATGGTTTACGCCGCCATCCGGCCCAACCATTTCGGCTCCTGGAAGGAAGCCCTCGCCGCCGCCGGCCTGGCTCCCGAGGAAATTTACCGTTACCGCTCCTGGAATGATAATTCGATCCTGTCGGAAATCCGCCGCCTCAAGGAAGAGGGCGCCGATCTCAGTTCCAAGAAGATGGACGAGACGGCCAACCCTCTCATCGCCACCGCCCGTCGCCGCTTCGGCAACTGGGGCGCGGCCGTTGAGCGCGCCGGCATCGACTACAGCTCGATCCGTCGCCGGCGCCGCTGGACCCGTGAGTTGATCCTTTCGGAAATCCGTCAGTTGTATGCTTCCGGCGCCGATCTGCGTAGCGGAGAAATCCGCCACCAGCATCCGGCCCTCTTTGCCGCCGCCTGCAAGGCCCGCTTCTTCGGAAGCTGGACCAAGGCGCTGCAAAGCGCGGACGAAGCCACGGCCGCCACGGCTAAACTTTGATCTTCGGCACGAAAGGGCATGATCCGTTCGCGGGTCATGCCCTTTTTGTTTCTGGCGAAAAATAGACATGAAGGACATGAATAGGAGAATCCCCGTCATGATCGCTGTTCCTCTCATATCTTCATGTTTCTCATGTCTCAATCCTGTCCCTCCGGTCTAAACTCGCCGCATGAGCGAACCGAAATCGGTCCGAGCCTTCATCGTCGGGCGAATGCCCTTCGGCAACACCAGCCTGATCGTCAAGTGCCTCAGCCTGGAGGGCGGCCGGCTCACTTTCATGGCCAAGGGTGCCGTCCGCCCGAAAAGTCCCTTTACCGGACTGCTCGATCTCTTTTACCTTGCCGATTTCCACTATCAGCCTGCCCGTACGGGAGAACTACACACGCTGCGCGAAGTGAAGCTGATTGAACCGCATCTCGGCCTGCGCCGCTCCTATGCCAATCTCCTCGCCGCGCAATATTTCGCCGCCTTGATCGAGACCGTCACCGAACCCGCCACGCCGGTTCCAGCCGAATTCGATCTCTTCGGCAAGGCGCTGGGCTATCTCTGCGAAAACGATGCCTCCCTGCGCGTGGTGGATCGGTTCGAGCAGCGACTGCTCACCCTCGCCGGCGTGGCCCGGGCCGGGCACGATCTCCCCGCCGCTTTTCACGCCCTCCATCACAAAGTGCCCGAGCTTCGCAACGATTTGCGAAAGCTCCTCCACGCCGCTCCGGCGCAGCAATAATTATTCGACAAATACCAGGGGCCCGAGTAACGCTGATTGATGCTATGAATGGCAAGCACGTGACCGAAGTTCACGGTTTCACGAGCGAAACCGGGTGGCTCGATCCACTGCGCAGCGGCGAAATCAGCCGGTCATTTTGCGAAAGCCTCGAGGACGGCACCATCCTCTTCATACCCACCCTGCCCTGCGAGATGGCCCGGCAGGATCTTGAGTTTCTCCATTCACTCGAGCAGAGCGACACGGCCACTCATAAGAACATTTCCTATCGTCCGAAAGAGGACATCCTGCACGGCTTCAGCGCCAGCAAGCCCGAGGAGGAAAAGCGGATGCACCGCATCATGCGCACCTATTCCCGCGGCGTCGTCGCCATGCTGGGCAAACTGCTCTTTCACTATGCCGACAAATGGTCGCTCGATTACGCCAGTTACCGCCCCTACGAGGAGGAAAACCGGAAGCTTCCCCTGCATAAGCGCCATGACCTCGTCCATACCGACGCTTTCCCCAGCCGCCCCACCCGGGGCGGGTTGATCCTGCGCTGCTTCACCAACATCAATTCGCACCAGCCCCGCGTCTGGCTGACCACCGAGCGGTTCCCCTCGCTCGCCCGCCGCTATGCCGAGGAAGTCGGGCTCTCCAAAATCATCGCTCGCCAGGCCTCCCCGCTCCATCGCGTCTGGAAAAACCTCAAAGGCATCGCCGGATTGCCCGCGGCCCCGCAAACGGCCTATGATCTCTTCATGCGTCGGTTTCACGATTACCTGAAGGAGAATCACGATTTCCAGAGCCACTCGGAAAAGTTCGTCACCGACTTCCCGCCCCATTCGACCTGGATCACCTTCACTGATATCGTGCCCCATGCCGTTCTCTCCGGACGCTACGCCCTGGAGCAAACATTCATCGTTCCGGTCGACGCCCTCTTCGATCCGGCCAAGTCCCCGGTCCGCGTGCTTGAAGAAATCGCTGGTCAGAGCCTGATTAGCTGACGGCCCCCATCCCAATCGGGCCCGAACCAACCTCCCTCATTATGGCTTCCAACCTACCGCCCCCCGCCCCGCACGGAGATCCCCATCCCTCCTTTCTTGGCCCCATTCTCTTCGCCATTGCCTTTCTTGTGCTCGCCTCGCTTATTTTCACGGTGGCCATTAAATCGCCCTCCCATACAGAGACCGAATCCATGCCCAGCCTTCCCCTCACCTATCCCGCCACCCGCACCGTCCCCGCCTCCGATACCTATTTCGGAGTCAAGGTCTCCGATCCCTATCGCTGGCTCGAGGACGGGAAATCGCCCGAAGTCCAGTCCTGGCTCACCATCCAGAACAAACTGACCCGAAGCTATCTCGACACGCTACCCGGCCGCGACGCCCTCCGGCAGCGCTATCATCAACTCCTCTACATCGACACCATCTCCGCTCCCGGCCGTGCCGGCGACCGCTACTTCTATATGAAGCGCAGGTCGACCGACGAAAAGGCCATTCTCTACTGGCGCCCGGTGAACGATCCCGGCGCCGAGCATGTGCTGATCGATCCCAACCAGTTCGTCACAACCAACAATGCCTCGCTCGGAGAAACGGCCACAACACTCGACGGCAGGCTCCTCGCCTACACCCTCAAGCCCAACAATGCCGACGAAGCGACGCTCTACGTCAAGGATGTTGCATCCGGCAACGATCTGCCCGGGGAAGTGATCGACGGCGCGAAATATGCCGATCCCTCCTGGCTGCCCGATGGTTCCGGTTTCGTCTACACCTACCTTCCGCCCGCCGCCCCGGAACATCCGGAGGATCGCCCCGGCCTCGCCGTCATCCGCTACCATAAACTCGGCACCGATCCCAAAAACGATCCGGTCCTCCACGACAAGACCGGCAATCCGACCAAGTTCGTCAGCGCCTACGTTTCGCGCGACGGCAAATGGATCTTCTTCGTCCAGCAAAACGGCTGGGACAAGAACGACCTTTATTATCAGCCGCTTAATGGCGAGCCCACCACCGCTCTCGTCGGCGGGTGGAAACCAATCGTGAAGGATAAAAACTTCCTCTACTCACTCTACCCCTGGAAAGGTGACGCCTACATCCTGACCAACGAGGACGCCACCCGCTATCATCTCTTCAAGGCGCCTCTCGACCATCTCGAACATTCGCAGTGGCGCGAGATTGTTCCCGAATCGCCCACCATTGTCCTCCAGGGCGTTTCCGTCATCGGCGACCACCTCGTCCTCGACGAACTCGACCATGTCACCAGCCGCATCGAAATCCGCGATCTCGACGGCCATTTCATCCGCACGCTCGATCTGCCCGGACTCGGCAGCGTTTCCGAATTATCGGGCGAGCCCGACCACGACGAACTTTTCTACGGCTTCGTCAACTTCACCACGCCGCCGGAAATTTTCCAGACCAGCATCAGCAATCCCGAGCAAAAACTCTGGGACAAGATCAAGATTCCCGTCGACCCGTCGCCCTACGTCGTCGAGCAGGTCTTCTTCCCCTCGAAGGACGGCACCAAAATCCCGATGTTCATCGTCCATCGCAAGGACATCATCCTCGATGGCAGCACGCCCTTCCTCCTCACCGGCTATGGCGGCTTCGGCATCAGTGAAACGCCCTATTTCTCGCCCGGCTTCTATCCCTTCCTCGAGGCGGGCGGCGGATATGCCGTGGTCAATCTCCGCGGCGGCGGAGAGTTCGGCGAGCAATGGCACCAGGACGGTATGCTGTTGAAAAAACAAAACGTTTTCGATGATTGCATCGCCGCGGCCGAGTATCTCGTCAACAACGGCTACACCAGTCCGAACCGGCTCGCGTTCCGCGGCGGCTCCAATGGCGGCCTGCTCGCCGGCGCCATGCTCACGCAGCGTCCTGATCTCTTCCGCGCCATCATTTGCGAAGTGCCGCTTCTCGACATGATCCGCTACGATCAATTCGGCAGCGGCAAAACCTGGGTGCCCGAATATGGTTCGCCTGACGATCCCGAACAGTTCAAGGCGCTCTACGCTTACTCGCCGTATCACCATGTTGTTCCCGGCACGAAGTACCCCGCCGTTCTCTTTTGCACCGCGGCCAACGATGACCGCGTCGACCCCATGCACGCGCGCAAAATGGCTGCAGAACTTCAGGCCGATACTGTCGGTACCAATCCCATTTTAGTCCGCGTGGAAACACAAAGTGGTCATGGCGGCGGCGATCAGGTGAAAAAAACCGTTGAATATGGTACGGACATTTGGGGATTTCTGATCCACGAATTGGGTGCCAAAACACCCTGAATTAGGGCATTTTTCATCTTTAAGTTGCTTATCCAAAGCAATTTAACTCATTTCTTTGACAGCGGAGCCACACCCATTACAATACTTCTCCCGAGACTCACGTCTCCGGGCAAAATTAAATGGAACGAGGTGAATTACGTTGAGTGAAGTACGATTGAAAAAAGGTGAATCCGTAGACAAGGCGTTGCGCCGGCTGAAAAAAAAGCTGGATCGCGAGGGTACCCTCCGCGAGGCGCGCACCCGTCGCAACTACGAAAAGCCCAGCGAAAAACGTCGCCGCAAGGCCAAGGAGCCCAAGTTGAATTACTGGGGCAGTTTTTCTCTCTGATTCCACCCGCCCATTAAAACGCAAAATCCGGTTTGGAAAATTCCAAACCGGATTTTCGTTTTTAAGCGTCTGGCTTAGTGATGCGAGTAGCCGCCGTGGTAACCGCCATGATAATACCCACCACCATGGTAGTAGCCACCATGCCAGTATCCATGATACCACGGGTAATAACCCGGGCCCACGTAAATGGCGGGGCCGCCGTAATAATACCCGTATGGATAATAGCCGGGACCGCCATAATAATACCCGGGCCCCACTCCAATGCCGATACCGACATGCACGCCCGCGTTAGCCTGGCTGGCGAAGCCAAAACCCAGCACGCTCAGTAAAGCGAGAATCATCAACAGTTTTTTCATAAGTGTTACCTTTTATCCTTATGACGTTGGTTCCTGCCGAAGGGTTCAAACTTCTTTCATCCCGTCATCTTTAATCCATGAGATCGTTTCGGGGCCTGATTCGTTTCCTGCCATGAACTCCGGCCTTACCTTGACCATGTCCAGCCCGCCTCCTATACCGAAAACAAGCGCATGAGCCTGTCCCGCATGGCCTTTCTATTCGCGTGGCTCCTCTTTTTCTCCACGCCCCTCGCCCATTCGGCGGCGATCAAACTCGGCATCGACGTCCTGGAAGAAAACCAGTTCGACAAGCTCAAGGGACTCCGCGTCGGCCTCATCACCAATGCTACCGGAGTCGATTCGCGCGGCGTCAGCACCGTCGACGTTCTCCTCCACGCACCGGGCGTGAAGCTAGTCGCTCTCTTCGGTCCCGAGCACGGCGTCTATGGCTCCGACTGGGCGGGGGCTTACGTTCCCTCCAGCATCGATCCCCACACCGGCCTGCCCGTCTACTCCCTTTACAGTCCCACCAACAAGCCGACGCCCGAAATGCTCAAGGGCATCGACGTCCTGGTCTATGACATCCAAGACATTGGCTGCCGTAGCTATACCTACATCAGCACGCTCGGCCTCGCGATGGAAGCGGCGGGCGAGGCCGGCATCAAGTTCTGGGTTCTCGACCGCCCCAACCCGCTCAACGGCAATCGCGTCGAAGGCATGATGGTCGATCCCCGTTACCGCTCCTTCACCTCCCAGTGGAACATTCCTTATGTCTATGGTCTTACCCCCGGCGAGCTCGCCTTCATGATCGAGAAATCGAACGGCTGGATCAAACGCAGGCCCGCCCTCACCATCGTCACGATGGTTGGCTGGTACCGCTCCATGTATTGGGACGACACCGGCCTGATCTGGGTACCCACCTCGCCCCACATTCCCACGGCCGAGACCGCCTTGAACTACGTCACCACCGGTTTCCTCGGTGAGGCGGGCGGAATTAACCACGGCATTGGCTACACCCTCCCCTTCGCCGTCTTTGGCCATCCCAGCTTCAACTCCTTCGACGTTGCCGACGAATTTAACAAGCTCCAGCTTCCCGGCGTCCTCTTCCGGCCCGTCACCTTCAAGCCCTTTTACGGCATCTTCAAGGACCAGGTCATCAACGGCGCACAGATCTACTACACCGACCGCGACAAGGTGAACCTCTGCAATCTCGCCGTCCAGATCCTCTACCGTATGTATCATGCACCCGGCACGAAAATGTTCCGCACCTCCGCCGACGGCGACTCAGGCCCGGACGCCTTCGATCACATCGCCGGCGGCAATGGCCTCCGCACCGCGCTGCAAAATGGCCAGACCCCCGACCAGATCATCACCTCGTGGCAGCCCGGCCTGGCCGCCTTCCGCGCCGCCCGCCGTCCTTACCTGCTTTACGGCGACCGGCCAAAGAGCGATGCTGGCAATTGACCATGTTTCAGATCGTTTTTAATGACCGGAGCGCCGCCGAGCTGGCGCAGTTGCCCAAGATGTTGCAGCTCCAGATCCTCAGCGAATTCAACTTCCTGCCCGAGGACCTCGACAAGGCCGACCCCGAAAAATTCGGCAAGCTCCACCGCGAAAAGCGCAACCTCTACCGCTACCGCACCAAGGAGTACCGCATCTATTTCGAACGCACCGAAGCCGGGCTCCTCATCCACCGCGTCCTGCACAAAAATACGCTCAAGGATTTCCTCTACCGCACCAAGCTTCCCATGGCCGAGGACGAGGTGCTCCAGAAGGTGCCCGAGTTCTGGGAGTTGATCGACGGCCGCCGGTAGACCATGCGTTTTACCATTCCCTACAAATGGTACCGGCTGATGGGCATCATCGGCCTCTCTCTCCTGATCTACATCATCGTCATCGGCATCTTCGGTAACGTCGACATCAGCCGCTTCCTGCCGATGAAACTCGCCGCCTCCATCCAAGACGCCTGGCCACGGCTCCCCTTCTTCCGCACCGAGACCGAATCGATCGACCAGGGCCGCGGGGAAATCATCTATTATACCGTGCCGACGCGGCAGTTCAGTTCACATGAAGTCGCGCAAATGATCGGCACCAATCACACCGCGCATCCCTCGGCGCCTACCGCGCGACCTTCACCGGCGGCGCGATAAAATCGAGCGTCTCGTCCCACCACGCCAGTTCGGGTGAGCTGGGCCAGTCGTTGTGCCCGCATCCGGCATGGACGATCATCTTCTTGGGCTCGGGCAGGTGCGCATAAAGATTGCGCGCCAGCGGCGGCGGTATCACCTCGTCACACTCGCTGCGAACCATGCAGATCGGATATCGGAAAGCCTTCAGGTTCGCAATCGAGTCATACTTATCGATCATCAGCCATCGCACCGGAACCCACGGATAAAACGATTGGCCCACATTCGCGATATTGTCCCAGGGTGTCAGCAATACCAGGCCATGCACGGGAAGTGATGCATCGTTGCAAACGGCTGCGGCAACCCCCGAGCCCAGCGATTCACCCCAAATGTAAATGGGACCGTATCCCGCCTGATCCAGAGTTCTGATTAACGCGCGCGCCTCGGGCACGATCGCCTTTTCGCTCGGCCGCCCGGGCCTTCCGCCATAGCCGGGATATTCATAAAGAAACGTGCGAAAACCACGTCTTGAAAATGTCTCGATATAACCGGTTCGATCGATGGCCCAACCCCCATTGCCGTGAAAAACCACGACCGTCCCCCGTGATCCGATACCCGTTTCCCGGATCCCATGATTACCGAAGTCAGCGCGAACATAGCCTTGAAACTCAGGCGCGCCCGGTGTGGTCTGAGGCCAGGGCATCAAACCAATCGCTTTAGCTTCCCGAAACGCCGTCATTGCCGGAAAATCGGGCGTATAACCGGCATAAACCAGGCTCGTCTGCATCAGGTAAAGCACCACGCAAACGGTTACATAGCCGATTACCGCATAAATCGCCAGCCGCTGCAGGAGCCGCACCGGATGATACCAGCGGCGTTGGACGGGCTTGCGTTCCATGAAGGCATCATCGCGCCATATAGTATGATGTCAAACCAATTATATCCCTTCCCCGAAAAGCACGCGGTTAAGGGTCGAGCTAATTTTTACACCAAAAAATAATTGCGTGGTCATCCCGAGCTTGCCGAGGGATCAGTTCCGTCTCTGCTTTCACCGCTAACTGAACTGATCCCTCGGCAAGCTCGGGATGACTGATTTCCAAATGTTATCTCTATCTATTCACCGCACGTCCGTCTGAACAATTCCCGGCAGGGGAAACGAATAATGTTACAATACGGTGTCGCTTTCAGGCTTGCCGCCATCGCCCGGCAACGCGACAATCCCCGTACGATGGACACTTCCGGCCCCCAGGTTTTCTCCGGTAACGCCAACCCCGGCCTGGCTCAGGAAATTGCCGACTACGTGGGTGTCCCGCTGGGCGAGGCCGTGGTCACCTCCTTCCCGAATGGCGAGACCTTCGTCAAGATCAACGAAAACATCCGGGGCCGCGACATCTACATCGTCCAGCCCACGGCGCCGCCGACCAATCAAAATCTGATGGAGCTTCTCATCATGATTGACGCGGCGCGCCGGGCCAGCGCCTCACGCATCACCGCCGTTGTTCCCTTCTACGGCTACGCCCGGCAGGACCGCAAGGACCAGCCCCGTGTCCCGATCACCGCCAAGCTCGTCGCCAATCTCCTCGTCGCCAGCGGCGCCCACCGCATTCTCACCATGGACCTCCATGCGCAGCAGATTCAGGGCTTCTTCGACATCCCGGTCGACCACCTCTACGCCGCGCCAACCCTCTACCGCTATCTCTCCTCGCTCAAGCTCGACAAGCTCATCGTCGTCTCGCCCGATGTCGGCGGCATGAAAATGGCCTCCGCCTACTCGCAGCTCCTCCACACCGGCCTGGCCATTGTCGCCAAACGCCGCACCAGCCCCACCTCGGTCGAGTCGCAATATCTCGTCGGCGAGGTCGAGGGCAAGGACGTCCTCCTCGTCGACGACCTGACCGAAACCGCCGGCACGCTCGCCGCCGCCGCCAAGCTGGTCAAGGCTCATGGCGCGCGCCGCGTCCTCGCCGCCGTTTCCCACTGCCTCCTCTCCGACCTCGCGGTCAAACGCCTCCAGGAATCGGTCCTCGACGAACTCGTCACCACCAACAGCACCATCGTCCGTCCCATCCCCGGCTGCAAAATCACCGTCCTGAGCATCGCCCCGCTTCTCGGCGAGGCGATCAAGCGCATCAACGGCGGCGAATCGGTTTCCTCTCTTTTCGAAATCAACGGCCACGGCAACAAGGACAAGATTTAAAAGAGAAAAAGCAGCAGCCGCATTCGATCCATCGCGGCTGGCATCACCGCAACGAAGCGTCCCGTGAAGATCTGTGATGTCACCCAGTTTTACTCGCCGGTCAGCGGCGGCGTGAAGCGCTACATTTCCGAAAAACGGCGTCACGTCGTCGAGCATACCCGCGACGAGCATCATCTCATCATCCCCGGCGCGGAAACCCGCTACGAGCGAGAGGGCCGCCTCCATCTCCACACCATCCACTCCCCCCGGCTCGATTTCTTTTCCCGCTATCCCTCCCGCTACCGCCTCATCCTCAACACCCGCCTCGTCCTCGACCTCCTCGACGACATCCGCCCCGACATCATCGAGTCGGGTGATCCCTATCACCTCGCGTGGACCGCCCTCCGTGCCGGTCAGCAACTCCACGCCCCGGTCTTCGGCTTCTACCATTCCCACTTCCCCGAGGCCTACCTCCGCACCGCCCTCAAATACGGCGGCGCCTGGCTGCGCGACGCCGTCCTCAATTACGCCGAAGACTACATCGTCAAGCTCTACAGCCACTTCACCGCCACGCTCGTCCCCTCCGAACACCTTCGCCAGCTCCTCCATGGCTGGGGCGTCACCAACAGTGTCACGCTCAACCTCGGCGTCGACACCGCCACCTTTTCCCCCGCGCCCCGCGATCCCTCCCTCCGCGCCGATCTTGGCCTGCCCGCCGACAAAAAAATCCTCCTCTATGTCGGTCGCCTCTCGCCCGAAAAAAACATCGAGATGCTCCTCGCCGCCTTCGAGGCGCTCCACGCCCGCCATCCTCATGCCTACCATCTCGTCGTCGTCGGCGACGGCCCCCTCCGCCGCGTCCTCCCCGCCACGCGTCATCGCACCAATGGCGCTCTCACCTGGCGCTCTTACATTCAGGACAACGCCGGCCTCACCCGTTACTACCACGCTGCCGATCTCTTCATCCACCCCGGCGTCTGCGAAACTTTCGGTCTCGTCGTCCTCGAGGCCCAGGCCTGCGGCCTCCCCTGCGTCGGCGTCCGCGGCAGCTTCATGGATGCCAACGTCATGGTCGGCCTCGACCGCTGGGCCTCACGCAACGATCCCCACGACATCGCCGATGCCATCGAACGCTTCAGTCGCGAGGATTTGACCGTCCTCGGTGCGGAGGCATCCAAGCTCGTCCGTGCCCGCTTCTCCTGGGACAACGTCTTCGCCCGTCAGTGGACCCTCTACACCCGTGCTCGGCTCCACGGCGTTGAGGCGCTCCACTCCATCGACCCCGAGCCCTTCACGCCCAATCTCGTCACGGGATAAGAGTCTATCGAGCGGGGGTAGCCGCCGATGTCCCCATCGGCGGTGGCGCGTCATCTATTTCACCCGCTCATTATCGATCAGCCGCGTCTTGCCCACAAACACCGCCGCGCAAAGCCGATCACCCGTCAGCTCCACATAATCGAGCCGCGCGCCTGGCAGCCGCTTCAACTCCCGCCGCAGCCACGCCACCGGATCACCCTTGCGCCGAGCCGCCGCCTGCAATCGCCGCGCGAACTCCACTGCCACCGTCCGCTCTTCCGGCGATAGATAACGATTGCGTGAACTCAGCGCCACGCCGTCCCGATCGCGCACGATTGGCACGATCACCAGCTTCACCGGCACGTTCAGGTCGCGCACCATCCGCCGGATCACATCCACCTGCTGCGCGTCCTTCTGCCCGAAATAGGCCCGCGTGGGCCGCACCAGATTAAAGAGCTTCAACACCACCGTCACCACGCCCCGGAAATGCCCCGGACGCGACGCCCCGTCCCGTCCCAGCGATACCTGCTCCTCCTCCACGAACGTTGAATGGTCCGGCAGATAGAGATTGCCCGGGGCAAAAACCACGTCCGCCCCGGCTTGACGGCACAAGGCCAGATCCTGCCGCCGGGATCGGGGATAACGCGAAAAATCTTCCTTCGGGCCAAACTGGGTCGGGTTCACGTAAATGCTCACGACCACCCGCCGGCATTCTCGCCGGGCCCGCCGAATCAAGGCCAGATGCCCCTCGTGCAACGCCCCCATCGTCGGCACAAGCCCCACTTTTTCGCCACGGGCCGCCCAGCCTTTGCTCTGCCGCTCCATGGCGGTTATCGAGCTAATCACCTGCATGTCAGACACTAAACCGGTTAAGGCCTGAACCGCCAGCCCCATCGGTTAAAAGAAATATTGCGAAACCAAATAATCGGGTCGCCGTCATTAACAGGATGCAGCTAACTTGTTGTTCCGTTATCTGGTGCCCCACCCCGAAGGGCAATCATGGCCTCTTCGCCCTGAAAACGCCCAAGACCTCAGTCAAGCCGGCCACGGTCACCCGGCCCCGGCCCGAAACTCAGCGCCCCGGTCGCGCCTATGCGCACGCGACGGCCGCCGAGTTCTAGCTTGAATCCGGTCTCGGAGAATTTAAGCTCAACCCCTGCGCGACAAGCAGGGTGCCCGCCCTATTTGTCGCCGGCTTTGTCCTTACTGGCGACCGTAGCTCAATGGTAGAGCTCCAGATTGTGGTTCTGGCTGTTGCGGGTTCGAGCCCCGTCGGTCGCCCTTTTACTTTTTAAAGGTAAATGGGCTTTTCTTGCCCGAAATCGCGAGAACGTGTGACGAAAATGTGACGCGGCGAACGAAAGCCGTGATTGAAATTTCTCACTCTGTTAAATCCTGAGACGGTGACACTGGCGGCGGAGCCGAGCCAAGGGGAACTACTCTAGGCAGCGTCAATTTTGAACCGTCTCCACGCGACAAGCCCAGCAACTGCAAGGAATATGCCCAAGCCATATTGAGAGGGTTCGGGAACGGGCACTCCCCGCAGGTTCAATAGTACCATTGGATTCGACTAGCCGATTAGATGCGTAATTGATCCGAAATTTCACATCTTTACCAGTGGGCGGCGAAGTGCTGAATTCCCATAAGAACGGAGTCACTCCGGTCGGTGTAAACCGCATCTTCGGTAGAGGAACATACCAAGTGTGCATCCCGGCAATTGCCTTTCCGTCGGCGTCGGTTAACTCCTGAAGTGCTTAACAGCGGAGAGCCCCGCAGCAAGGCCGAAAATGCCCGACTCAACCAGCGGCTGACTGCGTCGCGGAAGCCAGCCTATAAGATAGTTTCGCAAACTCATGCCGCCTTAAACTACCGAAAAAGAACAAAAACAAACGGAAGATGAGACCTTTTCCTACTTGGAAATAATTGAACACTATTTCGGATTTGTAATATTCGATACTTCCAAAGCTCATGTGCTAGCTTTTCACTTAACTGCGTATGCGAATTTTGCTCGTTGAAGATGAAGAGAAAGTAAGCCGTTTCATTGTCAGAGGGCTAAAGGCGGAGACCTACGCCGTTGATACCGTGGCTGACAGCAAGGCCGGGCAGGAGTTTCTTTCCAGCTATTCTTACGATCTGGTGATATTGGACTTAAATCTGCCCGGACTTTCCGGCACCGATTTGTTGCAGCATATCCGTAGAAAAAATACGACAGTGCCTGTCCTTATACTTACGGCGCGCGATAGCGTGGCCGACAAAGTGCGTAATTTTGAGTGCGGCGCAGACGACTACCTGACGAAGCCTTTCTCTTTTGCTGAGTTGCTGGTTCGAATTAAGGCGTTACTGAGACGCGGCCCCGTAGACCGTTCAAGTGTGTTGCGGGTGTCGGACTTGGAACTGGACCGGGTCGCGCATCAGGTTCGACGGCATGAAAAGGCGATTGACCTGACTTCCAAGGAGTTTTCTTTGCTCGAATACCTGATGGTCAATACGGGACGCGTTCTTTCCCGGACCATGATCATCGAGCATGTTTGGGATCAGAGTTTTGAAGGCCTGACCAACATCGTGGATGTTTACATTCGCCAGCTTCGCAAAAAGATTGATGAGAGCCATGAACCCAAGCTGATTCGCACGGTTCGCGGGGTGGGTTATTCCATCGGCCTTAACGGGGCATGACGTCTCCTCGCTCCATTCGGGCCCGGCTCATCACGCTTTATGTGGTGACGCTTACCCTGATTTTTGTCTGCTTTGGCGGCTATACTTACTGGGGATTCAAACAGTACCTGATTCGCTCACTGCAACAGACCCTCACGCACCGGGCGCATCAGATTGCCGTCACGATTTTGGCGGATATGCCGCAAAAGGGTGAAGGCTATGTTGGCAGTGAAATCCAGGCCCGATATGCGCCAGAACTAAACGAGCGCATCATTCGCATCACAGATATATCGGGGCGGATCATTTATGCCTCCCGAAATGCCGACGTTCTTTCGAAGCCACCTTCCGTACCATTCAATGACGGAGACACCGAAACGGTTCCCGTTCACCGTGAAGAGACCGTCCCATCCAAAGAAAATCTTCAAGTTGTGGCCATCGGCTATCAGCTCGCTGACAGTGCCCGATACATCGTGGAAGTAGGGACTTCCGAGAATGACATTTTCAATGCGCTCGATGGACTTCTCCGGACCCTATTTCTTGGATTTCCCGTTTTCATCGGACTTACCTCTGTGGGCGCTTACCTTTTGCTTGGCCGGGCCTTGCGTCCCGTAGATCAGATTGTACGGTCGGCTGAGCGCATCACGTTGCAAAATCTAAGCCAAAGGTTGCCGGTGGCCGAAACAGGCGATGAGGTCGAGCGCCTCTCGCTGGCACTTAATCGCATGATCCAACGACTGGATGAAGCCTTTCAGTTAACGAGCCGCTTTACCGCAGATGCCTCGCATGAATTACGGACGCCCCTGACGATTATGCGCGGAGAGTTGGAAGCTCTCTTAAAGGAAGAAAGACTGACTGATGATCAAACTCATCAGGTTGCCAGCGTGTTGGAAGAAGCGGAGAGGCTTACACAAATTGTCGAGGGACTGTTGCTCATGTCCAGGTTGGAAACAGGCGAATCACAAATGGTCAAGGATCCAGTCGATTTAGCGAGCCTTACCGCGACAACGGTGGAACAAATGACTCCCCTCGCCGAAGACAAGTCGGTCTCTCTTCTTTGTGAGACTGCCCGTAGCGTCACGGTGGAGGCCAACGAGGTGCGCCTCAAGCAGGTCGTTGTGAATCTCCTGGATAACGCAATCAAATATACGCCTGAAGGCGGCAAGATAACCGTTCAAGTCACGCGCGAGACATCCTGGGCGGTTCTTGAGGTCCGGGATAATGGCATCGGCATTTCTCCGGAGGCATTGCCTCATGTTTTTGAACGATTTTATCGTTCGGAGCAAATTCAGGCACGCAAGGCCCGCGGGACTGGCCTGGGGCTATCAATGGTTCTCACCATTGTCGAAGCCCATTCAGGCAAAGTCGAAGTCGAAAGCCGTGAAAACGAAGGTGCAGTTTTTCGTGTTCGATTGCCCCTGCTCGAACTTCAAATGGCAAAAGGGCAAAATCGCACCTCATAAGCCATGGCATATCATGAATGCCTTTTTGCGAAAATGAAGAGTTTTTAATCTGGATCGCGGATTCTTTTCATCCACCAGCCCTAGAAATGGGGTATGCGAATATTGCTGGTTGAAGATGAAGAAAAAGTGTCCCGCTTTGTCGCCAGGGGTCTTAAGGCTGAGCGGTACGCAGTGGATGTGGCCGCAGATGGAACGAGCGGCCTTGATCATGTCCGGGCCTATTCCTACGACCTGATCATTCTCGATTTGAACCTGCCAGGGATGTCGGGAACTGATTTGTTAAAGTATATCCGCAAGAGCCATCAACATGTCCCGGTGCTGATCCTGACCGCTCGGGACAACATCTCCGACAAGGTCCAGAATTTTGAGGAAGGGGCGGATGATTATCTCACCAAGCCCTTCTCGTTCGCTGAGTTGCTCGTCCGGGTCAAGGCACTCCTGCGACGTGGGCCGGTGACAAACTCCACGACCTTGCGCGTGGCAGAACTGGAGCTCGACCGCGTGGTCCACAAAGTAAAGCGGGGAGACAAGAATATCGATCTTACCTCCAAGGAATTTTCCCTGCTCGAATACCTCATGATCAACACGGGGCGCGTTCTGTCCCGTACCATGATTGTTGAGCATGTGTGGGACCAGAGCTTTGAGGGATTGACCAATATTGTGGACGTTTACGTCCGTCAGCTACGCAAAAAAATTGATGAAGGCCATGAGCGCAAACTGTTCCGAACCGTACGCGGCGTCGGCTACAGCATAACCGAGGACGGCGCATGAAGCTCATCTACCGATTCGCCCGGGCTTTGGGCCTGGGTCTTCTTGCTCTCAACGTGGCCGGATGCAATTCCGATTCCGGCCTTAATACTTCAATCGAATCGGCCTCGGCGAATAGTGATGCCCCGACCGTAGCAGTGACTCATCCGACGCGGGAAGACCTGTCTCGCGGCGTAAGTCTCACCGCCGAATTTCGGCCTTATCAGGAAGTGGAAGTTCATGCCAAAGTCGCAGGCTACGTTCAGCAGATCAATGTGGATGTGGGCGATCACGTCAAGACAGGCGACGTCCTGGCCGTCCTGGAAATTCCTGAACTGGAAGAAGACCTCAGGAAAGCGGACGCCGCCGTTCTTACCGCCGGTGAGGAAGTCAAAAGTGCGGCTGCGGCTTTCGAGGAAACCGATCAAATTTCCACCCGGCTCCAGGCTGCGGCCAAAGAGGAATCGGGCCTCATTGCGCAACAGGACCTGGATACGGCCGCAGCGCGTAATCGAGCCAACGAAGCCAATCTCCAGGCGGCCAAGCAAAGAGTCATTGAAGCCCAGGCCAACGCTGATCGGATGCAGACGTTGCTTTCCTACTCAAAAATCACGGCCCCGTTTGATGGAGTGGTGACCAAGCGGTATGCCGATACCGGCGCATTGATCCAGGCCGGCACGGCTTCCGAAACGCAAAGCATGCCTCTCGTCTCCCTGGCGGAATTGAAGAAACTGCGTCTCGATTTTCCTGTCCCCGAATCTGCGGTCGCCGAAGTTCATTTGGGCGATCAGGTTGAAGTCGACGTGGTTTCCCTGGGGCAAACCTTTTCAGCCAAGGTTTCAAGATTCTCCCAAAAAGTGGACACCTCCACCCGCACCATGCTCGCTGAGGCTGATGTGGATAACGCTGACTTTCGTTACACGCCCGGCATGTATGCCACGGTCCGATTGACACTGGCCGATAAAAAAGACGCCCTGGCTGTTCCGATTCAATGCGTTTCGACCGGGGAGAATCCCACGGTCTTCGTTCTCAATAACGATCACAAGGTTGAGTCGCGACCCGTAACCGTGGGTTTAGAAACCTCTTCCGAGGCCGAAATTCTTTCCGGCCTGAGCGACACGGACCAGGTCGTCATGGGAAGTCGAAATTCAATACAACTCGGCGAAACAGCCCTGGCCAAGGAAATGGACGGGAGAAAATTATAATGCAGGGATCAATGATAGACCCTTCGCGCCATCCCGCGCTGACTAAAGAAGAATTTCAGGATTTGAGATTTCTCGATTCATGTGCGGTGGCCAACGCCATTGAAAGATTTCGGATTCAACTTCGTAATGAGGGTCACACCGAGGGAAGTTTGGTTTGTCGGTATCCCCATATGCTTCCGGTCTTGGGGTATGCGATGACCCTGAAAGTGCGGTCTTCATCGCCTCCAAGCAAAGGCCAGAGTTTTTTTGAAAATACGGATTGGTGGGACGAACTCCTTGCCGTGCCAGCGCCGCGCATTTTGGTTGTGCAAGACATGGACCGCTTTCCCGGATCGGGCGCGCTCATCGGCGATCTGCACGCTTGTATCCTAAAAAAGTTGGACTGCGTGGGCGTGGTTACCAATGGGGCTGTCCGTGATCTTCCACGCATTGAAGGTCTCGATTTTCAGATGTTCTCGGGAAGCCTGAACGTTTCTCACGCTTACAGCCACATTGTTCATGTGGGCGGTCCGGTCCAAATTGGAAGCCTGGAGATTTCGCCAGGCGACCTGATTCACGGAGATTGCCATGGAATCGTTCGCATACCACGGGAATTGGCCACTCGCATTCCGGCCACGGCCTCGGCGCTCCGCGACAAGGAAGAGAAAATCATGACCTATTGCCACTCTCCAGGGTTTTCCGTCGAAGGCCTGCGCGATCTGCTCGCCGAACAATAAGCCTCTCTTCGCTCCATGCCACGTTTTGCCCTCCGCTATCCCTATTTTATTGTCGTTCTCTGCCTGATCGTCGTGATCCTGGGAATTACTTGCATCACGCGTATGGCGGTTGATCTGTTTCCAGCCATCAAGATTCCCGTCGTAGTAGTGGCCACGTTTTTCAACGGCATGCCGCCTGAACAGGTAGAGACAGACATCACAGGTCGCTTCGAGCGGTTTTTCACCTTGGGCAGCGGAATCGAACATATGGAATCCCGCTCATTGCCGGGAGTCAGCATTATCAAGGTCTACTTCCAGCCGGGCACCGACGCCGACTCGGCGGTGACGACAATCTCCAACCTCGCCATGGCCGATTTGCGCAAACTGCCTCCAGGCACACTACCTCCTGTCGTCCTCAAGATGGATGCGTCGAGTCTTCCTGTTTGCCTCGTTACGCTCAAAGGTGACGGACTTAATGAGGCTCAGTTGCGTGACCTCGGCCAGTTCGCTGTGCGCAATCAAATGGCCAGTGTTGCCGGCGCCTCCGTTCCTCAGCCATTTGGCGGTCGCTACCGCCAAATCATGGTCTATGTCGATCCGGTCAAGATGGAAGCAAATCAGCTAAGCGCGATGGACGTGGTGCGCACGGTGAATGATTCGAACCTGATCCTCCCGGCGGGTGATGTGACGATTGGGCCGTTCGACTACAACATTTATACCAACAGTCAGTTGAGCGGTGTGGAAGACATCAACAACCTGCCACTGAAAACAATCAATAATGCGCCAGTGCTCGTAAAGGATGTGGGATACGCCAAGGATGGCTCGCAAATCCAATACAACATCGTTCGTGTGGACGGACAGCCGTCGGTTTACCTGCCGGTCCTCAAACAGGGCGGTGATGCCAATACCATCGCCATCGTCGATGGAGTCAAGAAAGTGATTGGCGATCTGGTCGATGTGCCCAAGTCACTCGTAACCAATGTGGTCTTCGATCAATCAGTTTTTGTCAAAACAGCCATTGAAACGCTTTTGCACGAGGGGGCCATTGGTCTTGTCCTGACCGGCCTCATGATCATTATCTTCCTGGGAAATTTCCGCGCTACGCTGGCCGTCTTCCTCTCGATACCGCTCTCGGCCCTGGCCACTTTTATTGCGCTCTTCTTTGGTGGCGGCTCGATCAACTCGATGATTCTCGGTGGGCTGGCTCTCGCCTTTTCCCGTCTGATCGATAATTCAGTAGTTGTTCTCGAAAATATTTTCCGACACATGGAACTGGGTGAATCCGCCTCCGTCGCGGCGGAACGTGGTGGAACAGAAGTCTCGCTCCCAGTCCTGGCGGCCACATTTACCACAGCCATCGTCTTTTTTCCGGTGACGTTTCTTTACGGTGTCAGCCAGTTTCTTTTCAGTGCGCTCGCTTTGTCGGTGGTGCTTTCCCTTTTCGCCTCCTACATCGTGGCAATGACCGTGGTGCCACTCTTTTGCGCCAAACTAATCCCGGCCCATACGATCCAACACGAAGATGTCTCGGGAGATCACAAGAATCATGCAGGTATCGTTAAACATGGCTGGAGCAGGCGTTTTAACACCTGGTTCAACGCCCGTTTTTCCAACTTCCTCGACGGATACGAACGCGCGTTAGGCGTGGCTCTCAGGCGCCCGCTTCTGGCCCTCGTTGCCTTGCTTGGACTATGCCTGGCAAGTTTTGCACTCTGCCCCTTGGTCGGCCTGGCTTATTTCCCGCGCACCGATCCGGGCCAGTTCGTGATCAATGTTAAAACCGTCACGGGGACGCGTCTTGATGTCACCGAGGCCGAAATCAAAAAACTGGAGGACCTTATTCGACGTGAGGTTGATCCACATGACTTGCGACTCATCGTTTCCAACATCGGATCAACGCCGGGTTTTTCGTCCATTTATACCAGTAATTCCGCCACCCATACGGCCTTTGTCCAGGTTGGCTTGAACGACGATCACAAGATTGGCAGCTATGCCTACATGGACAAAGTTCGCGCGGCAGTGCATCAGGAGATGCCGGAAATGACCACGTATTTTCAATCAGGCGGCCTGGTCGATGCAGTGCTTAATCTCGGCCTGCCTGCGCCCATCGACGTGCAGGTCAGTGGTTCCAATCTCGACGATGCCTATGCCACCGCGCAGAAAATCGGAGAGCAAGTGCGCCGGATTCCAGGGGTCAATGACGTTCTGATTCCGCAAGATATTGATGCTCCGTCGATTCAGCTCAACATCAACCGCGTTCGGGCCAGCGAGCTGGGTCTTTCCCAGAAGGAAGTTGTCAGCAACGTTATCACGACACTGACCTCGAATGCCATGATCGCACCCAGCTACTGGGTCGATCCAAAGACAGGCAATGACTACCTGCTGACAGTTCAGTACCCCGAGGGCACGGTCAACAGCTTCAGCGACCTGAGCAGCATTCCGCTGCGCGGTCCGGGCCAGATAAATCCCACGCGTCTCGACATGGTGGCCGATATTTCTAAGATTCTTGCCCCCACGGAGGTTGATCACTATCAACTGCGTCGCACCATCGATGTCTTTATCGCTCCTAAAACGGAGAACATCGGAACGATTGCTCCGGCAGTGCAGAAGGTCGTGGATCAGGTCGCCAAACCCGAGGGCGTGCGGGTCAAGATACGCGGAACCGTACAAGCCATGTACGCCTCATTCACCAGCTTTGGCTTCGGCCTGCTTCTTTCCGTTCTCCTGGTCTACCTCATCCTGGTCGCCCAATTTCGTTCCTTTGTAGATCCCTTCCTCATCCTGCTTGCCGTGCCGCCCGGTTTGATGGGGGTTATCCTGATGCTGGCAGCCTCAGGCACGACCCTGAATGTCATGTCGTTGATGGGCGTCGTCATGATGGTTGGCATTGTTGTTTCCAACAGCATCCTCATCGTCGAGTTCACTCATCGCCTGATTGAGAACGAAGGCATGGCCTTGCGCGAAGCCGTGGCCTTTGCCTGCCGCGTCCGCTTGCGCCCGGTCCTGATGACATCGCTGGCCACGATCTTCGGGCTCATCCCCATGGCTTTGAAACTCGGCACTGGCTCGGAAGCCTACGCCCCGCTGGCTCGCGCCATTATCGGCGGGCTAAGCGTTTCGGTAGTGTTGACCGTTTTTCTCGTTCCAGCCGCCTTCCTCATCGTTTACCGAGGACGACCGCGCAGGGATGCTGAACGCGATGTTTCGCCGGACGATCCTGTTCCGGCCAAGACATCTCCCCTTCAACTTGAACCAGAAGCGGTGACGTGAAAATACTTCCCGTCCTGTTTCTCGTCATGGTCGGTCTGCTTCCTGTGTACGCAGCGGACACGGCAACGAAGGATACCGAAGAGCCGCAACTTAAGCCTGCTCCTCCGGACATGCTGCTTCCCAGCGAGATTGCCCAACCGCCAACCGAGGGTTTGAAATTTACTCTGAAAGAAGCGGAGACCTTTGCCCTGAAAAATCATCCACAGATTCTAACTGCCAAACTTACGGCAGAGGCGGTGCAGCAACAAATCCGCGAAGCTCGGGCAGGCTTCTTTCCTCAAATCTATGGAGAGGTCAATGCGGTCTATGCGCCGGAAGACACGCGGCTTACAGGCTTAAATGGCATCAACAATCCAAGCATCTATAGTCGTCAGTCAGACGGCGTCATGGTCAATCAGTTGATCACCGATTTCGGGAGGACATTCGATCTGACCCAAAGTGCGCGCTTCAGTGCAGATGCTGCTGCAAGTCGCCTGAACGTGGCAAAGGCCGTCATCGTGCTGGCGGTTGATCGGGCCTACTTTGATCTCCGTCGTGCGCAGGCCGTTTCGGAAGTGGCGCAGGACACCGTAAAAGCACGCAAGTTCAGTTCGGATCAAATATCCGTTTTGTTCAAGAACAACCTCAAGTCGGAACTCGATGCCGGGTTTGCCAGGGTCGATCTCGAACAAGCGCAACTCTTATTGATTCAATCGCAAAATGATTACAAGGATGCGGAAGCGGCACTTTCCACCGCCATGGGATTTCACGATCTCATGCATTTTTCCCTGCAACCTGTGCCACTCGATCTAAGCGATCCGGGCCCCGCGGAAAAATTGATTTTCGAGGCTTTTAACCGGCGTCCTGAACTGGCTGCGCTAAAGAGCGATGAAGAAGCAGCCCGTCGCTTCGCCCAAGGTGAACAGGCGACCCAATATCCCAAGATCAGTGCCCTTGGCTATGCCGGCATCAATCCGGTTTACGACGCCAAGGGGCTGGACCACAACTACTATGCGGCGGGAATCAACGTCGAAATCCCCATCGCCAATGGCGGTCAGTTGGACGCAAGGGCCCAGCAAGCCCGGCTGCTCGACCAGGCCGACCTCACCAGGATCGTCGACCTCCAAAATTCTCTCGCTAGGGATGTTCGCCAGGCTTTGTTGAGTATTGATACCGCTCGTCAGAAAATGGACGTCACGGGCGAGATGGTGCAGAACACCACCCGGGCCCTGCAACTGGCCCAGGCCCGTTATCGCCTTGGAACCAGTTCCATTGTGGAGTTGACCCAAGCGGAATTGAACGACACGGAGGCGAAGCTGCAGGCCACCTCGGCTCGCTACGATTATCAGGTCGCGAGGAGTCTGCTCGATTTTACCACTGGGGCGAATCGTTGATTTGCATCCCCCCTTCCCAGAGGGCGGTTTAACAATTTCTTCATCAAATTTTAATCTTTGTCTCAGAAGCATTTCAGAGGCGGTTATTAGGCTCTGAGCATGAAATCAAATTTGCTCATTCGGTTTTTGTCCACCTCGATCCAGGCCGGGGTATCAGCCCTGATACTCATTTGCATCTCCACCCACGCTCAAGCTGGTCCTACCTTGGCTGCGGTGGGACCTGCCCCCTTGGGGCAATACGACAAGGTTTCCTGCGGGTATCTCAAGGTTTTTTCTCGCACGCAGGAAGCGCAATGGGGTGAAGGCTCTTACTACTATCCTCACACCGCTTATTGGATCTACAACTCGGCGGGGAAGCAGATTAAGACTGTCGAAAATCATAGCGACAATACGGACGAGGCGCCGGAAAAAGTCGAACTGACCCCCGGGACCTATTTCGTCAGGGCCTGGTCCGATAACGACGGCCTTGTGACCGTTCCGGTCGTCATCAAGCTGGCGAGGACCACTTCGGTTCACCTGGAAAACGGGCGCGATAGCGATAAAGAAAACATCAGTTCCGACAAAGCCGTTACCACTCCCAGTAAGCAGGTCGTCGGCTGGAAAGCATGACCTTCAACTAAACCCCAAATCACAGACTCCGTGTGCCCGCCTAATGGCGGGCGCATCTGTTTACCATGGCTAAAAAAATCCTTATTGCCGATCCCGACAAATCCGCAGGCACCGCGTTGGGTGAGCATCTGAAGCGGGCTGGATTCGCGCCCATTGTGGTGAATCTCAGCGAACGGGTATGTGATGTAGCCAAGACGGAACTGCCCTCACTGATTATCCTAGAAGCCATTTTCAATGAACCTACCGGCTTCGAAATTTGCAAGAAGCTCCAGGCTGACTACGAAACGGCGCATCTGCCGATCATCATGCTATCGGAGCAGGCTGATGACATCGATCGCATTCTCGGGCTTGAAATGGGAGCGGAGGATTATCTCTGCAAACCATGCCATCCACGGGAACTTCTTCTTAAAGTCCGGAAAATTACGGCACGCTATCGCATGTCCAGCGGTTGTGAGGGGCACATTCAACTGGAAGATCTGATTTTAAATAAAGAGCGCTGCGAGGCTTATCTCAAGGGTGAACGCCTGTCGCTGACCGCCATAGAATTTAAGCTCCTTTATACCATGGCTGAACGGATCGGACGGGTGCAGACCCGCGAACGACTCCTTAAGGATGTCTGGGGTTACGATGCCGAGATCAATAGCCGAACGCTCGACACCCACATTCGAAAAATCCGCACAAAACTTGGCGATCACGAGTCACTGATCGAAACAGCCTATGGCTTTGGCTACCGCATCATCGAGAAACGGGAAGTGACGC
>JAJSLK010000064.1 GCA_021272165.1 Methylacidiphilales bacterium
GGATTTGATCCGCAAGATCGACGCTTTCGTCGAAGCTTACAATCGCACGGCCAAACCCTTCGCCTGGACTGCCACCGCCGAATCCATTTTCCTCAAGCTCGAAAGATTACTTTCGCGTATTTCAGGGACACAACACTAGAGGTTGTTTCTTCCTCGTTCCCAAGTTAGGAACGCCCTTGTCCCCGCAACTCCGTTGCCCATCTCCCTCTGCTTTCCCCTCTTCCGTCCTCTGTGCGAAATTTCCTCTCCGAAAAAATTTAGTAATTTGGCAATTCCGTAGATGCCTCCCCGCCTTTTCCATTGTCTGGAGCGCGACAGAGCTGTCATCTGCGCGCCGCAAACGGCGGGAAATGGATCCACAGGAGTTCTGCAAAAAGCTTTCTCCCCAAGTTTCCTTGTCCTTGTAGCAAGATCGAAGGATCAATTCATTTAGCTCCCATAGAAAAGGCAGGTTGAGCTGATTCCTCGACCATCTGGGGATGATGATAAGTTTCGCAGAGGGGCACATAATATTAAAGAATCATTTTCTTATGCCAGGAATTGGCCTCATTCTTCGTTTTAAGTATCAGCAATAGAGCTACTTGCTCTCTCATTACTTCACATGAAGCTGGATATTATTTGTGCGGATCATGGACAGTTAATAGTTTCATGCATCGTTAGAACTAATCCATCTTAACCAAATAGCCTCAATTTTAAAGCAAACCAAGGGTACCCATGAAATTTACAGCCTATAGGCAAATCATCATCGCCATAGTCGCAAGTATGGCTATTGCCGGCCCCGCCTCAGCGCAAGTTCTTTATCAAGATCCGCTGACGGGAAGCGGTTCTCCAACGACTCTCGCTGGCACCACGCCTCCAACGACGCAGGGGACAAACGCATGGACCGGAAAAAACAACAGCGGCGCAAATGTATTCGCCAACGGTACATGGACAAGCGGCACCTCCAGCGTTGGGTTGGCCTATACGTTTACCGACGGTAATATATACAATCTGTCCGTTGACGTTACTACCAACGCCTCAGAGTCTGGAGCCATGCTCGAGTACAATGATAGCGGCCAGCTATTCGGCAGGAACAACGTGGTTGGCATGCGGTTCGATCAGGGAACCGGTGGTAATCTTAATGTCTCTTATATTGCTAATTCTGGCGGAACCTTGAGCAGCACGACTGCATTGCCCGACGGTCAGTTGGCCGATATCGTGCTTAATACAACAGGCGGAGACGGAAACTGGTTCGCGACGTACTCCTATGACGGGACTACGTTGGGCACCGTTACCATCACTCTCGCCGAACAGGCGGCTCTGACTTCAAGTGGCGTAGGCTTGGCTTCTGGGAACGGCGGAACCGGCCAATTTTCGGATTTCACGTTTCAAGAAGGCAGCAGCGTTCCTGAGCCGTCGACTTATGCGTTGATAGTCGTCTGTCTTGGCTTTCTGGTGCTGGTCGCCCGCCGTCAACGGGTTTGAGATGCATTTTTGGTGTTGGTTAGATGTTCCGATTGGGCCGGTTCGGTTAGGGCCCAGCGTCAAGTTTCATATTGACGCTGGGCGTGTATCTCGTTTCGAGCAAACGTAATGGCGGGACGTACGAAGAGAAACTCGCGCCCTGTTATGGGAACACGCCTTCTTGAGCCAAACAAGGAGCTTAAGTAAATACCCTTCCGGGGTGGTTTTATGCTGTGTATCTAAATAATGTAAACATGCATTATGGTTTGGCGTGATACGCACATCCTTGCCTCACATAAGTAGCTTTTTCGTTATAAGCTTTTAGTGTCGGTCTATGCGTCCGCTACATTGGCGGTCGGAGGCTACCGGACGGTATGGGCGAGATGAACGCGGAGCTGCTGGAGGCGCCCGGTGTGGGCCTGGAGGCGGAATTCGGAGCGGGCGGTGGCGGCACCGGCGAACGTGGCCTCGCTGGGGTTGTTCGGACTGATTTGGAACGTGGGGGAACTTCTGATTTCGGCGTTGCTGGGGATTCTTTGCGTGTGGCTGGGGTGGGCGATCGGCCTGGTGGTGTTGACGATGGTTTTGGTGCTGGCGGCGATCGCGGCGATCAGGGCTTATGGACGCTGGTCGCGGGCGGACGTGACGGCTTCCTGATGCAGTCAGGCGGGTTAGGAAACTGCGTAACGGACCGAGGAATAGTGAGAGGTCCTTCGACTTCGGCTCGAGGGAATTCAAGCGCGAAATCGGACGAAAGGCTCGCCTTCGCTCAGGATGACGGAATTTTATTATAGGCGCTGACGCGCCTTTTCGCCGATGGGACATCGGCGGCTACCCATGTGGCAATGATCGGGTAGACGGTCGGCGGCTACCCCGTTGGCGCGAAAAGAAATTTCGTAGGAGCTGGGGCGTTCCCAAGCACACACGTGTGATGGAGTTTGGGAACGAGGGGAAGGCAGGAATAGTTAGAGATCGTTGACTTGGTTCGCTCCCGCGAACCCTCGCCCCTGCGGGGATCGCCTTACGGCGATTCGATCTTGCCCGTTCCCAACAGGCAAGATTCGACGACGCCGAGACAAGCTCGGCTTTCTTCGACTCCGCTGCGCTTCGCTCAGAATGACGTTTTGTTACCGGCGGTTTCACTGCCGACAGAAGGCTCAAGATGACGGATCAGATAGAGAGCACCTCTCCGCCGATGGGACATTGGCGGCTACCAGGATGATGGATTGATCAGGCGTTGCCGTCGTGCCAAAAGCGGGCGAAGGCGCTGTCCCAGCGGCGTTCGCTGCCGGCAAGGCGGGCCAGGTTGAGCCGTTCCTGGGTCGAGGGGAGATGGGCGATCATTTCGGCGAGGCCGGTGACCCAGGCGGTGGCGTCGCGGGCGGGGAAGATGCGGCCCATCTGGGAATTTTTGACGAGCTCGCGCGGGCCGCCGACATCGGAGACGGCGACGGGGAGGCCGGCGGCCATGGCTTCGACGACGACGTTGCCGTAGGTGTCGGTGGTGCTGGGGAAGACGAAGAGATCGGCGGAGGCGTAGGCGACGCCGAGTTCGCGGCCGGTGAGGATGCCGGTGAAGATGGCGCCGGGGAGGAGTTTTTCGAGCTCGGCGCGGTAAGGGCCCTCCCCGACGATGGCGAGGGTGAAGGGGCCGACGGCCTTGTGAAGCATGGGGACGATTTCGACGAGGAGATTGAGGTCTTTTTCGCGCGAGACGCGGCCGACGTAGAGAAGGACGGGGCCCTCGGCGCCGCGCTTGGGCCAAAAAGTGGAATCACGGAGAGCGGGATTGAAGAGTTCGGTGTCGAGGCCGCGGGGGAAGATGCGGAGTTTTTCGGGCGGGATGCCGCGATCGATCCAGCAACGGCGGTAGAACTCGGAGTTGACGTAGACGAGGTCGGTTTGGCCGTAGAACCAGCGCATGTAGTTCCAGACGATGGTTTCCATGAAGGCATCGTCACTGAGGAAGCGGGCGTACTGGGGAAAATCGGTGTGGTAGATGCCGGAGGTGCGGAGGCCGAGGAGCTTGGCGCAGCCGAGGGCGCAGAGGCCGATGGGGCCGGGGGTGCTGATGATGAGTTCGGTGAAGCGCTCGCGCTGGATGTAGTCGAGCATGTCGAGGAAGGGCGGGAAGCTGAGCTTCTGGAGCTCGTATTCGGGGATTTCGAACTCGCCGACGGGCGGGAAATTTTTGATGGGGATGTCGGTGATGGAAAGCTTGGAGCGGGAGGTGACGACGGTGACGCCGGCCCCGGCATGGCCGGCGGCCTGGACCATGGCGCGGATGGTGCGGGCGACGCCGTTGACGTCTTCGAGGGTGTCGGTGAACCAGGCGCGTTTTTCGTTGCGGAGCGGCAGGGGGACGGTGCCGGTGAAGCGGCGGGCGACGAGGGTGAGGAGGGAGCGGTCGGGGGCCTGCTGGGCGAAGGCGACGAGGTAGGGAAGGATGCTGACGCCGACGGGGAGGAGGCCGGTGAGGGACTGAAAGGCGTCGATGAGGTTGCCGCGGCCGAGCCGGCCCTGGAACTGGGTGATGAGGCGATAGGTGAGCTCGTTGGAGATGTGGGAGGCCATGCGGAACGAGCGGCGCTGGGCGTTGGGCTCGTCGGCGATGATCTGGTCGAGAGCTTTCTTTAACTTGGGATTTGAGACGAAGGCGGCGACGTCGCGGGCAAGGGTGGTTTCGCCGGGCTTGACGAAATCGAGGGCCTGACCGGTGCGGATCGATTCGGCGATGTGGCCGAAGCGTTCGGCAAAGGAGAAGGCGGTGGGGTTCTGGCCGGCGAGGAAGCGCTCGGCCATCTGGCCGAGGAGGTTGGCGCCCATGGGGGCGTTGCGCTTGATTTTGTCGCGGGCGAAGCTGAAGACGGTGGTGTAGAGGCTGCTGGAGAAGGTGAGAGGGTCGCCCATGGGGCCGTGGAGCAAGACGGCGCCTTCCTCGAGGCCGCGGAAGAAATCGCGGACGGTTTCGCCTTTTTCGACCTCGGTGAAGGTGCGGCCGGGATGGAGGCCGCTGTGGTCGTCGGAGGAGGCGAAGAGGACTTTGCGATGGGCGTGGGCGTGGGTGGGCTCGAGATTGTGGCGGTTGGCGAGCTCGATGACTTTTTCGGGCGTGAGGGATTCGAGGCAGCGGTTGCCGACTTCCTGGGCGAGGGGTTCGCGGTTGCCGTTGCGGGCCTCGAAGCAGCGGAAGAGGAGGACGAGGCGCTCGAAGTGCTCGACGGTGAGGACCTGGTTGATGTTGACGAGGGGATGAGCGACGCCGTGGGGGAGTTTCTCGTGGCGGAGATAGGCGGCGAGTTCGTAAATGTTGGGGCGGAGGCGTTGGATTTCCTCATGCTGGGCTTCGCTGAGGTTCCAGACGAGGAGATGGATTTTGCAGCCGTCGGGGAAGTAGGTGGTGACTTCCTCGCTGAGGAAGGCGTCGGCGTAATGAGCGATGGCCTTGGCGCCATCGAGGCGGTTGTGGTCGGTGATGGTTTTGAAGGTCATGCCGGCGGAGGCGAGCTTGCGGTAGAGAGCCTCGGGCTCGCTGTAGCTCTGGGGCATGCCGAGCCGGCGCAAAATCCATTCGCTCGGGCGGTCCGAGAAGCGGGAATGGAGCTGGAGATCAACGCGCAACATAGGCGGCGTAGGTGGTGGGCTGGAATCCGCGCTTGAGCGAGGCGCGGATGATCTGATCAATCTGGCGGCGCATCAGGGGAAATTCAAGATCGGCGGGATGAAGGCTGAGGCGGATGAGATCGGTTTCGCGCAGGCGGCCGTAGAGGTGCTTGTTCCAGACGCCGGAAGCGAAGCGGCGCCAGCCGGCGCGGGTGCTGTAGCAGAGCGATTGCGAGGAGATGACGCGATGAAGGCCGGGCAGGAGCGGAATGATTTCTCCCAGGCGGGTGGTGTAGGCAAAGCCCATTTCGGCGAGGAGATTGGGGAGGCCGCCGGCCATGAGCCAGGCGGGGGCGACGAAGCCGGAGGCGCACCAGCCGAGGGAGTCAAAGAGGGCGCGGCCGCGTTCAAGGCGCTGCCGGGCGGTGTCGAGGGGGAGATCGAGGAACTCGGCCTCGCGGCTGGTGTAGAGGCGGGTCCAGAAGAGGGTGGAGAGTTTTTCGGGCGGCGATTCGCGGCGGTCGTGGAAATAGCCGTGGAGGACGATGTCGTGGCCCTGCGCCTGCCAGGCGGTGACGGCGTCGCAGAATTCGCGGTCGGCGGAGACGGGGCCCTGGTGATGAAATTCAGGCACGACGAGGATGCTGGCGCGGTCGATGCCGTAGGAGGCGAGAAAGGCGATCTGGTCGGCGATTTGCGCACGCGAGCCGGGGTGGGCGTCGTGGAGCGAGACGATGAGCGATTTGGGCGCGGTCACGCCAGGGAGCGTAGCATTTGCGGAAAAGGACGGAATGATGGAATTAACGGAATTTTTGAAGTGAGGAAGATAAGTAACGAGGGAAAGGTGACGGGAACTGCCTGGAAAGAATTCCGCCGATGGGACATCGGCGGCTACCCCGTCGCCCGGCGGTCGACGGCTACCGAAGTGTGGCGAGATGCTCGGCCAGGCGGGCGAGGGTTTGGTGGCCGCCTTCGATGGCACCGTAGTCCTTCACCACGCGGTCGCGGTCTTCTTTCGTGGCAAAAACCATGCGGATGGTGACGCGGCTTTTGTTGTCGCCGAGGTGGTCGAAGGTCCAGGTCGATTCGAAGGTGACGCCCTGATTCCCTTTCCGGCCGCCGCCGTGCCGGAAACAGATGCGCGCGGGCTTCACGACTTCGGTGAAGAGGCTTTTATTGGGATAGTCGGCGCCGTCGGGGCCATGCATGACCTGTTTCCAGACGCCGCCGGGACGAACATCCATTTCCTCGATGGTGGTGGAGAAGCCGCGCGGGCCCCACCATTTCGCAATATGTTCGGGTTTGGTCCAGGCTTCCCAGACGAGCTCGCGGGGCGCGTCGAAATCGCGGGAGATGACGATTTCGCGGTCGGTGGCATCGAATGCAGTCGGGTTGGTGGTTGTGGTCATGGCGAGGAGGGTTCGGGGTTCAGGATTGAGTGAGTTCGGCGAGGCGGTCGAGGCTTTGGGACCAGCCTTCATTCATGCCCATCTTGAGCATGGCGTCGCCGATTTCGTCGGACTGGAAGGTGACGCGAACGGTGAGTTTCGTTTTGCCCGCGACATCCTCAAAGGTGACGGTGGTGAGAAGTTCACCGGCAGGATTGGTTTCGTCAGGGCGGCGGTTGGGTTTGACGAGGTCGTGCCATGCGGCGGGATGTTCACGGCAATCCATGGTCAGGACGAGGCGCTCGGGCGGCGCGACTTCACGATAGACTCCCGTGATGGGATAGTCGGTGCCATCGGGCGCGCGCATGACGACGCGGTAAGCACCGCCGGGACGAGCGTCGAGTTCGCAGACGGGAGTGGTCATGACACGCGGACCCCACCATTTAGCCATGCGGGCTGGGTCGGTCCAGGCCTTGAAGACAAGTTCACGCGACGCATCGAAGACACGCGAGATGACGAAGTCGCGAGTGGCGCTCATGCTTTCCCCTTGGTTTTGAGTTCAGCGAGGAGGGTTTCGAGTTTCTCGAAGCACTGGCTCCAGCCGCTTTCGTGGTTGTTGCGGGATTCGACGGAGCGGAAGATTGATTGCTCGAAGGTGACGCGGGTTTTGGCCCCTTCGTCGGCGAAGCGGATGGTGACGAGGGTTTCGTGCTCCGGGGTGGCGTCGTCCTCTTCCCAGGTGTGGGTGAAGACGAGGCGTTCGTTGGGGACGATTTCGCGGTAGACGCCGCCGACGGGATACTTCTCGCCGTCGGGGGCGATCATGAGGCTGTACCATTTGCCGCCGATGCGGAAATCGCCGCGCGATTCGGGGATGGTGAAGCCGTGGGGCGCACACCAGCGGTCGAGATGTTCCTTTTTGGTCCAGGCCTCGTAGACGAGGCTGCGCGGGGCGTCGAAGACGCGGGTGATGACGAGTGTGCGGTCGGCCGGCGTTTCGGCGGGATTATTTTTTGTGGCGGTCATGTTTTTATTTTTTCATGAGGCAAAGATACTCATCCAGTTTGTCGAACGATCCGGTCCAGCCCTGGGTCATGCCGCCCTTGGCCTTGACGAAGGTGTCGATTTCTTCCGGTTTGACGTCGCCATAGGGTTCCCAGGTGAGGGTGATCCGGGTCTGACCAGAAACCTCCTCCGCGAAGACCACGTTGGTCAGCATCGTTTCGGGCCAGGTTGACGCCATGGGATGGCGCGTGATTTTTTCGTGTTCATCACAAAACTGCTGCATATAGACCAGGCAGTCGGGCTTCTGAATTTTGAGAAAGGTCATCCGTCCATACATCTTTATGCCGTCGTGGCCGGTCATCGCATAAAAGCAGGAGCCTCCAGGTTTGACCTCGGCCCTCAGGTACTGCATCGAAAAGCCCTGCGGTGGTAACCATTGGGAAAGATGTTCGGGGTCAGTCCATAACTCAAACATTGTGGCGATGGGAGCAGCGAAGGTGCGGGTGATAACAAATTGTTCCTGATCCGGTGTCTTCTTTTCAGGCTTGGCGGTCATGCTTTTGTCCTTTCTCAGGGGGTTGGGTTGCGGGCCTGCAGTTCCTGCAGGTAATCGTCAAGACGGTCGAAGCTTTCCTCCCAATGCCGGCGGTAATGCTCGAGCCAGTTGACGGCTTCCTGCATGGGCTGAGCTTTGAGGCGGCAGGGCCGCCACTGGGCGTCGCGGCTGCGGGCGATGAGGCCGCAGCGTTCGAGGACTTTGAGGTGCTTGGTGATGGCGGGGAGGCTGATCTTGAAAGGGCGGGCGATTTCGGTGACGGAGGTTTCGCCTTGGGCGAGGCGGGCCAGGATGGCGCGGCGAGTGGGATCGGCGAGCGCGGCGAAAGTGAGGCTGAGGTAATCGGCGGTCATTTGTATTTAACCTTATGGTTAAATAAATGCGAAAAGGTGATTTTGTCAAAGGATTTTTTGAAAGGAGATGACGGAATGACGGAAGGCAGACCGAATTAACGGAAAGGGAAGGTGGGGGAAGGCCAAGCCGATCGTGGGGATCGCCTGCGGCAAGACTCGACCATTCTTCAACTTCGTTGCGCTACGCTCAGGAGATATTTTGCCACCGGCAGTTTCACCGCCGACGGGAGGCTCGGGGTGACAGATTTATAGGTTTATTCGCCGATGGGGATATCGGCGGCACCCCGTCGCCCGGTGGTCGACGGGGTGCCGATCAGCGGCGGCGGCTGAAGCCGAAGATAAAGCCGAGCGCGAGGGCTGCGCCTATACAGACGAAGGGTTTTTCGTAAGCGAAATCACGGGCGGCGCGGGTGACGTCACTGAGACGGGCCCCGACTTTTTCGAGATGCTGACCGCCCTCTTCCTGAAAATCACCGGCGAGGTCATGAAGTTGGTCCTTGGCTTTGGTGGCATGGAGGGAGGCGGCGCTGGTGAGGTCGTTGACAGCGTCAGTGGCAGTCTGTCTCAAGGCAGAGACGTCTTGGCGCGTGACGGGGAAGGGACGGGTTTCGTTGCTCATGATTATCTCTTTCTTGCAGAGAACGTGCCACTTGCGTCGGTAGGCGAGCGACTCGTTGATCTTTAGCATGATCCAACTCGGCCCGGTTGGCAAGGATGGGGGCGATGTGTCTGGCTTTTTGCAAAGCCGGATGGGGGTTATGTCGCAAATTGTGAGGCATTGGGGAACTGATCCCTCGTTCTTCGACTTCGCTACGCTTCGCTCAGAATGACGTTTTGCTACCGGCGACTGTCGTCGCCGAGGAAAGGCTCGGGATGACAGGTTTTTTTCGAGCAAGAAAGGAAATGCGTTTCCGCCGATGGGGACATCGGCGGCTACCCTCATGCGATGACCGGGAGAACCCGTTGCCCGGCGCTCGACTACCGGAACGCTCAGGTGCGTTCGCGGGGCGTGATCCAGAGGTGGACGATCTCGTGTTTGCGCAGGACGGTGAGGCGCGATTTCCGGTTGGGCTCGCGCAGGACAAGGAGCCGGTGGAGCTCGTGGACGGAGCGTAGTTCCTCGTGGTCGAGCCAGATGAGGATGTCGTTGGGTTCGACACCGGCTTCGGCGGCGGCGGAACTTTTCTCGACGGTGTGGACGAGGATGCCGGAGCGCTGGCGCAACTGGTGGAACCGGGCGACGCGTTCGTGGATGGGGGCGTCCTGGCCGGCGACGCCGATGTAGCCGCGGCGGATGCGGCCTTCCTTGATGAGCCAACTGGCGACGAATTCGGCGGTCTTGCTGCCGATGGCGAAGCAGATGCCTTGCGCGGCGGGGATGATGGCGGTGTTGACGCCGATGACGCGTCCGCGGGTATCGAGCAAGGGTCCACCCGAGTTGCCGGGATTGAGGGCGGCATCGGTCTGGAGGACGTTGTCGATGAGGCGGCCAGTGCGGGAGGGAAAGGTGCGTCCGAGGGCGCTGACGATGCCCGCCGTGACGGTGTTGTCGAGGCCGAGAGGATTGCCAATGGCAATGGCGATCTGGCCGACGGCGACTTTTTCCGAATCGGCAAAGGCGAGGTGGCGAAGCTCAGGGAGATCGATCCGTAGGACGGCGAGGTCGGTGTCGGGATCGTCGCCGATCAGGTCGGCGTGGGATTCGCGGCCATCGGGCGTTTGGGCGCGGATGGAGTCGGCGCGATGGACGACGTGGCTGTTGGTCATGACGAAGCCGTCGGGAGAGATCAAAAAGCCGGAGCCGCTGCCCCCCTCGCCCCGGTTACCGGAGCGGGCCTGAATGTGGACGACGGCGGGGCCAGCCTGGCGCACGGTGGAGGAGACCGCGTGGGAATAGGCGTCGAGAAGCTCGGCGTCAGTGGTATTAATATCGGTTCCCGAGCGGAAGGTCGATCCAAGGGAGGAGGAATCGTTGAGCAACTGAGCGTTCATGAGCCTAGATTACGACAATGCAAGCAGTTTGCAAATGGCGGGAGCTCGTTTAGCAGAAACAAGAATTAATATTCAAGCGACAATGCCTTGCTAATACAATGGAAAGGTCTACAGTTAGGGGTCTCGAAGTTTCTTCTCAGGCTGTCGGTTAGGGTACTAACATGGACGCTCATGCCAATAAATTTTGGGAAGGTTTTTCCCCCCAAGGCAAAGAGAGGCTCCTGGCCAGCATGGTGCTGGAAGGTTATCCGGATCGCGCCTATCTGTTCCGGGAAGGCGATGTGGCGGACGGAGTCTGCATGGTGCTGCATGGGCATGTGGAAATCCTGATCCGGGTGGGCAGCCAGGAGCAGATTCTGGGACATTTTGACGAAGGCGAATTCCTGGGTGAAGTGGCGGTGCTGGACGGGGGCAAACGGAGCACGTGCGCCCGCGCGCATGGGCCGGTGACGGTGGGCAAAATCGGCAAGGAACTTTTGCTGGAGGTGTTGTTGGAGCAGCCGGCCTCGGTCACGCTGCACCTGTTTCAGCTCCTGCTGAGCTCGCTCCGGCGCACGAATAACCTTTTCGTCGGCGAGATACTCCACAAGGAAAAGCTGTCGGTGGTGGGGGAGATGGCGAGTTCGCTGATGCATGATCTCCGCAATCCGCTCACGGGCATCCGGCTTTCGGCCGATTTGATGTCGCTGAAAGACCCCGAAAATCCGGAAACGGCACGGTGTTGCGACGGGATCCGCTTTCAGTGCGACCGGGTGATGGCGATGACCCGTGATCTGCTTCGGTTTTCCAAGGGCGACTCGAGTCTTCATATCGATCGGACGACGACCACGACTTTTCTGGAGCGCTTTAAAGGGTTGCATCTGGATTATTTCAAGGAGACGGAACTGGCGTGGGAAATTACGGCGGAACCGGCCGAGATTGAGATTGATGAAATGCGCTGCCTGCGCCTGTTGCAGAACCTGGTGACGAACGCGGTGGAGGCGCTGGCGGGAAATCCCGACGGACGGATCAAAATCCGCGGCTGGGTGGAGGATTCGATGTTTAATTTATCGATCTCCGACAATGGTCCGGGGATTCCGGAAGCAATCCGGGCTCTTGTCTTCCAGCCGTTTGTCACTTACGGGAAAAAGGGGGCATTGGCCTGGGCATGGCGATTGTGAATAACGTGGTGACGGCGCATCATGGTAAGGTCAAACTGGAGACGTCCGACAAGGGCACTCATTTTCTGGCGCAGCTTCCCCAATTCGCGAGGCATGAGCTGATCAACCCAGTTCGGCAAGAGCCCGATCTTGCCGTCAAGGCGCTGGCGGCAGCCATGGTCCTCAAGTAGACGCAGCAGGGACATGGATTTGTGACAATTTTCTGCTTGCGGAAGGCTTTTACCTTGGAGCTAGACTCAAAAGATAAAGGATTGGGGAGTTTGGTCGAAGTTCGACTTTTCATGCTTCCGGTCGGGCTTTTTGACCTACTTTCCATAAGTTTGGCTTAAAATTTGCTGAATTGAAGACCGTCATTGTAATTGGAAATGCTTTCTTATGTCCTCCAAAGATCAACCCGCACCACGCAAGAAGCCACCACGCATCGGGCCTTCCCTTCGCGGGGGTTCATCTCCTTCCTCTTCGCCTTCACCTGCGGTGCCCGTTCCCGCAGCGACCCCTCCGGTACCGGATAAATCCAAGGATCTTCCGGCTTATGAGTTCCTAGGGTACCTGCCGGATTCGTATGGCTCCAAAAAACTGTTTTTGATCCCGCGCGATCCCCATATCTTGTTTGCTTACTGGGACTTAAGTCCGGTTCAATACCAGGAAGCGGCGCGCTCCGCCCATGACGGGAAGATCTTTCTGGAGATCTATGTTCCGGGTGAGGGACGGATCCAGCAAATCCACATTTGGGACTCCCACAAGAATTGGTATCTGCAAGTGAACCGGCCGGATACGGCGTTCATCGCGCAATTGGGCTATTACCGCGCGGATGGCGGGTTTGAGGTGCTGGCCCGGTCGTCCGAGGTGCGGACGCCGCGGGACACTCTGTCTCCCAACCTGGATGCGCGTTTTGTGACTATTCCGTTCAGCATACCGTTCCGCGAGCTCTATGAGATGATCGCGGCGCAGGTGCAGCCGGGCGAGGAGTTGGCCGATACGCTGGCGCGTTTGCAGCGCACCGATTTCCACCTGCCGTTCCAGGCCCGGACGCCGCGCGACCTGACCCCGTCAGAAAGCGATGATTTGCTGGAGTACCTGGGCGACGAGGAAATCCGGCGCCGGATGGTGGGCTCGTTTGAGATCACCGAAATCCTGCGGAAGCGGTTCGAGACGATGCTGTCGTCGGGCCAGTGGGCGTCGAGTCCGGGCGGCTGGGTGACGAGCGTGAGCAGTCCATTCGGGGCCTCGTTCGGCAAGGAGCGCGGTTTCCACATGCACCTGAATGCCGAGCTGATCATTTATGGTGGGACGTCACCGGATGCCAAAGTACGAGTGGACGGCCACGACATCACGTTGAGCAAGGACGGGACGTTCTCGTACCATTTCGTTTTCCCGGACGGCCAGTTCCACATTCCGATCAGCGCGACTTCGGCCGATGGCGCGGAGACGCGGAGTGCGTTGCTGTCGTTCCTGCGGATAACCGAGCTGGAAGGCGACGTGCGCAAGACGGGCCAGCCGAAGATGGACGAGCCGATCGGGCGAAAGAAGTAAGCCGGGGTTCGCAATGGAGGAGGCGGAGCTCACGGGGGTTTTGAAAAGGCACCGCCGATGGGGACATCGGCGGCTACCTATAGCTTAGGAGCGAGAATAAGTTGCCGAGGCGATCCGTCGCACGGAGTGCGACGGATCGCCTATTTGAATTTTTGATTCACAATTGCGGCGCGAGGAGCTTCTCTTGTCGGCCACGATTCATGTCTCACTCGTTTCATCCCGTCATCGCCATCGATGGCACAGCCGCCTCGGGCAAAAGCACTTTTGCCCGCCAATTGGCGCGGAAGCTGGGTTTTGTCTACGTCAATACGGGCGCGATGTACCGGGGGGTGACGTGGTACCTGCTGGAAAAAAAGATTCCGCTGAATGACGCGGAGGCGGTGACGCGCGAGGTGATCTCGGCCGGGGTTGAGACGCGGTTGCACAAGGGCGAGCTGGCGTTTCGTATTGCGGGGATCGATCCGCTGCCCCATGTGCGCGAGAGCCGGGTGAACGAGGCGGTGTCGCTGGTGGCGCAACTGGCGGGAGTGAGGAAGCTGCTGGTGGCGGAACAGCAGGGGCTGGCGGCGCTTTCGCCGCTGGTGATGGAGGGGCGGGACATCGGGACGGTGGTTTTCCCGAAGACGCCGTACAAGTTTTTCCTGGATGCGGATGTGGAGGTGCGGGCACGACGGCGAAGCGCACAGGGGGAGAGTGACGTGATCCGGGAGCGTGACGTGCTGGACCGGGAGCGAAAGAATTCGCCGCTGATGTGCGCGGCAGACGCGCGGCGGCTCGATACAGGGACGGCGACGGTGGATGAACTGGTAGCCCAGGCGCTGGAGCATCTGACGGCGCGGGGTTTGAAGACGGCCGGCGACTGAATTTCGCTCGGAGAACACGGAGGGTTAGGAAATGTTTGGCTCGCCGAAGGACTGAATCACGGAATTCCCAAATTCACCTAATTGACGAAATGGGAAGAATATGAATCCAGATGGGCTCGGGGCCACATTTGAGATTTCGTGAATTGGGAATTCTGTGGATGCCCTGTTAGGTATCGCCAACGATCCTTCGATTGCACTCAGGACAATCAGCTTTGGAGTGAAGTTGTGTCCGCTATACGGAGTGCGACGGCTACCATAAGAATTTGAGTTGAGCTATGTCGAGAAACCCGGAAGCTTGACCCGATGCGCGGAGGCCTCATTCTCGCCTTGATGATGATTGCTTCCCTTGCGACCGGGACGGCACAGACGGTGGTTCCACTCTGGAATGGGCCGGCGCCGCAGAGCCATGGCACGAAGCCGGATGACATCCCTACCCTGACGGTTTACCTGCCGGAGAAGACGGCGAAGCCGGTACCGGCGATGATTATTTTTCCCGGTGGTGGTTACGGGATGCTGGCGTCAATCCATGAGGGATCGAACGAGGCGGAATGGTTTCAACAGAAGAAGGGGATGGCGGCGTTTATGCTGACCTACCGGCTGCCGATCAATGGTTATCGTCACCCGGTGCCGTTGATGGATGCGCAGCGGGCGGTGCGGGTGGTTCGCGCTCATGCGACGGAGTGGAACATCGATCCGGCGAAGGTGGGGGTCATGGGCTTTTCGGCGGGCGGCCATCTGGCCTCGACGCTGGAGACGCACTTTAACGCGGGAAATCCGCATTCGCCCGATCCGGTGGACCGGCTGAATTGCCGGCCCGACGATGTGGTGCTGGTTTACCCGGTGATCAGCATGAAGGACGGGATTACGCATGCGGGGAGCAAGGAAGTATTGCTGGGGCCGAATCCAGACCCGGCGCTGGTGGCGAATCTTTCCAATGATACGCAGGTGACACCGGAGACGCCGCCGACGGTGCTGGTGCATGCGGAGGATGACCCGATAGTGCCGATCGAGAACAGCCGGTTGATGTATGCGGCGTTGCAGAAGGCGGGCGTGCCTTCGGTATTGCAGGAATATCCGCATGGAGGGCATGGATTTGGATTTGGGTGTCATCCGGACAACAGTCCGCCGGGATGGCTGGACCATGCATATGATTGGCTGAAGGCGCGGGGGTTTGTTTTGTAAAGGGGCTGGGCGGATAACGCCTGAATTCGGGAGGAAATACGCTTCCGCCGATGGGACATCAGCGGCTACCCTGCCTCAGCCCTCGAATTTGAGGATGCGGATGGGCATGACGACCATGGGGATGCCCTGGAGTTGGAGGCGGCGGGAGATGGCGTAGGCGGTTTCGTTGTGGAGAAGCGGGTAGTACCATTTCTCGGCCTCGAAGAGGAGCTTGCCGGCGAAGAAGACGGAGCGGGGGAATTTGTCGCGAATTTTGAGGCAGAGTTCGACCGATTCGGCAACGGGGTCGGTGCCGAGGGTGAATTCACCGGAGGCGACAAGGCCAAGCGCTTCGGCGAGCTGAATGTAGCGATTGATGGTGCGTTCGCGGTCGGTGCGAAGACGGACGACTTCCTCAACGCCTTTGAAATTGCCAGAGTCGAGGACACCGACGGTGGCGAAGTAGACCTGGGTGTATTGGCCGGGAAAAGTCTTAAGGAGGAAGAGGAGAGTGTGGATACCGAGTCCGCCATAGGTGTTGACGAGGAGGACGGCGGTCTGCTTGCGGGGGTCCATGGCGACCGGCTCGGAGGGCACCTTGCGGGTGCCGACGAGGGTCTGCATGTCGCCGAGCTGGGCGTTGAGTTCAGCGAGCTTGGCGCGGACGCGGGAGTAATGGCGCTGGATGAGAAGGCAAACAATGATGAGGACGCCAGTGACGAAGAGGGTGACCCAGGCGCCCTGGGTGAATTTGAGGATGACGACAGCAATCAGGATGCTGAGACAGAGGATGAAGGAGAAAGAGTGGAGGAAGATGGGGACGGGGCCGCCTTCGGGGCGGCTGCGACGGACCCAACTGAAGCGGGCCATGCCGAGCTGGGAGAGGGAGAAGGTGACGAAGACGTTGATGGCGTACATGGTGACGAGGACGTCGACGGAGCCGCGGGTGTAGAGGAGGCTGGCGATGGCGGCGACGCCGACCATGAGGACACCGTAGTGGCTGGTGAGGCGGTCGGAAAGCGAGCTGAAGCGGCGGGGCACCCAACCGTCGAGGGCCATGTTGGCCATGACGCGCGGGCCGCCGATATAGCCAGTCTGGGCGGCGAAGAGGAGGAGGCCGGCCTCGGAGCCGAGGGTGATCAAGGTGAACCAGGAGCCGAAGTGGAGTTTTTCGATGAGGAGGCCGTTCATGGTGCGACCCGGCATGGGCTCGACCCCGGCGAGGAGATAGCAGAGGAGGAGGCCGCCAGCGGTGACGGCGAGGGAGACGGCCATGTAGAGCATGGTCCACTTGGCATTGGTGACCTGGGGCTCACGCATGGCGGAGACGCCGTTGGAGACGGCTTCAATGCCGGTGTAGGTACCGGCGCCGCGGGAGTAGGCCTGCATGAAGATGACGAGGAGGGCCCAGAGGCCGATGGTCTGGGCGTCGTGATGGACTTCGGCGTGGATCTGGGCGAGATGGCTGCCGAGGGTGCCTTCGTGGGTGACGATAACGCCAATCATGACGGCGAGATGGGTGGCACAGAAGAGGAGGAAGATGGGGACGATGATGTTGATCGATTCCTTGATGCCGCGGAGATTGAGGAGGACGAGGGCGGCGGTGACGAGGAGTTCGACGCCGAGTTTCCAATACTGGTATTCGGGCGTGGGAGGGAAGACGTTGAAGATCTGATCGACGCTGGAGGCGATGGAGGTGGTGACGGTGAGGACGTAGTCGACGAGGAGCGCGCAGCCGGAGATGAGACCGAAGTAGGGGCCGAGGAGCTTGGTGGCGACGCCGTAACCGCCGCCGCTGTAAGGGAAGTGCTCGATGAGGCCGGTGTAGGACCAGGAGATGATGGCGACGGTGATGGTGGTGGCGATGGCCAGAAGGATGGCGAGCTCGGGGTGGTTGCCGCTGGGAAGGCCGAAGAGGGCGCGGAAGGCTTCATCGGGGCCGTAAGCGCAGGAGCTTAGGCCGTCGACGCCGAGCCCGACCCAGGCGAGGAAGGGGATGAGAGAGATGGAATGAAAGAGGGAGGGATCATTGATGTCGCGCGGCTTGCCGAAGAGCATGCTGCGGAAGAAGGAGCCTTTTCGGGGCAAAGGCGCGTCGGGCGGGATTTCTTCAGGACTCTTATCCAAAGTAGGCATGGGATGGGCAAAAGAAAAAGTGTCGGGTTTCCCGGAATATTTGCAATCCCTCTGTGGATGAGGGCTATAGCGCAGGGCATGCCAAAGAAGCTGACGGAATTAACGGAATTTTAAGGGAGGGAGTGTTCCGCCGCACGGCGGTTGACGGCCACCTATGAAGACTGGGCGGGCCGTGGGTCAGTTTCAAATCTGAGCTGTCGAAAGATTAGCGACCAGGGAAGCAACGATCACTTTCGGAGGCTGATCCCTCGACAGGCTCGGGATGACGGAGGCTGAAAACCAATGGGCTGAAAATTGATCAAACTGACGCACTACCACCGGACGGGAAAAATCGCCTTTCGGGCCGGGAGGGCTTATATCCGGAAGGTGATCGACGGTTATCCGTTCAATCTGGTGCTGGCGGTGGCGGCGGCGTCGATAACGCTTTTTCTGGGTTATCTGCCGATCAAGACGGTGAGTCCGTCCTTTTTCAGCCGGCAAATGGCGATAGCGACGGGGGGTTGGGGTGTGGTGGCGTTGCTTTCGCCGGCGGAGATTGTGCATTACCCGATTCTGCTGGCGGTGCTGTGCCTGGTGGGGTGGCGGCAATTTGCGCAGGATGAGGCTTTCTGGGGAAAAATGTGGCTGATGCTGGCGGCGGGTCTGGGAATCAGCATTGGCGTGCTGCTGATTCTGGCCGTGACGCCACGGGCGTGGCCGGAGGGCATTCCAGCGGCGGGTCAGGCGATGCTGCTGGGGTCGATTTACGTGGGCGGAGGGATTATCGGGCTGGGGTATATGGGGGTGGCGTTGAGCCGGGGAGTTTCGGCGAATCAGGGCGTGACGCCCGGGCAGTTGCGGCAGTATGTGGGGCTTTTGGTGGGGCTTTGTTTTATTCGGGCGGCGCTGGCGTGGGGGACGCTTTTCCTAGTGCCGGGGCATATCGAAAACTCAACGTATACGCCAGGGCATTTCACAGCGGTTGGCTCCAACGAGGGGATTATGATCGGTGAAACTGAAATACGAATTTCGTGGTGGCAGCTGGCGGTGCCGGGAGTGACGCTTTTTGTCCTGCCGGGACTGGCGCTATGGGCTCGGGGGAAGGCGGAGTTTTCGTCGCGGGCCCTGCCGACGCGGGTGTTGGGGGTTTTTTGCGTGGCGGCGGGAGGGACGGAGATTGCGGCCAGGTTTTGGAGGTTTTAGGAGAGTCATTCAGTCGCAAAAGAACGGGGAGAAAATAAGGAGGCAGGAGGAATAGTTAGAGGTCCTTCGACTGCGTCCCGACAAGCGGGACTTCGCTCAGGATGACCAGCTTGTATGGAGCGCTAACGCGCTTCCGCCGATGGGACATCGGCGGCTACCCGGCTAGCGCGAAAGCGAGTTCGAGGAAGACAGGTGGCGCTCCCCAATGGAGTTGGGGAGTGAGGAAAAAGGCATCGTCGCACGGAGTGCGGCGGCTGCCTTCGACGGCTACCGGAAGAAAAACGGCCCGGAATGCTTGCGCATCGCCGGGCCGCCCCCATTTCTCATTCTTCTCCTCTAACCCAAGATGTCAGCCCGAAGCCACCCTGCTTCGGGCACCTCAAAAGCACGCTTGCTGCAAGCAGCCATTGGGCCAACCAGGAGCGATGCAATCGCTTTTTATGCCGCCTAATGGTCCGATATTTCCGCCGCTGGGACATCGGCGGCTACCCAGCCAGCGCGAATGGAAACTTTAAACGGCGCGCATGTCGCCGGCGGTGATGATTTCGATTTCGCCGGAGGGAGCCCGGAGGAGGAGGGCACCGGATTCGTCGAGGCCGAGGACCTGGCCATGCTTTTCGCCGCGGGCGGTGGTGAGGGTGACCTGCTGGCCGAGGTTGAGGCTGCTGGCGGCCCAGGCTTCGCGGACGGAGTCGAAGGGTTCCTTCAAGCGGTGTTCCATGGCCTGCAAAAGAGAGACGAGGAGGTCGGCGCGACGGAAGAGACGTCCGGTGACAAGATAGAGGGAGGTGGCAAGAGGGCGGATTTCAGGCGAGAAGTCGGCGGCGGCGTGGCGGAGGTTGATGCCGATGCCGATGACGGCGAAGGCGATGCGGGGACCGGCAGGTTCGGTTTCGATGAGGAGCCCGGCGAGTTTTTTACCATCGAGGAGGAGGTCGTTGGGCCATTTGATGCGGGGGCGGAGGCCGGAGAGGGTTTCGACGGCATCGACGGCGGCAACGCTGGCGAGGCTGGTGAGGCGGCCGACCTGGGCGATGGGAAAATCGGGGCGGAGGAGGATGGAGACGTAGAGGCCGCGTTCGGGCGGGGATTCCCAGGCGCGGCCCATGCGGCCGCGGCCACGGGTCTGGCACCCGGCGGCGACAACGAAGCCAGCGCGGGCGCCGCGGCGGGCCTGGTCACGGGCGACGTCGTTGGTGGAGGCGGTTTCGGCCAGGAGAAGAGGATCCCAGGCGGGGCCCTCGGGCAGACCGGGGCAACGGCCGAGAATTTCCTCGGCTGACCAGATGTCGGAAGGCTCGCGGAGGCTGACGCCGCCCTGGGGATGGAATTCGATGGGGTAGCCGGCATCGAGGTAGGGAGCGAGGCGGGTTTCAAGTTCGGCAGAAGGAATTTGGGCGAGGCGGGCGAGCTCGGCGCGGGAGACGCGCTGACCTCGGCCGGAGAAGAGAGCGCCGAGGAGGGAGGCTTCCTGTCGATGCGGCGAGTTCATGGAAGGCTGATCATGCCAAGGCGGGCAAAGGTTGGGAATGGGATTCAGATGGGATGGAGCCGAGAGGGGAGTCCGGGGGAAATCCGTCGCACGGAGTGCGACGGCTACCCATGTAATGGCGGGGGGACAATTGAGGGCGGCGTGCGGCAAGAATTCGTTCTGAAACGTCTCTTATTTGACACCAAGTCGCCATACTCACTTTCTAGGTTCAAAGGCGCTTACGGGCATTTTTATGGGTGCTCTTTGCAATGCCTTGCCCAATGCCAATAACGTCGTAAGCTCATAAAATCTGCCATGAGTGCACAACCCCTGACAACAGTTATGGACGAAACCGCTTCCGCTGCACAATCTCGTGAGGTCGTGCATACTCACGTTGCTGCTTCCACCGGGCCGGAAAAGGCGGCGAGGCTGAATGCGCCGACAATCATCGACATCAATAATGTCGATTTCTATTACGGGCCGACGAAGGCGTTGCACGGGATCAATTTCGAGATCAAGGAGAAGCTGGTGACGGCGTTCATCGGGCCGTCGGGCTGCGGCAAATCGACGCTACTGCGGTGTCTGAACCGGATGAATGACCTGATCGACGGAACGAGGATCGGGGCGGGATCGATCAAGATTTCGGGCGTGGATATTTACGATCCGTCGGTGGACGTGATCGAGCTGCGGAAGCGGATTGGGATGGTGTTCCAGAAGTCGAACCCGTTCCCGAAATCGATTTACGAAAACGTGGTTTACGGGTTGCGGCTGCAGGGAATCAACGACAAGTCGCGGCTGGATGAGACGGTGGAGCGGAGCCTGCGGGGCGCGGCGCTGTGGGAAGAGGTGCGCGACCGGCTGCATACGAGCGCGCTGGGGCTTTCGGGCGGTCAGCAGCAGCGGCTGTGCATCGCGCGGGCCATCGCGGTGGAACCGGAGATCATTTTGATGGACGAGCCCTGCTCGGCGCTGGACCCGATCGCGACAGTGAAGGTGGAGGAGCTAATCCACCAGTTGAAGCAGGATTACACAATCGTGATCGTGACGCACAACATGCAGCAGGCGGGCCGGTGCTCGGATGTGACGGCGTTCTTTTACATGGGGCGGCTGATTGAAATCGACGCGACGGAGAAGATATTCACTAATCCCTCGCAAAAACAGACCGAAGACTATATCAGCGGCCGTTTCGGTTGATTTTTTCGATTGAGCACAGGTTATGCCCGCGCCCTTTTCCAATACCTATTCCAATGGCCCGGCTTCGGAACAAATCACGAAGATCCGGGAGACGCTGCTTTTGATGGCGAGTCTGACGACTCGGAACCTGACCCTGGCGCTGCGGGCGCTGGTGGAACGGGACGAGAAGCTGGCGGCCTCGGTGGAGGCGGAGGACTCGCAACTGGACGAGTTGGAGATCAGCGTGGACGAATTGGTGATCAATCACATGGCGACGCATGCGCCGGTGGCGACCGATTGCCGGTTCATGCTGGTGGCATCGAAGATTTCGAGCAACCTGGAGCGGATCGCGGACCAGGCGGTGGCGATTGCCCGGCGGTCCCTCGAGTTGAACAAGGAGCCGCTGCTGAAGCCGCTGATCGATATTCCGCGGATGGCGCAGATTGCCGAGGGGATGCTGCGCGACGGGATGACGGCGCTGATCGAGCGGAAGCCGGAACTGGCGCAGGAGATCATCCGGCGCGACAAGGAAGTGGACATGATCAATAAGCAACTGGCGCGCGAGCTGACGAGTTTCATGCTGGAGGATCCGACGACGATCACGCGGGCCCTGAATCTGACGCTGGTGGCGCGGAGCCTGGAGCGGATCGCGGACCACTGCAAGAACATCGCCGAGGAAGTATATTATCTCTATCAGGCGGTGGATATCCGGCACGAGCGGGTGGGATCGCCGCAGGCGTAAGATTCTGCGTTGGGAAGTAAGATTCTGCGTTGGGAATGAAGGAGGACAGGCCGAACCGTCGCCCGTCGTTCGACGGCTACCATGGAGGGAGGGAGGCACCGCCGATAGGGAGATCGGCGGCTACCAGCAGAGATACGACGTCTGCCTTACTTGTCGAGGAAGTCGAGCTTGCCGTTTTTGAGCGAGCGGTAATAGCAGGTGCGGCGAGTTTTCCCGTCGGCGTTTTTGGTGTGGCAGACGCCACCGCCGACCATGCGGACGAGATAGAGGAGCGAGTTTTGCTCGCAGTTGACCCGGACATCGACGAGTTGGAGGGTGTCGCCGGAGGTCTTGCCCTTGATCCATAATTCGTGGCGAGAGGTGCTCCAGAAGGTGGCGATGCCGGTCTTCAAGGAATGATCGAGCGCCAGCTGGTTGGCGTAGCCGACGAGCAGGACTTCTTTGGAGTCGGCATCCTGAACGACGACGGGCAGGACGGCCTGGCCGGATGTGCCGACTTTTTGCAGCTTGGTAAAATCGAGCTGGAGCTCGTTTCCTTCCTCACGCGGGTTCATCGTAAAAAGATGCCCGTCCTGGAGCACTTGTCGAGGGCGCATTAGGATTCTTGCTAGAGGTTATCCGAAAAGTAGGCGCGGGGCACGCCGAGAGGAGTTTTGTCTTCTGGCCAGGAGCCGAGTAAGGAGCCTAGCTGTTGCTACGTGACGAACGAGCGACACCGCCAGAAGGCAAAAGAACTTCGGC
>JAJSLK010000066.1 GCA_021272165.1 Methylacidiphilales bacterium
GGATTTGATCCGCAAGATCGACGCTTTCGTCGAAGCTTACAATCGCACGGCCAAACCCTTCGCCTGGACTGCCACCGCCGAATCCATTTTCCTCAAGCTCGAAAGATTACTTTCGCGTATTTCAGGGACACAACACTAGAGAGATTTTTGTCGTTCTCCGATGAATTTACAAAGAAAAGCCCGCTCCCACGGCACGGGGATGCAGTTCTGGCCTTTGGCTCCTTCCGGCAGCCGGCTTATGCCGTCCGCATCGGCATGATGACGTAAAGGAACGGCCGCTTGTACTTGATCACGCCGGGGCTGAGCTCGTCAATAAAGTCGAAATAGATTTCGTCCGCGTCGATGTTCTTCAGCGGATCCATCAGGAACTCGGGATTGAATGCGATGGTGAATTCCTTGCCCTTGTAGGTGATGGGGAGTGATTCCTTCGCCTCGCCGACCTCAGGGGTGTTGGCCGTGATATCGAGATTGTTCTTGGTGAAGATCAGCTTCACCGAATTTGATTTCTCGCTCGAAAGCAGCGCCACACGTCGTACCGCGTTGAGGAATATTTCGCGCTCGAGAAGGATTCGTTCCTTCGCTTCCGCGGGAACGACCTGCTTGTAATTCGGGTAATTACCCTCGATCAGTTTGGAATAAAGGAACGTCGTGCCGAGATCGAAGGTGACCTGATTTTCCGCAAAACTGATGTTGAGCGGTTCCTCGTCGCGCAGGATGCGTTGCAATTCCTGAACCGCCTTGGTCGGAAGAATGGCTTCGACCTCGCTGCCTTTCGGGAATTCGAGGTCCTGTTCCACCAGAGCAAGACGCCGGCCATCGGTCGCCACCAGCGACAGTTTGTTTTCCTTGAAGCTTAACAAAACACCATTGAGCACATAGCGGCTCTCGTCGGTTGAAATCGCGTAGGCGGTCCGCTTGAGCATATCGCGGAAAACTCCCTGCGGCAGCTTGAAGGCTTTGGCGCCGTCGCCCTTGGGGAATGGAGGAAAATCTTCCTCGGGTAGACCCATGATGCGGAAAAAGGAAGCACCCGATTTGATCGTGGCGACCTGCTTGGAATCAACTTCCAATTCGAGTTCAGCCGCGGGCAATTCACGCACAATGCTGAAAAGACGCCGGGCCGGAAGCGTGGTGGAGCCGCTCTTGATCACCTCGGCTTCAATCGAGGCGCGAATGCCGGTATCCAAATCGGTGGTGGAAATGATCAGCTTGCCATCAACAGCCTGAACCAGGGCGTTACCAAGAATGGGAAGCGTGGTCCGGGTACTGACAACATTCTGTACCGTTTGGAGTCCGTTGAGGAGTGTTTCCCGCGAGATGACGCATTTCATAACCAGTGGGTATTAAGAAGATTTGATGGAAAAAAACAATGGTTTATTCTCCGTCTTATAGCTGTGAGTAACCGCAGTCATTCCTGAAAGTCGTTCCAGGAAAAGGAACTGGGTGAAGAGAAGGATGTGAATAGTTCCGGAGGAATCCAAGACAAACCTGCGATAAGTCTGGGTTATTCCACTTGTTCCAAAGAAAGGCAAAACTTATTCACAGGATTTTGGAGAATTATTGAGCAGACTTGTTCCCGGGATCAGCAAAGCGAAGAATCAGGTAGCCGAGACCAAAGGTAATGAACATCAAAACCACAAAGGTCAGGAGTCGGTAACCGGTTGAAAGACCCCAGAAATCGACAAAGAAGACCCGGGCAATGGCAAACAGGATGACGACCAGTCCGCACCAGCGATGCCTGCGGTCCGATATCAGGAGGCCGAGGATGAACAGGAAGAAGGCATAAAGTGCCCAACCCATGGTGAGATAGCCATAACCGAACCGCGATACCGCCCAGACTGAAACAAAGAGCCATCCCGCGGCGACGGAAAGGAGAATTAAGGTCCAAATCTCCAGGTGGGTAACCAAGCCCTTTCCTTCCGAGCGCAGCAGAGCAGGCTGGATTAGGAAAGTCAGGAAAGCCAAACCGTTCAGGACGGTCGCCATCTCCCGGGCGCCGGCGTGCAAATGATTGATGTAAACAATCAATCCCAAAACGCTGAGAAAGAAGCTGCAGCGGACGCCAAAACTGCTGCCATGTCTTACATTCCAGGAGAGCATCGCGGTACCCAGGAAGAGGAGCAGGGCAACCTGTTCAACCTCTACCACTAATCCGAAAATCAGCCGCACCAGCATGCCCAGCGCCAGCAGCTTGTAACCATAGGCCACGATGCTGAATGGGCCGCGGTATGATTCGGAAATTTCTGGAAAGAGCCTGAGCCAGTTATGTGTGGCACAGGCTGTGGAGAAGACCACAGTGGTCGGAACAAGCGCCGCCCACCAAGTCCGCGGGAACGGGACGGTTGGAGTGGAAAGGAGGAAAAAGTGGCTCACCGCCACGGCGAGAAAGAGCTGGCCCGCTGCGGCTACCACCCAGCCTCGCGTCAGGGCGCCGTAAATCAGAAAACCAAAGGAGAGAAGACTGGCGCAGACAATCCAGCCTTCCTCATCCACATCGGGGCGAACCGTCTGGTAGGTAATGCCGACGAGCGCCAATGCATAGACAAAGGTCAGGGCTATCGTCCAGGGACCGGCCCGAATCACCCGTTGCCGGGCCCACCAGGTCACCAGTGCCAGCGTAACAGCTGCCACCCAAAACGTCGTCCACCACGGAAGTTCTTCGCCGGTCTCGACCGGGAAAAGGACCAGGGCTTGCGCGACGATCAACAGCGTCTGGGCAATCGGCGGCAGTTCATAAAGTGAGAAAAAGTAGACCGAGAACGTCAGCGCCATTGCGACGAAGGCCAGCGCCGGCGGCAGGCTGCTATCGCCCAGCTCGACATACATCGGCGTAAAGATCAACCCGATGGCCAACGCGCAAAAACCGGCCGAGGCGGGTACAATGGTCGTCCGCTCGGTGGGCCCATGCCGGATTTCGCCCCGGGCCAGCCACGCATTCAGCAGCAGGACCGCGGTCCCGCCCCAGCCCAGCAGCCAGGGATGATGGGCATGAACGGCGATTTCCCAGAGGAGAAACATGCTGGCGAAAAAGGCCGAGAAATAGCTCGTGACCGTCAGCACCCGGTCGTTATTGAAGGCCGCGGCCAGGCCCAGCAGCAGCGTTTCAATCATCAGCAATACGCCGCGGGTGATTCCGGTATAAACCAGGATGATGCCGGCGGTGACCAGGGCCAGACCCTGTCCGGCGTAATCGGCCATCGCTTTCTCTGGCTCGATCAGCGCCCATCCGGCAAACCGCGACGCAATCAGGAGCAGGAATCCCGCGAAGAGCAGCACACCACCCATCGTCTCGAAACCCGATCCCGAAATATAGGCGGCCAGAACCGAGAGCGCCGCCAGGGAGGCATTGTTCAAGGTCAGGAAAAGGAACCGCTTACTGCCGCGAAAAGTGGGCGAGCTCGAAAAGAGTACCGCCGCACTGAAAATCACCCACGCGCCGGTCAGACAAATCACATAGGGCCAGAAGTGAAGCGTTCGGCTCGTATCGAGAACCAGCTCGCCATCTTCATCGATAATCAAATGCCGCAGCACGGCCAAATACGTTCCAAACAGGCTAAAGTAGGTGACGGCAGCCCAACGATTGCGCAGGAAGAAGAGAACCGCGGTCATCGCCAGGATCATATTCGCGCCCATCGTGAACCAATGGACCGGATTGAGCGCCGTGCTGACATAGGCCAGGGTGATGGCGAAGACCCCCAGGATTTGCGATTTTCTGGCCTCCGCCAAATGGAGAACATAAACCGACCACCAGAGCAGCAGCAGGCCCTGCAAAAAGGGCCAGGTGATCACCTGGGTGCCAGGATGAAAACAGGCCGCATAAAAAGTGGCGTAAAGTCCCCCCAATCCCGCCGCTGTGACCGTCCGCCAGAAAAAGAAGAGCTTCGTGTTCTTTCCTTCCCGGCGCAGGCCAACCGTGACAAACAGCATGCTGACGAGAACGCCCACTCCGACTTTGCCCCAGGGTCCCAGATGCCGGTGCAGGTGATAGTAGCTGTCCGCCGTAATCAAAATGAGGACGAAGAGAAGCGCACCAATGCCGATCAACCAGCGGCCAAGGCGAAATTCCCACGATGGCCCGGGAGCCGTCGCGACCGGCGGTGGTGGTAAGGGAGGCAGGGGCGGCAGCGGAGGCAGCTCGGACAAAGCCGGTTCAAGAACCGGGACCGGCGGCAAGGGAGGCAACTCAACCTCCGGGATTACCGGAGCTTCAACCGCGGCAGGCCCATCGACAGGTATCGGAGGAAGAAAGACTTCCGGCGTGGCACCTGAACCCTCCGTCCGAGCCTCCAGCTCGCGCAGGCGGACATTAAGCCGATCGAGGGCTTGCTGAAGAGCCTCCTGTTCCCGGCGCAGGGAGAGGAGAAGCTCGCGGTCTTCGGGAATCATGTTTCAAGCTACTATGTCGCCTCCCCGGGCCCGCACAACCCACATTTCTGATTTGGACTCAATCTCGGCAACAGGTTAGCTTAAAGGGATGCCCGGAGAATCCGAAAAAGCAGCCTCCCCGTCTTTTCCCCCACCCGGCCGCCAATGGGCCGAACAGTTGGCCATCGGCATGGCCCTCGTCATAGGGATCCTGATCTTCATGGCGGTCTTTCACCCAGTTCAGTTGACCGAAGGGGCAAAGGTGCTCGGTCCGAATCACCTTTGGGCTTACGGCTGGGCTTCAGCCGTTGGCATCATTCTTCAACTGGTACTTCACGAGGTGGGAACCTTCGTCGTCGCTTGGCGGGTGAAACTTCCCCTTCGGTTTCGCCTCTTTCCCCTGGGCGCCAATGCCACGGCCATTCTGCAGGACCAGCCCCGGAATATCTGGATTGATGCTGTTGTGGGCCTGGCCGGGCCGATCACCGGCACGCTCGTTTCCCTTTTGTCCGCCGGAACTTACTACCTGACCGACAATCCCTTTTTCATGGGCATGGCCTGTGTGGGATATTTCTATAATCTCTTTACCCTGATTCCGATCCTTGACCTGGAAGGCGGCTGGATCGCTCCAGCCGTTGCGCCGCAGGCATGGCTGCTGGGTGTGATTTTGATGCTAATGGCCCTGACGGAAGAGGGCTTCAATCTGGTTTTGCTTTTTGTATTCTGCTTCTCTGTCCCCCGATTCATTTTGCTGTTGCGGACGCGCATTCCGCGCACCGATGATGCCTGTACTGCTAGTCAGCGTATCTTCGTCGGTCTGACCTTTATCGTCTTGGTGGTGGGGCTGGCGTTGCTCGGCACCTACACGTTCAACGAACTTACCATCGCCGTGCCCGAGGCCATGGGCGACTGATTTTTGACCCCTCGTCGTGCACGAAGAATCTTTTATCCGTTGTCGGGTTGGCGCATGATCGACGTATGAACGTCAATCTGCTCGACCTCAAGCCGCAGAACAACGCGCTTGAGTCCGAATTGCGCGAGGCATTCACGCGCGTCTTCCACTCCGGCCATTTCATCCTGGGGCCGGAGGTCGACAGCTTCGAGCAATCGCTGGCCGCCTTCACCGGGGCGAAATATGCGCTCGGCGTCAGCTCCGGCACCGACGCCATTCTGGTCGCCTTGATGGCTCTCGGAATCGGGCCCGGCAACGAGGTTCTCTGCCCCAGTTTCACTTTCTTCGCCACGGCTGGTTGTGTCGCCCGAGTCGGCGCCACGCCCGTCTTTGTCGATTCGTGTCCCGTCTGCTTCAATCTCGACCTGCGCGACGCGGAACGGCGCATGACCTCCCGCACCAAGGCCATCCTGCCGGTCCATCTTTTCGGCCAGTCGGCCGACATGGACGGCGTGCTGAACCTGGCCTGGAAGCACAATCTCCGTGTCATCGAGGACACCGCCCAGGCCATGGGCGCGACCTATCGCGGCAAGCAGGCCGGGACCCTCGGCGATTTCGGCACGGTCAGTTTTTTCCCCACAAAAAATCTCGGAGCCTTGGGCGATGCCGGCGCTATTCTGACCAACGATTCCGAGCTTTATGCGCGTGCGCGCATGCTGCGGATGCATGGCATGGAACCGAAATATCATCATGCCCTGGTCGGCGGCAACTTCCGTCTCGACGCCCTTCAGGCCGCTTTTCTTTCGGTGAAGCTGCCCCATTTCAACGGTTATACGGAGGCGCGGCGCCGCAACGCGGCGCTCTACACGGAAAGGCTTTCACAATTGCCCGATGTGAGAATGTCCCGTCCGGAGGACTGCTGCTGTTTGCAACCCTATGCGGTCGATGATTTTGACCGGATTGTCCTGCCGATTGCCTATCCATTCAACGGCCACATTTGGAACCAGTTTACGCTGCGTGTCCCTGGTTTTGGCCGTCGGGACGCTCTCCGCGCCCACCTCACCGCCCGCGGCATCGGCACGGAAATTTATTATCCCATCCCCCTGCACGAACAGGCCTGCTTTAGCCACCTTGGCTACAAGCCGGAGGATTTTCCGTGGGCGCACCGACTGGCCGGCGAAGTCATCAGCCTGCCGATTTATCCCGAGTTGCCCGTCGAACAGATCGAACAGGTCTGCTCGGCCATCGCCGAATTCCTAAAAAAATAGCGGGTCATCCCGCAGACGTTATTTGGCGACAGGATTGAGCGGACCCCAGACGGTCGGCACTGGTATGCCAAACTTGATGAAGAGGACGAACCGGATTTTTCCGAGGGTATCGAGCTTGTCGTATTTGCCGGCGTGAAGATCGCGCACGCTTTGGATGTAGTTTAAGATGGCGTCGGCTTTTTGTTCGGCATCATGGGGTGAGGGAAAATATTCCTGGAACGAGCCGGTGCGGTGGTCGAGCGATACAATCTCCTCGGCGGTGAACATATGGGTGGCCAACAGCTCGTCGATTTTCGACTGACTGCCGTAGTTATGGAGATAGAGATAGGTCCGGATCGCCTCGGTCTTATGGTAGGCATAAAGAACCGGATCCATCAGGTAAAGCCAGAGCACGCCACAGACCACCAGGGTGATGAAATAAGGCGCCGATTTGCGCGCCCGGGCGCCGGGTCCTTCACGAACGGAGGAGCGCTTGCGGAGATGGGCGACTTCCGACTCGATCTTCTCGCGATTGGTAAGCGGTCGTTCCGACGACGGATCTTTGTCAAAAAGGGAGGCCATTTCTTGTCATCCTTGCCGATCCATCCCGCAACTTCAAGAGGGTAACGCAGCGGACACGGATAGACTTTAGGTAAAGGAAACCTTCGGCACTTCGCGGTCGCCCGGTTCGGTGATTTCGAACAGCGAGGCCGGGGCAAAATTGAAAATGCCGGCGATGAGCGAATTCGGAAAAATCTCCCGCTGCGTGTTATAATTTCGCACGGATTCGTTGTAAGCCTGGCGGGCGAAGGAAATCTTGTTTTCGGTATCAGTCAGCTCACTTTGCAACTGGAGCATCGTCTGGTTCGCCTTCAGGTCGGGATAGGCCTCGGCCACCGCAAAGAGCCGGCCCAGCGATTGGGTCAACGCCCCTTCCGCCGCGGCGATTTGGGGCAGCGCATTCGGGTCGGTCGAATCGGCCGCGGCTTTCTGCCGCGCGACCACGGCGCCATTGCGGGCCGCAATCACTTCATCAAGCGTTCCCCGCTCGTGCGCCATGTAGCCCTTGGCGGTCTCGACCAGGTTTGGGATCAGGTCATGCCGGCGCTTCAACTGGACATCAATCTGGGAAAACTGGTTCTTAAATTCATTGCGCAGGGCCACCAGCCGGTTGTAAATCCCAACCACCATGCCCCCAATGACCAGCACGATCAGGAGCAGGATCCCGAGCACAACCAGAAGGGCAATAAGGGCTCCCATAATGCCTATTGACCCTACTTGGGAACGGGGACCGATCCGACGTTGTCAGGACCAATGAGGATACCTGCGATTTCCTCGCGAACAAAATAGGCGGCGAGCTTTTTTGAGCCTTTGTCGCGGTAGAAATAGACCTTGTTATCCTGGTCGACATCATCCACCAGAGCTTCCGCAGCAATTTCGGCTTTGGCCCCGCTGCGAAGAACGACTTCATATACCCGCATAATGCGACGATAGGGATAAACAGTCCGATGTCGAGAGGTACGGTAGTTTTTAAATCAAATTAATGGCTGATACCACAGACTCTTTGAGCATTAAGCCATAACCCTTTAAATATTCCAGAGCGGCAAATCACTGCACCACTCGAAGCGAAGAGTCATTTGGGCTTGGAGGGACTTGAACCCCCACTCCTTGCGGAACCAGAACCTAAATCTGGCGCGTCTGCCATTTCGCCACAAGCCCGGTAAATCCAATGGTAGGGCGAATCAATCTGACGGACAAGCATCCATACACTCAGCAGGATTTTCTGAGCAATGAACTGAGGTCAAACATCTCAGCTCAGGCTCGTTTGCGGCGTTGACGACAGCGGCGAAATCAATCGTGCCCGTCATATAACTGGCCGGAGTGTATTTAGCCTTCTTGCGGCTGGTTTGTGACGTTTCGGTTTCATTTTTCTTCGCGCTTTTCAAAACTCCAAATTGAATTGTTGCGCTCGTCGGGCGGGATAATCTCGCCTTCATGCGCGCCGGTAAAAAACAAAGCCACAACCTAGCATCGGAGTCTGGCGATTATTGTCTGGGAATACTGGAAGCCGGTTGGCTGATCGCTGTATTGGTGATCCCGCTTTTGTACAATTCCTATTCCCTTCGCAAGTTCGAGTTCAATAAAGAGGAGTGCCTTCGGATTTTGGCCATGACGAGTCTTGCGGCCTTGATGGTTTGGTGGTGGAGAAAAATCCAGGCGGGCGGATGGGAAACGACATTCGGTTCGGCCAAAAAATATCTGCCGATTGTTATGACGCTTGCACTGCTGGGGTTTGCCTATGTGGTAGCGACAGCGATTTCCGTTTATCCCGCCCTCAGCTTTTGGGGATCCGACCAGCATCAGGATGGCCTGGTCACTTTCTTCGGCCAGATCGTCCTGTTTCTTTCCGTCGTGACGGCCTTGCGAAACACGGAACAAGTGAATCGGCTGATAACATCCATCCTCGTTGCGTCTGTTCCGGTTTCGATTTATGCGCTCATGCAGCGGTACAACCTCGATCCCGCTGTCACCGGGATGACCGAAGGCCGGACGCCCTCAACTCTGGGCCAACCCATTTATCTCGGTGCTTACCTGGCCATAGTGCTGCCATTGAATGCGGGCCGCCTCCTTACGCTGGTGCCTCTTAGATCGCGAACGAGCTTCTTTTATTTTGCCCTTTTTCTGCTCGATCTGGCCGGATTTTTTTGTGCGCAGAGCCGCGGTCCGTTCGTTGCGCTGGCCGCGGCCGCCGGGATTTTTTTCATCGGTGCGTCTGTTCATGGCAGAAAGAAACGGCTGCTTATTGGTGGGTTGGTCTTTGCACTGCTGGCCTTTGTTTTTCTCTCGCTGCTCAATCTCGGCGGCACGAATTCCTCCAAGGGTCTTCTTTCCAATGTGGAACAATCCCGCCTGGGCAAGATCATTCCGCTGCACGGAGAATCCGACATTTTCCGTCATGCGATGTGGGAGCAGGCGCCCAAACTCATGCTCTCGTCGACCCCGCTGCCTTACCCGGATGGAACCACGGACCGGTTCCATTCGTTCCGGCTCCTATTCGGTTATGGGCCGGAAACATTACCCAATGTCCTGCCTCATCAATATTCGTGGCCGGGGACGGAACCAGACCTCGATAATCCCTTTCACAATCTGGTCTGGGACACCTGGTCCACGATCGGTCTGGTTGGCCTCTTCGCATTCCTGCTTTTTTTCGTGCTCCTCTTTTCTGTTGGATTCAAAAATTTGGGGCTGAAGCCGGGGATTTATTTTTATCTGGCCGTTATGGCGTGCGGAGCGGCTGGGGCGGTAATTTTGGGATTATGGCTGGGATGGGGCTATGCCGGGCTGGGTGGCGTTGCGGGCTTGATCGCGGGGTTGGCGCTTTATTGGCTGGAGGCTGGACTGGTGGGAAAGGGAGAGTCGCTGGAGGCTCTCTCGGAAAAGACAGTCCTGCAGATTTCGTTGCTGGCGGCGATGGCAGGCCATTTGATCGAGATGAGTTTTGCCTATGCGACGCCGGCCACCGCGACCCTGTTTTGGATTTACGCCGCCGTTCTGCTCTTTCTCGGCCACGGATTAAAGACGGAAAGCGCGACCGAAGGAAAACACGATAAACGTGGTGCGGCAAAGCTTACACCAGGGGCGATTACGCAAAAACGACAGCGTCTCTGGTCGGCATTGGCCGGTGGGCTGATCCTGGTCACCCTTCTTTCCGATTTCATTTTCATTTATCCGATCAGCGAGCTCTCGATCACCGGTGTTCTGGCCACGACGCTGACCGAAACGCGGTTCCAGGAACCGAGCCTGTTGATCTGGTTGCTGTTTCTTCCCACGGCCATCATGGTCAGTTTCGCCTTTGCGGCGGAGCCTTTCCTCAAGACAAAACCAAAAAGGCTGGGCGCCTCTTTCTGGTTTATCCTCCTGCTTTCAGGAGCGCTGGCTGGCGTCTATGCGCTCCTTCGGGCGGCGATCATTTCCGGCATCGGACCGATCCGGCTGGAAGCGGGTACCGATTATTCCGCAGTGGGTCAGGGGGACGGTTATCAGGCGCTTTATCTTGTCTTCGTGGTGGCGATTGTGACGGCAGTAGGGCTGGGTGGTTTTCTTTTGGCGCCGCCTGTGGAGTCGAAGCGGCACAGTCCGGAGGAATTATGGGTGATGGCCGGAGCCCAAGGCATGGCCCTGATTGTCGGGTGGTTCCTTTGCATCAATCCGGTCCGAGCCAATATGATGGCCAGATGGGCGCTGGAACTGCGCAAATACGAATGTGCGCCACAAAGCGTGGAGGTTCTTCACCACGCGGTTTCCCTCGCACCAGGCAGTGCCGAATATCACCGGGAACTTTCCGAGGCGAGCATGTTCATGGCCGGCAAGGAGCTGACGACCGATGCATTTAATCAGGCCATGGCTAAAGCGGAAACGGAATTGATCGAGGTAAAGAAACTCACTTCCGGCCTTGATCTTGCCAGCTATGAACTGGGCGTTCTTTATCTCGAATGGGCCGGAACAGCGGCACAACCGGAGCAGCAAAAAGAACTGGCGCAGAAAGCGCGGGGCGCTTTCGCCCAGGCACTCATTTATTTGCCGGGATACGAAGTGGCATGGACAGACCGCGCCGCGGCCGATCTGCTTTATCTCAACGATCCAGCCGATGGTGAAATGAGCCGGAAAAAAGCCGCTGAGTTGTGGGAGAGACCTGTACTGACGCCGCTCGACTGGGGCAATTTTTATCGCGACCGGGCCACGGCTGTTTCCGACGTCGCGCTCAAGCGATTTTATGCGGCCCACGCGCTTGATTTCTACGACACTGGAATCCGCGAGGTCGCCGACAGCCTGTTTGTCGCGCTTTGCCGGATCGGCAAAAGCAGCGTTGACTTGGCGCTGGGAGATCCTGCGTCGGCCCTCACTGAGTACCAAGAGGCCATAAAGACAAATCCGAGGGCCGACACATGGGAAACGGAGCTGATCCTGTCGCGCATTTATGCGCAGTTGGGTAATCAGGACCAGGCGCAGCAGGCCCTTGAAAAAGCGACGACAATGGCGCCGCCGGACGAGAAGAATTATCTGCGCAACATGGCCGCTTCAGTCAAGCAGGATGGGCCGTAGCAGCCTACTGCGACGTTTCCTGCGGGACTGAATTCCAGCCGTGGTAGGAGGTATCGCCCGAGTTGTCGAGAGTCTTGCGCGTGTAGCTGAGATCGGAGTCGGTCGTGGCGCAGCCGGTCTGGCCGAGGACGATCCCGCTGACCAAAAGGAGGATCAGAATTTTCCAGGCGTTTTTCATCGATAACTTTCGTTCACTTTCGCCCGATTCATTTGAGACTGTCGAGCGCCTTCTGTACTTCCTCGGCGCTTTCCTTGGTTTGCGCATGGATCGAATTCCAGGCGACCTTGCCGTCCTTCACGATGAACGATTCGCGCGAAGCGAGCGGAAGAATTCCCATCATTGGCACGCCGAAAGCCGTCGCCACCTTGCCGTCGGTATCAGCCACGAGCGTGAAGGGAAGCTGGTACTGATCCTGAAAATGTTTCTGGGCGTCGATTGTATCGCGGCTGACGCCGATGATCTGGAGCCCCTGCCCGTGAAGTTTCGTGTAGGAGTCGCGGAGCGAACAGGCCTCTGCGGTGCAGCCGGGCGTGCCTGCCTTCGGATAGAAATAGACCAGTGTGATTCCCTTCGCGTAGATATCGGCGAACTGGACCGGCTTGCCCTGTTCATTGGTAGCGGTGATCTGCGGCGCAGGCGATCCGACCGGGAGCGCCTCAGCATGGGCGCAGGAAACGGGGAGGGAAAGGAGAAGACAAAGTCCGAGGAGAAAAATAGGGCGCATGAAAGCAGCTTAACTGAAGAAACCGGGATCGCAAAGTGGATGGCCGATCAAGCGAGTCCCCTCTCCTCCAGATCGCCTTCATCCCAGCCGAGGTGATGCCCAAATTCATGGAGATAGGTCAGGCGAACCTCTTCAGCGAAATCGGCACCTTCATTGAGACAATAGCCTTCGATCGTTCCCAAATAGAGAACGATAGGGCCATTCGCAGGTGAGACTTCTCCCGGCACAAAATGCCCATAAATGCCCAATAAATCCGGGTCATCTTTGCACTCTTTCTCAAAGAGATACGGCACTTTTTGCGCTTCTTCTTTAATTTCAGACGGAAATTGGGCAATCGTTGCCTCAATTGCTTTTTGTGCAATTGCTTTGAGCTCTTCCCAGTGTCGCGGGTTCATTTGCTTCCGAGCCCTGCGGCTGTCTTTCCCCGCTTGGTGTGGACCTGAAGCAGGGCGACGTCGGTCGGATTGATGCCCGAGATCCGCGCGGCCTGGCCAAAGGTACGGGGCTGGATTTTCTTGAGCTTGAGCCGCGCCTCGGCCTTGAGACCGGGGACTTCATCGAAATTAAGCCAGTCGGGAATCGTCCGATCCCCGTCGGCGCGGTTGCGTTCGATATGAGCCTGTTCACGGCGGAGGTAGCCGTCATATTTGATCTCGGTTTCGAGTTGAAGGGCGACTTCGGGATCAACGGCCGAGAAGGGCGCGGGCAGGGACGACCAGCTGACATCGGGTCGTTTGAGAAGGTGGGCCCAAGGCTGGCCATCCTGCTTGATTGTCTGGAGAAGACGGCGGGTTTCGTCGATGGCCTGTTCCTTGGCCTGCCATTTGGCGGTCCGGGCGGGCGAGGCAAGGCCGACTTCGGTGCCGACGGCGGTGAGACGCAGGTCGGCATTGTCGTGGCGGAGAGAGAGGCGATGCTCAGCCCGCGAGGTGAACATTCGGTAGGGTTCCTCGGTTCCTTTGGTCACAAGGTCGTCAATGAGGACGCCGATGTAAGCCTGGTCCCGGCGGAGAATAAGCGGCGGACGACCCTGGACCTGCCGGGCGGCATTGATGCCGGCGATGAGCCCCTGCCCGGCGGCTTCCTCATAACCGGAAGTACCGTTGAGCTGCCCGGCAAAGAAAAGACCGCCGATACGCTTGGTTTCGAGCGATACCTGAAGTTGGGTCGGCGGGCTGAAATCGTACTCAACGGCATAGCCGGCCCGCATGATCTCGGCCTTTTCCAGGCCAGGAACGGAACGGATGAAAGCAAGCTGGACTTCAAAGGGGAGGCTGGTGGAGCAGCCGTTGATATAATACTCGTCGGTGTGGCGGCCTTCGGGTTCGAGGAAGAGCTGGTGGCGTTCCTTCTCGGCGAAGCGGACAACCTTATCTTCCAGGGAAGGGCAGTAGCGGGGGCCGATGCCTTCGATCCGCCCACAATAAAGAGGCGACTTGTCGAGATTGGAGCGGACGATCTCGTGGGTCTGGGCGGTGGTGTAGGTGATGGCGCAGGCCAATTGTTCCACGTGGAACAATCCGTCCTTCCATTCATTGAGGGTGAAAATGTCGTCAGGAGCCTTCCGGAGAGTGTCGACCAGGTAGCTGAAGGGACGAGGGGGCTGGTCGCCTTCCTGAAGTTCGAGCTTGCTGAAATTGATGCTTTTTTTGAGAAGGCGAGGGGGGGTGCCGGTTTTGAGGCGGCGGAGCTCGAAGCCATGTTTGAGGAGGGAAGCCGACAGGCCGCTGGCGGTGTCGCCCATCCGGCCGCCGGGAGTATTGCGGAGACCGACATGCATCAAGCCTTGGAGAAAGGTCCCGGTCGTGACGACGACGGTGCGGGCGTGGTAGGTGACGCCGAGCTGCGTGCTGACGCCAGCGATCCGGTCGCCTTCCACCAGGAGCTCGGCGATGTGGCCTTGTTTGACGTCGAGCCGTTCCTGCCGTTCGCAGGTGGCCTTCATCCGGAACTGGTAAGCTTTCTTGTCGCATTGGGCTCGGGGACCGCGGACGCTGGGACCCTTGGAGGCATTGAGCATCCGGAACTGGATGCCCGTGGCATCCGTGTTGAGGCCCATTTCACCCCCAAGGGCATCGATTTCCCGGACGATCTGGCCCTTGGCCAAGCCCCCAATAGCCGGGTTACATGACATCTGGCCGATGGTGTCAAGGTTCATGGTCAGGAGAAGAGTCTCGCAGCCCATGCGTGATGCCGCTAAAGCGGCCTCAAGTCCGGCGTGCCCCGCGCCGATAACAAGGACGTCATAAATTTTGGGGTATTCAAACATGCGCACCAAGAGACTATCCCATGGCCGAAGGGCCGACAAGCTGGGAGCGATTTTTGGCTTGGCAAATCCCGAGGATCTGATACTCTGTGCACTAGATCCTTTCTCCCTTCGCACGCTTCTGGCTCGGAGCTTTCCTGCGATTCGTCCCACTTCTCCCTCCCTCATGAACCTTCGTTTTTATTCCCTTTATGCCAGTGGAGCTTTTGTGGCTGGGCTTGACGGAGAGATTAATTACATATAATTTCTATCGACAATATGAACAAAGGTCAGTTTTTCTCCCATCGTCCGCCTACGGTCGGGGTGCATCTTTTGAGCGATCCGGTGCCTGAATTTATCGCGAACCGGATTTTTCCTGAGAGTGAGCAAGCGCGGCGGGAAAACGCAGTTCTTCCCAAATCGGCCAACCGGTCCAAGGGAAAGAAGTCGGGATTGCAGGGCTAATTTTTTCAGCTTTGCTTCGCGCGGAAAATTGCCGCGCGCAAGGTCGCCCATTCGGTGCGACCTCTGTGAAGGTGATTGGACAAATGAGGTCTGTCCACGCAACTTAAAACGAGGGCTTAGTTGGACATGAAGCATTATCTCGGCATTTGTCTGGTCCTGGTCACGCTGGCGGTGATTGGATTTTTCGCGCTGCATCGATGCACCCTCGCGGTGGATCATACCGTGATGGAAGTACGCGATGCCTTTGCGGAGGTGCTAAAGGTGCAGCCGCAAATCAAGATCGATCAGCGTGTGATCCTGGCGCAGACGGCACCGATCGCGGAACTGGCAGTCGTGACGAAAGAAGAGCAGGTGACCCTCGGTTTCTCGGAGCATCTCGAAGTGCTCTCGATGCAGGTGCCGTTGACGGAGAAAAAACTAACGGCGGAGGCGACGTTTCGGTTAAAGGCGGGGTTTGATTTAAGCGAGCCATTTTCGGTATCAATCGACCCAGCCACACATGATATCCGGGCCACGATGCCGCATGCGAAAATTCTGTCGGTGGAACAGGAGGGCGAGCTGGTTTATCACGGCGACGATGCTATGCTGAACCGGGTCACCGATCAGGACCGCGCGGAAATCCTGAACGATCTACAAAACGCGGCCCGCGACACCGCAGAAAAATCTTCGCTGAAAAGTGAGGCCGAACAGCAGGTAACAGAGCGGTTGAAAGAACTTATCAATCACAATGGACAGTCGATTCAATTAGAATGGCATGATTTGGCGGCGAAAATGGAATATCCACCTCGTAAATAGCGGCAGATGGAGGCCGAGCATAGGCAAAAACTGCCGGAAACAAATTTTTCGCGAATGAATTTCCCTTCGGAAAAAAGTGTTCAACAGCAAAAACATGTCATTGATTCGTACAACTACACGATTTTTTGCCGTTTTTTGCAATCTTAAGAGTTCATGATCTTTATTACGTGATGATGTGGTATGACCCTTGCATAACAATTTTCCATAAACAAAAATCAGGAGCACCGCATGTCGAAACCGTCCCCTCTACGTTATCCTTCTCTCGAATTTGGCAGCGGAGAAGCTACCGCATTCCGTCCGTCGCTCTATGATAACAAGGAGGACTTTATCCAGAGGATCGCTCCGATGGGCATGGCGGCGATTTATTTTGGAGGATTCACGCTGAGGACACAGGACGCGCCGCTTTCGCGACAGGCGCTTTATAAGCTCTCGTTTCTCTACCGTCATTTCCTGCAACCGAGCGGAGTAAAGATCGCGGTGCAGCGAAATATGGCGATTCTTTCCGGCGAGGTGGCCAACCCCACTCTGGTGACCGCGGCTGACATTCTGGCCCGGCAGATCGAGGGGATCCGGCAGGTAAAGAATGAGACGGTGTGTCCGAACGCGGATGCCTCCGCGACCTGCTCGGCGATTCAATTTCTGTTTGCCACCGATCAGACGCTGCGCTCGACGGTGCGGGTCGACGCGGGCGAAGGGAAGTTCGCCCTCAAGGGTGAACTGGGCTCGGAGGCGCAAAAGCACTGGGCGGAACAACTCGCCGAAGCGGTTTCAGGAGGCAAGGTCCAATCGCAGATCACGGTGGGAGTTTCGACTCCGCACGCGGCCGAAATGGCGCGGCCTCCGCAAATCGATGACGAATCGCTGCAGACGCTGGTGTTGCTTCGGCTGAAGCTGGTGCGCGAGACCGAGGATGTTTCGTTGAAGGTGAAGGCCAATCGCGGAATGGTTTCGTTGCACGGAAAGGTCCGCAGCGAGGCCTTGCGGCAATGGGTGGAAAACCTGAGCCGTTCGACGCTGGGCCTGCGCGAATTGCGCAGCGCGCTTTCGATTGCCGATTAACCGCACCGCACTTCAAAGCGCGGCGATGACCGCCTGAAAAACATCTTTCACCGGAAGACTTTTCAGGTCGGGTTTTCCCTGAAGGACGCGAACACCATTGCGGGGCGGCGCCCAGACGGCGGGATCAGTCGGACCGAAAAGGGCAATTACCGGGAGGTCGCGGCGTGAAGCCGCGGCGAGGTGGGTAATGCCGGAATCGTGGCCGAGATAGAGAACGGATTCGCGCAGAAGCGCGGTGAGGATCGGAAGCGGCAGGAGCCGGGCGCGGAGGTGGGGAAGATTTTTCCAGGCTTCGGATAACTGGCGGGCGGGTTCGGCATCGGCTTCGCCCTCGATGAGGAGAAGATTGGTCTGTGGGATTTTCGCGCAAAGGCGCCGGCCCAATTCGGCCCAGGAGTCGACGGGCCAATTTTTAATTTCGCCACCGCTGCCGGGGTGAATCGCAATCAGGCGTTTGTCGGGGGCGAGACCGGAAAGGAAGGCGCGGGCGGCGTCGCGATCGGCGGGGGTGGGGAAAAGCTCGGAAGCGGCCTGGGCGTCGCCGAGTTCGAGGCCGAGAGGCTGGAGAATTTTGGCAAAATGGAACGCGGCGGGTTGCTTGAATTGCTCCGGGACGCGGGGGGAATGGGTAAGAATCTCTCCCGGCAGACAGCGTTGGAGATTGCTGAGGAAAAGGCCGTCGGGATCGTAGAAATAGGAGAGAATGAGATCGAAGCCATTGATGTAGTCCATCCAGCCGGGGTCGAGGACGGCGCGCGGGGTGAAGAAGGCGCTCAAGGGGCCGTGGTTCACCGAGCGGATATCATCCAGGTAAAAGCGGCGAAGGGCGATCTCGGCGAGGTGGGAATGGCCGAGAAGTTCAATACGGGCGTCGGGCCAGCGGTCACGCACGAGGCGGAGCATGGGCAGCGTGACGATGAAGTCGCCCAGCGCGCCGCCGCGAATGAAGAGAATGTTCGTCACCAACTGGAATTTTATAACATTTGCCGACGATTGTCCGCATCTTGAATGGATTTAAATTTCAGGGGAGCAGACTTCTCCTCAAATTTTGCCGTTTTTCAAAAAGAAGGCGAGGATGAGAACACTGATCGCCACAATCCACGAACCCAGGATTCGGACCCCGATCCGGGACCATTGACGGGCGGGAAGAAGTGAAACATAGAAGGCAATGTAACCGACCATGACCAGAAGGCAGACCCACGTGGCGAAGAGGACTTCGCAGGCGACAATCATCGGAAGGCTGCCAAATCCCGAGTCCAACCCAATTCCCACTGCGGGCAGCACGAGCAGCAGAAGGTAAATCCAGCCTGGAGGTTTGAATCCCGAGGAAATCAAGGCTCCGAGGCCAAGGGACAGGCAAAACAACGGAACCTGCGGAATGCCCGAAAGGTTAATCACCGCGGCAAGCAACAACGCAACCGCCGTCGTGAAACCAAAAATCACGAGAGGGCTTTTTAGAGAAAGAAGCGGATGTTGTCCTAAAAACAGGCCAAGGCTTATCAGCAATAACAGATGCGCTGGCGTCTCCAATGGATGAAGAATTCCTCCGGCAAAAGGCCCCAGCCTCAGATCGCTATGGGCCTGGGCCGAGGTGGGAAAGAGCAAAAAGAGGAAAACAGGCCACCAGCTTCTGACCAGTCTCTGAATAAAGCTGCGCATCTTAAAGAAGGCCGAAAACAAACCCCAAACCAACCAGCGTGATCACTCCGCCAAGACCCCGCACGACCATTTGTCCCCAACGCCAGTGGGTGAGAAGGCCGAGGGAAATCCCGGTCAGGTGCAACAAGCCGGTGGCAATGACGAACCCAGCCGCGTAGGTGAAGGGATTCGCAAGGCGAGGGAGCTCCACACCGTGAGAATAGCCATGGAAAAACGCGAAGAAGCCCACGATGCAGGCGGCGATCCAAATAGGCGGTTTCGCCGCCGTCAGCACCACCCAACCGAGAGCCACACCCGAGAGGGCGATGGTCATTTCGACGCCGGGAAGAGGTCCGCAAAGCACACCGAATGCGCCACCCACGGCCATGACGAGCGGAAAGACAACCGGCAGGAGCCAGATGGCCGGAGCGCCGAGATAGGCTCCCCAGAGACCAACCGCAACCATCGCCACGACGTGGTCGAGACCTGTGATGGGATGTCTGACTCCGGCAATAAAGCCGCCCAGCGTGTTGGTTTCCGTATGAGCCTGCGCCAGAGAAGGTCCGGCCAGAAGCAGCAAAAGGAGGCAACGAAATTTGAGCAGGTGGCTTTTGTGCGGATTATTCATGGGCGGCGGATGGTCTAATTCTTCAGGGGATCCAGATTACTTTTGTTTCCGGAATTCTTTGCATTTTCAAACTTTCCTTCAGCCAGCATGGTCAGAATACAGGGACCGAGGATTCGGGTGAGCTGGTAGCCGGTCCAAAGGAGCAAAAGAAAAGCGGCCCCCATGCAGACAGGAACCGCAAAAAAGTATTTATCGTATACTCCCCAAAAGAAATCGAGGATCTCCTTTTGAGGAAGAGGGAGTTGGCCGATACGATCCAGGGCGGCAAATAATCCATAAAGGCCGATGAGGAGGCTTGCCGGGACGGCAATCCGGCTTTGATACCAGGAGGAATGCCACCACCAGGCGGTGATCAGTCCTACGACGCCGATGACGGCAAGCTGGCCTAATTCGATCCCAAAATTTGCTCCGAAGAGGGCAAGGTAGAACGTATTCCCGGGCCACTTGATTTCTGATAGTCGTCCGGCAAAGCCCATGCCATGGATTAGTCCGAATCCACCCACAATCAGGATGCGGGCCCAGCGTGGAGAATCGCGCCACAAGCAGTTTTCAAAAGCCACCACGGCAATCGAAACGGCGATGCCAATTTCGACAAAATGTTCCCAGAAGCGCCCGATGATAAAGACACCGGTCATGGTCAGGCCGAGCGTTATGCTATGTGCCAGGGTAAAGCTCGTGACCAGCCACAGCAAATCGCGAAAGCGGCGGGCGGCCAGATAGATGCCCAGGACAAACAAGATGTGATCGAGGCCAAAAGGGACAATATGTTCGAAACCGATAAGAATAGATCGCGACAACGCCCGCCACCACGGGATATTTTCCTCCAGCACAAGCTGGATGATCGTCATCCGCTTGGCGTTGTCGCGAACTTCAATGTCATTGGAGGCAAATGCCGAATGGATCAATCCGACGTGTTCCCACACGATTTTTACCGAAATGAATTTTGGCAAGGGCGCCTGGCCTGACCCGGCGGCAGGGACTGGAACGGTCACGTCCGTTGGTGACAGCCGCCGGTCGCCAACCTTGAGTAATAATTCATCCTGAAAAAAATGCTGGAGAACCGGAGATCGATTGCGAAGTTCGGCCCAGTTTTTCACCAGCCCGATCGGCCCGATGTCCATGGAGTTTAAGCGTGCGGCGGGAAGATCGAGAATCAGAACGACGCTGCCATTCGCCTGGGAGGTGATTTTTCCTCCCATGATTTCGACTCGCATGGGGTCCGCCTGAGCCAAATTGGTCAGGCAGATTAGGAGAAATGCGACAAGATAACCAAATTTCACGGGACTTGGTTCCAGCGCATTTTTCGCTGATGATTTCATTCAAAGCAACAGATTAGGAGGAAGGACTGGCCAAAGCAACGCCTATGTTTAGGCCATAGAAACGGAACAACTTGTCCCGATATAGCGCGCCACGAGGTAGGTTTTGGGAGAAGCCTGAAATGACTGAGAAGTTCATGATATTAAATCAGGATGCAGGAACCTCCCGCAGCGGCTTGACCCTCCTTTGGCGAAGAGGTACTCTAACCCCTCCATGCCCCATTTCCGTAAGCTTCTTTGTGCCTTGGTGGCATTGGCCCTGGCCGTGCCAATGGTCCGGGCGGAATTGGTCTGGCGACCGGGCGAGGGCTGGTCGGATGAAAGCGGGGGCGATGTTTCGGCGTCGAGTTCCCGCGACCAGTTGGAACTGGCGCACAAACTGGAGGCGCAGGGCCAGCGCGACGACGCGCTGAAGGCATATAAGAATTTGCTCCGACGCTGGCCGCTTTCATTTTTCGCGCCGGAAGCCCAATATCGCGTGGGCAAGATCCAGGAGGATGAGGGCGATTTCGCGGCCGCATTCCAGGCGTTCCAGAAAATGGTGACGAAGTATCCCTCAAGCGATTATTTCGAGCAGGCGCTGGGGGAACAATACCGGATCGCGAATCTGTTTCTGGCCGGTGAGCCGCAGCGAATCTGGAAGATTCCGGTCGGGCCGTCGATGGACCGCACGGTCGACATGTACGAGCAGATCATCAAGAACGCGCCCTACGGGACCTATGCGCCGCAGGCGCAGTTCAAGATCGGCCTGGCGCGGGAACAGCAGCGGCGTTTCAGCGACGCGGTGGATGCCTACCAGAAGGTGCTCGATAATTACCCGACCAATCCGGTGGCTTCGAGCGCGCAATACCAGATCGGTTATGCCTGGATGCGTTCCTGCCAGAGCGGCGATTATGACCAGGGGGCGGCAAGGAAGGCGATCGACGCTTTTCAGGATTTCCTCGTCCGCTATCCGTCGAGCGATAAGGCGGAGCAGGCCCAGGAGAATATCCAGAAACTGGGCTCGCGACAGACGCAGGGCGCATTCGACATCGCGAAATTTTACGAGACGCAGCACGATCCGCGCGCCGCATTTATCTATTATAACGAGGTCATCCGGGAAGACCCGAATGGCCCGCAAGCGCAGGTCGCGAAGAAGCGGGTGCAGGAATTACGCCCGGTGGTGGAGGCGCTGCCCGGCGGCCTCGGACCTGATGGTTCGGGAACGCCGGCCCCGGTCCAAACCGTGGCGAGCGGGCCGCAGTCCCCGGTTTCCTCGGATGCAGGACCGCCGGAGGGTCCTGCCACGAACTCGGCCCCGATGGACGCGGCGGCGGGGGCGCTTCCGGCCGATCCCAACGCGCCGGTGACGACGTCGTCGCCGGGCGAGACGGCAGCGAGCACCGGACAGGCGGACAATCCGGCGCCGCCCGCAACGAACAGCGCGCCGGCTTCCGTGCCCGTATCCGGAGCTCCTCCAGCGCCGGCGGACCCTCCCCCGCAGACATCCCCATGAGCCGAACTGTGACCAAAGCCGCTCTGGCCGTGCTTGTTGTCCTGGCCCTTGGCGGCTGCGCGGGCTATCGCGTAGGCGACATTTCGGGCCGCAATCTCCAAGGGGTGCGCAGTGTCTATGTGCCGACGGTGAAGAATATGAGCCTGGAGCCGGATCTCCAGCTGAGCGTGACAAACGCGCTGGTGCGCCGCTTCAATAATGACGGGACGCTGACCGTGACCCAGAACTTGTCGGCCGATTCGGAGCTCGACGTGACGATCACGAATGTCCAGCACATCCCGATTCGCAGTAGTACGTCGGACGTGCTGGTGACGGCGGAATACCAGGTGACGATTGAGGCGACGGCGACTTTCGTGAACCGTAAGCTGGGACGGAAGATTTTCGAGAATACGCAGGTGGCGGGAAGCACGACTTTCTTTACGCAGAGCAACATTCAGGAAGGTGAACGGCAGGCGTTGCCGCTGGCCGCGGAGGACCTGGCGAACAATACCGTCAAGCTCGTCACCGAGGGGTGGTAAAATTTGCAGGCTGCCGAATTTTCGGCGGTACAGGGTGATTTCACCCGATTTCAACAAAGCCATTTGCCAAATGGTGCGAGGGCGGGTAAGAGGAGTAAATGGCCGGAGAGAAGAAATCGCGCAAGAAGCCGACGATGCTCGGCATTATTTCGCCGGAAGAATTGCTGCGGGAGTTTCCCGGCGCGAAAAAAATTGCCCACGAACCGGGCAGCCTGATTTTCCGCGAAGGTTCGCCGGCGGGATGTTGCTATGTCATCACGCGCGGACAGGTGGAGATTCTCAAGAAGACGCGGAAGGGTGAAAATGTGGCCCTGGCCAAAGTGAGGCCGGGTGAATTTCTGGGCGAGATGGCGATGCTTTCCGGCGAGAAGCGCAGCGCGAGTGCGAAGGCGTTGACGCGGGTTGAGGCCATTGTCATCGAGCACACCGAATTCGTGGCGCAGTTGAAGGCTCAAAACGCTTTTGCCTGCCGCCTCCTACTGCAACTTTCCACGCTGCTGGCGACGCGTTGCCATCGTTTGCTGCGCCTGATTGCCCGCCAGCCCGAGGTCATTCCGATGGGCGCGAAGGCGTCCCCTCCCCTTGATGTCCGTGCCGTCCTCAACCGGGTCTATACCCTCTGGGCTGTTTAATCGGGGCGAAGTCTCCTCGATCCATGCCGGGATGAAAGTCCTGGTGTTGATTCCCGCCCGCAACGAAGCTGCGGCGATCGGCCATGTTGTGCGCGGGTGCCGCCGCGCCGGCTTTGCCGTTTGGGTGATCGACGACGCAAGCCACGATGCCACGGCGGAATTCGCGACGGAAGCGGGGGCGAAAGTGATTCCCGTTCCGGGTCCGCATCATGGCAAGACGGCGGCGCTGCATCATGCACTGACGCAATTGCCGGAAGGAATCGAATGGCTTTTCTTTCTTGATGGCGACGGTCAGCACCGGCCGGAGGATTTGGAGCAGTTTTGGCGCTTGCGGGAAGAGGCAGACCTGATCGTGGGTAACCGCTTTCCCGATGCGGCCCGGATGCCATTGGTGCGCCGGTGGACGAACCGGCTCATGTCATGGGTGCTGCGGCGGAGCAGAATCGCGGACAGCCAGTGCGGATTCCGATTGGTGCGGCGGGAGTGGCTCGATTCCTGGCTTCCGAGCGGACATCATTTTCAATTCGAGACCGAGATGGCGCTGCTGGCGGCGACACGTCCATGCCTGGTGCGAAATCTGCCCATTCCCGCGATCTACGCGGGGGAGGAATCGAAGATCGTTCCGTGGCGCGACGCGCTTTATTTTGCCCGCTGCCTGCTGCGCCATCGGAGATCGTTTTCGTGATGAACCTTCCGGCGACCCAACTGCTGGTGACGACGGCCAATTCGGTCGGCCAGCCGATTGCATATCCGCGGGAAGGGACGCCGGAGGTCACGGCCCTGCTGGCGGAAATGGCGCCAAGCGAGAAGACGGGCTGGCACAGTCATCCGGTTCCGCTGATGGGCTATATCCTCGAGGGCGAGCTGACCGTTTATCAGGTTACAGGCGAAAAGCGGGTCGTTCGCGCAGGCGAAGTTTCGCTCGAATCGGTGGGAGTGGCGCACAACGGCGTGAACGAAGGGAGTGTGCCCGTGAAGATGGTGGTTTTTGTCGTGGGGCTCAAGGATGTGCCCTTCACCGTCGAGGAAAAACCATGAAGCGACGACTGGCCGGAATCCTTCTTTTTGCCGCGGCAACGACGGTTCTGCTTCGCGCTGATTCAGGCGGGTCGGATTACAGCGGTGACGTGCGGGTCAAGGTGTTGCTCAAGACCGAGACCAATGTGGCAGGACAGAAGATCGAGTATCCGCCGGGCCCGGCGGAGGCCTCGGTGCTGCTTGTGGAAATTCCGTCCGGCATGCAGACTGGCTGGCATAAGCATCCGGTGCCGTTATTCGGGTATGTGCTGGCGGGAGAGGTGACGGTTACTCTGGCCGACGGTCGGAAGCACACCTTTCATGAGGGGGATGCGTTGGCCGAGTGTGTCAATATTCTTCACAACGGCGTCAACGAGGGGAAGGAAACAACGAAGCTGCTGATTTTTGTCGCGGGAGAGAAGGGAGTGCCGTTCACGGTGAAGCAGAAATAAGCGAAGTTGGTGGATCGGCTTTCTTACTTTTTTTGCGTGGTTTTGCGGTTCTGCTCGCATGAGTGCGAATCGGGATTAAAATGGAAACGTGCCCGCGCCGGAAACCTTCGTTCATCTTCACGTCCATACCGAGTATAGCCTGCTCGACGGCGCGTGCCGGATACCGGAACTGGCAAAGCGCGCAGCGGAACTGAAGATGCCGGCGCTGGCGCTGAGCGATCATGGTAATCTTTTCGGTGCGGTTGAATTCTACAAGGAATGCCGCGCCAACGGAGTGAAGCCAATCATCGGCTGCGAGGTTTATCTCGCGCCGGGCAGTCGGTTGGAGCGGAAGGCGAACAGCGCGAAGGAGGCGTCGACCCATTTCCTGCTGCTGGCCAAGAGCGAAACGGGCTACAAGAACCTGGTCAAGCTGGTGTCGTCGGCGCACCTGGAGGGGATGTACTACAAGCCCCGGATTGACAAGGAGATCCTCGCGCAGCATGCGGAGGGATTGATCGGAACGAGCGCATGTCTGGCCGGCGAGGTGGCGCGCCACATCACCGCGGGGCGAATGAAGGACGCGGAAAAGTCGATCGATGAGTTCAAGAGCATCTTCGCGCCGGGCGATTTTTATCTCGAGATCGCCGACCATGGAATTCCGCAGCAGCACACGGTGGCGGAGGAACTGCTGAAGTACGGCAAGAAATTCGGGTTGAAGATTGTCGCGACGAACGATGTGCATTATCTCCGCAAGGAACATGCCGCCGCCCACGACGTGCTGCTCTGCATCCAAACCGGCGCGAAAATCAATGATGAAAACCGGATGCGTTATCATGGTCCCGAGTTTTATCTTAAGTCGACCGAGGAGATGGCAGCGCTTTTCCGGGACGTGCCGGAGGCGCTGGCGACGACGCTCGAGATCGCGGCCAAGTGCGATTTGAAAATCGTTTTGGGTGAAAACAAATTTCCCGCCTATCCGGCGCCGGAGGGCGAAACGCGCGAGGGTTACCTGCGCCGGCTGTGCGAGGAGGGACTGGTCCGGCGTTTTGGCGAGCGGGCCCAGGAGCCGGAGCTGCGACAGCGGCTCGACTACGAACTGGGCGTGCTGGGCAAGACCGGCTTCACGAGCTACTTCCTCATCGTCTGGGATTTCATCGACTATGCGAAACGGAACGGGATTCCGGTGGGGCCGGGCCGCGGCAGCGCGGCGGGAAGCCTGATTGCCTATGTGCTGGGCATCACGGATCTCGATCCGCTCCGGTATGGGCTTTTCTTCGAACGCTTTCTCAATCCCGAACGCATCTCGCCGCCCGATATCGACGTCGACTTCTGCTACAACCGGCGGCCCGAGGTGATCGAGTACGTGCGGAAAAAATATGGCGAGCGGTCGGTGGCGCAGATTATCACCTTCGGCACGCTCGGCGCGAAGATGGCGGTGCGGGATGTGGGGCGCGTAATGGGCCTGAGCTATGGCGAGGCGGATCGGCTGGCAAAGATGATTCCATTTGATCCGAAGATGACGCTGGAGAAAGCGCTGCAGGAGAGCCCCGATTTCAAGCGGGCCTACGACGAGGAGGAAGTTTCGCGACAGGTGATCGACTCGGCGCTGACGCTGGAGGGCGTCTCCCGGCAGGCGGGCGTTCATGCCGCAGGCGTGGTGATTTCGGATCGCGACCTGACCGATTACGTGCCGCTGACGCTGGACGATCACAACGGCATTGTGACCCAGTATTCGATGGAGCCGCTCGGCGAGCTGGGTCTGCTGAAAATGGATTTCCTTGGGCTGAAGACGTTGACGGTGATCCAGGATGCGTTGCGGCTAGTGGAGGAGACGACCGGGAAGAAAATCGCGCCGATGGAAATCCCGCTCGATGACGAGGAGACGTTCGAGATGATCAGCCGGGCGCAGAACACCGGGGTGTTCCAGGTGGAATCGCCGGGGATGTGCGACTTGTGCCGACGGCTCAAGCCGAAGCAGATTGAGGATATCATTGCGCTTGTTGCGCTCTATCGCCCGGGCCCGATGGAGAACATTCCCGCCTACTCCGATCGAAAGCTCGGTCTCGTGCCCATTGAATACGACCATCCGTTGCTCGAACCGATCCTGAAGGAGACCTACGGCATCATGATTTACCAGGAGCAGGTGATGCAGGCGGCGCAGGCGCTGGCCGGCTACACCCTTGGTTCCGCCGACTTGTTGCGCAAAGCCATGGGCAAAAAAAAGCCGGAGGAAATGGCGAAGCAGCGCGCGATTTTTATCGAGGGCTGCGCCAAGACCAATGGCATCAAGGCCGACAAGGCCAACCAGCTTTTCGACGTGCTCGACAAATTCGCCGGCTACGGTTTCAACAAGGCCCATAGCGCCTGCTACGGGGTGCTGGCTTACCAAACGGCATGGCTAAAGGCGCAATACCCGGTGCAGTTCATGGCGGCGTTGCTTTCCAACGAACTGGACAACACCGACAAGATCGCGCTGTTCGTGGCCGAGGCACGGGCGATGGAGATTGAAATCCTGCCGCCGAGTCTGAATGAAAGCGGAAGCGTTTTTACGGTGAAGGACAAGACGATCCGGTTCGGGCTTTCGGCGATCAAAAACGTGGGCGAGGCGGCGGTACGAATGATCATCGAGGCGCGTGAAAAGGGCGGGCCTTTTCGCGACCTGCATGACCTTTGCTCGCGAGTCGAGTCGCGAGCAGTGAACAAGAAGTTGCTGGAAAGCCTGGTAAAATCGGGCGCGTGCGATGAGTTTGGCTCGAACCGGGCAGAACTGCTGACCCACATCGACGGGGCGCTGGCGCAGGCGAGCGCTCAGGCGCGCGACCGCGATGCGGGACAGGCGTCGCTGCTCGATCTGCTGGGACCCATGGAGCCGGCGGCGAAGAAATCGAGTACGGCGGCCAATGGAAACGGCGCACCTGATTTTCCGTTGCGCGAGCGGCTCGGATATGAGAAGGAGCTGCTCGGGTTTTACATCACGGGGCATCCGCTGGACGATTACGTTGTCGACCTGGGGGCGTTTCAGATGCACACGGTGGCGCAGCTGAAGGAAGTTCTGGAGGAGATCGAGACGCGCATCTGCGGACTGGTGACGAAAGTGGAGGTGCGTACGACGCAGAAGGACAAGAAGCCATGGGCACGGGTGACCTTCGAGGATCTGACCGGATCGTTCGAGGTGCTGGTTTTTCCCGACACCTATGCTGCGTTGCCACGTCCCATCAGCGTGGGCGATGTGGTGGTGATTTCGGGCACGCTGGATCGGCGCGACGATCAGCCGAAGTTTCGCGCCGTGCAAATCCTGTGGTTGCCGGAGGCGCACGAGCAGCTTTTGCGCGAGCTGGCGCTCCACCTGCCGCTGGAAGATTGGCTCGAACCGACGCGATGGTCGGAACTGCGCGAACTGGTGATGGACGCGCCAGGACCGGTGAAACTGCGCCTGGTTTGTTCGCGGGGAACGGGCGAGGAAAAGGCGAGCGTTGAGCTGGCACCGGCAGACCACTACGGAATTACATGGACGCCGGAATTCAGGACGCGGCTCGAATCGTTCCTCAAGGGCAGCCGGTATGAATTGCGGGCGACGATGCAGATTGCACGACAAAAGCCAAAGCGCTGGCAGCGGAAGTAAGGCCGAAAAGAGGCCCTTGAAATCATCCCGCAGAGGCGTTTATTGGGGGATGAATGATAGAACCAAATTGAAACGGGTGCGGGATTTGGCAAAATCGAAAATGTTGGAACTTCAACCGATGGCGGGCGAGGAAATGAACCTGCCGCAGGCCGACTCTCACCACGATGGGTTCATTGCCGGGGAAAGAACCATGGCGGCGCAAATCCTCGACTTGCTCGAAGAGAAGGACGATATCGAAGTGGAAGAAACGCCTGAGGAACAGGAAATGGTCCTGGGCCGGTAAGGAACGCAGTTTCTTCCGCCCGGTTTATTTTGGGCTCGCCAATTCGCCTCCGAAGGCGAAGCTCGGGCATCATGCCGATCAACCTGGATCCGGAAGGAATTGAATCCACGCTGACGCCGACTTCGGCGTTGTCGTTGATCATTCCGGCGGGCCGATTAGTGCATCTTTTCGCGAGCTTTGATTCGGCCTGGGAGCAGGCCGTGTTGATTTACATCAATGGGCTGCGCTATGAAAACCAGGTCGGCAGTTACATTCTGCGACCGCAATCGCTGACAGTGCCGGTGCAGTTGGAGCAATATGAATTGACTCTCGTGGGCTGGCATAAGCGAAGCGATCCGAATGCAGCGCTGCCATGGGTGGCATCGCGAGGGCGGCGGTTCGGTCCCGTGGTATTCGCCTGGGATGATTCCGCGGACGACGAGGATTATCGCGACACGCGAATCAAGCTGGTGACAAGCTGATCCTTGACTTAATGCGGCAGCCCGGCTTTCTTGAGCGCCTCCTGCATTTCTTTGAGGCCAATCGGCTTGAGAAGGACGGTTTGGGCACCGGAATTCTCGACTTCGGTTTGCGTTTTGTGGTCAATATAGCCAGTGAGGAGGAAGATGATGGGCGCTTTTTCGCCGAGCTGCTTGCGGACCTGAATGCAGAGCTCGAGGCCGTTGAGTTCAGGCATGCGCAGGTCGACGACCGCCAGATCGAAATGGCGTTCCAGCATGAAAGTGAGGGCGTTTTTGCTTTTGGGCGCTTCGATCGTTTCCCAACCCATAACGGAGAAGAGCATCCCTATGGCTTGTAGCACCTGGGGATCGTCATCGACCAACAGAGCGCTAGGCCGCTGAGGCTGGGATGCCATCGCTTTGAGATCTTAGGTTTGGAGAAGAAGTTTTTCCCAGACTTTTTCGGTGGCGAAGACGCGCTGGAGAAATTCATCCTTGTCGGTCCGGGTGGAAATTTTCTGCGGATCATCGGGCAGAAAAATTTCGAAGAGGGTACCGCCGAGCTGGCTCGACTGGGCCACGATCTCGCCGCCGTGGTGGTAGACGAGGAAGAAAGCGGTAAGAAGGTTGAGGCCGTATTCCTGGGGCAGGTTTCGGCGGACAAAGAAGGGATCGAAGACGCAATGGAGAGCCGAGGAGGAGATGGCGGGGCCGCTGTCGGCGATGGAGATGAGAACACCGGTGAGGCCGGCCGCATTGGTGTGGGCGGCGGTGGAAAGAACGATTTTCCCTTCGGGGTTTACGTTGAGGGCCTCGTCCTGGAGAATGAAGTCGAAGGCGCGACGCAACATCTGGGCATTGCCCTTGATGTTCGGAACCTGGCCGGGCTGGATGGTTACGGTGATCTTGCGGGCGGAGAAAGCCACGGCCTGGGCATCGGCGGCCTCGCGCAAAAGGGTGTTGACGGAAATATCATCGGTCATCGGCAGGGTCGGCGGCTCGGGGATTTCCTTGATTTCCTGCAGGACGGAAACGACTTTGGCGATCTGGTCCTGAACGGTCTGGTAGAAGTCATGCCAGTAATCGGGATTGCGAAGATGCTCGATGTTGAGCATTTCGCCCTTGAGCTTGGAAGGGGTGAGATCGAGGAAGGTTTTTACCGCGGTGAGCGAATTGCGGAGATGATGATTCAAGCCGGCGGCGAAAACTCCGAGACTGATGAGGCGATCGGTCATCATGAGCCGCTGGAGCGCGAACATTTTTTCATGCAGGAGCATGTCGCGCTCGCGCTGGACGAGGAAAAATTCCATGCCACGTTTTAGGGTCATTTCGAGCATGGGCGGGTCCCACGGCTTCGTGATATACTTGTAGATAGCACCGGAATTGACTGCGGCGATGGCGGCATCGAGATCGGAATAAGCGGTGGCCAACACGCGGATAACGCGCGGCTGACTTGTGCGTACCTTTTGCAGAAGCTCGACGCCGGGGCTTTCTGGCATCCGCTGATCGGTCATGACAATGGCGAAGCGATCGGGATTGGCTGAGAAGAGATTCCAAGCCTCCTCTCCACTTGTAGCAATCTGTACGTCGAACGTATCGGAGAAGTATTCCTTAAAATTGGCGACGGTCTGCGGTTCATCGTCAACATAGAGGACGGAATATTGACGATAGTCGTAGGTGGGATTCATAGAACAAGTTAGGTTTTGGACTGCGGAAGGATGATGCGGAATCGGCAATATTCGTTCAATTGTGATTCAACCATGATACGGCCCTCATGATGCGCGACAATGCGATGGGATATATTGAGCCCTAAACCGACGCCGGAACCAACCTTTTTCGTTGTAAAAAAAGCGTCGTAGATGCGAGGGAGATGATCGGGGGCGATGCCTTTGCCGTTATCATAAAAGGTGACTTCAACGCCGTCACTGCGTGTCTCAGCATCGATTTTGATCTCCTTATGGGGAGCGGCCTTCTCCTGAAGGCTATCGATAGAATTCTGAAGCATGTTGATAAAGAGATGGATAAGCTGGTTGGTGTTTCCCCGGGCCATGGTAGATTTGGGGATGTTGACTTGAAGCGAGATTTGATCCTTGTCAATTCGTACAAAGCGGATTGCTGATGTAACTGCCTCATTAAGATCAACTTGGCTAAAAGAAGTAGTATCGGGATGGGTGAAGGTGCGAAGGCCGGAGGTGATTTCGACGACTCGCTTGATACCGTCTTGAATGTCGGCCAAAGGTTTGGCCAATGATTCGAGATTGCCACCGGGGGAGTTGTTGAGACGCTTTTTGAGAAGATGGAAGGCAGTATTGGCAAAGTTAAGGGGATTATTAACTTCATGCATTAATCCTGCACTAAGTTGACCGAGTGAGGCCATCTTGGCCTGATGGACAAGTTGGCTTTCGGTTTCCTTGATGAGTTCGAGCGCCTCTTCGAGTTGGCCGGTTTTTTTGAGGAGCTGCTTTTGGAGCCGCTGGACGGAGACGATGTTGTTGGCGCGAACCATGAGCTCGGTGGAAGAAAAGGGTTTGGTGAGAAAATCGGTGGCGCCGGCCTTGAGCGTTTTGATCTTGAAGTCTTCATCGGCGCGGGCGGTGAGGATAATGATGGGAGTGTTCTGGACCTTCGGAATTTCGCGGAGACGGCGCATGACTTCGAGGCCATCCATGTCGGGCATCATGAAGTCGAGGAGGATGAGACTGAAGTCTTCCTTCTGCACGAGGGCGAGGCCCTCGACACCGTTGCGGGCTTCGCTGACGCGGTAGATGTCGCACAATTGGGAATGGAGAAAGCGGCGCATGTCGAGTTCGTCATCGACGATGAGCACCTGATCCATATCCTCGCTTGCGGCGGATTCGGGACGGGACGGTTCAGCGCCGTTGGCGACATGGGCAGGAAAAAGCTCGGCGCGGCGGTAGAGGCGGCTGAGCCAGACGGTGTTTTCCTCGTTCTGGGGAATTTCAGGCTCCAACTTTTCTGATTCGACGATCGCCGGTTCGGAGAGATCGAGCCGGATACGCATGGTGGTGCCACGGCCCGGGTCACTTTCGGCGGAAGCTTCGCCGCCATGAATGACGGCGAGTTCGCGGACGAGCGCTAGGCCAATACCGACGCCCTGGTAGCGGCGAGTGGTGGAGCGTTCGACCTGCCAGAAGCGGTCAAAGATTTTTTGGAGATCATCGGGCGCAATGCCAACGCCGGTATCGCTGACGGCGAGTTCGAGCGTATCGCCATTCATTGCGGCGGTAAAGCGGACGTTGCCTTTCGCGGGTGTGAACTTGAAGGCATTGAAGAGAAGGTTGTAGACAATTTTTTCGACTTTATCGCGGTCAAGCCAGGCCGATTTGTCGGGAGAAATGCTGATCTCGGCAGTGAATTCGAGATGGCATTGCTGGGCCATGGGTGTGACCGACTGAGCGAGGCCCTCAAGGAAAGCTTTGACCAGCAAGCTTTCCTTGCGCAGGACGAGCGTGCCGGAGTCGACTCGGACAAGCGTGAGGAGGTCGTTGATGAGGCGCAGAAGGCGCATGGCATTGCCGTACATAATCTCGAGCAATTCGGTCTGCTGGCCGGCGGAAATTTTGGCCAGGTCGGTACGGAGTTTTTCGAGCGGGCCGATGAGGAGAGTGAGCGGGGTGCGGAGCTCGTGGCTGATGTTGGCGAAGAATTCGGACTTGGCCTTGTCCATTTCGACGAGCTTGCGGTTGGAGACTTCGAGGTCTTTCCGGCTGGTATCGAGTTCAGCGCGAAGGGTGAATTCGCGGAAGCGGAGGCGATTCACGAAATAGCTGCCGGTGATGACGATGATGCCAGTAAGGACAATGAAGTAGAGATTGTTAAACATCACGGTGCCGGCGACAGGACCGTTGGCGAAGCAGGCCACGCAATACATGAGGATGGTGAGAAAGGAGGCGATGATCGATTCGACAAATTCGACCTGGGCGGCCCAGGTCATGCCAATGAGAACGAGGTTGAGTCCGGCATAGTAGGAGGATTGCTCGCCGTCGGAACGGTAGATCATGATCGCGATGAAGAGAGACGGCAAAATAAAGCAAAGCATGCCGAATATCCGGAAATGGCGTTGGCCCACGGAAAGGCTGAGTAGGCCCCAAAGAATGAGGGCAAGCACCGAACAAAGAATTCTCAGGACGAAGAAAAGGCCAAGTTTTTCCGGATAAACGAAATAATCGAGCAGGATTCCGGCAGGCATAAGGCCGAATACCAGCATGCATCCCACTTTGAAGCTGGTGATGCGAAAATGCCGATTGTACTCGGCATAAGCCTGTTTGCTTTCCGTGTTTAAATGGGGTTCATCCATCGCCAAGGGGTTTTCGCACTTCCAGGAAAAGATTGACCTTGGTTTCATCGCAAAGAACGCGGCAGTTTTCGCGCGGCGCCTTTTGCGGGGATAGGGCGAGAAGCTGTTTGGAATCGCGATAGATGAGGTGCCAGTCCATGATATATTCCATCATCTGGCGGTCGGGATTGGAGGCCTCGACATTGGTGGCGATAAGCAGGCCGCCTGGAGCGACAATCTCGTAAAAAATATCCATCAAGCGCAGACAGATGCGGTCCGAGAGATAATCGAAAAGGCCGGCGCAATAGACGATATCGTAGAGGCTGTTTCTCCCGATCTCGGTCCCGCGGCGGCCTTCCTTGAGAATCTGGTGCACCGAGCGTTGGATCATGGTGATCGGAGTCTGGCGCTGGTGCTTCATTTTGAGCTCGTTGAGCAGCTTGCCCGTATAGGCGAGCGTCTCCTCGTTGAAATCGAGGAGGGTGAACGTCGCCCGGTCGCAGAGATCGTCAAAGGTGAGAAAGTCTTGGATTTCCTTGGCCGGCCCGCAGCCGAGATTGAAGATATGGGTAAGCTGGCCGAGCTTGGCGCGTTTGCGCGTTTCGGTGCGTAGAGCCTGGCTGAGATATTTGATGCGGTTGCGATGGGCTTCAGCCGGTGCGCCGTTTACGAACCGGGTATTGATGACCTTGGCAAAAAGGGATGCTCCTTCGGTCGGATCGCGTAGGATCATGTTCACCATTTCATAATCGCCTGCATATCCCAGCGGTTTCTGAAAGGTTCGGTAAATAAAAGGCGAGGCCAGAAGGAACGGATGCAGTTGACGGCGGGCATAGGCTCGATGCACGGCTTTTACTTCTTCCTGGATGGCGCCGGCGATGTCTTCAAATTTTTGGAAGATTTCGTTCGTGATGGGGAGAACGAGCTTGTTGAGCTTCTCGATGATGCTTAATTCTAATTTTTGCCGTTCCGGCGAGGTGACGGTGCGCAGCGAATGCTCCACCTGCTCAAGCCAACGCCGCATGTCCCGCAAAAGCGCCTGCATGTCGGAGATGACAATTTTCATTTCGGGGGAGACCTTTTCGATTTTGGCCCAATCATCGATCAGGCGTTCAAAATCAGAGGCGAGACGTTCGAGCTGAGTGACGGGGGAGAGGAGGTCGACATCGAGCCAGCTTTCCTCGTCGAGGGAGGCCTCGCAGACCAGGAGGAGGCCGGTGTTGACGATGCCGGTGATGATGGCGCGGCCGGAATAGATCGTGTTGTTGTTGATGACGATCTTGAAGATGTTGAGGACTTCCGAGAGCTGGAGAATACTGTAGGGATTGTAGACCTCGAAACTGACGACATAGCGGGTCATGCGCAACAACGTGGCCCGTATGTTGGAGCCCTGACTGTTCTCGCAAACAATCAGGCTCTCGTTGGATAGTTCGGGAGCGACAGACATTAGGAATTTTAGACGAGCGGCAACGTGATCGTGAAGTCAGTGCCGTTCATGATACCGGGCGAGTGCACGGAAATCTTTCCTTCCACTGCTTCGATGATCTTATTGGAAATAAAAAGCCCCAGGCCCCGTCCGTTCGTTTTGGTGGTGAAGCGGGGCGTGAAGAGCTTGGCCATGTGGTCCGGGGTGATGCCCGGGCCATTATCTGAGACGACGAGCTGCATGGCGTTATTGCTCGTGGTGACGGTGAGCCTGATACGTCCATCCGTGTGAGAGACGGCTTCATAGGCGTTTTTCAGAAGATTGATAAGGACCCGCGCGAGGGCGAAATGATTGCCGGCAACGTGGCAGCTTTTGCGCTGGGTATGGATCTGGAGGACGACGTTGGAGGCGGCCATCAGGTCCATGACCTGGCTAACGGCGAGGTCGATGGCTTGCTGGACATCGCATTTGTCCTTGAGCAGGACGTGGAGATCGGAGAAGGCGCGCCATTGTTCGACGAGGGCGCGGAGGTAACGGACGCTGTCGCCCATCATGGAGACGATGGGGAGGAGCTCCTCGGAGATGAGTTCGTCAGTTTCGTTGACTTTCTGGCTGAGGAGGTCAGAGCCGGCCATGAGGCAGGAGAGAGGGCCGGCGACGTCATGAAGAAATGCGGCGGAGGCATTTTGCAATTCGCGGAAACCCGCGACGCTTTCGATCATCGAAATTTCCTTGTCGTTCAGACCGGTGGAATTGGATGCCAGGGAGCGGGGAGATATCAGTTTGGCGACACGCTTCTTCAGTTCACTGGCGACGAAGGGCTTGTTGATATAGTCGACGGCGCCAAGGCGAACGGACTCCTCCGCGGCAGCTCGTGTGGAATAGCCGGTAAGGATGACAACCGCAGCCGCCGGATCGAGGGAGCGAATTTCGCGCAGGGCGTCGATCCCGCCACGGTCAGGTAATTTCAAATCGAGAATGACGACGGGCGGATGCAAGAGCATAAATAGGCGCAACCCCTCCCCGACCGTAGAGGCTTCATACATTTCATAGTCAGACTCAAACAACAAACGGAGTGAAGCAATGATACTTGGATCATCATCAATCAAAAGTAATCCCTTTTTGTCCTTTACGACTAGTTCGGCATGTTCGTTTTTGGACACCATACAATTTCTCTCTTGTCCTTTTGATTCGCGCTTTTCCCTTTCGCGTAACACCCTCTGCCCAATGTAACTTAACACCTCTTAGGCTAGGAGACAAAACAAGGTTTGTCCATCCTCTGTAGCAAGTGAATCAATGCTTTATCTGGTAAACACCTCAGCTCCTTTCATCATCTCGATCAAACATTTGCCTAAAGTTTTTTTTGCATTGGCCCCCGTCGAATTTATAGCTTGTATGTTGCCTAAGATGATTGAGGAGAAGATTCGCCTAACCTCACTGGGCGATTCCGTTAACAGCTCCCTTTATTTACCTGAAGGATCAGGGCCTTTCCCAGTTCTGCTGATTAGCCATGGGGCGGGCGAGCATCACCGGAATTATAGGGAGATGTGTGACTACATGGTAAATCGCGGTATCGCGTGTCATGTTCCCGACATGCATGGGCATGGCGAGAGCGAGGGGGAACGGTTTCATGTGCGGATGGAACAATGGGTTCCTGATTTGCAGGCGGCCATCGATTATCTGGTGACGGACAAGCGGATCGATCCAGACAAGATCTGCGCACTTGGGTTATCTTCCGGCGGCACGGCGATTTTGGAGACGGCGTTGGTGGATCATCGGCTGCGGGCGCTGATCGCGCTGGATGCGACGGTGCGGACGTCGTTGCCGTTCATCCTCGACATGATCCTGCGGGTCTGTGTGCTAATCGGGACGATCAAGAAAAGGATGACGGGCGACGACATGCGGTATCCGTTGTCGAAGATCACCGGGCCGATTGCCATTGCGTCCGATCCGGCGGTGGATCAGCGGCTGCACGAGGATCCGACGACGCTGAAGGCGAGCATGGCATTTCCTTTTCCGGGATCGAAGGAGGCTTTTTACGTCGACACGATCAAGCGCGTGCCGGGGATCACCGCGCCGACGCTGGTGATCTGGGGCGAGGAGGATCAACTCGATACGCCGAAGACAGCGCATCTGCTGCATGCGGCATTGCGTTGCAAAAAGGACCTGCAGATTGTCCCCGGCAACGGGCATGTGGGGCATCTGGACCGGAACCGGGCGAAGGTTTTCGAACTTACGGCGGAATGGATTTTGTCCAACACCAACACGCCGCTGGGGAGTCCGCGATTGATTGAGGGCAAGGCAGCGAAGCGATTTACGCGACAGGAAAAGGAGAAGCTGCTGCTGCCGTTCGTGCGGAACCACGGTGATCAGGCGCTTTCCTACGCAACGCTGCAGGACGGCCTGGAATATTTCATTACCGACAAGGGATACATCGCCTACGCGAAGGCGTTTCATTCGGTTTTCGCGCCGAAGGGACGATGCATTGCGCTGGAAAATCCGTTGTGCGCGCCGGAGGATCGGACGAAGCTCGTGGAGGAATTTTTGCGATGGAACCCCGACAGTTGTTTTCTGGTTATTTCGGAGGATTTCGCGGCGGAGCTGCGGATGCTGGGCTTTAAGGCCAATTGCGGCGGCCCGGAGCCGGAACTGGACGTACAGACCTATAATACCCAGGGGAATTGGAAGGAGCTGGACCTGATCAAGCGGGCCCGCAACGAGGCGAAACGGAAGGGCGTGACGATCCGGGAAGTGGAGATCGAGACAGTGCCGGTGGAGCAGCTGCAGGACGCGTCGCGAGTCTGGATGCAGACGAAGATTCTGCAGACGCGCGAAATCTGGATCTACGCGCGACCGCCGGTTTTCGCTCACGAGCCAGGGGTGCGGAAATTTGTGGCCTTCGATCTGTCGGGCAAGGCGATCGGCTTTGTCTTTTACGATCCGATGTACCGCCAGGGAAAAGTGTTTGGGTACGCGGCCAATACGGTGCGCTGCGATGAGATTCATTACGGAAAAATCGCGACGGCGATTCACATGGAAGCAATCGAGGTGTTTCGGCAGGAGGGGATCGAGACACTGAATCTTTGCCTGGCGCCATTCGTGAAGATGGACGAGGGAAAATTCAACGACGACGCGTTCTGCACCCATTATTTCAAGTTGTGCGAGCGGTACGGTAACGACATCTATAATTTCCGCGGCCTGGCCTTTCACAAATCGAAATATCGGGGCTCGAACAAATATGTCTATATCGCCTCGAAGAGCCGGTTCCCGGCGAACGACGTGTACCTGGCTTATCAGACGGCGGGCGTGGCGGTCAGTTATTTGCGTTCCACCGGCGATTTGCTCCGGGGCATTATCAAAGGCGTCTGGCAGGAAAAGCTGGGGAAATCAAAACCGGTAGCACAAGAGAAACACGATGAATAAAACTTGTTTTTTGTGTTGTCTTTTATTGGCCGTATGGGCGCAGCCTCTTATTGCCGGGATGGAAACGTCCGCCTCGCCCACCGCCACAGCGTCGGCGAATGATCAGGGCTGGTTCATGAAGTGGGCGACGCAGGACTATATGTTGGGAGACTGGGACGGTTATCGGGCGAAACTTTCGAAACAGTACGGGATTGATTTCGAGTTCGATTACCTCGGCGCGGTGGCAAACAATCTTTCCGGCGGCCTGAAGACGGGCTCGGTTTACGAAGGCGGGTTGCTGGGGGCGATGGATGTTGATTTTGGCAAGCTGGCCGATTTCCAGGGCGGCCATTTTCACGTCAGTACGCTGTTAATTCACGGCGATCCGTTTTCCGCGAGTTATGTCGGGGACGTGAACCGGGTGAGCCTGCTCGATCTGAACCATTGTTTTCGGCTGTGGGAGATGTGGTATGAGCAGAAACTTTTAGACGATAAATTTTCGCTGAAGTTCGGGTTGATGGGGATCGATCAGGATTTCATCGTGCCGGATCTCTACGATAATCTCAGTTCGATCAATTTTATCAACCAGACCTTTTTCTTTCCGACGATGGCGTTCAATGTGTTCCCGCGGCCGTTCCTGCCGAGCGAACAGCATGGCCTGGCCTCGATTCCATTCACCTCGCCGGGTATTCGGGTGCGGATCGATCCGACGCCGCAGTTATACGTGCAGGCAGGTGTTTACGGGGGGAATCCGGACCAGACTTATTCGGGTACGGCGTTCAATCTCGACAACCAAAGCGGGGTGCTTTCGTACTATGAACTCGGTTACAAGTTGAACATGGCGCCGGGAGACAAGGGGCTGCCGGGCTCGTATAAATTCGGCGGCTATTATCAGACGGGCGATTTCTCGGACAACAACGCGTTGGAGGGGTTGTATGGTTTTCCCGTGAACGTGACGAACTATCACGATAATTACGGGCTCTACGTACTGGGGGAGCAGACATTGTATCAGCCGGTGGGCAACGACGATCCGGCCCACAAGGGGCTGGTGGCCTTTGTCCGGGGCGGTTACGCGCCGCCGGACCGGAATCTTTACGAATGGGGTGCGGATGGCGGACTGGTTTACCGGGGACTTTTACCGGGACGCGATTACGATACATGTGGCCTCGCGTTTTCGTATCTGGGCGTGAGCAGTGAAGTACAGAATATCCAGAGGACGATCAATCAGTCGTTCCCGGGTGCTTTTCCGGCGGGCGACTATGAGGCCGTGTTGGAGGGGGATTACAAAATCCAGATGACGGCGTGGATGACAATTCAGGCGAGCGTGCAGGAGGTTTTTCACCCGGGTGCCCGACTGACAACGCAGACGCCGGACGCAACGGTGCTAATTCTGCAGACCGGATTCAGATTTTAAGACAGGTGCTAGAACTCATTGCAAAAGTAGCCATGGGTCGCGTTGCATTAAACAAAGCCTTCCAGCCAGGCGCGAGGGAGGGAGTGATGCCCCGGTGCATCTCGACCGAAGGAGCAACGCCGCTGGAAGGCTTTGTTTAAGCAACCCGCAAGGGCGGGGATCCTTTTGGCCGGTGTGTGGCTGCGTCGCTCGCTCGTCACGTAGCTACGGCTATGCTCCTCGCTCGGCTCCTTGCCGTCAGTCAAAATCTCCTCCGGCGCGGCCCGTGTCTACTTTTGAAATGAGTTCTAGGAACTAATCCCGTGATCGACGGAGATCATGGTTTGGCCGGGCCGGTGGATGGGCTCGAACGTGATGTTCTGAACCGGCTCGCCGGTGAGCATGGCGCGATTGAGCGCTTCCGCGGCCGCGCGGCCGGCGCCGAGGAAGTCGAACTGGACGGTGGTGAGCGACGGATCGAGGTAGCGGAGGTAAGGGGAATCGTGGAAGCTGGCGACGCTCATATTGCCGGGAATGGTGAGGCCCATGTCCTGGCGCGCACGTAGGCAGAGGAGAGTGGCGAGGCTGTCGTCGAAGGCGACAACGGCCGAGGGATGGAGGGCAAGGATGGCGCGGACCGCACCTTCGGCGCCGCCTTCACAACGAGTGGCATCGAATTCGGGAACGGCGGCAGGATCGACGTGAGCGGCCCGAAGTGCCTGATAAATTCCCTCGCGCTTGGCGGCATCAAAATTGGGATCGTAACCGGTGAGGAGGGCGATCTGCCGATGGCCTTGTTGAAGCAGATTCTCCGTGGTTTTGCGGGCGGCTTCCGTCTGGCCGAGGCTGACCTGGGGACCGGGCAGAGCGATGGTTTCACCGGCGATGATATAGGGGAGCTTTCGGTTGTTGAGTTCGATAAGGTCAGCCGACGTGACCTGCGAAGGGAAGACAATGACGCCGCCGAGATTACCGGCCATTTCCGGTGTCCATTCCGAGGGCGATGTGTTGACGAGCAGAACGGGCACGCGCTGGACGGAGAGAATATTCTGGATGCCGCGAATCATTTCGGAGATGGGCCAGTGCTCGGTCTGGGGCGAGGTTTTGAGAAGGAGAGCGACCATCTTGGTAGGACGAGTGCCGCGGCCATGCGCGAAGGTGCCCTTACCATGCTTGCGATAGATGAGTCCGCGATTTTCCAAGTCACTTAATGCCAACCGAACTGTCACACGACTGAGATGATATCGCTCACAGAGCTGGTATTCACTTGCTAGCTGGAAGGGGCCGGATTCAGGCTTGGTTAGGATTTCTTCGGTGAGAGCGGCGGCAAGGCGCTTACGGGCACTTGGTCTTTGATTGGTATGCACAACCATACTATTTAACCTAATTTTCCCAAATACAAGTGTAAAACAAGCTGATGTGAAGTTAGCTGCCAATATATTAGTTTATTATTCAAAACAAAAGAAAAACTAATAATGGGGACTTTCAGGAACAGTCACCGGCGGCAGCCATATTCTCGCATCGAATACAACTTTCACCGGGCAGTTAGTCGATTCTCGCGTTGGCTTTGCTTTCGACGCTGGCGTTGCTGGTTTTTCCCATTGGACCGCATGAGGAGAAGACGTTCTGGACCTTTACGTCCGAGCACAGCGCGACGTATAGGTTGGGATTGCCGTGGACGCGGCTTGCCATTGATCGAGGGCTCTCGTATAAACGGTCGAACGCTCAGTTGAAGGGCCCACAGGCGCCGGTCAACGAGCTGATCAATGACTTAGATTACTATCGCCGCACAGAACGAAGTCATTGATCGTCAGTGCAAGGAGCTGTGGCCGAGTGGCTGAAGGCGATGGTTTGCTAAACCGTTGTACGGCCTTAAAACCGTACCGAGGGTTCGAATCCCTCCGGCTCCGCTTTTCTTTCGTTGATTTTCAACGATTTACGAAAGTCGTTTTCAAAAATCTGAAAGATCTGAAACTTTTTTTCACAAAGCTTGGGGCTGCCACGACGAAAGCGAGATGATTCTTGGATCCAAAACTCACGATTTTGGCTGCCATCAAAGTGAGCTTTCCA
>JAJSLK010000048.1 GCA_021272165.1 Methylacidiphilales bacterium
CCGGAGACTCGCAGAAATCCGTCGTGAAAACCGGCTCCGCTGACCCGGAGCTTATAACGGCTTGAGCCGGATGAGGGGAAACTCTCACGTCCGGTTCTTAGGGGAGGAGTTGGCCGTGAGGCCAACTCCTTACCCGACGGTTCGGGCGGCCAGGGAAATCAGAGCCATTGATCTCCGGTTCCGGGAGGGTTAGTTTGTGGCCCGGTTATGTCCTCCACACAAACGCGAGTTTTCCTGGTTCGACACGGTGCGACGATTTTGAGCGCGGAGGATCGATTTGCCGGCGAAACGAATGTGCCGCTTTCGGATGAAGGGCGCCTGCAGGCGCGGCGATTATCTATTCGCCTGCAAAGTGAATTGATTGAGGCGGTTTATGCCTCGCCGATGAGCCGGACGCTGGAGACGGCGCGAATCCTGGCGGAACCGCACCGGCTGGAAGTCCAGCCGCGAGACGGGCTGCGGGAAATTTCGCACGGACATTGGGAGGAAATGACGCGGGAGGAGGTGCAGAAGAAGTTCCCGGCCGAGGCGCGGGAATGGGACCAGGATCCCTATACGTTCGCGCCGCCCGGCGGAGAAAGCGGCCTGGCGGTGACAGCCCGGGCGCTGCCGGTGTTGATCGATTTGGTGAAGACCCATCCGGGCGGGAGTATCGTCGTCGTTTCGCACAAGGCGACGATCCGGCTTTTGTTGAGCTCGCTGCTGGGATTCGATCCGCGCCGTTACCGGGATAATCTCGATCAAAGTCCCGCAGCACTGAATATCGTCGATTTCAAGGACCCGACGCGAGCGCGGTTGACGCTTTTCAATGATACGTCGCATTACACTGAAGCGGGGCTGGCGATTCCGGCGGTGCCGACCGCGCGGCTTTCAAGCTGGTGGACTGACGGTCCACCCCAGCAGGCGATTTAACTGAGCCGGCTGCGCTTTAGGGCCTGTTAACGCCTATTGAACAGGCCCTAGAAGCGGGCCTTGAGACCGCCGATCACGCTCTGCGCATAATAATCGCCCGCGCCCACATCGGCGATGTAATTGAGGTAGAACGAAAGGGAATTATCGAGCGTAGCGGTGACGCCGAGGCCAATCAGCGCGCTGTCCCGGCTGGGCGCGGCGGTGTTGATGGTTAGGGGTGCGGAGCTGAAGTCGGCGAACTGGCTGGTGATACCGGAACTGTCGTCGAGATATTCATGCTGCCACATCAAGCTGAAGTTGGGCTGGAAGAGAATGCTGCCGGAATGGGTTGTGTAAGCGACATGACCGCCGAGGCGGCTGCGGAGGCTGTCGGCGCTCTGGCTGTGGACCAGCAGGTCGGCGCCGGGCGAGCCGGTTTCGGTGAAGGAATCAACGTCGAGATGCGTGTAAGTCAGGCCGAGGGTTGGGCCGAGAGTCCAATGCCGGTCGGGATAGAAATCGTAGCCGAAGTCGAGGTTACCGATGTATTGCTGGCCGCTGGGCGAGCTGTGGGCGGTGTCGCCGAGGATGGTGGTGCGGTCGTTGGAGTAACTGTTCCAGCCGAAGGCGGCGAGGCCATTGATGTAAAAGCCGTGGTCGTAGAAGGTGGCGTAAAAACCGGGCGTGTAGGAATCGACTTTGGTCTTGCTGCCGGCGGAGTCGGTCTTGGCATCGGTGTGATTGTAATCGAAGAGGATGCCGGCGGAGAGATTGGAGGTCATGCGGAATGCGATACCGGCGGTGGCGTCGCCCGCGGTATAGCTGGCCTTGGAGGAGGGCGCGTTGGAAGCGCTCTGGTTCTGGTTGAGGTCGGCCAGGATGATGTCGCCACTGATAAATTCGCTGAAGCCGGGGCCGTTGTATTGCGAGCTCGGCGGGACATACTTGTCCGAAGCAGGATGGGTGGAGGGAACCATGAGGGGGTTGTCACTGTCGGACATGGTGCCGCTGGAGATGGGCGATTCGCTCATCGGGCCGGGGCCGGAGGAGTCGTCAGGATAATAGTTCACGCCGTTCGGAGCAGGCTGATGGGAGTTGAGGGCAAGAAGCGATCCGAGCGAGCGGCCGAGACCGGAATTCATTACCGGATCAATGACGCTAAGGCCCGTGGTGTCGAATCCGCGATAGCCGGCGCGCAGGTCAGCCAGGGCGCCATTGACCCGCTGGGCAAGAAAGGTGGCGTTTTCAAAGGCGATGTCGCGGGAATATTGCAGGCTTTGGGGCGACGTCTGGTCGAGAGCACCGGGAATTTCCGCCGCGGTCAGATCGTTGAAAACAACGCCGAGACGGGTGAATCCGGCCGGCGGATTGGACGAGGTCAGGATTGGATCGATCACAGCGGCGACGGCCCGTTGGTTTGGCGTCCGGGCAAATGAGGAAGTTCCAATCTGGGTGGTATTCAGGACCAGATAATCGCCGATCTGCTCGATCGTACCGTTGAAAAGGACGTGAGCGCCATCCACATTGGCCGTGACTGCTCCGGCGACGAGACCGCCCTGGGCATCAACAATGACCTGGTTGGTCACAATGCCGACGCCATGGACGGTGACCGTCCCGCTAATGGTGCTGGGGCCGGCCGCCGGGTTCACGAGATAAAGATCGGAGGTCGTTCCGTTGCTATTGACCATGATGGTGTTAGAGGAATTGAGCGCGCCGCCGATGGTCATGGTGGGCGTATTGCTTTCACTCAGCGTGGCAGCCCCGACCGTAAAAGTGGTATTTCCGGTTGTTGGCAGAGTGCTGGGAGTCAGACCAGTGCTGAGGGAGCCAAAGTTGGTCACGCCTCCGCTTCCAGGCAGGTTCGAGGCGATAAGAGTGAAATTATTGTTAACGGTGGTAAGCCCGCCGTAGTTGTTCGGCCCAGCCAGAGTGACGGTTCCGGTTTGAGCGACGTTGTTGTCGCCACCAATTTCGACGTTGCTGTTTGAACCGCCGTCGGTAATGGTCCCGAAGGTGCCATTGAAGATTTTGAGCGTGCCGCCGCCGTTGAGGTTGATGGTGCCATTGAACTGAGGCGTTCCGCCGAGTTCGAGAGTATCCGTGCTGGAACTGAAATTGGCATTCAGAACGGCGGTGCCCTGCAAACCGGTGGTGGTCAGATTGCCGATCAGCGGATTCGCGCCACTGCCCACGGTGAGGTTGAGGATGCCGGTAGCGCCGGCGCCGCCCGAACCCAGTGTGATGTTGCCGGAGGAAGGAAAGGTCGAGGCGTCGGCATTGACGGCGCCATTGACAACGTTGATACCCCAGCCGGCGGTGTGACTGTCGCCGGTCAAGGAGACGGTATTGCCGCCGGTGACGGTCAGCGTCCCGTTACCTGTCAGCGCACCGGAAAGAATGACATTCGCATTGGTCGTATCGATCGTTGAATTGCCGGTGACGGCGCCATCCAGCCCGTCGGTAAAGTCCGAGCTGCCGGGGCTTACTTGGAGCGTACCTCCGGCAAAATTGAAAGTGCCTTCTCCGGTGGTGCCGGTTAATCCATTGGTCACTCCATCATTGCCGATTTGGAGTATGCCGCCAGCCAGGGTATAGGAACTGCCTAAGGTGGAGAGATCGATAGCCTGACCCAATGAAACGACTAAAGTTCCGCCAGTCTGATCGATGCTGCCCGTTGCGCCAACAAAACCCCCGATATTCAAAGTAGCGGTCCCTCCTTCTAAATTATATGTACCGGTGCCACTCGTGGCACCGATATCAAAGAGTTGATTTTCTATGGTGAGCGCACCTCCGTTTTGGGTAAAAGTACCCACGCTTCCTGCCCCTTCGCCAACAGTCAGGCCGTTCTGAAAATCAGCCGTACCGCCGGAAAGCAGGTATGTTCCCGTGCCCGAATCTCCAACAACGAATCCACTGGAAGTAGAGATGAGATTGCCTCCGGATTGGTTGAAAGTGCCGGTGGAGTTGGCTCCGTTGCCGATGATGGTGTTGAAGTTGGAAATGGAGAGATTGCCGGAGACAAAGTTGTAAGTGCCCGTTCCGCCCAAGTTGCCAATGTATAAATTGCTGTTATTTCCCCCCAGCGTAACCGTGGTGTTTCCACTTTGGGTGACGATGCCGGTTCCCTTATTATCGCCAATTAAGAAAGAGGTATTGGCGTTGGCGGCGTTAAGAGAGCTGGTGTCGGAAATTGTCAAAGTTCCCGATGATCCGTTGCCTTCCCCCACCGAAATCGAATAGCTAGAAGCCTGGGGATTGCCGGGGGTTCCCATATCCAATACGGAATTGCCGGTCAGGGCATACGTTCCGGTTCCAGCCGCCTGCGTGGAACCGCTAACCGTGCCAATGAAGATGCCACTACCTATAACGGTGGAATTATTTCCTTGGGTGACTGCACCGGCAACGCCATCACCAATCAGCAGTGTCGACAGCTGCGAATCAAAATTAACTGTGCCTGACGACAAATTTAATGTTCCGGCACCGGTCACTTGTCCCGAATCGATGGTGCTCTCATCCGTGCCAACAGAAAAGCCAAAGCCCCCTGAGACTATTTGAAGATTGCCAGTAAAATTTACCGTGGAGGTTCCGGTGATGACTGCGCCGTCACCGATGGACAGAGTGCTGCCATTTTGGAAATTAAGATTTAAGGTGCCGTTGGTTGAGGGAAACGTGTCAAAATTACTGCTGATAAGCAGGCTTTCCACGTTTTGATCCGTGGTGGAGTTAATCGTGATATCATTGGAGCCGCCTTGACGAACCGTGATATTACTGGCGGATGGATCGGCAATGGTCGTAAACCCCGGAAAAATATGAGCTGAATCCGTAGGGCCTGGTACAACGCCAGTGGAAGTGGATGTGGTCCAGTTGGCGCCATTATTAAAATCATCATCGGGCCCTGTATTTGTCCAATCAGGCGAACCCAATGCCAGCGGAGCAAAGCTCGTAATGGCAATAAAGACGATAACACTCCCCCAGAAATGTTTCATTTCGTGCGTAAGCTACTGAAAACGATTAACTAATCCAAGTTAAATTTAGATGGCGCGTAAGAGGGGACAAAATCAGATGTTATTACATGATTGAGAGCCATAAAGCTTCAATCATTCCGGGATTTAGAACTAATCGCCGGAACGAATTATTTTTTGACGGCGGCCTTAACCCAGGAAATGACTTCGGAGTGGTTTCCGTGGGCTTTCCAGACTCGACGAAGGAATTCGGCGGGATCAATCTGGTTGGTGGCGAAGAACTTCCGGTCGCCGCCGCAGCCGTACATCAGATCGGGAGGCATTTCCCCGCGGAGCTTGGCCTCTGCCTTGGGCAGGATACGGGGCAACCAGACGATGCCTTCGACTTCGGCGTCCTTGGGCGGCAGGGTGTCCATCGAGATCTGATGCGTGGAGGGTTTGCCCTTTTGGACTTCGAGAAAATAGTCGCGGCGGACGGCAGCGATTTTCAGGGCAGTTTGGGGCGTGGGCTGGCCGTCACGGGAGAAGTCTTCGACGAAATCAAAAAATTCCTGCTCGGTGTAGCCGATCGATTTCAGAAAGACGTGGCCCTGGGCATCCACGAGGCCGGAGGCCTTCTGGTGTCCCTGGTGATAGCGTTCGACGGAAGCATGAAAGAGTCCGGTAAAAGTCTGTTCCCAATTGGAAGATGAATGGCTCATGATTAGTACGTAAAGTCGATTGGACGATTTTGCAATCGAACTTAATGCAGTGATGCGGCGGGCCGGGCCATGGTGAAGGGGCCGGGAGCGTCCATCGTGCGCCGCCATTCGTCCTGGAGGCGAATATTGCCGAGGGTGTCGGACCATGACATAGCGGGCCAGGCGGCTTCGCGATGGCCCTGGGCAATGTGGTGTCCGACAATGTCCGCCTCGACGGCAAAAATGGGGGGCGAGGTGATGGTGATGGTTTCCGGGGCCTCTCCGTTGCGTTCGAGGATGAGGGGCGTTTCGCCGCCATTGGTGGAACCCGTCCAGGGTTGGGGCAGAGTGAGAGAGCCGCCGCTGCCTTCGATGCGGACCTTGTTTTCCTGTTGGAGTCGCAGCCCGCACGAAATGGTGGCAACGATCTCGCCCGGGAAAACGATCAGCGCAGTGGCGAATTCATCGACTCCGCTTTCCTTGCCGATCTGGCCAAAGACGGAGAGCTTTTCCGCTTCGGCAAACGGCTTGCCCTGCGCCACGCCGGCGATGAGGCGGACCATGGAGGTGCAGTAACCGCCGACGTCAAGGATGCCGCCGCCGCCGAGGCTCGGATCAAAGAGGCGGCTCTGAGGATCATACGGCGCGAAGAAGCCAAAGCTGGCCTGGATGGAGCGGACATCGCCGATAGTGCCGGCGCGGATCAACTCGCTCATGCGCGCGATCTGCGGATGGCACCGGTACATATAGGCCTCCATGAAGAAAACGCTGTTTTCCCACGCGGCCTGAACCATGGTCACCGCCTCGTCGTGATGGAGCGCGAGCGGTTTTTCGCAGAGGATGTGCTTTTTTGCCTTGGCAGCCGCGAGGACCCATTCGAGATGCTGGGGGTGCGGCGTGGCGATATAAACGACATCGACATTCCTATCGGCCATCAACTCGGAGTAGGAGCCATGGGCGGTCGGAACATCGTGCTTTTTAGCGAAGTCACGCGCCTTGGCCCTGGTGCGGCTGGCCACGGCGACCAGTTCCCCAGTTTGAGAACGGCGCAGGCCGTCCGCGAAGGTGTTGGCAATACCTCCCGTTCCGATGATTCCCCAGCGAAGCTTGGTCATGATTTAAAAACTTGAGGCAATTCTGTCCATCGTCAAGGGTAGTGCAAGCAGATAGGCGCGGGATGGTCAGGCATTCCCCCTGTTTGCGGAGATTGCGAGAAGGAGCAGCCGGAGAAGCCTTGGAGAAAACAAGGGGCGGGCATAAAAATCATCCGCAAAGAGGCCTCTCCCTTCTTCTCCTCCAGGAGCTTGCGGAAAAAGGCCTTTAATAAAGAACCCCGCCGCAAGCAGCGGGGTATTGCCGATTCAGAATAGAACCAGTTGATAGTCCTCATGAAGCTTTTTGTACGTGTGGCCCTGTTGTTTCACGTAAGTTCCGATCATTCTTTCGTTCCCGTGCTTGCCCAC
>JAJSLK010000067.1 GCA_021272165.1 Methylacidiphilales bacterium
CGATCAGGCTCTCTTGACTAGATTGGATCGCCCGACGCACCGCCGCCGTCGTGCGGGCGCACCCGTGTAATACTTGTCCCATAGTTCCTCCGGTTTTGGCACATCGTCGCGCCTAACACCACCTCTCTTCGGGACTGAACACCTAGCGCAAGCTCCCTGGATGTTTTTCCTGTGCCCTGAGCTGCGGTTTATTGATGGACCGGATGCATGTCTTTGGTGTCCGACGTCATCGAGGCCGACTGGTAGGATGACGTCGTGTCGGCGTGGTGTTCGCTATCAGAGCAGCCAACGATTGAAACCAAGGCCAGAGCAGCCAGGCAGGACAGAAGGAATGTTTTCATGGCCACCAGCCTTGCAGCAGGCGTGCCAAGGCGCGGCTGACGGGTTTAACTCATTATCACCAAACCAGATGAGTCTTCACGGATTGGTTATGCCTCCCTCCAGTTCCGCGAGATATTGCCCGTCCTTCAGGCCGTCTCCGTGCAAAGTGCGACGCCCGGCAGGAGCACGACTACCCGACGCAGCGAGTGCGCCGGGCAGTCCGTTGATCGCGCAGCAAGCGCGGTCTTGAAATTATTTCTTCTTCGGCTTGAACGACGCGGTGCCATCCGAACCGATGGAAATGCAAGCCTTGCCAGCCTTCAGCCAGTCTTCGGCGGCCGAGCTCACCTCGTAATGGTCCTTCACGACATCCCAGCTCGCGCCATCGTCGAAGCTGATGGGGGTCGTATAGGTCTTCGATCCGATAGTTACCTTCGCGGTTGAATCGGATGCTTTCTTGATCGTCGCCTGGTCGCTGTCGTAGCTGTCAGCAATAACGGCAGTGGAGGTCGCGGCAAACGCCGCGAGGGACAGACAGAGGAATAGTTTTTTCATAGGGTGTTTTGTTGGTGAAGATTTCCCGCACGCTATCCCATGGCAGCCGCCGCGCAATCACATTTATAAGCCCTCTTTTTAAGAGACAGTAGCATGGTTAATAACCACGCCTCGGTTCGCCGCCGCTGTTTTTTCAGCGGCGGCTCAGTTCCAACGGGCCTGCGTCGTTTACGAGCAACCCAGGCTCGCCCCACAGTTCAGGCAGGTCGCGCACGAGCCGGTATGCTTGATCTTGGACGATCCGCATTCCGGGCAGGTGAGCCCGTCCCGGAACCGGATCACCAGCTCACTTGCGTCGGTCTCTGCCGTGCGCGTCAACCGCGTGTGGGCGGAGAGCGTCGGAGAATCCTCGTTCAGCGGCAGTTCAGTGACCGGCTTGTTCAGGTTTTTTTTTTCGATTTCCTGAATTTCCTTGATCGGCAGTTCCGGCTGGTTGCGGCCCGGGTTGTTGGCTTCCCGGTAACCGGTGATGAACTGGTTGCCCATCCAGCGGAAGATATAGTCGGGAATCGATTTCGCGATCTGGATGTCGGGATTGCGCGTGAAGCCGCTCGGCTCGAAGCGCGAGTGGGCGAATTTCTTCACCATCGCCTCGATCGGCACGCCGTACTGCAGCGCCAGCGAAACCAGCGTCCCGATCGTGTCCATCAGGCCGCCAATGGTGCTGCCTTCCTTCGCCATCGTGATGAAGAGCTCGCCCGGCTGCTTGTTGTCGTCGAACAGGCCGACGGTCAGGTAGCCCTCGTGGCCCGCGATGTCGAACTTGTGGGTGATCGACACGCGCGTGTCGCTCATCCGGCGGCGTAGCGGCTTGACCGGAGCCGGTTCGGCGGCGGGAGCGGGGGCTGCTTCCGCCGTCCCCATGTCCTTGTTCTTTTTCACGTTCAGCGGGGCGGAACGCTTTGAGCCGTCGCGGTAGATCGCCACCGCTTTCAGCCCCAGCTTCCACGCCTCGACGTAAGTCTGCATGATGTCCTCGACCGTCGCCGAGTTCGGCAGGTTCACCGTTTTTGAAATGGCGCCGGAAAGGAACGGCTGCGCCGCGGCCATCATCTTGATGTGCGCCCGGTAATGAAGCGACCGCTCGCCGTTTGCGGGACGGAACGCGCAATCGAAGACCGCGACGTGCTCTGCTTTCAGGTGCGGCGCGCCTTCGATCGTGTCTTTCTTGTCGATGTATTCGACAACGTCGGCGATCTCGTTCGAGCTGTAGCCCAGCTCCTTCAGCGCGATCGGTACGGTCTGGTTCACGATCTTCAGCATGCCGCCGCCGGCCAGCAGCTTATACTTGACCAGCGCGATGTCGGGCTCGATCCCGGTCGTGTCGCAATCCATCAGGAAGCCGATGGTCCCCGTCGGGGCCAGCACCGTTACCTGCGCGTTGCGATAGCCGTTTTTGCGGCCCTTCTCCAGGGCGTTTTCCCACGCGCCGCGCGCCGCCACGCGGATCGACTGCGGCGCGGTGGAATCAATCTCCTCGCACGCCTTGAGATGACGCTCGATCACTTCGAGCATCGGGGCGACATTGTCGGGCGCCAAAGGCTTTTCCACTCCGGCGCAACGGGAATTGTGATAACCCGGGAACGGCCCGGTTGCCGAGGCGATTTCCGCGCTCACCTCGTAAGCCGTGCCGGTCATCAGCGCGGTGATCGCACCGGCCAGTCCGCGGCCTTCGTTCGAATCGTAACCGCGGCCGTAGCTCATGATCAGCGAACCGAGGTTCGCGTAGCCCAGGCCCAGCGTGCGGAAGATGTGAGAATTTTCGGCAATCGGCGCCGTCGGATAACTCGCGTTGTCGACGAGGATTTCCTGCGCCACGATGAACAGACGCACCGCCGCGCGGAACCGTTCCACGTCGAACGCGCCGTCCGGCTTCTTGAACTTCATCAGGTTCAGCGAGGCCAGGTTGCATGCCGTGTTGTTGAGGAAGAGATATTCGGAGCACGGATTGGTCGAGTGCTGCCGGTCGGTTCCCTTGCAGGTGTGCCAGCCGTGGATCGTGTCGTCGAACTGCATGCCGGGGTCGCCGCAGATCCAGGTCCCCTCGGAGATCTTCCGCAGCAGTTCCTTCGCCCGCTTTTTTTCGCACGGCTTGCCTTCGCGCACTGTCCTGGTCCAGAACTCCTTGTCTTCGATTGCCGCGTTCATGAACTCGTCGCTGGCGCGCACGGAGAGGTTCTCGTTCTGGTACATGATCGAGCCGTAGGCCTCGCCGTTGTAGGAGCCGTCGTAGCCCTGTTCGATCAGCGCCCACGCCTTCTTCTCTTCCTTGAGTTTTGCCTCGATGAATTCCTCAACGTCGGGATGCCAGTCCTTCAGCGTGTTCATCTTGGCTGCGCGGCGCGTCTTGCCGCCGCTCTTCACGACGTTGGCGATCTGGTCGTAGACCTTCAGGAAGGAGAGCGGGCCGCTCGGCCGTCCGCCGCCGCTCATCTTTTCGCGGGTCGAGCGGATCGTCGACAGGTCGGAGCCGGTTCCCGATCCGAACTTGAAGAGCATCGCCTCGGAACGGGCCAGGTCCATGATCGATTCCATGTTGTCATCGACCGTCTGGATGAAGCATGCGCTGCCCTGCGGATATTCGTACTGCGTGGCCGCGCGCTCGGTCTGGCCGGTGGTACGGTTGAAGAAATAGTTGCCCCGGCCGCTCTCCTTGCCTACTCCGTACTGGTGGTAGAGGCCGACGTTGAACCAGACCGGCGAGTTGAATGCGCCATGCTGATTGACGCAGAGCCACGTCAGGTCGCTGTAGAAAACCTCCGCGTCCTGCTTCGACTTGAAATAGCCGTCCTTGATGCCCCAGTCGGTGATCGTCCGCGTCACGCGATGGACCAACTGTCGCACTGAGGTCTCGCGGCCGCCCTTCTTCGGGTCGGTGCCGTGCGCGATGTCGCCGTAGAAATATTTCGAGACCGCGATCTTCGTCGCCAGCACGCTCCAGCTCTTTGGCACCTCGACGTTCTCCTGCTTGAAGATTATCTTGCCCGAGTCGTCTGAGATTTCCGCCGTCCGCTTCTCCCATTCCACGTCATCGAAAGGGTGGATGCCCGGCTTGGAAAAAACCGGCTCGAACGTCAGCCCGCTCCCCTTCGGACGGGAAGTCTCGCCCGCCACGACGGCCGCGGCATGGACACCAGCGGTAGTCGATCCTCCACCACTACCTGTAGGGGTCTCGGAGGGGGCAACTTCGGAGCGACGGGAGCGAGAGAGGGTCGTTTTCATAGATTTTTCAGAGGCGGGACGGGACTGGAATGCGCCAAGCTATCCGGCAGTCAATTCTACCGTATAAAGTAGCACAGCGCGGAGGATACTACTACTGATTGTGGTTGCAATGGTCAACGAAAAATGAATGAAGGAGGACATTTTCAAGGCAAATAAGGCAATATGAAGGAGATAAATTTTTAGATAGCGCAATATACATTCATATAACGATCTTGCCTTCCCAAGGCGAGCATGGAAATTCCCTTTTCGATGGGGAAGAAGGCTTGCTGTTTCTCATGCGGCGTGAGTACCGGCGGAGGTGTCGTGGAGGGAGCAGCAGGAGTCAGGACCATCTTGGGCGTCGCATCCCGCCCTTCGGAAAGGGTCGCACGACGTAGAATTTCCCATCCTTCTTTGCCACGAAGTCCATCATGAAACTGTCCCTGGCGCATGCCATCCGTCTGCGGATCCGACATTCCCTGAATCACGATCTGGTACTCGGGTCTCACGCGCCATTGGCCCCCTCGGGAGGGAAGTTGAGATCAGTCAGCTTTCGCACCTGCACATGCACCGCGCCGGGAAACATCGGTCTCCCGAAGGCGCTTGCCAGAGGAGGAGCGGGAGACCTACACTCTCGGAAAATCCCGATTTTTCGATGAGCTTTTATCAACTTCTTCCCTCGTTTCAGGAAGCCTTCAGCCGCCTGGCGCAGACTCGGGAAAAGGGGTGCCTGCTAGTCTTCAATGCGCAGGAGGCCATCCATCTTTTTGTGCTGGACGGCGTGGTGGTCGCCGCGCACGGCGGAAAGCTCGATGGCGACGTTGCGCTTGATCAGGCTTTCAAGTTGCAGGGGGCATCCTACGGTTGGATTCCGGGCGCCGAGCCATCGCGGAAGACCCTGGAAGTCGACATGCAGGAATATGTCCACCGGAGCGGAATCGTGACCGATTCCCGCTTCGGCAAGACGATCCGCATGCCGAGTTATCAGGAGCGGCAGGAAAAGAAGGTCGATCGCAATTTCTTTTTGATCCCGGAGGACGCGCCGACGGTGAAGCTACGGATCAAGAAGTCGACCAACGTGATGGGACGCGAGGCGACCTGCGACATTTACATCGACAGCAACCAAGTCTCGCGCCGGCATTGCCTGCTCCAGGTGACTGATCGGGGCATCCTGGTGAAGGACCTCGATTCAACCAACGGCACCTTCGTCAACGGCATCCCGATGACCGACGGCTATATCAACAGCGGCGACCGCCTCAGTCTCGGCACCTACAGCCTGATGCTTCATCGGGACAAGGCATAGGAACAGCGACGGTCATGGCCGCCGCTCTATGGGTGGTCGGGATGACAGATGGGGAAAGGCGAAGGAGCCGTCGCCCGGCGGTCGACGGCTACCGCAAATCGAACAGGCTTGATCTTTGGGGGCGGGGAGGTCATGACACGGGGATGGCTGGGCCGATGATTTCGGGGATTCCGTTTCCGCCGCCGCTGGATTCATACCAGGATGGCGGGCAGGGGGATTTGTGGTCGGTGCTGGCAGGGCGGGCGCAGGCGGAGCCGTTCAACGTGGTCGCATCGGTGATTTTCGCACTGGCGATCGTGCATACGTTCCTGGCGCCGAAGATCCTGCATTGGTCGCACGCGGTGCAGCACCGTTTTGAGGCGGAGCTGGAGCGGGTGCACGGGCCCGATTTCCGGGAGAAGATCGCGCGGCGGCAGCGGCAGAGCATTCCAGCGGCGATCCTTCATTTTTTTGGCGAAGTGGAGGCGGTTTTTGGGCTTTGGGTGGTTCCACTGGCGATTCTGTTATGCCTGGTGAAGGGGCCGGCGGTGATGCGGGGTTACCTGGACGTCGGGGTGAGTTATACGGAGCCGCTTTTCGTGGTGGTGATCATGGCGATGGCAGCGAGCCGTCCGGTGGTGGACTTCGCGGTTTGGCTGCTGGGGCTGGTGGCGGGGAAGTCGCCGGTGCGGTGGTGGTTCGCGCTGCTGACGCTGGGGCCGTTGCTGGGTTCGTTCATTACGGAGCCGGCGGCGATGACGATTTGCGCGGTGTTGCTGGGGCGGGAGTTTTTCGGGCGGGGGCCGGGTCTGGTGTTCCGTTACGCAACGCTGGGGCTGTTGTTTGTGAATATTTCGGTGGGCGGGGCATTGACCCATTTTGCGGCGCCGCCGGTGTTGATGGTGGCGGCGAAGTGGAACTGGGACACGGCCTACATGATGGAGAATTTCGGCGGGCGGGCGGTGGCGGGGATCGTGGCGAGCAATGTGATTTATTTCCTGATTTTCCGGAAGGAGTTCGGGCGGCTGGCGGAGAAGGCGGAGGATGATCCGGCGGAGCGCGGGGAGCGGGTGCCGTTTTGGATCACGGCGGTGCATCTTTTGTTTCTGGGGCTGACAGTGATGTTCGCGCACGAGCCGGCGCTTTTCATCGGCGGCTTTTTATTTTTCCTGGCCTTTACGATGGCGACGACGGCGTACCAGGATGAGATCCGGATGCGGTCGCCGATGCTGGTGGGTTTTTTCCTGGCGGGGCTGGTGGTGCACGGGGGCTTGCAGGGGTGGTGGATCGAGCCGGTGCTGAGCCGGCTGGGAGAATATCCGCTGCTGGTGGGCGCGACGGTGCTGACGGCGTTCAACGACAACGCGGCGATCACCTACCTGGCGACGCTGGTGCCGAATTTCAGCGATACGCTGAAGAACGCGGTGGTGTCGGGGGCGATTTGCGGCGGAGGGCTGACGGTGATCGCGAACGCGCCGAATCCGGCGGGGCAGTCGATCCTGCAGAAGTTTTTTCCGAACGGGAGCATCGCGCCGGGCGGCCTGTTGCTGGCCGCGCTGGCGCCGACGTTGGTGATGCTGCTGTTCTTTGCGTTGCCGCGGTGATGATGACCCGGAGCATGGAGTCTGGGATGAGAATCCTATTTGTTTTGTTCAGATTCTGTCATTCCGAGCGGGTCGAGGAATCTCTTACTTTTTTGGTTTAAAGAGACTCGAGCGAAGAATAATGAGAGATCCTTCGACAGGCTCAGGATGACGGACTTTTATGGGGATTACTCGGAGCCGGGGTATTCGGCTTTTTCGAGGTAAATGAAGGTGCCGCAGTTGTCGCAGACGTCGATCTCGCCGGAGCGGCGCATCTGGAGGATGTGGCTCTTGGGAATCTGGAGGTGGCAGGCGGTGCAGACAGCGTGACGGACGACGGCGATGGGTTTGCGGCCACGGAGGCGCATGCGGTCAAAGTGGTCGAGGACGGGCTTGGGGATGCGTTTGCGGATGGTTTCGACTCGGGGGCTGGGCGCGAGTTCCTCGGTGGTGTTGCTCATTTGGAGGTGGAGTTCCTGGAGATCGGTGGCAAGGGCCGGAGTAGAGTTCATTTGTATCGACGTACGGAGAGATCCGACATTTCCTTTCATGGGTTGAGGTTCCGTGATGGGTTTGGCGGGGAGCCAAGTCCCATAAGATAGAGTAAACCGATGGCGGAAATCGGCTACGTCGGGGTTGTCGAAAGCTGGGCGGAATTTGGCGACTGATGGGAGAAGGAATGACGGAATTAACGGAATTTCGCGGAATTAACGGAACGGGGAGGGTACGGAAAGGGAAAGGCATTTAGCCGAGGAATCAAGGGAATCACGGAATTACCAAATTGGCTAAATTGGCGGAATAGGGGACTTGGGTTGAGGGAAATGGTTCGCCGATGGGGACATCGGCGGTTACCCGATTAGCGCGAAACGGAGTTTCGCGGAGGGCAGGAGCGTTCCCAAACACCCACGTGTGATGGAATTTGGGAACGAGGGAAAATAATGAGAGATCCTTCGACAGCGCCGGGACAAGCCCGGCTTGCTCAGGATGACGGCTTTTTAATTAAGCGCTGACGCGCTTTTCCGCCGATGGGGACAGCGGCAGCTACCTGATTGTGCGAACCTGAGGACTGGCCGGCCCAAATGGGCATGTGCGATGGAGATCGGGAACGAGAAAAATCCCGTGAATTTGGTCAGTTTGGCAATTCCGTGAATGCTTCCAGACGCGGTCGATGGCTACCGAAGACGGGCTTTAATTGAGGAGGCGGTACCAGTTGTCGCGCTGGTGGGGTTCGTAGCCGAGCTCGGAGATGGCTTTCTGGATTTCGCCGACGGTGAGGCGGAAGGCGGTGCCGGCGGCGGAGACGACGTTTTCCTCCATCATGACGCTGCCGTAGTCGTTGGCGCCATACTGAAGGGCGACCTGGCCGATCTTGGGGCCCTGGGTGACCCAGGAGGACTGGACGTTGTCGAAGTTGTCGAGGAAGACGCGGCTGAGGGCCTGCATGCGGAGGTATTCGTGGGAGCCGACGGGGGGGGCCTTGAGGCGGGTGTTTTCGGGCTGGAAGGTCCAGCAGATGAAGGCGGTGAAGCCGTGGGTTTCATCCTGGACTTCGCGGAGGCGGCGGAGATGTTCGATGCGGTCGTCGATGCTTTCGACGTGGCCGAACATCATGGTGGCGGAGCTGTTGAGGCCAAGGCGGTGGGCGATGCGCATGACTTCGAGCCAGTGGTCGGAGTCGCATTTGAGGGGGGCGATGGCGTTGCGGATTTTGTCGACGAGGATTTCGCCGCCGCCGCCGGGGATGGAGCCGAGGCCGGCGTCTTTGAAGCGGCGGATGACTTCCTCGAGCGGGAGGTGGAAGACTTCGGCGAAGTGGTTGAATTCGGGCGGGGAGAATCCGTGGATGTTGATGGTGGGATGATTCGCGCGGATGTGGGTGAGGAGTTCGAGGTAGTAGTCAATGGTGAGCTTGGGGTGGTGGCCGCCCTGGAGGAGGATCTGGGTGCCGCCGATGGCTTCGAGTTCGCGGATTTTCCGGCTGATCTGCTCGTGGTCGAGGACGTAGTGGTCGTCGTCGCGTTCGGTGCGCATGAAGGCGCAGAATTTGCAATAGACGTTGCAGACGTTGGTGTAGTTGATGTTGCGGTCGATGATGTAGGTGACGATTTCGTTGCCGTGGCCGTTGTAGTCGGAGGCCTTGCGCTGGAGGCGGCGGGCGTTGGCGAGTTCGCCGAGCTCGGTGAGGGGGGCGAAGTAGAGCTGTTTGGCTTCCTCGGGAGTGATGCGGGCGCCGTCGAGGACCTTGGCTTTGATTTCGGAGTCGATCAGGGATTGGATCATGGAAGGGTTACGGAATTACCAAATTTTCCAAATTTACGGAATCACTTTGCTTTTGGGAAAGGCTGTCATTTCGAACTGGTCGAGGAATTCTTGTTTTTCTGCGGTAACGACATTGAGGAGAAGAGTAGTGAGAGATCCTTCGACAGGCTCAGGATGACTGATTTTTTTAAGGAATCAAATGTAGCTGAGTTGGGGTGGCTTGGCGAGTTGTCCGATTTCGAGGAGGTCGGTGGCGAAGGCGGCAATGGCTTTTTTCTGGGGGTCGCCGAGCTGGTAGTAGAGGTGCTCGGTGAGATAGTGGTATTCGAAGTGGTTGTGGGCGATTTCGTCACGGACGGCGAGTCCGGTTTTGGCGGCGGCGCGGAGGGTTTGGGCGAGGCCTTCGGGGTCGGGGGCGTCGCGGCGGACGGCCCAGACGGCGAAGACGGAAGGGAGCCCGGTGAAGACGTGCCAGGATTGGGCGAGGTCGAGGTAGCGTTCGTCGGGATGGGTCTGGCGGTAGGCGATGGCAGGGTCGCCGATGATGACATGGGCCTCGGCGGGTTCGTCGGGGGAGACGTAGCGGGGATTGAGGCGGTAATATTTTTGGAGGAGGACGCGGAGGAGCTGGTTGGAGCTTTTGGAGGCGGGATCGAGGGCGACGGTTTTGACTCGGATGACGGGGAGATTGTGGACGAGGACGACGCTGTAGATGCTATTGAGCGAGCCGATGGCGACGCCGCTGACGATGTGGTAGAGGTCGGAGCTTTCGAGGACTTCAGCGACGGAGACGAGGCCGGCCTGATAGCGGCCTTCGGCGAGGGCGAGGGAGAGCTGGCTCGGTTCGAGGAAGGCGACGGGTTCGCGGATGGTCCAGTGGAGGGGACGGGCGTTGAGGTAGGGGACGGAGCCGAAGCGGCAGGGGAGATGGGCGGGAGCCGGCTGTGGTTCAGCGGTGGGGGAGGATTGGGGTGGGTTGCTGCCGGGAAGGGTGTTCATTGTTTCCAGCGACGGTCATAGACCGCCGCTACACCAGCACTCCGGTTTTGGTCATGCCGGAGGGGACGGTTTGGCCGGCGGGTTTGGGTTCGTTGAGGCGCTGATAAAAGGTGTTGCGCTGGATGGGAATGCGGCCGGCTTCGCGGATGGCGCGTTCGAGGTTGGCGACGGTTTGGCCCTGGGGGGTCTGGCTGCCGGCCATGTGGAAGATTTTTTCCTGGTGGATGGTGCCGTGGAGGTCGTCGACGCCGTAGCTGAGGGCGACCTGGGCGAGGGGGAGGCCGAGGCTGATCCAGTAGGCGGTGATGTGGTCGAAGTTATCGAGGTAGAGGCGGGCGATGGCGAGGTTGCGGAGGTCTTCGAAGGCGGAGACGCGGCCGAGGTGGGAGAGTTTGTTGTGCTCGGGCTCGAAGGCGAAGGGGACAAGAGCGGTGAAGCCGTGGGTTTCGTCCTGGAGTTCGCGGAGGCGGCGGAGGTGGTCGACGCGGTGGGCGGTGGTTTCGACGTGGCCGTAGAGCATGGTGCAGGTGCTGCGTTCGCCCATCTGGTGCCAAGTGCGGTGGACTTCGAGCCATTCCCCGGCGCTTTCCTTGCCGCGGCAGATCTGGTCGCGGACTTCCGGGTCGAAGATTTCGGCGCCGCCGCCGGTGAGGGAGTTGAGGCCGGCTTCGCGGAGGAGTTCGAGGGTCTCGCGAATCGGCTTTTTGGCGATGCGCTCGGCGAGATGGCGGATTTCGATGGCGGTGAAGGCCTTGACCTTGAGATTGGGGCAGGTGGTCTTGAAGGATTTGATGAGGTCGGTGTAGTAGCTAAAGGGGAGCTTGGGGTGGAGGCCGCCGACCATGTGGATTTCGGTGATGCCCTGATCGTAGGCGAGCTTGGCCTGGCGGGTGAGCTCGTCGGCGTCGTAGGTGAACTGGCCCTCCTTTTCGTGAGGGCGGCGGGCGAAGGCGCAGAACTGGCAACTGAGGATGCAGACGTTGGAGTAGTTGAGGTAGAGGTTGAGGATGTAGGTGGCGATGTTGCCGTTCTTGCGCTCGCGGACGTGGTTGGCGAGGTAGCCAAGGACGTTGAGGTCCTTGACATCGTAAAGGCGGAGGGCTTCGGCGTCGGTCAGGCGCTGGGCGCCGAAGACTTTATCGGCGATGTCGGTCAGGCCGTGGCGGGCGAGAATGGAATCCATGAAGCTCATCCGTGAACAATCCTCCAGAAGTAGTGGTCCGTTATTTTTCCGAAATAGATGCCAGCGCCGACGCCGATGACGAGGAAGAGACCGACGAGGGCGTTCATGTTGAAGAAGGCGATATTGATGCGGGCGAGGTCGGTTGACCGGCAGAGGATGTGCTCGACGATCAGCGCGATGAAAATGAGTCCCATGGCGATCCAATATGGCAGGGAAAGTTGGGCAAGCCAACCGAAAGCCAGCAGGATGAGCCAGGTAAAGGCGTGGAGGAGGCGGGCGAGGCGGAGGGCTGATTTGACGCCGTGGCGGGCGGGGTAGGAATGGAGGCGGGCCTGCCGGTCGAACTCGACGTCCTGGGCGGCATAGATGAGGTCGAAGCCGAAGACCCAGTACCAGACGGCGCCGGCGAGGAGCCAGGGAAGGGGCGAGTGAAGATTTCCCGTGGTGGCGGCCCAGGCGCCCATGGGAGCGGCGGCGAGGGCGAGGCCGAGAAAGGCGTGGCTGTAGGCGGTGAAGCGCTTGGTGAGGGAGTAGCCGAGGATGATGACGCAGGCGACAGGGCAGAGGGCGAGGCAGAGCAAATTGAGCTGGGAACAACCGAAGGCGAAGGCGAGGAGAGCCACGACGCAGAGGACGAGGGTGCCGGTTTTCGTGCCGAGCTGGGAGCGGCGCTTGGTGCGGGGATTGAACATGTCGTAGTCCCAGTCGGCCCAGCGGTTAAAGGCCATGGCGGCGGTGCGGGCCCAGACGAGGCACCAGATGATCCAGAGGAGGGTCCAGAGATCGGGGACGCCGCGGGCCGCGACGAGCATGGAGGAGAGGGCAAAGGGGAGGGCGAAGACCGAGTGGGAGAACTTGATCAGCTCGAACGTGCCGATGACCTGCCGGAAAAGGCCCTGGCGGGGCCGGCCGGGCGGCGAGGTCATGACGACAGAGGAGGGCATGGGAAGGCCAATCCTAGCTTAAAATAGTCAGAGAATCATCCTGTATCTCAGGCCGGAATGAGGAAAGCGCCGGGAATGTGAGCATCCAGAGTGGCGAGTGCGGCTCCATGGGCCTTGGCAAGAGCGATAAGGTGACCGTTGGTCGTTTGGCCGGGCTTTTTTACCCAACGCGGTAATTGATCGACGCCAAGATGATCGCTGAGGAAAATCAATTTGTCGCCCATGGCTGATTTTAGCAGTCCGAGCCGTTCCCGGGCCAAATCAACCGTCATGTCATAGTCGGAGTGCTGGGCCAGAATGCGGATGAATCCCAATTCCGTGATTGAACAGGTAGCCATGGTCGATCCCCGGATGGACTGAATCCATTTCTCAAGACGCGAATGAAAGGTATGCTCTCTGAATCCAAAACCGATCAGGGCATTGACATCCAAGAGGTAGGTCACGGAAAGTCTTCCATCATCTTCGCCACCCATTCACTGGTGATCTTGGGGGCTCCAGGTTCGCTGACAATCACTGGCAGGCCGGGCGATTTGTTTAATCGGGATAGGTCCTTCGACTTCGGCTCGGGTGAGCACAGGGATAAGAGAAGCGTCTGGCTCGCCTTCGCTCAGGATGACGGCTTTTAAAGATATTTTCCGCCGATGAGGACATCGGCGGCTACCCCTGAGGCGATGAGCGGGGGGCCGTCGCCCGGCGGTGATGGCTGCCGCTCGATTAATCTTTGGACGGCTCAGGCTGCATCCAGCGCTTGGTGAGGGCATGGCTGACGCTGAGGTGGTCGAGGACGCGGGCGACGACGGTATCGACGAGATCGAGGACGGTTTCGGGACGGTGATAAAAGGAGGGGATGGCGGGCAGGATATCGGCACCGGCTTCCATGACGGTGACGACGTTGCGGGCCTGGATGAGGTTCCAGGGGGTTTCGCGGGGGACGAGAATGAGCTTTCGCTTTTCCTTCAGAAAGACGTCGGCGGCGCGGATGATGGCGCTGTCGGAATAGCCGTGGGCGATCCGGCCGATGGTGCCCATGGAACAGGGGATGATGACCATGGCGTCGAACCGGGCGGAGCCGCTGACGAAGGGGACCTGCATGGATTGGTCGCTGTGGACCTGAAATCCATCCGGAAGGGCGAGTTTGCCGGTTTCGGCGGCCGCGACTTCGCGGGCGTGGGAGCTGAGGACTACCTGAACGTCGTGGGCGCCTTCGGCCATGATTTGGAGCAGGCGTTGCGCATAGATCGAGCCGCTAGCCCCGGTGATGGCGACGACAAACTTCATTTCTGAAGAATACACGCAAAAGATTCAGGTACAAGGAACTACAATTTGAGTAATTTTCTTTTCGGTGCTACCTAGATCCGAAGTATTTCGCGCTATTAATATTCTATCCGTTGACCTTTGTGCGGCGCCATCTATAGTCAGGGATGTGGAGATGTCCAAAATTTTGGTCGCGCGTAGTGCCGACCTCGGGTTCATCAAGGTTGTAGGACGGGGTTCTTTCCAGAATTCCGGGTGTTTGAAGGCCTTCTACCAGCAGCTTTTGAAGGACGGAGTTCACCGTTTTGTCGTTGATTTGGAGGCCTGTACTTATCTCGATAGCACGTTTTTGGGCATCATGCTGGGTTTAGGTCTTAAGCTTAAGGAGGCGGGTAATGGCCTGCTGCATATCCTTAATGCGAGTCCCCGGAATGTTGAACTATTAAAGAATCTTGGACTAGACCGGCTGATCAAGATCGAGGGGGGCGGGCCAGCCTTGGGGGCAGGATCCGCTGCGGGAAGCGCCACCGGACCGACCATTAATGGAGGCGGCCTGTCGTCCGCCCGGACCGAAGCCAAGAAGGTGGAGAAGGACCTGGAGGAGATTACATGTCCGGTTCCGACCCGGGAAGAAGCGGCGCCGACGATTTTGGAAGCCCACGTGAACTTGATGGAGTTTGATCCGCGGAATGTGCCGAAGTTCAAGGATGTGGTGGAATTTTTGCGGGAAGACCTGGGCCAGCCGGCCCATAATAATTAACCTTTCAGGGGTGAATTGTCCTGTGGCCCACAGTTCCGCCGATGGGAATATTGGCGGCTACCTTTCGCGGGTTTCATTTCGCGGTTGGGCAATCTTGGGTAAGTTGGAAGCATGATGAGCGGAATGATCTGGGCCATCATCATTGGCTTCATTGTTTTGATGCTGCTCGTGCTTTTTCTGCGGCACCGGCTGCGGACGAGCCGTGCCATCCAGGTGCGGCTGCAAAAGGAGACGGCGGCGCTGCGGCAGGAGAAGAAGATTATCTACGATTTCCTGCACGACCTGGGCGCGGCGTTGACGGAGGAGATCGACCGGGACCATTTGCTGCGGATCATTGTGACGTGCGCCCGGCGGGTGACGGGGGCGAAGGGCGGGGCGATTTATCTTTGGGACGCGGACCGGGAGAAATTGCAGGCAGTGATGATCGGTGGGATTTTTCCGCCGCCGATCAAGGTGGACAATGTGGTGGCGGATCAACTGGCGCAGAAGCAGGAGAACCTGGAGGCTTTTTTACGGCTGGAGTCGATTCCGGCCCATTCGGGAGCGGTGGTGGCGCGGGTGGCATCGACGGGCGAGGGGGTTTATGTCGAGCGGGCGGAGCTGGATGAGCGGTTCCCTTGGTTCCGGCAAAAGAGCCTGCAGACGGAGACTTACCTGGCGCTGCCGTTGCATTACCGGCAGGAGCAGTTGGGGGTGCTGGCGCTGGCGAATCGCGAAGGGGGCGACGCTTTCAGCAAGGAGGATTTTGAACTGGTGAAATCGGTGGCGGACCAAGCGGCCTATTCCTTGCAGCACGCGCAGATTTACAGCCAACTGGCGGAGAAAAAGAGGCTGGATCACGAGCTGGAGATGGCGCGGGAGATCCAGCGGATTCTGTTGCCGGGAATGGCGCCGCAGATGGAGGGGTTTCATTGTGCGGCGCTGAATATTCCGGCGCAGCAGGTGAGCGGGGATTATTTTGATTTTATCCAGGTGGAGGCCGGCCGTTGGGGGGTGGCGGTGGCGGATGTGAGCGGGAAGGGGGTGCCGGCGTCGTTGATCATGGCGATGTGCCGGAGCGTGCTGCGGAGCAAGGCGCCGGGAAATTTGTCGCCGGCGCAGGTTTTGCGGGAGGTGAACCGGCAACTTTATCCCGATATTCGGGAAGATATGTTCATCACGATGATTTACCTGATCCTCGACAGCTCGGGGCAGATCACGCTGGCGCGGGCGGGGCACGAGGCGCCGATGCTGTGCCGGGAGCATTTCCGGCAGATCGAACCGCTGGAGGCGCCGGGGATGGCGCTGGGCATTGACCCGGGCGATGTCTTTGACGAAGCGATTAAGGATGTTACAGTGCAACTCTCGCCGCTGGATACAGTGGTAATTTACACCGATGGAATCAATGAAGCGCTCGATGACGAAGGCAACGAATTTGGTCAGGAACAATTGAAGGCGGTGCTGCGCACGGCGGGCCCGCAGAGCGTCGATTTCCTGGTGAAAGCGATTGTCGAGCGGGTACAGAATTTCAGCCGCGGCCACGCTCAGAACGACGACATCACGCTGGCGGCGGTGCAACGGTCAGAATGAAAATATGAGCTCCAAAGATACGAAGAAAGAAGAGATGAAGTCCCCGGAGGCGGCCGCGACGCCGGCTTACGTGGTGGTTTCGAATGATCTGTTCCAGTCGACGGCGGCCCTGGCGGCGCAGGCGGCGGAATTGAAGGACCGGCTGCTGCGGTCGCAGGCGGAATGGGACAATTCGCGGAAGCGGATCCAGAAGGAAAAGGAGGAAGCTGTGCGTTACGCGGCGGAGGCGCTGCTGGAGAAGCTGCTGCCGGTGCTGGATAATTTTGAGATGGGGGTGCAGGCGGCGAGGACGGCGACCGACGCGAAGGCGGTGGCGCAGGGTTTCGAGATGGTGCAGTCGCAGCTGAACCAGGTGCTGCGCGAGGCAGGGGTTGAGCCGATTGACGCGGTGGGCCATCCGTTCGATCCGCATCGGCATGAGGCGCTGGGGCATCATGAATCGGAGGAGCATCCGGAGGGTCACGTGATGACGCAACTGCGGAAGGGGTACAAGTTGAAAGACCGGCTTTTGCGTCCCGCCTCGGTTTTTGTGGCCAAACCGCCCGAAGGCAAGCAAGCTTAGGAAGATTAAATGGCGACAACGAAGCGCGATTATTATCAGGTTTTGGGCGTGGAGCGGGGTGCGAGCCCCGACGAGATCAAGAAGGCCTATCGGAAACTGGCGGTCAAATATCATCCGGACAAGAATCCGGGTGACAAGTCGGCCGAGGAGAAATTCAAGGAACTGGGCGAGGCCTACGAGGTGTTGAGCAATCCGGACAAGCGGAGTGCGTATGACCGCTTCGGCCACTCGGCGTTCACGCAGGGCGGAGGGATGGGCGGGGGCATGGGGGGAATGCACGATCCGTTCGAGATTTTTCGCGAGGTTTTCGGCGGCGGGCGGGGCGGAGGGATTTTTGAGAGCTTTTTCGGCGACGGTTTCGGCGAGTCGGGCGAGCGGGGTGGTCGCGGGCGGGGCTCGGACCTGCGCTATGACATGCAGATCACGTTCCTGGAAGCAGCGCGGGGAGTGGAGAAGGAGATCGAGATCGCGAAGTTGCACACGTGTGAGACGTGCCACGGTTCCGGCGCGGAGCCGGGGAGCAAGGTGGTGACGTGTCCGACCTGCGGCGGGCACGGTCAGGTGGCGGTGTCGCGGGGATTTTTTAATATCGCGCAGACGTGTCCCCGGTGCCGGGGTGCGGGCCAGAGCGTCGAGAAGCCGTGTCATGCGTGCCGGGGCGACGGGCGCGTGGAGAAGACGAGCAAGATCAAGATCAAGATTCCCGCCGGCGTGGAGGACGGGACGCGGCTGCGTTCGTCGGGCCAGGGCGAGGGCGGAGCCCGGGGAGGTCCGGCGGGCGACCTTTACGTGGTGCTGCACGTGGAACCGCACGATATTTTTCAGCGTGAGGGGACGGACCTGTTTTGCAGCGTGCCGATCAGTTTTCCGAAAGCGGCGTTGGGCGGCGAGGTGAAGGTGCCGACGCTGGAAGGAAGCGCGGTACTGAAGGTGCCGACGGGAACACCGTCGGGGAAGGTGTTCCGGCTGCGGGGCAAGGGCCTGCCGGAGGTGCACGGGCGCGGAACGGGTGACCTGCACGTGAAGCTTTACGTGGAGGTGCCAACGAAGCTGAACCTGGACCAGAAGCACAAGCTGCAGATTTTTGCGGAGAGTTGTGACGAGACGACGCATCCGGAGGAGACGTCGTTTTTCAAGAGGGCGCGCGATTTTTTCAAAGGATGAACCGGCCCGGGACATTTTCCCAACGAAGGACAACCGAAACGATATGAAACGCTATTATACTCCCTCACTGGATCGAGGTTTTCTCGATGCGGAACAGTCCCACCATTGCGCCGAGGTGATGCGTCAGGCGGTGGGCGATACTTGCACGGTTTTCGACGGCAACGGCGTCGAGGCCAAGGCGCGGATCACGGAAATTGCGCGCGATGAAGTGAAATTCAAGGTATTGGCGAAGGCAACGTTGCCGCGGACGCCGCATCCGGTCTGGCTGGCGCAGGCGCTGACGAAGCCGAAGTCGATGGACCTGATTTTGCAGAAGGCGACGGAGCTGGGGGTGTCGGAGCTGATTCCGCTGCAGTCGGACCACAGCGTGGCGCAGGTGGACGAGGAGAAGGCGGAGGCGAAGGTGGAGAAGTGGAAGAAGCTGACGATCGAGGCGGCGAAGCAGTGCGGGCAGAATTGGCTGCCGGTGGTACGTCCGCCGGTGGCGCCGAAGGATTTTGTGGCGTCGATTCCGAAGGGTGCGGTGAAGCTGATCGCGTCGCTTCAGAACGAGGCGAAGCCGTTGAAGTCAGTTTTGCGGGAGCATTTGCAGGGATTGAAAGCGGGCACGCCGATCGTGGTGATGATCGGACCGGAGGGTGATTTCACGCCGGCGGAGATCGGGCTGGCGCGCTCGACCGGGTTCGTGCCGGTGTCGTTGGGAAAGATCATCCTGCGGGCGGAGACGGCGGCTTTCTTTGTGCTGAGTTCCATCGCGTATGAGTTGATGGAATAGCGGCAGACCAGTGCCTGCTTTGACGGAATGACGGAATTTTTCCAAATTTACGGCATGTTCTTACCACGCTTCCGAGCCGGCTTCGTTCTGGCCCTGGGATGGATGATCCTGGGCGCGGGGCAGCTTGGGGCTGAGCCGGTGACGCCGGCACAGCCGGCGGACCCGAATCAGGCGCGGCCCGCGGTGCCGGTGATTCCCGATTCGGCAATTCCGGTTCCGGCCATGCCGGCGACGAACGAGGCGGCGGCAGCTCCGGCTCCGGCGCCAACTTCGGTGGTGGGACTGACGATCATTGCGGACAGCAGTCTGCGGCAGGTGTTGCAGGAGCTGGCGCAGAATTGGGCCGACAACCAGGATTCGTCGCCGCAGGTGCCGTTGACGCTGACGAATGCGGGGACGCTGAAGGCGAAAGTGGAGGGGGGGGCGGTTTGGGACGTAGTGATTTGCGCGGATGTGGCCGACATGAAGGAGCTGACGGACAAGGGGCTGATCGCGGCGGACGGGCAGCGGTCGCTGGCGCGGAACACGCTGGTGATTTATGGGCGCAAGGCGCTGATCAAGGACGACGAGCTGGATTGGTTTGATTTGATCGGGAACGAGTGGAAGAAGGTGGCGTTGGGGAATCCGGATCTGACGGCATCGGGGCGGGTGGCGAAGCGGGCGCTGGTGAAGCACAGCCTGTACGACGACGATGAGAAGAGTCTTTATACGTTTTCACCGACCGAGTTGCTGGCGCTGGGCAATGTGCAGCGGGATGCAGCCGACGCGGCTTTTGTCTACAAAACGGATTTAGCGGGAGTGAACCTGCCGGGATTTGATGTCTATCCGCTGAAGTCGGAGGATGCGCCGCCGGTGTTTTACGTGGCGGGGATCAGCCGGCTGGCGAAGAACCTGGAGCAGGCGAAATCGTTTCTTGATTTTTGCACCGGCGAGACGGGGAAGGCGATCTGGGCGAAGTACGGGTTTGAGACGAATTAAGGCGGAATTTATTTAGCCGCAAAAGAACGCAGAGAAAGCAAAGAATTGGAATGAGGGAAGCGAGGAAGAGTGCGTTTCCAAATAGATTTTGGAACGAGGGATGACAGATTAAACAAGCGCTGCCGCATCTTTCCCGCCGATGGGACATCGGCGGCTACCCATCATGTGAATGGCGTCCATCCATTTAACGGCAATTCGCTCAGCGCTTGCTGATGGATTCCACGACTTGTTGAATTTGGGCGCGCTGGGCCTGGTTGCCGGAGGCGAGGGGCTGGGTTTCCTGGACGGTTTTGCCGTCGGGACCACGGCGGACGATGTGGAGCTGGTCGTGTTCGTCGTCGATCCAGATTTTGGCGTGTTCGTTCCAGGCGAGCGGGCGGTTTTGCCAGTCGGCGAAGGAGGAGTCCTGATCAAAGGTGACGAGATGGGCGGAGGGGACGGCTTCGGGGGTGACGACGGCTTCCTCGCCGCGAACCTGGCTGGTCTGATAAAGACCGATTTCGACCGAGCGGTCAGAATAGGCGAGGAGGACCAGGATGCAGGCGGCAATGAGGGCGCCGCCGCCGACAAAAATCCAGCGGACGACGGCGATGGCGGAAAATCTGTTTCCCGATTTGATTTTGGCCGGCCCGAAATGTTGGCGGACGGCGGTGCGGAGTTCATTAAGGCGATAGGTGGGGAGCTGGGGTTCGACGGCCTGGGATGAGGTGACGGTGTGGGCGATTTCGTGAACGAGGCGGAGCTGATCAAACTCATCGCGGCGTGAGGGGATAGAGGCGAACTCGGTCTCGAGGGCGCGGCGCTCGTCGGCGGTTGCTTCCCCGGCAATGACGCGCAGGGCCAGATCGTTGAAGGTATCAGCGTCCATAAGAGTTCATCGCAAAAAGGCCTGAAGTTCTTTCCACAATTTTGGTGCGGCCTGCAAATGGAGGCGAATTTTCTCGAGGCTGCGGGCGAGGTTGACGCCGACGCTGCCGATGGGCATGCGATATTTTTCGGAGAGTTCCTTGTAGGAGAGGCGGTGGACGAGGAAGTCGCGGAGGAGGTCGGCGTGGCGGGGTTCGAGGGTGGAGAGGGCGGTGTCGAGGAGGCGGGAGAGTTCGTGGAGGTCGGCGGGGGAGAGGCGGCCGGCGATGGGTTCGGGGGGCTCGAAGCGGGTGGTTTCGTCGTCGCGGAGGGCGTCGAGGCTGGTGAGCTGGCCGCCGCCGCGTTTATCGGCGAGCTGGTGGCGTTTTTCGGAGATGGCCTTGCGGGAGGCAATGGTGATGACGAGGAGGCGGAGTTCGTCGAATTCGTCGACCTGGCCGACCTTGGGAAGAAGGAGGGTGAGGGCCTCGATGGCGATGTCCTCGGCCTCGGCGGGGGTGAGGGAGGCGAGGGGATGGCGGGCGGCGGAAAAAGCGGAGGGGTAGAGCCGCCGGAAAGCTTCCTCCCAGGCCAGATCGTCGCCGCGGCGCATGGCGGCGAGGAGTTCGCGATCGGTCCACATGGCGCGAGATGTTCAACCAATGCAGGCGGAAGGCAAGTCAGGGGATGAGGGGAAATTAGCCGCGAAGGAACGCAGGGATAACAAAGAATGGGGTTTTCGCTTTTGGGATGGAGCAGGTAAGGTGCAAAGGATGGCGTCTCGTCCTTATTTATCGATTCCGGGCCCGCGGGAGATTCCGCTGGTGGGAAGCGTCCATCGCCGTTTCGGCGGGCCACTGGAGTTCTTTCGGGACCTGAAGGAGAATTTCGGCGATGCGGCGCGGTTCACGTTATTCAACGAGCGGTTCATCCTGTTCAGCAATCCGGCACTGGTGAACGAGGTGCTTTTGACGAAGCAGTATTCGTTTCGAAAGGGAAAAGCGCTGGAAGGGGCAAAAGTTTTTTTGGGCAACAGCCTGCTGGTGAGCGAGGGGGAGGAGCATACGCGACAGCGACGGCTGATCCAGCCGGCGTTTCATCGGGGGCGGATCGCGGGTTACGCGAAGGTGATGGCGGAGAAGGCGAAGGAATGGACGGAGGCGCAACGGGCGGGGAGCCGGGTGGACCTGGCGGTGGAGATGAACCGGCTGACACTGGCGGTGGTGGCGGAGACGCTGTTCGGGTCGGAGGTGGACGCGGAGGCGCACGTGATTGCGGAGTCGCTGACGGTGATCATCGAGAATTTCAACCGGATGCTTTTGCCCTTCTGGAAAGTGCTGCAGCTTTTGCCAACGCCGGAGAACCGGCGTTTGTTCAAGGCGCGGGAGCGGTTGGATCAGACCATTTACCGGCTGATTTCGGAGCGACGGAAGGATGGGCGCGACCATGGCGACCTGCTTTCGATGTTGCTGGCGGCGGAGGACGCGGAGAATCCGCAGAAGCGGTTGACGGACGCGGAGGTGCGGGACCAGGCGATGACACTTTTTTTGGCCGGGCATGAGACGACGGCGAACGCGCTGGCGTGGACTTGGCACCTGCTGGCGAAGCACGAGGCGGTGCGCGTGAAAATGAAGGCGGAGATCGACGCGGCGCTGGGATCGGAGCGGTTGCCGGAGATGGAGGATGTGGCGCGGCTGCCTTACACGACGGCGGTTTTTTCGGAGTCGATGCGGCTTTTCCCGCCAGTGTGGGTGGTGGGGCGGAGGGCGCTGGAGGACGTGACGATCGGCGATTACGAGGTGCCGCGGCGGACGATTGTGATCACGAGTCAGTACATCATTCACCGGGATGAACGCTACTGGCCGGATGCAGCGGAATTCCGGCCGGAGCGGTGGCTGGATGAGGCGGCGGCGGAAGCACGGCCGAAGTTTGCTTATTTTCCGTTCGGCGGCGGCGCGCGGGTGTGCATCGGCGATGGATTCGCCTGGACGGAGGGAGCCATTTTGCTGGCGATGATGGCGCGGCGCTGGCGGTTCGAGGAAGCTTCCGATCAAGTGACGGAACTGAATCCGACGGTGACGCTACGACCAAAGTACGGACTGAAGATGATCGTGCGCGAGGCGTGAACGATCAGACGTCGGCGGTTTCTTCCCAGGCGATGCGATGGCTTTTGGTGACGGCCATCAACTCGAGGTCGTTGAGCTCGAGAAAATAGGTGATGCTGGCGTCGTAATCGGGGACGTAGTCCCAAAGGCGGGGCGTGATATTGTCGGTGGCCGCGGCGCAGGCCCAGAGGAGGCGGGTCGATTTTTCGACGGCCTGGCAACTCGCGCGAAGGCTGTCGATGGCGCCGCCACCGAAGTCAACGATGTGGGTGGGCTTGGGGACGGGGGTGATGATCTCGCGGATACGTTTGTAACAGTCGAGGATAATTTCGTTGTCAGAATGGTTGCGGGCATGCTGCTCGAACTTCAGAAGATTAGGAACGTCACGAAAGTTCATGGTCGACGAATGATTAAGACTAAAGTCTCTTCCAAAAATAGGCAAGGGCCACGCCAAATGAAGTCGATGTCTGTCAGGCAAGCGGCTTCCCACCAAAGGCGATGCTTCTTAACTTGATGGACACAAAATAGTTAGGCAGGCGCTTGGCAGCGGGAAAATCTTGCGTAGGCTGGTGAGAGGAAGTCAATGAGCACCGGGATCAATGATGTTTTGGAGCGGCTCGACACGATCCTGCTGGGGAAGGAGCGTGAGGTGCGATTGGCGTTTTGCTGTCTGCTGGCGCGGGGACATTTGTTGATCGAGGATATTCCGGGCGTCGGCAAGACGACGCTGGCCCACGCGCTGGCAAAAATTTTCGGGCTCGATTTCCGGCGCGTGCAGTTCACGAGCGATCTTTTGCCGGCGGACGTGGTGGGGAATGCGATCTTTGATACGGCGTCGCGGCAATTTGTTTTTCATCCAGGGCCGATTTTTTCGCAGATGCTGCTGGCGGATGAAGTGAACCGGGCGACGCCGAAAGCGCAGAGCGCATTGCTGGAGGCGATGGAGGAAGGGCAGGTGACGGTCGACGGCGTAACGCATCTTTTGCCGGTGCCGTTTTTCGTGATCGCGACGCAGAATCCGCAGCGGCAGATCGGGACCTATCCGCTGCCGGAATCGCAACTGGATCGATTTTTGATGCGGCTGGAGCTGGGCTTTCCGGGTCGCCGCGCGGAGAAGGAGATGCTGGCGGGGCAGGACCGGCGCGACTTGATTCGCGACCTGCAACCGATGGTGTCGCTGGAGATGTTGCTGGGGTGGCAGAAGGAGGTGAAGGCATTGCATATTTCGGATACGGTGCGGGAATACATTCTCGATTTGCTGGAGAAGAGCCGGCAACTAGACGGCGCGGGCACGGGGCTTTCGCCGCGGGCAGGGCTGGCGCTGCAGCGGTGTTCGCAGGCGTGGGCGTTTACGTCGGGGCGGGAGATGGTGGTGCCGGAGGATGTGCAGGCGGTGGCGCCGAATGTGATCGCGCACCGGCTGGGTTTGGTTTCGGGCGGGTTGGAGGAGAGCGGGCTGTCACTGACGGAGAAAATCATTCGGACGGTGCCGGTGCGATGAAGCGGGAAAAGCTGCGCCTGCGGCCGACGGGGCTCTGGCTGATTTTCGGGCCGGTGCTGGGTTGCATGTGGCTGGCGGCGGTGAATTACTCGAACAACCTGGTTTACGCGACGCTTTATCTGGTGGCGTCGCTGACGTTCGTTTCGATTTTTTATACCTGGCGCAACCTGGCGCCATTGCGGGTGGAGCATATCCGGGTGAATCCGGCCTTCGTGGGCGAAGAGGTGAAGGTGGAGATTTTTTTGCGGAACCCGGGCCGGCAGACGATTTACGGGCTCTCCTTCGCGCGATTGGGCGAGGAGGTGGCGAGATGGCGCGGCTCGACGCCGTTGCTGATGCGGGGACGGGGAACGATCCGGCTGGAGGGGGAGGATTCGTGCACGGCGGAGGTGTTTTTTCCGGCACTGCGGCGGGGGATGTACCGGCTCGAGGCGCTGCTGGTGCGGACGTCGTTTCCGTTCGGGTTGATGTGGGCGAGTTTTCGCGTGCCAGTGGAGGCGGTTTACTACATTTATCCGGCGAAGAAGGGGAGCGATGACTGGCCGGAGTTGAGGCCGGGCGGAGAGGACGGTTCGGTTTACAGTCCGACGCCGGGCGATGATTTCGCGGGGGTGCGGCCTTACATGCCGGGGGAATCGCTGCGGCACGTGGACTGGAAGGCTTATGCGCGGGGGCGGCCGTTGTCGGTGAAGCAGTTTTCGGGTGGCGCGGGGCGGGAGTTGTGGCTCGACGCGGCCGACCTGAACCGAATGCAACTGGAGGAACGGCTGTCGCAGATGGCGCTGTGGATCACGAACGCGGAGAAGGAGGAGATTCCCTACGCGTTGCGGTTGGGGCGGGCGACGCTGCCGCTAGGTCTGGGGCCGGCTCAGGCGCGGCGGGCGCTGGAAATGTTGGCGGTGGCGGGAGCGGGAGAGGCCTCAAAGGGAATTTAACATTCACTTGGCGGGGCTTTTCGACTAACCTTATCATCTTGATTTTTGTCTCCGGATGAATAACGAAACACGCCTCCCTGTCATGAATGCCAAACCGCGTGAGGTGCTGATCGAGGTTGTGGCCAAGCGCGGAACGTCCCTGTTGTCCTCTCCGGGCCAGTGCGAGGGGCTGCTGAAAGATTATTGCGGGGAGTTCCGGCGTGAGATTTTCGTCCTGGTGAACTGCCTGCGCATTGGCGTGGTGGAGCAGTTGCGGCAGCAGAGCGGGCCGTCGGTGAAGCTGGCCTGCGCGCGGCTGGCGCTGAAGCTGGAACAGAATCTGGGGATTTCGGGAGACATCGCAAAATGGGCGGTGGAGAGCTGGGCGATTGCGCTGGGGCTACTCGATCCGCTGGCGGTTTCGGTGATGCGGCCCATGACGGCGCCGCTGCCGCCGCTGGTGCAAAAGAAGGAGAAGGCGGCGGAGCCCGAACAGCACCAGCCGGTGGCAGTCGCCGAAGCGCCCCCGGTCATGGAGCCGATGATCGAGGAACCACCGCCGCCACCGGAATACCTGGCGCAACTGCCGACGCCGCAGGGCCCGGTGCCGGACTGGAGTCAGCCGGAGGAGGAATTTGTGGTTTATCCGGACGGGAGCGGCCAGAAGCCGACGCTGAAGGAGGCGGTGCGGTCGAACATTCCGAACGCATGCCTCATCCTGAAGCCGGGCGTTTACAAGGAGACGCTGGTAATTCGGAAGGACTTGCAGCTTCGCGGAGACGGCCAGGTGGGCGACGTGGTCATCGAGGTGACAGGGGCACCGGTGATCACGCTGGAGGGGGCGTGTCTTTTTGTTTCGGGAATCATGTTCAAGGGGATTCCGGGCAAGGACAAGAAGCCGCTACCGGCGGTGGATGTGAAATCGGGTTACCTGGAGATGGAGGACTGCGACCTGACGTCGGAATCGTCGACGATCATGGAGGTGAAGGGAGCCCAGTCGGAGGTGATTTTGCGGCGATGCCTGTTCCACGACGGAAAGGCGGGCGGACTGCTGTTCCAGGACGGGGCAATCGGGTATCTCGAAGAGTGCCATTTTTTTCAGAACAAGATGTCGCACGTGGTGATCGGCAAGGGATGCTCGCCGACGTTGTTTGCCTGCAAGATCAGCAACGCGCTGATGGCTGGGATTTACATCAACGAAGGCGGCGGCGGACTGATCGAGAATTGCGACATCTGGGGCAATTCGGTGGCCGGGGTGCAATGCCGGCGCAAGAGCAATCCGCATGTGCGTTATTGCCGGATTTCACTGAACGAGCGGTATGGCGTGCTGATCGCGGAACATGGCGAGGGGTTCATCGAGCATTGCCAGATTTTCGACAATGCGCGGACGGGGGTGACCGTGGGCCAGCAGAGCCGGCCGCGCTTTGCGGACACGCAGGTTTTTGACAATCGCGGGGAGGGTTTGGAGATCATCGAGCAGTCGGAGGGCGAATTTGTCGACAGCGAATTTTTCAGCAACGAGGGGGTTAACGTGCTGGTGAAGGACAAGTCGAACCCGCGGTTCCAGCGCTGCCGAATCTACGAGGGGCAGCACGAAGGCGTTCGGATCACGAGTGGGTCGGAAGGACTCTTTGAGGAATGCGAAATTTACTCCAATGCCGGGGTGGGATTTCTGGCCACGCAACGGTCGAAACCGGTGGTGCAGAGGTCGGTTTTTCGCGATGGACAGGAGAGCGGCATCTCGGTGCTGAACCTCTCGGAGGGGCAGTTTATCGATTGCGAGATCACCGGGCACAGTGGAACCGCGGTAATTATTTCAGAAAAGGCGCAGCCGAAATTCGAACAGTGTCGGATTCTCCGGAACCTGGCCGTGGGGGTGCATGTCGATGAATCGGCCGCGCCGGTTTTCCAGAATTGCACAGTAAACCAGAGCGGTGGGATCGGTTTTTCGTGCACGCAGAATGGCGGCCCGCGGATGGTGGAGGGCGAGATCAGCGAGAACACAGGTGGCGGGCTGCTGGTTTCAAGCCAGGGCAAAGGGCGCTGGGAACATGTGCGATTTTTTGCGAATGGCAGCGATACGGTCCTGGTGGCGGATGGAGGCCGGCCGGTGCTGCGGCAATGCCGGATCGAGCAGGCGCAGGGCGTGGCGATGCGTTTCCGCAACCAGGCCCAGGGATCGATTGAGGACAGCGAGATTACCGAGAGTGCCGGAGTCGGGGTGGAGATTGAGGCCGGGGCCGGTCCGGTGCTACGCCAGGTGCGGGTGCTGCGTGGAAAAGGCAAGGGGATCGTGGTGCGGGCGCAGGGCGCCGGAAGCGCGGAAAAGTGCGAGGTCAGGGAGAATATCGGCGGGGATTGGGACGTTTCGTCCTCGGCCCGTCTGGCGCGACTGGGGTGTTGAAGACCCGGCGAGAATTGGCGCGAAACGGAGTTTCGCGAAGGGCAGGACACGTTTCCAAATAGAGTTTGGGAACGAGGGAAAAGGCAGACTGAACGGATCCCTCGACTTCGCTCGGGATGACGGAAGGTCACAGACCGCCGCTACACTACCAGCAAGACACGGCGATAAATGGTTTTCAGCGGGAGGGGGAGGCCATTGTGCATGGGGCCAAGCCTGGAGCTGTCGTGATGGGCGAGGTTGGTCCGTTCCTGCACAACAGCCTTGAGGTCGAGGGGATCGTGGGCGAAGAGGGTGACGCCGCAGGCCCAGTCGTCGAGGCCGGACGAGACAGTGACGATCTGCCGGACGCGGCCCGCATGGGCGGCCTCGACCCGGAGCTGGCCGGGGATGCCGGCGGAACGTTTGTTGGCGGAGGAAAAATCGATGCCGCGCTTTTCGGTCAGGGGATAGAAGCAGACATATTCCCAGTTGGGCAGGGTGGGTTCGAGGCGGCTTTTGGGCGTGGTCTTGTCCGGGCCGTAATCGGTCTTATCGGTGAGCGAGAGGTAGGTGAAACGGGGCGAGAGGACGTCGGGGCCGAGCGACGAGGTGATGCTTTTTTCAAGGGCGTTGAGGTCGTGGAAATCGGGTGTGATGATGATGAAACCGAGATCCGCCCGGGTGAACATGGCGAGGGTAAGAATCTGGGTCTGCGGCTGCTGACGCGCGGTGGTGAGCAGGGTTTCGAGGTAATCGAGCGCGACGGCGCGTTCATCGCTGGTGCGGGCGCGCCAGACGTTGAGGTTGACGCGATAAAAGAGGTGGAGGACGCCAAGGCCCTCGCAGGTCCGGAGCGGTTGCGGCAGGGCTTCGTGCGGAGCCTTGGGCGCCATGATTTAACATAGAGCAAATTTGGTTGGGTCAACCTACGGATTTTACGTTAATATTTTGCGTGACCAAGCTGGCGAAGATCATTCAGGCGGAGATTCGTACCGGGGGGGCGATGTCGTTCGAGCGGTTCATGGAGCTGGCGCTTTATCAGCCCGGGCTGGGTTATTACGTGGGGACGAACGGGCCGACGAGGATTGGCCGGCGCGGTGATTTTTACACAAGCGTGAGCGTGGGGCCGCTTTTTGGGCGGTTGCTGGGGCGGCAGTTCTTTCAGATGTGGGAGATTCTGGGCAATCCGGATCCGTTTTGGGTGATGGAGCAGGGCGCGCATGACGGGCAACTGGCCCGTGATATTCTGGAATGGGCCGAGGCGGAGGCACCGGGTTTTTTCGAGGCGATGCACTACGCGGTGGTGGGCGGAACTGAATTTGCGAATGAGGCCGGACCAAACCGGATCACGTGGTTTGAGAATCTGGGGGCGCTGGCGGGGAAAAAGCCGGTGGGCGTTGTTTTCTCGAATGAATTGGTTGATGCGTTTCCGGTCCGGGTGATTGTCGGCCGGGAGGGTCAATGGAAGGAGCGACGGGTGATGATTGATGAGAACGGCTCGTTTGGCTGGACGGAGGCGAAGATGGGAGAAGAATTGGACGAGGCTGCGACGAGCTTGCCGCTGCCGCCGCTGGAGGGATACGTGACCGAAATCAATTTGCGCGCGAGGCGATGGATGGAGGAGGTGGCTCGGATGATGTCCCGCGGTTACGTGGTGACGATCGATTACGGCTTTCCGGCTTCGGTTTATTACGCGCCTTTTCGGACGGCGGGAACGCTGACGGCTTACGTGAAACACCGGCGGGTCGATGATGTGCTGGCCGAGCCGGGCGAGCACGATTTGACGGCGCACGTCGATTTCACGGCATTGGCGCGAGCTGGAGAAAAAGCGGGTTTGAGCACGCTGGGATTTGTCGACCAGCAACGATTTTTGATGGGCATTGCGCATGACGAGTTGAGCGGCGCGGCGGGGCCGAATGCGGGGATCGAAAAGAACCAGGCGGCATGGAATACACTGACGCATCCGGAACATCTGGGGACGACGTTTCAGGTATTGGTGCAGGCGAAGGATGCGCCCGCGGCACTGGACGGGTTGCGGTTTGCGCGACCGGGAGGGCTGACGAAATGAACCGGCGATTGCCTGTGACCATGGTCGGAGGATTTTTCGGCGCGGGGAAGACGTCGCTGCTGCACTATTTCATCTGCGAACACCAGGGCGGTTATCTGGCCGTGCTGGTGGAGAATCCGGGCGCGTTGAATCTCGATGCAAAGGCGCTGCGAGGGCTTGGCGGAGTGATGGGGCGGCAATACGACAGCCTGTTGGAGATCCCGGGCGGCGACGTGGACGCACAGCTGGAATGGATGAGCGCAAGGCTGAAGGAATTGGCGCAGGCGGGGCGGTATGAACGGGTGCTGATGGAAATCGGTGGCGCGACAAATCCGGCCCGGCTGGCGAAGCTGGGAGAGCTGTGCCCCGGCGTGGAGATCGCGCAGGTGATTTGCGTGATTGATGCGCTCGATTTTTACCGGGGAGGATGCGGGGCGGAATCAGAGAAGACACTGCGGATTTTTCAGGAGGAGCAGATTTCCGGCGCGGGTACAGTGGTGCTGAACAAGTGCGATCTGGTGAGCGATTCGGAACGGCAGGACTGCACGCGACGAATCCGGTTGCTGAATCCGACGGCCCGGATTATCGAGACGGCTTATGGGGAGCTTCCGGCGGAAATTTGGGCGAAGCGAGATGTGCTGCCGGTTTTGCCGAGTCGCGACGAGACGGGGCCGGGAGGTGACATGGCGAGCGCCTTGTACCGGGTGCACCGGCCATTTCATCCGGGACGGTTCTGGGACTGGTTCAACGCGGAGCATCCGGGCCTGTTGCGGGTGAAGGGGCTGGTATGGCTGGCATCGCGGAACCTGCTGGTAGGAGGGGTTTCGCGGACGCGATGGCAGAACAGTTGCGGGGCGGCAGGCATTTGGTGGGCGGCGTTGCCGAGGGAGGAGTGGCCGCAGGAGACAGAGGCGCTGCGGCGGATGCAGGAGATGTGGCGCGAGCCGTACGGGGACCGGCGGCAGGAGCTGGTATTGATCGGGAATGAGACGCTGCTGTCGGGGCCGTTGCGAAGGGAACTCGATGCATGCCTGCTGACCGCGGGCGAGTTGGCGCGGCCGGTCGAGGAGTGGAGGATGCTGCCCGATCCTTTCCCGGCATGGGATTTGGATGAATCCTAAAACTTATTTTATCAGTGGAAGAATAGTTAGAGATCCTTCGACAAGCTCAGGATGACGGGCTTTTTAAAGAAGGATTCAACCAAGCAAAGCGAGACCTAGGGCTTGTCCTTGATGGCGGGAGCCTGAGCGGGAGCGGGAAGGGCCTTGAGTTCGATCTGCTCGATTTTGCGATTGAGCATGGTGACCTGGTCATGGGGCACGGAAATGGTGCCGAGCGTGGCGCTTTTGATGAGCGTGGTCTTGTCGGTTTCGCCGAGGACTTCGCCGAGAATGCGGTCGCCGTCCTTGAGGATGGCTTCGACGACGCGAGTGCTGCGCTGAGCGCGGGGTATGGTGAGCATGCCGAGGCTGGCGTGGCGGACGTAAAGGGTTTCGGGCGTTTCGGCCATGATATCGCCGACGACGCGGTCGCCGTTGATGAGGATGATTTCGACGAGGCGCTGGGCGATCTGGGCGCGGGGGATGGTGAGGATGCCGAGAGTGGAATGCTCGACGTAGAAGGCCTCGGGCGTTTCGGAGACGACGTTGCCGAGGACGCGCTCGCCGTTGGTGAGAAGGAATTCGCGTTTTTCCCTGGTATCGGTGGAGAGAGGTTCGAGCGGAACGGAGGGCGCGGGAGGGGGCTCGATATTCGGCGGCACGGGCGGGGGGGCGGTCGGAGGCTTGGTTTCGATAAGAGGAACGGGAGCCGGGCCGGAGATCGGTGCCGGTTTTTCTTCCACCGGCGCGGGGGCAGGCGGAGTTTCGATGGCGGGAGGATTTTCGGACTGGGTGACGTTTCCGGTGGGGACGGAGACGGGGAAAGCGGGCGGGACGATGGTGGAAGAGGATTCCGATTTGGCGGCGGGAGGCGGTTGGACGGGGACGCTTTCGCCGGGCATGACGATCCGGGCGAGATCGATCATCTTGGCCTTGCGGCGGAGGCTGCCGGTGGTGGCAGGGGCAGATTCGGGTTCGGACTTAACGGGAGGAGTGGAAGCTGAGGCGGCGGGTGCGGGTTGTTTGGGCGGCACGTCGGTGGGGCGTTTGGTGATGCGGACGGTGCCAGAGCGGGTGAGGGCGCGGATGGGATCGGCGTCGTCCATACTTTGCGCGATATTCTTTTCAGGGGAAGGGATGGCACGGGTCGGCGGCTCGGCCGCGGGCTTGAAGGCGGGGGGCAGCGCTGGTTCCGCGGGCCGTTTCCGGGCCCGGAAAAAGATGTCAGGCCAACGCATATTGGAGGGGATGGTAATGGGGAAGACCGGCAAAAACAAGGGGCGCTTTTTTTCCGTAACGTCTTGGTAAAGTTACAATTATGGGGCGATAGGCCGTGGCATATAACATGCTTTAGCAGAGCCTTCACCATCATTGTTGTGACCTTTTATCGCTCTATGCTCGTTACTTCGGGAAGTCTTAGCGGCACGAACCTGGCTGAAATTCTGCGCTGTCTGGTTAATTCCAAGCAGACTGGTTATCTGAAGATCACCGAGGGGGAGGAGGAGGGGTGCGTGGCAGTGGAAAACGGGGTAATTTTAAACGCGCGGACCGGGACGTATACGGGGCTTCATGCGCTGTTTCAGTTTGTGGGCTGGCGGGATGCGCGGATCGAATTTCGCGAGGCGGCAGTGGAGGCCGATGCGATGCGGGACCTGGCGGTTTATGACCCGGACGTGCTGATCACGGGCGTGGCGCACAAGGAATACGAACTGACCGTGGCGAAAGCGCAGGCGGCCTAAAAGTTGGAAGAACTGAATTGCTTTGTAGAAACCTTTTATTAGTTCGAATCTGTCGAGAATTCTTACCCTTTGCCTCAAAAAACTAGTGGAAGAATAGTTAGAGATCCTTCGACAAGCTCGGGATGACAGGCTTTTTTAAAAGAGAACATGGACACCGCCGCCCTGATCGCCAAGTACGAAGGTTTGCTTAAGCAGCGGCCCGACGACGAACTCCTCCACTTCAGCCTCGGTAAGGCCTGCTTCGATGCCGGTCGCCTCGACGACGCCGAGGAACAACTCTATGCCGCCCTGGAGAAAAAGCCCGACTGGATGATCGTCACCATGCTCCTCGCCAAGATCGCGCTCCAGCGCCACGACAAGGCCGGTGCCAAGGCGCTCTACGAAAAGGGCCTCGAACTCGCCATCGCCCAGGAGCACGACGGTCCCGCGGAGGAATGCCGCGCTGCGCTGGCCGCATTGCAAACATGATCCCGCTTCCCGATCCCGCCATCATCCGTGAGGCCGCCGCGCGTGCCCTCGGGGAGGACCGCGGCCCCGCTGACATCACCACGCTCGCCTGCGTCAAGCCCGGCGTCCTCGCCTCCGCCCGCATCTTCGCCAAGGAACCTTGCGTTCTCGCGGGCCTGCTGGTCGCGGAACAAGTCTTCCGTGAACAGGACGTCGCGCTCATCCTCACTCCCCGCACCGAAGACGGCGCCTTGCTCAAGCCCGGCCAGACCGTCCTCGATATCGAAGGCCCCGCCGCTTCCATTCTCACCGCCGAACGGTGCGCGTTGAATTTTATTCAACAACTTTCCGGCGTCGCCACCCAAACGCGCCGTTACGTCGATGCCATTGCCGGAACGAAGACCCAAATCCTCGACACCCGCAAGACCGCCCCCGGCCTCCGCGCGTTGCAAAAATACGCCGTCCGCTGCGGTGGCGGAGTCAATCACCGCATCGGCCTCTACGACCGTTTCCTCATCAAGGACAACCACATTGCCCTCATGGGTACTACTGGTGGCGGACTTGCCGCGGCCGTCAAGGCCGCCCGCGCGCTGGAACCCGATGCCCTCGTCGAAGTCGAAGCCGACCGCCTCGATCAGGTCAGGGAAATCGTCCCGCTGGGCGTCGACATCATCCTTCTCGACAATATGTCGCTTGACGAAATGCGCGCCTGCGTCGGCTTTATCGCCGGGCGTTGCCGCACCGAGGCCTCCGGCAACATGTCCCTCGACCGCGTCCGTGCGGTCGCGGAGACCGGCGTCGATTTCATTTCCGTCGGCGCGCTTACCCACAGCGTCATCGCCATCGACTTCAGCCTCGAAATGAGCGCGTAGGCGATTAAATTTTCACATTACTTCTTGGATTCAGATAAATTTTTTTGTTTCAAGCTGGCGGTAAATCGTTTGAGCGGGTAAAACCTACACCTGCCGTGATTACTCTAGCCATTTCCAGCTTAAAAGGAGGCGTGGGCAAAACCACCTGCGCCATTAATCTTGCTTACTCCTGCGCCAAGCGGGGATGGAAGACCCTCCTGGTCGATGCCGATCCCCAGGGCTCGGTCGGCCTCTCGCTTTCGCCCAGCGCCCAATCTTATCTTGGCCTGTATGAAATTGTCGCCAGCGGCACCGCTTTTGACACCATCGTCTTGAAGACCAAGCTCGAGACCCTCAAGATCGTCATGGCTGGCAAAATCCCGACCAATGAAATCTCCAAATGGTGCGCCAGCCTTCAGGACGGCACCCGCCTGGCCCCTTTCTTCAAGACAGCCCAGGAAGCCGGGTTCGATCTGGTCATTCTCGACACGCCCTCCGGCCTGCATGGCCCTACCGAAGGCATCCTGCGCAGTTGCAGCCATGTCCTCGTTCCCCAGCAGTGTGAGCCCCTGGCGCTCCGCTCGCTCATGCTCACCGTCGATTTCCTTAACCAGCTCCAGACCGAAAACGAAAACGCCTGTGCGCTGGCCGGTGTCGCCCTTACCATGGCCGACCCCGATGTCGAGGACACCAAAAAAATTGTCGAGGAAATCCGGCGAGTCCTGCCTCCCGAGCTCGTGTTCCAGTCGATGCTCCCCCGCGACGCTGCCGTTATCCACGCCAGCATGAAAGGCATGCCCCTCGGCCTCGTCCGCGGCGGCGCCCCGCCGGTCATCTCCCTCGTTTTTGATCAGCTGGCCGCCGAACTCGAAACCAAACTTGACCTGACCGCCCCCGAGCAAAGTGATGAGTACGTCTCCCTCGTGGTTTGATAAGGATAAGTTTTCCCGCCTCGTCAAAAAGGTTGGACCCAAGTCGCCTCCTTCTCGTCCTGCCACGACGCTGACGCCTGCTCCTTCATCCGGAGAGGCGGAGGACAAATCACACACCCTTGTCCTCGGGCCCGCTCACGATTCCAAACCCGCGCCCGAACCGGTGGTGGAAAAAAAACCGGAACCCGCCGCGCCTCCTCCTCCCGTCCCGGCGCCTGAACCCGTGGCTGAGTCCAAGCCCGGGCCTGTAGCGGTTGCCAAATCTGATCCCGTGGCCCTGCCGCCTCCGGCTCCCGAACCCCTAGCTGAAACCAAGCCTGAACTGGTCGCTGCGGCCAAACCTGAGCCGGTTGCCGAATCCAAGCCTGAACCAGTTGCTCCGCCAACTCTCACTCTGGCTCCCAAGCCGCTGAAGATCACCTTACCGGACTCTAAGCCCGAACCCGAACCAAAGCCTGCTCCGGCCCCGGCTCCCGTGATGACCTTCAAGTCTCCAGGCCTGCTCTCCGAACTGCACGATTTGCCATCCGCCCCGAAGCGCCAGGCCGCCCCGCTGCCCTCGGTCAAATCGCTCTTTCAGTACGAAGTCCCATCCCAATCTTCTGCGAAATCCCCGGTTATCCCTGGTACTGCTCCAGCGCCCATGAGTCCTCCTCCTCTGCCAGCGATTTCAAGTCCGGAACCCCAGGAAGAAGAGCCGGAAGACGTTGATGAGCTTAAGGAATTCTCCAACGAGCTTCCTTTTGACGAACCGGAAGAGAAGAAAGACGAAGCGGCGGAGGACCTTCCCCCGCTGCCCGAAGTCCGCGAAAACGGCGAAACCAAAAAGCTTGCGCAGGCCAATGACGACCTCGCCGCCGCCTGGGAACGAATCGCGCAGCTCAACCTCGACATCGAACACATTTCCAGCGATCGTGACGCCGCGCTCAGGGAAGTTCAATCCATCCGCAGCGAGCTTCAGGAAGCCCGCGACATGCTCCAGGAACTCGAGGAAAAAGCCGGTGAGTCCGATGAGCTGTTGCGCGTAGCCCAGGAACTCGAAATCGCCCGCAACGAAGCCAAACACCTGCACGAGGAACTTGATCAGGCCCGCGAAGAATCAACCAAGCTTCACGAAGAATTGGATCTCGCCCGCGAAGAATCGAAAAAACTTCATGAAGAATTGGGCCTCGCCCGCGAGGAGGCCGTCCAAGTCAAAGAGGGCGCTTCCACGCAGAACCAGGAGGAGCTTGAGCAGCTTATCCGTGAGCGCGACGGCTCACGGCGCGACTACGGAGAATTGCGCGAACAATTTGAGAATCTCAAGCGGGACCAGATCCGGCTAAAAGCCGAGGCGGGGGAGGGCCGCGCCGGATTTGAAACGGAAATGCAGGCGCTACGCAATCAGGTCGCCGAAAAGGACGAGCAAATCAACACGCTTAAAATCAATGCCGCCGGGTTGGCCGAGGTGGTCGACACGCTGAAAAAGGAAGTCTCCTCGCTCCAGGAAGAATTGACAACGGCCAAGGATGCTCCGCCTTCCACGGAAACCGCCGAACAATTGGCCAAGGCGAAGGAAGAGGCGTCGGTCGCCCAGCGCGGTCTCGCTCTCAGTCAGCGCGCCCTGCAAGAAACGCGCGACGCCCTTAAGGAAGCCACCGAAGGCGCGGCTCAGAATAGAGCGGATTTGCAGAACCTGAAAAACGAGTGCGCGACCCTCGTCCAGCAGAACATGCTCCTCCAGGCCCAGCACGACCAGATCTCCCGCGAGCTCAGCGCGGTCAAGGCCAAGCTCGCGTCCAAGGGTGGGTAGACGGCATTGGCCTCTTAAATTAAGTGCAAAAACTTTTGACACGGCTTCCCTGCCATGGCTTAATTCTCGGCTCCCGATGAAAACTTTTAGTGCCAAATCCGAGCAAGTTGAACGCAAGTGGTATATCATCGACGCTGATAATCAGGTCGTGGGCCGTGTTGCGGAAAAAGCCGCTGTTCTCCTTCGCGGCAAACACAAGGCCATCTTTACCACCCATGTTGACACCGGCGATCACGTCATTGTGATCAACGCCGAGAAGGCGGTTTTCACCGGCAAGAAGGAAACGCAGAAGGAATACATGAGCTATTCCGGCTACATCGGCGGCCACAAATCGGAGACGGCCAAGTCCCGTCGCGGTCGGCATCCCGAACTCATCATCGAAGGCGCCATCAAGGGCATGGTGCCCCATAACCGCCTGGGCCGTACCGTTCTTCGTAAGCTTCACGTTTACAAGGGCTCCAAGCACCCCCACGAGGCGCAGGCCCCCACCGCCCTCAAGCTCAAATAAGTAAGGATTCACGTCATGGTCACCCCCGCCAACAATGTCATCGTCGCCACCGGCCGCAGGAAAACCGCGGTTGCCCGCATTCAGCTCGTCCCCGGCCTGGGCAAGGTGGAAGTCAACGGGCGTGATTTCGAAGACTATTTCACCACCCCGGCGATGAAGACCCTGGCGCTGCAGCCCCTGCAGACCGTCGATTCCCTCAAGAAATTTGATGTCAAGGTGAAGGCGCATGGCGGCGGGCTCGTCGGACAGGCCGGCGCGCTCAGTCTCGCCCTCGCTCGCGCTTTGATTCAGGTTGATCCGGCCCTGCGGACGACGCTGAAGAAGCCCGGTTTGCTTCGACGCGATCCCCGCCAGAAAGAGCGTAAGAAGCCGGGACAGCCGGGCGCACGTAAGCGCTTCCAGTTCTCCAAACGCTAGGAATCTCCTTCGGTTCCAGCCGGAGGAAGAAAGGCCACAGTTGCAATCCGTACGCACGGCGGTCGTTGGTGCTTCCGGTTACTCCGGGCAGGAATTGCTGCACTATCTGGCCCGGCACCCCGTGTTCCACCTCGTGCTCGTCACGTCCCGGCAGCATGCCGGCGAACCGCTCTCCAAGTCCGTTTCAGGTCTCCCACGCGAACTGGGTCGGCTCGCTTTTGTCGAAAGCGCCCCCGATTTCGCCCTCGCCGAACAGGCTGATCTCTTTTTCCTCGCCGTGCCCCACGGCACCGCCGCGCCCTATGCCGCCGTCCTGCGCGAGGCGGGCAAGACCGTTGTCGATCTCAGCGCCGATTTTCGCACGACCAACCCCGCCGTTTACAAGGACTTCTACGGCCACGACCATCCCGCCCCCGCCCTGTTGCCCGAAGCTGTCTATGGCATACCCGAAATCCATCGGGACCGGCTCAGGTCGACCAAACTCGTCGCCGCTCCCGGCTGCTATCCCACCAGCATCATTCTCCCGCTGGTGCCATTTTTGAAAGCCGGCTGGCTCGACCTCGATTCCATCGTCGTTGCCTCACTCTCCGGTGTCTCCGGTGCGGGCCGGAAACTCGAAATGCGGCTCCTCTTCGGTGAAGTCAGCGACAACATGTACAGCTACAGTGTTCCGAAACACCGGCACCTGGGCGAAATTGAACAGGAACTCTCCCTCGCGGCGGGAAAAAAAGTCACCATCACCTTTGTCCCGCATCTCGTCCCCATCCATCGCGGCATGATCTCGACCATCACCGCCCGGCTCATGGCGCCGAAGACTGACGCTGATGCCCAAGCCCTCCTTACCGAGGCCTATGGAAATGAACCCTTTGTCGAAGTCCTTGAAGGCTCCGCCCTGCCCGAGGCCCGGCAGGTCGCCCACTCCAACCGCATCCAAGTCGCCGCCCGGGTTGACCCCCGTACCAACCGGCTCCTCATCTTTTCTTCCATCGACAATCTTGGCAAAGGCAATGCTTCCCAAGCTATCCAGGCCGCCAATCTGGCCTTTGGACTCGACGAAAGGCTGGGATTGGAATGAAAACCGCGGAAGCGAAGACAATCAAATCGGGAGGCGTCACCTCCGCGCAAGGCTTTCAGGCCGCGGGCGTCGCCTCCGGCATCAAGTCCCGCGGCGAAAAGGACTTGGCCGTCGTTCTTTCCGATGTCCCCGCCGAAGTCGCCGCCACCTTCACCACCAACCTGGTCAAGGCCGCACCGGTCAAGGTCTCCATGCGCCATTCCCGCAACGGCAAAATCCGCGGCGTCGTCATCAATTCCGGCTGCGCCAATGCCTGCACCGGCGTGCGCGGCATCGCCGACGCCAAGGAAATGATCGAACGCGCCGCCAGGGAATTCAAAACCAAGCCCCGCGAATGGCTCGTCTGCTCCACTGGCCGCATCGGCAATCGCCTCCCCATGGCCAAGGTGCGCAAGGGCATTGAAAAAGCGGCCCAAAAACTTGGCGCCGACAACGGCGCCGAAGCCGCCAAGGCCATCATGACTACCGACACGCGCCGCAAGGAATTCGCCATGCGCTTCAAGGTCGACGGCCGCAAGGTCACCATCGGCGGCATGGCCAAGGGCGCCGGCATGATCCATCCCAACATGGCCACGATGCTCTGCGTCATCACCACGGATGCCTGCATCGATAAACCCACGCTCCGGGCCTGTGTACAGGAGGCCGTCGAACACTCCTTCAACCGCATTTCCGTCGACGGCGACACCTCAACCAACGACACCGTCATCGTCATCGCCAACGGTCTCTCCGGCTCCAACCTGCTCAAAAGCTATCATCCCCAGTTTGGCCTCTTTAAAAAGACGCTCACCCACGTCATGCGCAAGCTGGCCCGCATGATTGTCGAGGACGGCGAGGGAATCACCCGCGTCGTTGATGTCGTCGTCAAAGGTGCCGCCAGCGCGCAGGATGCCAGGCTCGCCGCGCTCGCCGTGGCCAAATCGGAGCTGGTCAAAACGTCATGGGCCGGCGGCGACCCCAATTGGGGCCGCATCCTCGCCGCGCTTGGTTATAGCGGTGCGCGCATCCGCGAGGAAATGGTTGAAATTTTTTATGACGGCCTCGTGGCCGTCGTCAACGGCCAGCCCAGTAAAACTCCCGTGGCCAAGTTGCGCAAACTCGTCCGCAAGCCTATCTTCACCATCACCATTCATCTTCATTCGGGCCTGGGCGAATATAGCGTCCTGACCACCGACCTCACCGAGGAATACGTCCAGATCAACGCCGGCGAGTAGGATTTTTATGAGAAACAACAAGGCGGAAGCGCTCTTGGAGGCGCTGCCCTATTTTCAGCAATTTCGAGGACGGACCGTCGTCGTCAAATATGGCGGCGCGGCCATGGAAAACCCCGAGCTGGTGGAAAGCGTCATGCGCGACATCGTCTTCCTGGAGGCGGTGGGCATCAATCCCGTCGTCGTCCACGGCGGCGGCAACGCCATCACCGCGGCCATGCGTCAGGAAAATCTCACCGCCCGTTTCATTGACGGCCTCCGCGTCACTGACGAGGCCTCCATCAAGATCATCGACCGCGTCCTCAACGAGGTCATTGGGCCCTCCCTCGCGGCCAAGATCGCCGAACTCGGCGGCAAGGCCCAGATACTCTCCGGCAAACAGGTCCTCCTCGCCGAAAAAGCTCCGCCCCGCGTCAATGCCGCCGGGGAGAAAAACGATCTCGGGTTCATCGGCGATATCGTTTCCGTCGATACCACCCCGATTCAAAAGCTCGTCGATGCCGAGATCGTCCCCATCGTCTCGCCCCTCGGCCAGGGCCGCGACGGCCAGGCCTACAACATCAACGCCGACATTGCCGCGGCGAAAATCGCCCAGGCGCTTAAGGCCCACAAGATCATCTATCTCTCCGACGTCAACGGAGTCCGCCGCAATCCCCGCGACGAAAATTCGCTCATCTCCACGCTCACCCCCGCGCAGATCGAGCAGCTTAAGCAGGACGGCGTCATCGCCAGCGGCATGATCCCCAAGGTCGACTCGGCCCTTGAGGCCCTCGCCGGCGGCGTCGACAAGGTCCACTTCCTCGATGGCAAGAAGGCCCATTCGCTTCTGCTGGAACTTTTCACCGACGCCGGTATCGGCACAGAAATCGTCCACACCAGTTCCCACCCATGAGCACGCCTCTCCGCCATTTTCTTGGCCTCAAAAACTTCGACGAAAAATCGATCCGGGAAATCCTCGCCCTCGCTGCCCGTTACAAGGCCGAGCGCAAGGCCATTTCCTGGCGCCCGCTCGCCGGCCAGACCTGGGCGCTGATCTTCACCAAGTCCTCCACTCGCACCCGGGTCTCGTTCGAGGTCGCCATCCGCGAGCTCGGCGGCAACGCCCTTTTCCTCAATGGCAACGATCTCCAGCTCGGCCGCGGCGAACCGATCAAGGACACTGCCCGCGTCCTGGGCCGCATGGTCCACGGCACCATCATCCGCACCTTTGCGCAAAGCGACGTCGAGGAATTCGCCCGCTACGCGCAAATCCCCACCGTCAACGCCCTTACCGACGACGAGCATCCCTGCCAGATCCTCGCCGACATCCAGACCATTGAGGAAAAAATCGGCCCCATCACCGGCAAGAAGATCGCCTTCATCGGCGACTGCGCTTGCAATGTCGCCAGGTCCTGGGTCTACGCCGCCGAAATCCTGAAATTCCAGTTAGTCCTGGCCGGTCCCGACGGTTACCTCAGTCCGGTCACCAATAGCTTCGTCACCCAGTCGCATGACGTTAAGGAAGCCGCCCGCGGCGCCGACGTCCTCTATACCGACGTCTGGGTCTCCATGGGCCTTGAAGCCGAAAAAGCCAAACGCGCCGCCGCGTTTCAGGGGTATCAGATCAACCACGCCCTTCTCGCCGAAGCGAAGAAAAACGCGCTGGTTCTCCATTGTCTCCCCGCTTATCGCGATCAGGAAATCAGCGAAAAAATCCTCGAGGAACGGCAGCAGGACATCTTCGACCAGGCTGAAAACCGGCTCCATGCCCAGAAGGGCATTCTCCACTGGCTGAGCGAACTGCCGGTTGAGTAGAAACGGCCTTCCGCCCCCATGGAAGCCGGCGCCCTCGTCCCCATTACCGACATCTGCCGCCATTTCGATTGGCGGGAACTCTTCGGCAACGATCATCCCGTCGAGCTCGACCTTGGCGCGGGCGACGGCGGTTTTGCCCTGGCCTACGCGCAACAGCATCCTGAAATCAATCTCCTCGCCGTTGAGCGCCTTCTCGGCCGCGTCCGTAAAATTGCCAAACGGGCCGCGCGGGCGAAAGTGACCAATCTCCGCGTCCTGCGCCTCGAATTCGGCTACACCGTCCGCTATCTCCTGCCGCCGCAAAGCGTTTCTGTTGCCCACATCCTCTTTCCCGATCCGTGGCCCAAGCGACGCCATTGGCCGCGGCGGCTCATCCAGCCCGATTTCATCCGCGATTTGGCGGCAGCGTTCAAAACAGGAGGCGAGCTCCGTTTTACCACCGACCACGAACACTATTTCGAAACCGCGCAGCAGGCCGTGGCCGAGGCCCATATTCTCCAACGTGCGCCCGAATGGGACTGGACCGCCGATCCCAAAACCGATTTTCAGCTGACCTTCGATGCCGAAGGACGCCCCACCTACCGCGCCCGGTGGATCAGACCGTAGCCACTGCCGAAGAATCATTTCTCAGTTGCGTTCCCCCCACTCCCAAACTCTGTCACACATGTGTGTTTGGAAGCGCCATGGTCCGTGCAACTCTGCTGCCCGGTTGTTCTAAGAGCTTGCTGAAAAAGGCCTTTATTAAAAAAAATGCAGTCATCCCGAGCTGGTCGAGGGATCTCTCGCTATTTTTCTCAGAGGAGCTCAACGAGCGAAATAGTTAGAGATCCTTCGACAGGCTCAGGATGACGACCTTTTTCAGCAAATTCCTAATTCCGTTAATTTGGTGAATTTGGAAATTCCGTGATTCGCTTCAGTCTCCGTTTTTTTGCGGTCCATTCACCCCTTTATTCTGCTCACTTCCGGCAGTTCATCTCGATCAACCTTCAACTGTTTCAGCCGCAGTTGTCCGCACGCCGCGTCGATATCGTGGCCCTTCTCCCGCCGCACCGTTGCCGTCACCCTTGCTCCGGTCAGCACTCCGGCAAAACGGTCGATCGAAAAATCGCTTGGCCGCCGCCACTCCAGTCCCTCCACCGTATTGTAGGGAATCAGGTTTACCTTCGCATGCAGCCGCCGGGCATGTTTGGCCAGGATCGCCGCCTGCTCCGCCGAGTCGTTCACGCCTTCGATCAGGATATACTCCAGCGTCATCATCTTCCGTTTCTTCGCCTGGTAATCGGCGCAGGCCTCGAGCAGCACGGTGAGGGGATATTTCCGGTTCACCGGCATGATCTGCTGGCGCACCTCATCGGTCGCGCCATGGAGTGAAAGTGCCAGCCGGATTTGCAGCGGCTGTTCAGACAGCTCGCGGATTTGCGGGGCCAGACCGCTGGTTGAGATTGTGATGTGCCGCGCGCCGATCCCCACGCCCCATGAGGCATTAATGATCGTCAGCGCCTTCATCAGGTTCTCATAATTGGCCAGCGGCTCGCCCATGCCCATGAAGACCAGATTATTGATCTTTTTTCCGGTGACCCGTTCTGTTTCGAGAATTTGCGCCACGATCTCGCCCGGCGTCAGGTTTCGTTTCCATCCTTCCAGGCCGCTCGCGCAAAATTTACAGCCATACGCGCAGCCGACCTGGGTTGAAAGACAAAGCGTGAACCGGTCGGAACGTTCGCCGAAGAGATCGGGCGACGCCGGGATCAGCACGCTCTCGACGTAGTCGCCACTGCGCAGTTCCCAGAGAAGCTTCCGCGTCGTATCGGCCGAACCCGTGACTCGGGCTGGCCGCAACGCGGTGAAATCATACGCCGCTTCGAGATGCTGCCGTACGCCGGTCGGCAGATTTGACATCTCGCCGATGGAACCGGCGCGCTTCCGGAACAGCCACTCGGCCACCTGCTGGCGGCGGTAGTCGGGCCCGAAGAGGTTCCATTCTTCGGGCGCCTCGTCAAGCAGGAGGGGGCGCAGGGGTTTCACAGGTGAGTACAGGATACGCCGGGTGAAGGCCATTGGCGAGACCTGCCTTGCCAGCCGGGAAATCCTTCCCCAAAATGATCCCATGGACACACCGGCCCGCATTCGTCTTTACCAGTATTCCTATAGTCCATTCTGCATCCCCATCGAACTGGCTCTGCGCCACTCCGGCATTCCCTTCGAGGTCATGAACCTGAGGACGGGCGATCCATCTCCGGTCGTGCAACTCACCAAGGGCGAATATTACATGGTCCCGGTCCTCGAGGACCTCTTCAGCCACGATCTGATCTACGACCGCAGTCCCTCCGGAGACGACGTTCCCCGTTACATCGACAATCTCGCGCCGCTCATGCGCCTCTTCCCCACGGAGGTCGAAGGTATTCAGCGCATTTTCCTCAACTACATCGAAAACGAGTGTGAATCGCACGGCTTCAAGGTCTGCGATGCCTATCGCGACAACTGGATCAAGAGCGACCTCGAGCGCGGCCTGCATTGCCGCCACAAGGAGCGCAAATTCGGCCCCGGATGCATTGAGGAATGGCAGCGGAACATCGCCGCCCTCATCCAGAAATTCCATCATTCGATCCAGCCTTTCGAGCAAATCCTGGCCAACCGCCCCTTTCTCACCGGCGACCAACCGGTTTATGCCGACTACGCGCTTTGCGGGGTGATCGGTAATTTTCTCTTCCCCGGCAACACCGCCCTGCCCGAAAACTGCCTTATGCTGGAGGCCTGGTACACCAAGATGCGCGCCGGGAATTTCCGCAGTGGTCTCGACGAAATTCAGCTCGCCTCTCACGAACAGTTCAGTGAACGTGCCGACCAGTACGGCAAATCCCACATCCTGGCCGACGTCGCCGATGTCGAAAAAGCGGTCAATGAACTCAAGATACGGCCCGGGACCGTTGCGCTCGACGTCGCCACTGGAAACGGCCACACCGCCATTTATCTGGCCGAAAAGGGCTGCCAGGTCGTGGCCAGTGATATTTCGACGGCCATGCTCCAGCAGGCCGCGGCCCTCGCGGCGGAAAAAGGCGTTCAAGTCGATTTCCGCGAACACTCGGCGGAAAAATTGCCGTATAACGACAACACCTTCGGGCTCATCACCTGCCGGGTTGCCGCCCACCACTTCAGCTCGCCCGAAACCTTCATCCGGGAAACCGCTCGCGTTTTGAAGACTTACGGAAGCCTGGTGCTGATCGACAGCACCGTGCCCGATGATCATGTGGAGGCCAACAAATGGATGAATACGTTGGAACGCCTGCGTGATCCCAGTCATGTGGGATTCGTCGCGCCGGGGCAGTGGCGCCAATGGTGCATCCTGTCCGGCTTGACGGTGACCCGCGTGGCCGTCGAATCGTTCAAACAACCCGACATCAACTGGTATTTTAACGTGGCCAACACCCCGCCCGAAAATCGGAAGAAAGTACTCGAAATGGTCGCCAAGGCCCCTGCCTCCGTCCGTGAGCTCTTCAAGATCGCTCAGGAAGATGGCAAGATCATCTGGTACTGGCGCCGTCTGACGCTGATTGCCGGCAAGATGTAAGACTGGTCACGGAGTGGCGGTTTCCTGCTTGCTCGCAGGCTTGGCCGAGGTCAGCAAGCCGGTATCGCTATTGACCTGCTCGGCGACATAAGTGCCGCCTTCCTGGTCGGCCAATCCCTGCAGCAGCCGGACCGCCTCGGTCTGGGGGCGGGGCGCAATGCCCACGACGGTCAGGCCCGGGCAATGTCCCTTCGGGCCCAGAATTTCTTCCGCCTTCGGCATCAGGTCAGTGTAGGTGACATTCAAATCGCCATCCGTGACCAGGACCAGCCGGCCCGAACCCAGCTCCCGCGCCGAGGCAAAACCGGCGGGAAGATTCGTCCCGCCGCCGCAATCGACGTCACGCATAATGAACCGGACCGCCGCTTCCCGAGTCGCATGGCTGGAGGCGACCAGCGGACCGCTGTTGAGGGCCTTTTCGCCATAGAGCGTGATCGCGAACGGCGCGCCGTCCGGCAATGCCCGGATCTGTCGGGCCAGTTCCGCCCGCGCGAACGCCAGCCGTGTCGACCCGGCAAACGGCTCATACATGCTCCCGGAGACATCCAGCACAAAAACCACCCCTTTTTTTCCGTCCAGCTGCGGTGCCGGCTGCGGAGACAAGAGAGCTTCCGGCGGAAGGTCCCGGACATGGGCATTCGGGTTTGCCTCCAAGGCCACGGACGGCGGTGGCGGCGCCGCAACTTTTTTAACTGCTACGGACGGCGACGTCATGACAGTCTTGGTCATGGGCGCGCTGGCGGCCGGCATTTTTGTATGAGCACCGGCGGGCACCGGATTTGGCGAGTCGGGAACGTTTTCCGACGCCAGCAGAACGAGCGTCATCTTTTTCTGGTCCGTGCTGGAATCGGGCGTGTTGACGCTCCTTTGCGACTGACAGAGAACATATCCCGTAGCCAAAGCGCCGTGGAGGGCGACGGAGAGCGCCAACATCTGGGGAAATCCGAAGCGCACGAGATTCATGCTGGGTATTTTCAACTTCGTTCGACGTCAACGAGCGCCTGGAAAGCCGGGGAAGATTTTACCGGATGATAGGGGACGACTTTGACGTCGAGGCCGGGAACAAACGCATCCTCACCGGGCAGAAATTCGGGATCAATGCCGTAAAAAAGTGTCACGTTGGCCAGAACTTCGCCCTTGCGCATGAAGATGAACGACTTGGTGTTAACCGGGCGGCGATGGATTTGGCCGCTGCGCTCCTCTTCCTGATAGTTGACAACGCTCGCGTAAATCCGGACATCCTGCAGTGCTGTTATGGTCAGCATGACTATCGGTTTTACTCTGAGGAATGAAATAGAGCAATCATATCTTAAGAAGACTAAAGCTGAGGCGGAGGCATCACAGCTCACCGCGGGCCAGGGCCTCGGCGCGATTTTTGGCAGCGAGCAGACAAGCGGCGACGAGGTTGTTTAATGAATCGTTCTCTTCAAGGACGGCGCAACCGGCGAGCGTGGTTCCGCGTGGACTTTTCACCTGCGCGGCAAGTTCCATGGGCGTCAGGGAGGATCGATCAGCGAGGCGGCAGGAACCGAGCAAGGTTTGAATAGCGAGTTCACGGGCCAGCTTTTCGGGGAGGCCGAGGTTAACGGCACCAAGCGTAAGCGCCTCGATGAAATGAAAAACATAGGCCGGTCCGCTGCCGGAGAGGGCGGTGACCGCGTTGATCTGACTTTCTTCAACCCGCCAGGCCTTGCCTGCGGAGGAGAGGACGCGATGGACGAGTTCCAGGTCTTCATCCGTGACGTTTGGGCCGCCGGCATAGACGCTGGCGCCATTGCCGACCTGCATCGGCGTGTTGGGCATGGAACGGACGACGCGCGCACCGGGATGAAGAGCGGCGGTGATTTTTTCCAGCGGGATGCCGGCCATGAGCGAGAGAACAAGTTTCCCGGCGCTGGGTTCACGCAGGGCAGGAGCAATCTCGGGAAAGACCTGCGGCTTCACGGCGAGAATGACGAGATCGCTCTCACGCGCGACTTTCGCATTGTCGGGCGTCCACTGTGAGCCGGGCAGGAGATCGAGAAAGGGCTGGCCGTCCTGCGGTAGAGGCGCGGAACAGATCAGGTGAGAGGCGGGAACGATTCCGCCGGAGACGAGCCCCTGTCCCAGCGCTCGCGCCATGATGCCGGCGCCGATAAATCCAATGATCATACCTCCAGCCCGAACTTTTTCAGCTTGGTGTAAAGGGTGGGGCGATGAATGCCAAGGAGTTCGGCGGCTTTCTTTTTATTGCCGTTGCATTGTTCGAGTGCGGCGAGGAGCGCGGCTTTTTCGCGCTCGGCTAAATTGAGCGATTGCGAATCGGTCATGAGTGGACGAAGGCGGGGCGCGCCGGGGACATCGGTATTTTCCGAAGCCAAGGCTTCGGGCTCGATGGGCGTGCTGTGGACCACCTCGTGGGGCAGATTGCGCGGCGTGATCATACTGCCCTGAGCAAGGACGACGGAGCGCTCGATGACGTTCTGCAACTGGCGGACATTGCCAGGCCAATGGTAACGGAGGAGGGCGTCGTAGGCTTCCGATTGAATCGTGAGAAGCGGCTTGTTCATCTTCGTGCAGAAGCGCTGGAGAAAAAGCTGGGCCAGTTCGGGTATGTCTTCAGTGCGTTCGCGAAGGGGAGGAATGGAAAGGGTAAATGTGTTGAGGCGATAATAGAGGTCTTCGCGAAGACGTCCGCTGCGGATGGCTTCCTCGGGCCGGCGATTACTGGCGGCGACGAGCCGGAAATCGGCCTTGATAATCTGGGTGCTGCCGAGGGGGCGGAATTCACGTTCCTGGAGAACGCGGAGAAAACGGGTCTGGAGGTCGATGGGCATTTCGGCAATTTCATCGAGGAAAAGAGTCCCTTCGGCAGCGGCGCTGAGCATGCCGGGGAAATCCTGGCTGGCACCGGTGAAGGCGCCCTTTTTATAACCGAAAAGTTCGCCTTCGATCATGTTTTGGGGAAAAGCGGCACAGTTGAGTTTGATGAGCGGGCCCTCGGACCGGGGACTTTTTTCGTGAATGCGGTTGGCGAAGATTTCCTTCCCGACGCCGCTTTCACCGACGATGAGGACATTGGCCTCGCTGGGTGCAACCTGATCAATTAACTCAAAAAGCTCCCGCATCTTGACGTTCTTGAAAACGGGCTGGAGCTGGGCCTCGGCGCGCTGGACGCGTTTTTTCAGCCGTTCGGTTTCCTCGCGAAGCTGGACGGTTTCCTGGCGCAGGCCGCGCTGCTCCAGTGCCTTGGCGACGAGGCTGAGAAGTTCCTCAGGAACGTAGGGTTTGCTGATGAAATGGAAGGCGCCGACCTTGATGGAGGCGATGGCATTGTTGAGGGAATCGTGGGCGGTGACGACGATGACGGGGAGGGAGGGGTGATCCCGGCGGATGGTTTGCAGGAGATCGAGGCCCTCGTTGTCGGGTAAGCCAAGGTCGAGGAGCAGGACGTCGGGGTTCTGCTCAGTGATCATCTGCTGGCCCTGGCGGCCGGTGAAGGCGGAGGCGGTGGCGTAGCCGCGGCGTTCGAGAATGGAGGCGAGGGTTGCCTGAATGTTTTTCTCGTCGTCGATGATGCCGATCAGCGGCTTGGGATTCGTGGACACGTTCGGCAATTAGTTTACACAGCTTTCGGCGGGAAAGCCAGAACCACGCGAGGTCAGAGAGGGTCGTTTCGGGTGGCCTTGCAGATATCGCGCGCGACGATGATAGCCTCCTGTTCCATGCGGCCGAAGGGATAGCCCGGATCCATGCATTCCCGGAGATATTCCTGGAGAAAGGCCCCAATGCCGTTGCGTTTTTCGTACTGGCTGACGTGGACGCATTCGTGAACCAGACTATAGCGGTCATCCCAATGATCCTCCCGCAGGCAGATGCCGTAACCGAAGGTCAGCGCGACCGACTTGGTGCTGAAGAGTCCAATTTGTTTGGCGATGAACATGATATCCTCGTTGAGCAACTGGGGAAGGGTCTTGACGCGGAGCACGCGGATTTTTTCCGGGGATTGGACGCCGGCGCGGCGGGCATCGATGAGCTGATCGCGATTGAGGGCGATGCCTTGGGAGAGAAAATACTTTTGTTGTTCTTCAGCCCAGGAGCAGGCGATGGGTAAAAAGACGGGAAGCGAGGGCAGAAAACTTTTCATGGGTTGGGAAGCCGGTTCTTATCTCAAAAATGCGTGGGGGTACGCAAGGCTGAGGAGAGCCGTTCCAAATAATCCCGGCGGCGGATTTCGATGGCGCCGAGGCGGGCGGTGAGGGGTGAAAGAACCTGGGTATCGAAGAGGATAAACCTGCGCTCGCGGAGGTGATCCATCAAATGGCTGAGGGCGATCTTGGAGGCGTCGGTGACGCGATGGAACATTGATTCGCCGGCGAAGAAGCCATGGATGGCAACGCCATAAATGCCGCCGACCAGGGTGTCGCCTTCCCAGACTTCAATGCTGTGAGCATGGCCCTGACGATGGAGTTCGATATAGGCATCGACGAAACGGGGGCTGATCCAGGTCGATTCACGGCCGGGAGCTGGTGCGGAGCAGGCACGGATGACGGCGCTGAAATCGCGGTCAATGGTCAGTTGATAGGGATGATGGCGCAGCTTGTGGAGAAGACGCTTGGGCGGGGAGAAAGTATTGATGTCGAAAATGGCACGAGGATCGGGTGACCACCAAGTGAGGGGATCATCGGTCCAAGGGAAAATGCCGGCCCGATAAGCCGTGAGCAGCCGCGGGACGGTAAGATCGCCCCCCAGGGCTAGGAGCCCCTCGCGATTGGCGGCCCTGTGATCGGGGAAAGCCAGACTGTCGGGACGCAGAATGGTCATATTCTGAACGAAAACCTAAAGGGGATCATGTCCTGTTCCCTCGGTAAGCAGGATGTAGACCTGGGCGAGGGCAACGATGACACTCAAAACCACAATGAGCATGGCCGGCATGGCTTTGCGGGTATTTACGTAGCGTCGGCCCATGATGAAAATGAGAACAAGACTGAGGATGAGCGCGGCGTAAGGGGCGAAATGCCAAGTGTGGTTAGAGCCAATAAAAATAGCCAGAAGACCGCAGACAAGTCCGGCGATAAGTGAGGGAACACTGCCTGCCTTGATGTAACCCATGATGCCGCCAATAATGAGAACGAGGCCGTAAATCCAAAGGAGGAGGACAGTCCAAGCCATACCTCTAGTTTGCCTGACTTCTGCCCCGCATGCAACGGGAAGGGATAAATGGCAATATTTTGCCCCACTTCATCCGATCTGGGCTTTTGCGAAGGTTTGTTGTAAGAGGAATTGAAGCGAACTGGCTGATTCCAAAAAGGTTACTGACGCATTGACAACTAATTGGTGGGCGGCTATTTGGAAGGAACTTAGTTGGCTTACAATTTCAGGGTAACAATTCGTCGAACTGCCTCTGTTTGATCGTGTTTTCTTTCGCCGAAATCGAAATAATTTTCTTAATAGATGTTACGCCTCACAGGTATATAAAGAGTAAGCAGAGTCATTCATCAATGGTAGTCGACCTTTTCCTGTGACCCTCCTGCTTTACATCGTCCTTTGTCTGATGATTCTAACTTGCGTGACGGGCGCAGGCCTGGCGGTGGGGATTTTTTTGCCGCGTCCATGGGTGGCGCTGTGTCTCGGGCCATGGATCATCACGACGATTTTTTTCGCGATCGAAGGGGTGGTGCCATTAGGGAGACCTGGGATTACAGCGGGAATTGTGGTCACGCTGTTGTCGGTCTGGCTCATTTTTGAGGCGAACGGCGGGAGTCATTTTCTGACGTCGAGGTTGTCCGAAGAGCGGCGGGAGCAATGGCGAAAGGCTTTTGCCTTTTACACCCTGGCCCCGAGAGAAGCCGAGATAACGGGGCGATGGGCCTGGTTCCGGAATTGTTGGAAGCGGCTGAAGATCGGGCCATATGGCGGAATTTTGATCGTGCTGTTCCTGACGTTTTCCTACGCGATGTGCTGGCGATATCCGTTCCCGAATGTTGATTCGTATTCGGAGAAGATCGCGGATCTTTCCTACATCACGAGCTACCTGACGGGAACGGGAGTTCCGGCGCAGGATTACTGGTGCTCCCCTTATCCGAGCATTCAATATTACAGCTTCCAGCATTATGCTGCGGCGTTGATGGGCCGGGCTTTCCAGATGGGGCCGGGACTGACTTACAACCTGGGATTTTGCCTGTTGATCGCGATGGTTTCGACGACAGGGATCGCATCGATTTGTACGATTACGCAGAAATTTTGGGTGAGATGCCTGTGCGGGGCGAATCTGGTTTGGGGTGGGACAGGGATGTCGGGGATCATTTACCTGTTCTGCAAGCATGTGGATATCTGGAACAACATGCGGTTCATCAATTGCGCGATCTGCAACCGGGAGCCGTGGGGAATCTGGGTGGCGAATTACCAGAAGCAATACATGGCGATGGACCTGCCCGGCGAGCCACTGGCCTATTCGATTTACCTGAGCGATTATCATGCGCCGCTGAGCGGCCTTTATCTGCTTTTTCTGGGACTACTTCTTATCGGGAGCTACTACCATCCGCTGGCTTGGGAAACGCGGGAAGGTGATTTTCTGCTGGCCGCGGCGGGGGCAACGTTGCCGTGGTGTCTGGTGGCGAACACCTGGTCGTTTCCGCTGCAGGGTCTGTTGATCGGCGGCTGGGTGATTTATCAGTTGGTGTACGGCCGCCTTTCCTTCCGCGAGCTGGCGGCGTTGAGCGCCGGCGGCATGGCGGCGCTGCTGGCATGCCTGAATTATCTGAGCCGCTTTCTCCCGGCGACACAGGGTTACAATACGTCGGTCAAACTGGTGCCGGGCAACGAGCATACGCCGCCGCTTTTATTCATTCTTTTTTTCCTTCCGACGGTTATCACGATCATCATCGGGTTGCTGGCGCTGAGCCGGGAGATTACATGGGCTGCGGCCTTCTGGCTCTTCATGCTTGTGTTTGTGGAATTCGTTTTCATCGACGATCTCTACAGCGGGACCTTTGACCGGTTCAACACGACGTTGAAATGGTGGCCGTGGGTCGCGGCGGGAACGGCTGCCTCACTGGCGCCACTGATCCTCCAGCGGGCCCGAAATCTCCTGCTGGTCATCCCGGTGGTGATCGCAATGGCCTATCCGCTCTCATTCACCTATGACCTCGGCTATTGGTGGTGGGACCATTGGAGCCATTACCCGGGCGATGATGTTGCGGCCATCGGCAACCTGAATGGCGACGCTTTTCTGTTGAAAGACCCGGCCTCGAAGGTTCTTTACCGGCGGCTCAAGGAAGACCCGATCGGCCTGACGATGGAGAGGCCGGAAGGCGTGGCTTTCACGAACACGACGCTGCTGACGTTGATGGCCGGCCAGCCGAGCTGGCTGGGCTGGCTGGGGCACGAGCAGCTCTGGCGTGGGGACAGCCCCGACCTTTATGAGCGTTATCAAAAGCAGATGAGCTTTTATGACGGATCGATGACCGATTATTCATGGCTGTGGGCGAACCACATCCGGTATATTCTCTGGTATAAGCCGGCAGATACTGATGTCCTACGGCTGAAGATCAACGATCAGATCAAGGATCATTATCACTGGGTGGAAACTTTCTTTGAAAACCGCGACTCAGGCTACTGGGAGCTTAACCAATAATCGAGGGAGTATATGCAACTGATCCTGATCATTCCTATCTATAACGAAGCGACAGCAATCCCCCTGGTCATCGAGGAATGGCACCAGGCGTTGTCCAAAGCGCTGCCCGCCGATTCCTACCGGATTTTGGTGATTGATGACGGGTCGAAGGACCGGACACCGGATGTGCTGCGCGACCTGCAGACAAAATATCCGGAATTGCTGGTCCATACCCAAAAGAATCAGGGCCATGGCCGGGCCTGCCTGACCGGATACAAGAAGGCGGAGGAAATGGGGGCGGAATATGTGATGCAGATTGACTCGGACGGGCAATGCAACGCGGTTTATTTCCCGCAATTCTGGGAACGGCGGAAGGAAAGCCCCCTGTACGGCCGGCGCTATGAGCGGCTGGACGGGATGGGACGGAAGATCATCAGCCTGACGCTCCGCTTTTGCCTCTATGTCATCACCGGTACGAAACTGCATGACACGAATGTGCCCTACCGGCTTTATCCGGTTAAGATGGTGGCGGAGGCGGCCCAGCAAATTCCCCCGACGTTCGATCTGGCTAATATTGCGGTCGCGCTTTACCTTGAGCCCGAGGGATTCCATGAAATTCCAATCGATTTCCGGGACCGGGTCGGTGGCGAACCTTCCATTCGTTGGTTCGGTTTTGCCCGAAAAGCAATTCGGTTATTCCGCGATATCGGCACCCTGAATCTCAAACGGCGATAAACCATGGAACATTACGACTATCTCATCGTCGGCGCTGGTTTGTCAGGAATGGTGACGGCGGAACAGCTTTCGCTGAAGGGTCGATCCTGCCTGATCATCGACCAGCGTTCGCACCTGGGCGGGAACTGCTTCGACAAGCCCGACAAGAACGGCGTGATGTACCATGTCTACGGGCCCCATTATTTCCGGACATCAGTGCCCCGCGTGCGCGAATATCTTTCCCGCTTCACCGAATGGCGGGCTGCCAGCTACCGGATCAAGGTCAATAGCCAGGGTCGGCTTTGGAGTTTTCCGATCAACCTGGAATCGTATGAGGAATGGCTCGGCAAACCGGCGACGGAAGAGGACTTCAAAAGCTATCTGGCCGGATTGCCAAAGCTGTCATCGATCAATAACTCCCGCGATGTGATCGTGAATGCAGTGGGCGAGGAGTTCTTCAACCTGTTTTACAAGGGCTACACGCGAAAACAATGGGGCCGGGCGGCGGAAACGCTCGACGCCTCGGTTACCAAGAGGATTCCGATCCGGACCTGTCGCGATGACCGCTACTTTTCGGACGATTTTCAGGCGCTGCCGAAGTTTGGTTACACGCACATGTTTTACAGAATTTGGGAGGCGATCAAGCGACAGTGCCCGGCCTCGCATATGCAGCTCGACACCAGCCTGAAGGACATCCGTAAATCAAAGCAGATCGCCTACGACCACCTGCTTTATTCCGGGCCGCTGGATGAATATTTTGACTCGCGGCTGGGCGAGCTTCCCTATCGCAGCCTGCGATTTTCGCTGGAATGCATTGGACCGGACAAGCTGAACAACCCGGACCATCCCGGATTTGCCCAGCCGGCGCTTCAGGTGAATTATGCGGGTGACGAAGCCTTCACCCGCTCAGTGGAGGTCAAGCATATCACCGGGCAGATCACGCCCTACACGAATCAGGTCTGGGAATTTCCGCAGGAATACGAGAAGGGAAAGAACGAGCCCTACTACCCGGTGCCTTATGACGAGGCGCAGGCCCTGGCGCAGAAATATCTGGCGATGGCAAAGGCTGAGCCGAACACGACTTTCCTCGGGCGGATGGCGCTTTATCGCTACATCAACATGGACCAGGTGGTCAATGAAGCGCTGCAGGTAAGCGAGACGCTGAAATAAAACAAGGCGCCTCCAGCCTTGACCTGGCTTTGGGAGAGGCCTTCTATGGTTCATGTCGCCTTTTGGTCGATTTCATTTACCTATGAAGCGAATTTATCTGAATGGTTCCTGGGTTTTGTTTCTTGTCCTGCTGATTCTAACGAGTTGTTCCAAGAAGGAGGAGACCGCTCCCGCGGGGCCCCCTGTCGTGCTGGTGGCGGAGGCGACCCAGCAAAACATCCCAATTTTCGGCGAGGCGATTGCGACGCTGGAAGGATCAACCACGACCCAGATTCACTCGCAGGTCACCGGGTACCTGATCAAGCAGGATTATACCCAAGGTGCGCAGGTCAACCAGGGCGACCCGCTTTTTGAAATCGATCCGAAGACTTTTCAGGCCGACCTGGACAAGGCGCAGGCGAACCTGGCCAGTGCCCAGGCGAGTTTGGATCGGTCGAATCAGGATCTGGCCCGGTACGCGGCGCTGGTGAAGAGCGGGGCGGTCAGCGTGCAGGAGTATCAGAATCAGGTGCAGACGAACATTTCGGCCAAGGCGAATGTCGATGGCGCGCAGGCCTCGGTGACGACGGCGCAGATCAATCTCGGCTACACGAAGATCACCGCGCCGATCAGCGGCATTGCCGGCAACGCCGTGGCGCAACTGGGCGACCTGATCAGCCCAAGCACGACCCTGACCACGATGTCGACGGTCGATCCGATCAAGGTGCAGTTCACGGTTTCGGAGCAGTTTTATCTGAATAATGCCGACCGGCTGTCCCAGGCTTCGGCGGTGCCGCTGGAGAAGAGACCGGCGAGCATCGAGCTTCTGCTGCCTGACGGGACGCTTTACGCCCATAAGGGACGGTTTGATTATGTTGATCGCCAAATCCAGACCTCCACCGGCGTCATCACCCTCTACGCGCTGTTTCCCAACCCGGAAAACCTTCTGCGTCCCGGCCAGTACGCCAAGATTCGCGCGGTGACGCAGAAGATCAACGACGCCGTGCTGATTCCGCAGCGGGCGGTGAATGAGTTGCAGGGTCTTAACCAGGTGATCGTGATCAAGCCGGGCAATATCGTGGAGGTCCGCAACGTGGAGCTGGGCGACAAGGTCGGACTGCTTTGGGTTGTGACGGCAGGATTGCAGCCGGGAGAAAAAGTGGTGGTGGAAGGAATCCAGAAATGTCAGCCGGGCGAGGTCATTACGCCGGAGCCTTATGTTCCCGATACGCCTTCGCCGACGCCCGATCCGAATGCTGCGGCGCCGCTCAATAATTCGTAAAGCCGCGCCATGGCCTCCTTTTTTATCAATCGACCCATCGTCGCGATTGTCATCGCCATCGTGACGGTGATCATCGGTCTGGTGTCGATGCTCGAATTGCCGATTGCGCAATTCCCCAACATCGTGCCACCGGAAGTGCAGGTGAAGTCGACCTACGTGGGTGCGGATGCATTGACGGTCGAGCAGTCGGTGGCGACTCCGATCGAGCAGCAGATGAGCGGCGTCGACAACATGAATTACATGTATTCGGTCAACGCGAACAATGGCCAATCGACGTTGACCGTGAACTTCGACGTAAAGACCGACCCGAATACGGATCAGATCCTGGCGCAGATGCGTTCCTCACAGGCGAGTTCGCAGTTGCCGACGCAGGTGAGCAACTACGGGGTGACGGTGCAGAAATCGACCTCGTCGCCAATGATGCTTTTCGCGCTCTACTCGCCGCATGGCACCTACGACAACATCTTCCTGGCAAACTACGCCTATATCAATTTCAACGATGCGCTGACGCGTGTGCCAGGCATCGCGAGCGTGACGATTTTCGGCGCCGGCCAGTACGCGATGCGGATCTGGGTGAACCCGGACGTGCTGGCCCGACGCAATATCACGGTCAGCGAGATCATCTCGGCGATCCAGAAGCAGAACACGGTCAATCCCGCCGGTCAGATCGGCGCGCAGCCGGTGCCGCCGGGACAGGAGTTCACTTATACGGTGCGGGCCCAGGGACGGCTGACGACTCCGGAGGACTTCGGGAACATTATCCTCAAGGCCAACGAGGACGGTTCGCTGGTGCGGATACGCGATGTGGCGCGGGTCGAGTTGGGGGCGCAGACCTATAACATGATTGGCCGGTTCAAGGGCAGGCCCGCGGCGATTGTTGCGCTTTATCAATTGCCAGGTTCGAACGCCTTGGAGGCGGCGCAGGGTGCAAAGAAATTGATGGCTGATCTGGAGAAGCGTTTCCCGATCGACATGAAATGCGACGTGGCGCTCGACACAACGCTGGCCGTGAGCGCGGGCATGCATGACATCGAGAAGACTTTGTTTGAGGCTTTGTTCCTCGTGGTACTGGTGGTCTATGTCTTTTTGCAGGGCTGGCGCGCGACGTTGATTCCGCTGATTGCGGTCCCGGTGTCATTGATCGGGACGTTTGCGTTTTTCCCGATGTTTGGTTTTTCGATCAATACGCTTTCACTTTTTGGACTGGTACTGGCGATTGGTCTCGTGGTGGACGACGCGATTGTCGTGGTGGAAGCCGTGGAGCATCACATCGAGAAAGGCCTGTCGCCGAAGGAGGCCGCATTGCAGGCCATGCATGAGGTTTCGGGGCCGGTTGTGGCCATTGCGCTGATTTTGTCGGCGGTGTTCGTGCCGACGATTTTCATTCCCGGAATCACCGGACGGCTTTACCAGCAGTTCGCCGTGACGATTGCGATTTCGGTGCTGATTTCGGCTTTCAACGCGCTGACGCTGAGTCCTGCGCTTTCGGCCATGCTTTTACAGCCGCGCACCGAAAGCCGGGGGTTGCAGGGAATGTTTTTTCGCTGGTTCAACCGGGTCTTTGGCGCGGCTACGAATGCCTATGTGTTGCTGAGCGGATTCATCATCCGAAAGATGGTGATTGCGGGAATCGTGTTGATCATCGCGGTGGCCGGGATCTGGCTGACGAACAAACAACTGGCGCCGGGCTTCATCAATCAGGAGGACCAGGGCTACGCCTTTGCGGTGGTGACCTTGCCTCCGGCGGCCTCACTGCAGCGGACCGATGAAGTCTGCAAGAAAGTGGAGGATCTGGTGGCGAAGGTCCCCGGCGTGGCGAGTTGCACGACGGTGGTTGGATACAACCTGATCAGCGCGGTGCAGAACACCTACAGCGGCTTTTTCTTCATTACGCTTAAGCCGTGGGATGAGCGTTATCAGCTGTCGAATCTCAAGGAAGAAAACGCACGGGCGGTCTTTACCCATCTCAACGAACAAATCAGAACATTGCCGGAATGCGTGGGCTTTGCCTTTCCGCCTCCGCCGATTCCGGGTATTGGCACGGCGGGCGGCGTGACCTTTGTGCTCCAGGACCGTGCGGGCAAGGACGTGCAGTTCCTGGAGGACAATCTGACCAAGTATCTCGACGCGGTAAGGAAGCGTCCCGAGATCGCCTCGGCGCAAAGTCCATTTAACGCCGACGTCCCGCAGCGCTTCGTCAACGTCGACAAGGAGCGGGTGCTGAAGCAGGGCGTGGAGCTGTCGAGCGTTTACCAGACGATCCAGACGTTCATGGGCGGGGCATTCATCAATTACTTCAACCGCTTCGGCCGGCAATGGCAGGTTTACGTGCAGGCGGAAGGACCGTTCCGCACCCAAGGAAAATATCTCGGGCAGTTTTATGTGCGAAATGAGACAGGCGGAGCGGTGCCGTTGAGCACGCTGACGCATATTACGGATACGTCGGGGCCGGAATTCACCCAGCGCTTCAATCTTTTCCGGTCGGCGCAAATTAACGCCTTTGCCAAGCCGGGCTATAGCGATGCGCAGGTGATGGCGGCGATGGAGGAGGTTTTCAAGCAGACCATGCCGCCCGAGATGGGCTACTCCTATATGGGGATGTCGTTCCAGGAACAGGTCGCGGCGCAGGGCGTGCCACCGGCGGCGATTTTCGCGCTGTCGCTGCTGTTCGTATTCCTGATTCTGGCGGCGCTTTATGAAAGCTGGTCGCTGCCATTCAGCGTATTGCTGAGCCTGCCCATTGCGGTGATCGGCGCCTTTCTGGCTTTGTGGGCGAGGTCGATGGAAAACAACGCCTACGCACAGATCGGGATGATCATGCTCATCGGCCTGGCCGCCAAGAACGCGATCCTGATCGTCGAATTTTCGCGCATGGAATTTCACAAGGGCAAGCCGCTGATGGAAGCGGCGCTGGAAGGCGCGCGGTTGCGGTTGCGGCCGATCCTGATGACCTCGTTTGCCTTTATCCTGGGCTGCGTGCCTCTGGTCATCGCGCTGGGGGCGGGGGCGGTATCGCGGCAGATTCTCGGCACCACGGTGGTGGGCGGTATGCTTTTCGCTTCGTTTTTTGCAATTTTTCTCGTCCCGGCTAGCTTTTACGCCATGGAGTCTCTGATCCAGGAGAAGCCTGAGGCGGAACCAAAGGAACCGGCAGAACCGGCGGCGTCCGCCCCGTCGGAATAGGAGGAAATCATGAACACGAGTCTCAAGGGAAAAGTCGCGATTGTCACCGGCGGTAACAGCGGCATCGGTTTATCCGTGGTGCTGGAATTGGCCCGGCAGGGCGCGAACATTGTTATTGATTATGTAGCGCATCCGGAAGCGACGGATGAACTGGTGAAACAGGTCATGGCGCTCGGTGACCAGGCTGTCGGCGTGAAAGCGGATGTGAGCAAAGTCGATGATCTCAAACTCCTGATCAATACCGCGGTCGATAAATTCGGGCGGGTTGACATCATGGTGAACAACGCGGGAGTCGAAACGCGGACATCGGTGCTCGACACGACGGAAGACCAATACGAGCGGGTGCTTTCGATCAATCTCAAGAGCGCGTTTTTCGGCACGCAACTGGCCGCGCAACAGATGATCAAGCAGGGCGGCGGAGGACGAATCATCAATATCACGTCGGTGCATGAGGATTGGCCGATGCCGGGCAACACGGCCTATTGTCTTTCCAAGGGCGGGATGCGGATGCTGACGCGGACGGCGGGGGTGGAACTGGCGCCGCACAACATCCTGGTGGTGGGGGTGGGGCCGGGGGCGGTGGCGACGCCGATCAATCTGGGGACGATGAACGATCCGGCGCTGCTGCAGAAGCTGGACGCGGCGATTCCTCTGGGACGAATGGCGAAGCCGGAGGAGATCGGGAGCGTGGTGGCGTTCCTGGCCGGGGCCGGGGCGAGCTACATCACGGCGACGACGATTTTTGCCGACGGCGGGATCATGCAGAGCAGCCCGGGATTGTAGATTCCGGGCCGCCCGATGGCGGCGGGAGAAATTTTGGCTAAATGGCCTTTGCCGATTTTGTGACTTAATCGTTGGTAGGATTGAAGTGAGCAGGGCTTCATCGTGGGGTCATTTTACAGGGCGGGAAACATGAATATGTTAACGCCAGGGAGGAATGGATCTTAACCCTGGAGGACTCCAATGTCAGTGCTCGAGCATCTGCGGCCCAAGCTGGGCAGATTACTATCGGAGAAGCCGTTTGTCCGGCGCGATTCACCGGAACATGTAACGCATCAGATCCTGGAGGGTCTCTTTCAGGATCGGACGCTGCGCAACCTGAACGTGCGGCTGTGGGACGGGACGATGTGGCCGGATGCGACGGCGCGCGCCGCGACGCTGGTGCTGAATCGGCCGAGCGCCTTGCGGGAGATGTTGATGGGGGGAGCGAGACGGGCGTGGGCGAGGCGTACCTGAACGCGGCCTTCGACGTGGAAGGGGACATGGAGGAGGCTTTCGAATTGTCGGACCACCTGATGGAGAAGACGGACGGGTGGACGAGGAAACTGGGTCTCGGCTACCTGCTGCGGAAACTGCCCGGGCCGCCGGAAGGGAGCGAGGGTCACCGGCGTCAGGCGCGGCTGAAGGGTGGACGTCATTCGCCGGACCGTGACCGGGAGGCGATCAGTTATCACTATAACGTCTCGAACGATTTTTACGCGTTGTGGCTCGACCAGCAGATGGCCTATTCGTGCGCCTATTTCGAGCAGCCGACAGACGATCTCGATACGGCGCAGCGGAACAAATTCGAGCACATTTGCCGGAAGCTGGGGTTGCGGGAAGGGGACCGGCTGCTGGATATCGGCTGCGGCTGGGGCGGGCTGATCCTGCACGCGGCGCGGCATTATGGGGTCGAGGCGGACGGGATCACGCTGAGCCGCGAGCAGCTTGATTTCGCGCGGGCACGGATTGATGAGGCGGGATTGAGCCGGAAGGTGACGGTGCATCTGCAGGATTATCGCGAGCTGCCCGAGGACCGGCCCTACGACGCGATCACGAGCGTGGGGATGGTGGAGCATGTGGGGCGCGAGAAATTTCCGGCCTATTTCGGCAAGGCGATGCGGCTATTGAAGCCGGCTGGGCTTTTCCTGAACCACGGGATCGGGGTGGGGCCGGTGGTGATGCCGGGGGACACGGGCTCGTTTATTCGAGATCATGTTTTTCCCGATACCGACCTGGTGCCGATCGCGCTGATGACGCAGGCGGCGGAAACGGCGGGCTGGGAAGTGCGGGACATCGAGAGCCTGCGGGAACATTACGCGATGACGCTGCGGCACTGGGTGCGGCGGCTGGAGGCGCGGCATGAGGAGGCGCTGCGGTACGTCAATGAATGCACCTACCGGGTATGGCGGCTCTACATGGCCGGCTGCGCGCACAACTTCCAGGTGGGACGGCTGAGCATTTATCAGACGCTGCTGGCCAAATTGTCGGGGAACGGGACTTCGCATGCGCCGGCGACGCGGGCAAGGTGGTATAGGTCCTAGAACTCATTTCAAAAGTAGCCATGGGTTGCGCCGGCCAAAATAAGAAAAGGTGACAGGCAAGAATGGCGTTAAGATAAGGAGCTTCCTCCTATAAACCAACGAGTTGCAAAAATTGCCCGATAACTACGATTTTCAGAGGTAAAAGAAGGATTGGAACGATTGCTCCCGTCGAAACGCGCTTTTCTCTTAAATTCATCCCAA
>JAJSLK010000071.1 GCA_021272165.1 Methylacidiphilales bacterium
TTGGGATGAATTTAAGAGAAAAGCGCGTTTCGACGGGAGCAATCGTTCCAATCCTTCTTTTACCTCTGAAAATCGTAGTTATCGGGCAATTTTTGCAACTCGTTGGTTTATAGGAGGAAGCTCCTTATCTTAACGCCATTCGGGCCACGCATCTTTCCTGATTTTAAGCCGAGGGAGATTTCGAAAAAGTATGCCTGTTTTCCTTTCTTCCTCATTGGCAGGGCCGGCCTCACCGCCGTCAGCAAAAACGCTTGCTTCGGGTGGGCGGCTGGGCAATGCTTGGCCCCCTTATGTTATTTTGGATTAATGCCTCCATCGACGTTCTGTTGGTCCTTTTTGTGATCGACTGCATCCTCATGGGGCTCGTCATCCTCATGCAGCGCAGCAAGCAGGAGGGCCTCGGCGCGGCCTTCGGCGGCGGCTTCACCGAATCGGTTTGGGGCGCCCAGACCTCGCAGGTTCTCGTCAAGGCCACCGCCTGGTTCGCCGCCCTCTTCTTCATCCTCAGCATCGGTTTGGCCCGACTTTACGCCGAGCGTTCCACCATCGAGGGCGCGACCTCGACCCTCCAGCAGGAGCTCCTCAAGCCCGTCGCTCCCATCTCCACCAACGCGGTCTCCACTCCCGCCCTTCCGGTTCCGGCTTCGGCCGCCACGACCCCGGCGCCCGCCGCGACGATTCCTTTGCCCGTGCCGCCATCCTCCGCTCCTGCCGCCCCGGCCAAGCCCACGGCCAAGTAAAAAATGAACCGCGAGGGGCTGGAAGTTTCCGACCAGCCCGCTCTCTCTTCCGGTCGTCGTTTCCCGCCGCAATTGGTCCCTCCCGCCTGCCTCCTCGGGGCGCTCTTCCTTTTCGGCGCCTTCTTCTACTTCTTTGGCGGCTGGACCCTCAGCGCTCCCGCCGACCTCACCATCTGCAACGGTGACGAGCCCCAGAGCCTCGACCCCGCCATCGTCACCGGCCAGCTGGAGGGCCGCATCTGCCTCGCCCTCTTCGAGGGCCTCACCACCCGCAATGCCAAAGGCGACATCATTCCTGGCATGGCCCAAAGCTGGGACATCTCTCCCGACGGCCTCACCTACACCTTCCATCTCCGCCCCGGCATCCGCTGGAGCAACGGCGATCCCATCACCTCCGCCGACTTCCTCAACTCCTGGGAGCGGGCCCTCAATCCCGCCACCGCCTCCCAGTATTCCTACCAGCTTTACTACCTCGTCAACGGCGAGGCTTACGGTACCGGCAAGATCACCGATTTTTCCCAGGTCGGCGTCAAGGCCCCCGATCCCTCCACCCTCGTCGTCACCCTCAACCACCCCACCGCCTATTTCCTCGAGCTCACCTCCTTCCAGACCCTCTGCCCCGTCCATCTCCCCACCGTGAAAAAATACGGCAACGACTGGACCAAGCCCGGCAAAATGATCAGCAACGGCCCCTACCTCCTTAAGGAATGGCGGCTCAACGATTACATCCTCCTCGAAGCCAATCCCTTCTACTGGCGGCCTGTTCCCATCCACCGCATCAAGGTCCTCCCCACCAACAACGCCACCGCCTGCCTCAACCTCTTCTACTCCAAAAAAACCGACCTCATCATCGACAAGACCAGCATCCCGCCCACCCTCGTCCCCGACCTCCGCGACAAGTCCTATTTCCACTCCAACCCCTTCGGCGCCACCTCCTTCATCCGCTTCAACGTCAAGCGTAAGCCTTTCGACGACGTCCGCGTACGCAAGGCCCTCGCCCTCGCGCTGGACAAGAAAGACATCGTCGACAAGATCACCCGAGCGGGCGAACCCATCGCCAACACATTGGTGCCTCCCGGCAACGCCGACTACAAACCACCGGAAGGTCTTTCCTATCATCCTGACGAAGCGCGGCGCCTGCTCGCCCAGGCCGGTTATCCCAACGGCCAGGGCTTTCCCGACGTGAATCTGCTCTACGCCGCCCGCGGCAGCGGCACTCAGGTCGCCACCGAAATGCAGGCGCTCTGGCGGCGCGAACTCGGCATCACCTCGATTCATCTGCGCGGCCAGGAATGGAAGGTCTATCTCAACACCCAGTCGCTGATCGATTTTGATCTTTGCCTTTCCGCCTGGGTCGGCGATTACAACGATCCGCAGACGTTCATCGACATGTTCGTCACCGACGGCGGCAACAACGACACCGGCTGGGGCGATCCGCAGTACGACCAGATGCTGCAAACGTCCGAGATGACCGCCGATCCCATCAAACGCATGCAGATCCTGCGCGACATGGAAAAAATCCTGGTGGAGGACCAGATGCCGATCGTGCCGGTTTATTTTTATGTCGGGATGTCTCTCTATGACCCCGAGAAACTGGGCGGCTTTGAGCCGAATTTCGTCGATGACCATCGCTGGGGGGAATTTTATATTCCGGGGCACAAGCCATGACCGCGATCATCCTCCGCCGCTTTTTGCAGGCCATTCCGGTCCTTTTTATCGTGGTAACGCTGACCTTCCTACTCGTCCGAGCGGCGCCGGGGAATCCGTTTTCGACTGAAAAGAAGATCCCGCCGGAGATCATGGAGCAACTGGAGAAGCAGTACGATCTGCACGGTTCGATCTGGCACCAGTATCTCCAATACATGGGGAAGGTGGTGCGCGGCGACCTGAGCATTTCGACCCAGTATCGCAACCGGACCGTGGCGGAGATCATCCGGCAGGCGCTGCCGGTTTCGATGACCCTCGGCGCGGTCGCTTATTTCCTGGCGCTGACTTTTGGCGTTACATTCGGGGCCTGGGCGGCCATCCGGCATAACCGCGCCGGAGACCGGCTCATCATGCTTTGGGCGTTGCTGGGGATTTCGATACCCAGTTTCATTCTCGCTCCGGTCCTGGTCATGCTTTTTGCCATCTGGCTCGATGTTCTTCCGGTGGCGGGCTGGGGTTCGCCGGACCAGATCATTCTTCCGGCCATTTGCCTCTCCATTCCTTTTGCCGCGACCATCGCGCGACTGACCCGCGGCAGCCTGCTGGAGGTATTGCAGCTCGATTTCGTGCGCACGGCCCGGGCCAAGGGTCTCTCGGAAGACGCGGTCCTGTTTCGCCACGCCCTCAAGGTCGCGATCCTGCCGATCATCGGCTACAGCGGGCCGGCGGCGGCGGGAATTCTCACCGGCTCGATTGTAATCGAAACGCTTTTTGGCATTCCGGGAATCGGGCCTTTTTTTGTGAACAGCGCACTGAACCGCGATCCGTTCATGACCTCCGGAGTCGTCCTGGTCTTCAGCTCATTCCTCATCCTGTTCAACCTGATCGCCGACATTCTTTACTTCGTGGTGGATCGCCGCGTGAAACTCGAATGAAGACGGCGCATCTCTTTTACCGTGTGGTGCGGCGCGATCCGTTCCTGGTCGCGTGCGGGCTTTTCCTGATCCTGGTCGTGCTGGTTTCGTTCGTCGGCATTCATTTCACGGGCTACACCTACGACCAGATTTCGGACGATTCGCTGCTGCGTCCTTCCCGCGCCCACTGGTTTGGCACCGACGTGAACGGTCACGATCTGCTCACCCGCACGCTTTACGGCGCGCAGATTTCGCTTTTTGTCGCCGCGACCGGAACGCTGGTAAGTCTGACCGTCGGCGTGACCTACGGGATGATCAGCGGCTATGCGGGCGGGCGGGTCGATAATCTGATGATGCGGATTGTCGAAATCATCTACTCGTTGCCCACGCTTGTTCTGGTCATCGTCATTGTGACGAGCCTCGACGATCCGATGACCACTTTTCTCAAAAGCACGGGGGAATGGTGCACGGGACTCGGCCTGCCGGGGCTGGCTGGTTTCTTCACCGGGATCAATCCCCGGCTTCTGCTGATCGTCGGTTTTCTTGGGCTGACGGAGTGGCTGACCATGGCGCGAATCATTCGCGGACAGGTGCTCGTCCTGAAGGAACAGCCCTTCGTGCAGGCATCGTTTGCGCTGGGGCAGTCCCACTTCCAGATTCTCTGGCGGCACCTGCTGCCCAACCTGCTCGGGATCGTCATCGTTTATCTTACCCTCACCATTCCAGCCATTATGCTGGATGAATCATTCATGAGCTTTCTCGGCGTCGGCCTGCAACCACCTCTGGCGAGTTGGGGAACATTAATTTCAGATGCAGCTTTTTTAATCAACCCGATCAGGCTTTACTGGTGGATGCTCATTTTCCCCGGCGGCCTGATGACGCTGACCCTGCTGGCCCTGAATTTTCTGGGCGACGGATTGCGTGACGCGCTGGATCCACGTGTTAAAAAATAAATCCCATGCCTGATTTTACCCGCATGATTCCCGATCTCCAGGCCTCCTTCGCCTGCGAGGATATCCGCGTCGAGGCGAGCGGAGCGCATACCATCGTCGGCATCGTGAATTTCATCGGCGCGCCGACCCTGCCAATTCAGATCATCAAGCTCTGCGTCTGGACGCGCTGGTGCTCGGGGGTGGGCCAGTTCGAGCAGGTGACGCGGCTGGTGGCGCCGGACGAACAGACGATCCTGGCCACGGCCACGGCCCAGTTCCGGCTGGAGAACGAGGAGAGCCACACGACCAACGTGAATATCTTCGGCGGGCTCCAGTTCAGGGAAGCCGGGGCGCACCACGTCGAAATTCTGCTCGATGGCGAATTGAAGCTCCATTTTCCGATTCGCGTCATTTTGATTCAACCGGGCGTGCCACCGCAGGGATAGCTGACTGGTTTCCATAAGCCATGAGTTTCTGGAATCAATTGGTCGACCGTTTTCGCGGCGGCGGAGAGGAAATCGACTGGGAGGCGCTGCTGATCGAGGCTGACCTTGGGATCAAGCTGGCGACCGAATGGGTCGACGAACTGCGGGAAAGCGGCCTGGCCCGCTCGCCGGAAAAAGCGGAGCTCTATTTGCGCGAGAAGATGACGAAGCTGGTCCGGATTCCGCCGCCTTTGCCGATCAGGCAAAAGCCGGAAGTGATCCTGCTCATTGGCGTGAACGGCAGCGGCAAGACGACCACGGCGGCGAAACTGGGAGCGCGGGCGCAGCAGGAGGGACGTGTGGTTCATCTTGGCGCGGCCGACACTTTTCGCGCCGCCGCGGCGGAACAGCTTGAGGCCTGGGGCGGGCGCCTGGGCATTCCGGTCACCAGCGCGGCGCCGGGAACGGATCCGGCGAGCGTGGCGGTCCGGTCGCTTTTTGCCGCCCAGGAGACGAAAGTCGATTTGCTCATCATCGACACAGCCGGGCGGCAGGCGAACAAGCGGAATCTGCTGCTCGAGCTGGAGAAGATCAAACGGAGCCTGCAAAAGAAGACGGAGGGTGTGCCGCATCACACCTGGCTGGTGGCCGATGGCACGACCGGCAGCGGTGTGCTGGCCCAGGCGAACGAGTTTCACCAGGCCATCGGGTTGACCGGCCTGATCGTCACCAAGCTCGACGGCTCGGCCCGGGGCGGCATGGTCGCGGCGGTGCGGGCCGAGGTCGGCCTTCCAACCTATTACCTGGGCCGCGGCGAAAAACCCGAAGACCTGAAACGGTTCGAAGTGAGGGAATTTGTCGACAACTTCTTTGGCGATTGATCGGCGCCATCTCCGGCGGGCGATTGAGCTGGCGCAACGCGGCGCGGGGCTGACCCTGCCCAATCCCCGCGTGGGCGCAGTCCTGGTACGCGGCGGCAAGGTGCTTGGGGAGGGCTGGCATCGGCGGGCCGGTTCGCCGCACGCCGAGGTGGTGGCGGTGGCTGAGGCGAAAAAGCGGGGGCGTCCGGTGGCCGGGGCGACGCTTTATGTCAGTCTGGAGCCGTGCTCGACACAGGGCCGCACGCCGCCCTGCACGGAACTGATCATTCGGGAAAAAATCGCGCGCGTGGTTTTTGCCGCGACCGATCCGAATCCGGCCCATGCCGGAGCGGCGGCCCGCCTGTTGCGCGAAGCGGGGATTAAGGTTTCATCCGGGCAACTGGCGGATGAGGCCGCTGCGCTCAATCGCGATTTCAACTGGTGGATCGTCACACGCCGGCCCTGGGTCGTGGCCAAGATTGCCCTTTCTCTCGATGGCCGGATTGTCACGCCGTCTGGCGATGATCGCTGGCTGACTTCACCCGCGGCGAGAGAGGTGGCCCATGAATTGCGTTGGGAGTCGGACGCGATCCTGGTCGGCGGCGAGACGGCGCGGCGGGATAATCCCCGGCTGACGGTGCGATTGCCGGGACATCGCGGAAAAACCCAGCCATGGCGGATTGTGGTGACGCGTTCGGGAAAGTTTCCATCCAGTCTGCATCTGTTTTCGGACCGGCATCGGGACCGGACGCTCGTTTTTCAAAACCAGCCGCTGGAAAAAATCGTGGAGACGCTGGGGGCCTGGGACATTTCGCATCTTTTGATCGAAGGTGGTGAGAAAGTTCTGACCGAGGCCTTCCGAAAAAAACTGGTAAACGAGGTCGCTTTTTTCATCGCGCCCGCGTTGATGGGAACGGTACCGCGAGCGTTGGGAAAACTGACGGCTCTGATTCGCTTGCGCGACGTCAGTTACCGAAAAGTTGGTTCCGAATTGTTTTGCCGGGCTTTGGTTTAAACGGCGTTCCGTCGCTGAGGACAACGACGGCTACCTAAAGGCACTACCACCCAGCCGGGAGTTCGTCGTTAAGGTTGCGGAGAAAGGTGGTCAGTCGTTTCCGGGCCAGGGAAAGGCCGGCAATGAATTTTCGCAGGGGTGTGACTTCCTTGGGATGAGCGGCGAGGTAGCCCAGTAGTCGCAGCGGCGTGGCCTTGTCCCGGGCGGAATCGAAACCGGCGGTCAGCGCGCCGGTGGGCAGGACTTGGGCATGCTCGTCGCTGATGACGCGGAGGGCAAGAAAAGGGATGTGGCGCTCTTTTACGATTTCAGCAACGGCGGCCGTTTCCATGTCGGCGACCTGGTGCTGGGTGCTGCGGGCATACCAGTCGCGCTTTTCAGGCGTGCCGACGAGTTCGTTGGTGGTGCAGAAACCGGCGAAGTCGAAGCCGGAGATGAGGCGGAGGAAGGGGAGCAGTTCTTCCGAGGTGAAATTATTGGAGATGACGATCTGGCCGACCTTGAGCGGCGGGACGAGCGCGCCGCCGTAGCCGGAGAGGACGAAGGCCTTGGGCCGGAAATACTGGAAGATGGTGCGGGTATTTTCCGCGGCGATGTCCTGCCCCATGCCGATGCGGGCGATGAGGACGGGTCGGTTATGGAAATTGGCGACGACGCAATGGAGATGACCGATGGAGAAATCGTCTTTTTGCGTGCATTCCTTGAGCACATGGCTCGCTTCGTGGGCGAGGGGGAAGGCGTAACAGATCATCGCCGTTCGCGCGCCGCCAGCCTTTGGAAATCGGCCAGCGCGAGAAGCGGCCAGTTATTCCGGTACATGTCATACTTGAGATAAAAGACTTTTGGAAAACCGGTGCCGGTGATGTAGTCCTCGGTCCAGGAGCCGTCGGGATTCTGGGTGCGGGCGAGGTAGTCGATGCCGCGCAGGATGCTGGGACGGAGATGGTCGCTGGCCGAGATGATGCCCATGAGGGCCCAGGCGGTTTGCGACGGAGTGCTTTCACCCTGGCCCTTGAGTTTGGGGTTGTCGTAGGTGGCGGGAGTTTCGCCCCAGCCGCCGTCGGCGTTCTGGCACGATTCGAGCCAGATCATGCCGCGGAGAATCCAGTCCTGGTACATGTCCTCGCCGATGGCGCGGAGGCCGCGGAGGACGAGCCAGGTTCCGTAGATGTAATTGACGCCCCAGCGGCCTTCCCACGAGCCGTCGGGCAACTGCGTTTCGCGGACGAAGCGGATGGCGCGCTGGATGAATCGTTCCTTGATGCTGAGGCCCATGCGGCCGAAGACTTCAAGCGCGCGCGAGGTGATGTCGCTGCAGGGCGGATCGAGGATGGCGTTGTGGTCGGCGAAGGGGACGTCCTGGAGCCACTGCTTGGTGACGTCTTTGTCGAAGGCGGCGAATCCGCCATTGCGGCACTGGAAGCTGATGGCCCAGGCAAGCGCGCGGTCCATGACTTCTTTCTTCGCCTTTTCGTCGGGCATCTTAATGACGCCCAGGGCGAGCAGGACTTTGAAGGTGTCGTCGACGTCGGGGTAATACTTGTTGTGGAACTCAAAGGCCCAGCCGCTGGTGATGGGCGTGGGGTTCTTATGTCTCCAGTCGCCGCGAAAATCCTTCACTTCCCTGGAGATGATCCATTCGCCGGCCTTCTGGATCCGCGGATCGTCGGCGGGAACGCCCGATTCGACGAGGACAAAGGCGTTGATGGCTGAGTCCCAGATCGGGGAATGGCACGGTTGCATGCGGAATTCGTCGTGCTCGACGTCGTCGACTTCGAGGCCGAGAAAGTCCCTGGTGGCCTTGCGGACAACGGGGTGGTCCTCGCCGTAGCCGAGGGTCTTGAGCACCATCAGCGAATACATCATGCTGGGAAAGATGGCTCCCAGGCCGTCAGAGCCTTCATCCATGCGTTCGAGAATCCAGGCTTCGGCCTTTTTCAGCGCGCGGCTGCGGAAGGGCTTCCAGGGCAGGGTGTCGAGGAACTTGAGAATCTTGTTCCAGCCCAGGAAGAAATTCTTCCAGGTGAAGAGTTTTTTGTCGAAGGGGAGGCCGAGGTTGGAGTGTTCGGTGCCGTAGGGGAAGAGTTCGTGGAGCTGCTTTTCGGGCGGGAGATGGCGGACCGGCTTGAAGTGATTGATGATGGAGAGCGGAACCACCATCGCCCGGCTCCAGGACGACATTTCGTAGATGTTAAAGTAGAGCCAGTTGGGGAGCAGGAGGATTTCGGACGGGATGATCGGCAGATATTTCCACGGGTACTGGCCGAACATGGCGAGGAAGAGCTTGGTGTAGGTATTGGCCTTGGGGATGCCGCCGAGGCGGACGATGGTGGCCAGGGCCTTGAGCAGGCGGGGATCGTCGGGCGAGAAACCGGCAAGCTTGAGGGCGAAGTAGGCTTTTACCGTGGCATTGAGCTCGCTCGGGCCTTTGTAGTAGATGTTCCAGCCGCCGTCGGGGAGCTGCCGGTCGAGAAGGTTTTTGACGCAGCGGGACTGCTTGTTGAAATCGACCTCGCCCGCCCAATGCATATAGGCGACGACGTCGGAGACCAGGGTTGAATCGACGAGCAGTTCGCCAACCCAATGGCCTTCAGGCTTTTGCAGGTTGAAGAGGTTCTGCTGGGCCTTGTTGATCGTTTCCTGGGCCAGGTCGACGGGGGCGACGGTCGCCTGTTCGCGAAAGGTTTCGAGCGAAACGGCGATGGTTTTCTTGGGTACGGTGGTCATGAATGGACTTCCCGCCAGCATAGGGAAAGCCGGGGCAAGGTCAATTCGCCGCACCGGGCGGCGGGATGAAGAGGTCAATCGCCGCTGTTTTCGGTGTCGCCCTGGTAGCCCAGGACGCCTGTTTCGGACCAATCGAGCCCTTCGGCTTCATCGGTGGCATCGACGCGGTTGCCGAGGATCCGGTGCGTCAGGCCGAGCAGGGCGAACCCGAGAATGAAGACAACGACGAAGATGGTGACACAGCCAATGGCCTGCGCGGCGAGTTGATGCGCGGCCCCGCCGAAGAAAAGGCCCCGGATCGGGCCATCAATATCGTTGAAGGCGGGCCCGGCGATTCCATTGGCGAAAAGCCCCATGGCCAGCACACCCCAGGCCCCGGCCGCGCCATGAACCGCCACGGCTCCGGAGGGATCGTCGACATTGGCCTTGTCGAGTACAGCGAGCGCGATCTGGACGACAATTCCGGCGACGATTCCAATCACGAAAGCGGCCCAGGGATCGATCAGCCCGCCGCAACTGCTGCTCGCGACCGCGCCTCCGAGCAGGCCCCGGCAAAGGATCGCCGGTTCGGGACGGAGCTTCCGCAGGGCGGCCAGAAGGAAGGAAATGAAGAGGCCGCCCGCCGCCGCGAGAAGGGTATTAAGGGCGGCAAGTCCCCATGATGCACTATTGGAGAGGACATTGATGGCCGTCCATGAAACTAGCAGCAGCAGGGTGCCGAATACGACGAAGGGCATGTTGTGGCCGGGAATCGCCTGCGGCGTGCGATGACGGTCGAAGCGGCCTTTGCGCGCACCGAGAAGCAGGGCGATAACCAGCGCGAGGGTGCCGGCGGTTTCATGGACCACGCCGGCGCCACCCAGGTCGATGAAGCCGTGGCCGAGTCCAAATTCACGGCCCAGTTCCGCCAGCCAGCCGCCGCCCCATATCCAATTGGCGACGAAAGGATAGATGAAGACGCCGGTAAGAAATGAGCCAACGATCATGGACAGAATACGCCCCCGCTCCAGCGCCGCACCCAGCGCCGCGGCCACGGCGATGAGCAGCATCGCGGCCTGGGCGAGAAAGATGACGGCGATGGCCTCGCGCGGGTCCAGATCGGTCATTAGGAAAAAGCCCGAATTGCCCATGACACCCCAGTGATGGCCCGAGGCCAGAAAGCCGAGTTCATGATCCAGGGCGTTTTTTTCCGGGGACACGAGAGGATAGGCGAGCGCGGCATGAGTGTCGCCGACGCCGCCCATCTGCACTGCGAATCCGCCGATCCAGTAACCGATGAAGGCGAAGGCCGTGCCGGCGAGAAGAAGAGTGGCGGCATGGCCGCAGTTTTTGGCGCGGGTGAGTCCCGATTGATAGAGAAGAAAGCCGCCAAGTGAGAGCAGCGCAAAAAAAGCGGCCACAGCCGTCCGGCCCGGGAAGACCGCACTGACCGTGGTATGGGAGTCGGCAAAGACGAATGGGGCAGCAGTTGGAGTGGGTACCGGCGTGGGCACGGGAGTGACCGCGGCGGCGGGAGCGGCGTTGGTCGCGGATTCATTGGTTTCCGTCGAAGGTGTGGGAGGGATCGCAGCCGAATCGAGGTTTGAAGACGAAGGGATTGGCAGGGTGGTGTTGGTTTGGGCGCGAGAAACCGAAAGGCCCAGGGAAACGAGGCCGAAAGCGAGAACGGAAAAGGCGATTGTTCTTCGCCCGAAAATGGGCGTGGCAAAAATCATAAATAATTCTGTACGAGTATCATGCAAGCAAAGTAAATAGGACTTTAGCAAGCAAATTCCAAGGTGAAGGTGGCGGCATAAAGGTAGAATACAAAATTTATCCACTAATCTTTACCTTGACGCCGGCGGCGTTTTTTTAGTGAATTTTTGTTCACAAATATTGCCCTATGCCCCAGCCAATCACGATGCGCTTTAAAGACCAGAAAGATGGATTCCGCCAGATTCTCTCGGATCCTCATTGGCTGGCGAAGGTGATTTTAGGCGGGTTCCTGCTGATCAATCCGTTCCTGGTCGCGTTTGCGCCCGCTTATTTTTCGGGGCAGGGGCCAGACTGGGTGAAGGCGGTCTTTCCCTGGATTCTCGGCTTCAATGTTCTTTCGTTCTGGTTTCCGCTGGGATTCACCTTTGAGGTTTTGCGCCGGGCCCGGACGGGGCGTGGCGTCCAACTGCCGGACTGGCAATGGAACCGGCTTCATATTTTCGCCAAGGAGGGCTCGGTCAAACTGATGCTGGCGGTGACAACGCTGTTGCTGCCGGCGGGGCTTTGGATGGGGACCTGCTACCTGATTTTTGTGATGGTGCTCGGCTTGCCGCCGGGACTGCTTTCGCTTTTCGTTCCGCCGATCATGCTTTTCGTCATTCCGTTCTGCGGCGTGGCCTGCTGCCGCTGGCTTGACGGCGCCTCGGTGCTGAACTGTGCGCTGAACTATGCCGAGAACTGGCGGATCTTCCGTCGTGGCTGTCCTGATTTCCTCATCGCTTCCGCCTTTATTGTCGGGGTCAATTCGATCACGACGGCATTTTTCTATACGATTCCGTTTGGCGCGGTTTTTGGCCTTTGTCTGGTCGATACCTGGTTTGGCCCGATTTATTCCGAAGCCGCCGCGGCAACGGAAAAGGTGACGGCGGGTGAGGCCGAATCGGTGCTGACGGTTTAACCTGCCTTTTGCGCAGGCTTTGGGGCGGACGATTTTTTCCTTGGCCGTGAAGCTGCCGCCTTTTTTTCAGGAATGAGCGCTTTGGAATCGTGGCGAATCCAGTGAAAGAGGAATTGCTGGGCATAACCGCGATAGGGCCCGAAATGGCTTTCAGCGAAATCACGCAGCTTCTCATGTTTCACTCTGGGATTGTCATGAAAATAGAGGCGGCGCAAGACGCGCTCGACCCAGACATCGATGGGAAAAACCTCGGGCCGGCCATAGGCGAAAAGGAGGATGCAGTTGGCGACTTTTTCGCCGACTCCCTGCACACGCATCAATTCTTCGCGGGCCTCGGAGGTGGACAGGCCGGCGATGCGTTCCAGGGAAATTTCGCTTGAGGCGATTTGTTGTGAAGCGACAAAAAGATGCCGGGCGCGGAAACCGAGCCGGCAATCGCGCAGCCGGGCCTCGGTGGCGAGGGCGAGCCGGGAGGCGTCGGGAAACGAGTGTAGGCTCTCGTCTATAGCGTCGCCAAAGACCTGCCGCAGCTCGTGGTTGATCTGCTTGATCTGGACGATTTGTTTGAGCGAGGAGCAGATGAAATTGCAAAGCGTTTCCCACGGTTCCTGCCGGAGAATGCGCAGGCCGGGGGCGAAGGTGCGGGCCTTGTCGAGCCAGGGATCGTTTGGGAAGGAGGAGAAGATTTCGCGGATGGGGAGCTCGAGTCCGAAATAGGTGGTGACGGCGGCCGAGGTAAGGCCGGGGCCGACCGCTCGAAGCGCGTCGCCCTGGGACCAGACGAGGCAGGGACGCCCCTCAATCCAACCGCGCCAGCGGCCGTCCATGCCCCGGCGCCAGCTGAAGGATTGCCCGCTGGTCAGGGTGGCGTCGAGGTCAAGGCCATGGCTGAAAAGTGAAAGGGAAACTTGCGGAAGATCGGGCTGGGAGAGGGAATCGCCAGTCATCGCGCCTCACTTGTCCTGCGGTCTGACGCTCTCGATGATTTTCCGGAAAAGGGGCAGATTGGCGGTAATGAGCGGGGCCGGTCCGGTAATGCGCCAATAGATGTTGCCCTGGGGACTTTCGATGACGGCGCCGAAGAGTCCATAGTTGGCGTGAGGCTGGGGCGGCAGGCCGGGTGTCGTGACCGGCTGGTTATAGGTTCCCAAAAGGGTGACTTCGGAGATTTTCAGGCCGCCGGTGTCGTGGTGTTGGACGTCGGCGGTCGCGGGCTGGCCATTGGGGTCGAGCATGGTGGCGTTCCACGCTCCGATGTTGTCCTGGGCACTTCCGCCGACCCCAGCGCCGAAGTAGAAGACGACCGCCTCCGCGCCTTCGCCATCCTCGGCATGAGGGATCGGGATGTGCCATTGGCCGGCGCGGGCCGGGCTTTCGGTTGGTTCCGTTTTCCAGCGGGAGGGGATGGTAAATTTCAAATCGCCGACCGGGAAGGTCGGGCCGTAGAGGGAGACGTCATTGCCGGCGGTGCGGCCCGGTGCGGCGGTTTCCATTCCGGCGAGAAGAATGAACCCCGTAATAAACAAAAGAACCCGCCGTATGATAACCACAAATAAGAGGCTGTCCGAAAAATAGCCGCGAGACAAGATTTAGGGCGTTGTTGGCCCACGCTTCTTTCGCGCCTTGGCGCCCGGCTTTTGGCATTCGGGGCAGACACCGGAAAGTTGGAGGGAGTGGCTCAGGCCTGAGTAGCCCCGTTCCCTGGCGATCTGGTTTTCAAACCGTTCAACGACGCATTCATCAAGCGGTTCCACTTTCTGGCAGGTGCGGCAGATTAAATAATGATGATGGTGATGACCGTCGCGGGCACGGATTTCATGCCGGGTTGTCCCATCGATCCAGGCAACACGCTGCACGAGTTCCTTTTCCTCCAGAATGGAGACAAAGCGGAAAACCGTCGCAAAATCGCAACCTTCGCTCCGCACTTTTTCGTGAATCTCCGCGAGCGTGAGGGGAACCGGGCTGGCATCGAGGATGCGGACGATGGCGATTCGCGCATGGGTGGCGCGGAGCCCATTTTGCCGGAGCCATGTTGCTGGCTCGATGGCGTGATGATCCGTGCGCGTACCCATATCTACTTGTAGCATAGGAAAGAGGCCTGAGCCAGAAGCGGTTGAGGGAAGTGCTGTCTAGGCAATCGGCTGCCTTTCAGAGAAAAAGATGGGTAGTCTTTGCCGGGTTAACATCTCCGAGGCAAATATCTCGTCGATCCTGAAAATAGTTAAAGTGCTGGCACATGAGACATTAGTTGTGAGCAAAAAAGAATTTATGAGTAAACTTTTTGGCTATGGCATGTTTATTGCATAAATCTGTTTACGTCCTTTTAATTCCTTAACTTACGAAGCAGAGCCTCCAGTTAACCTGTTAGGCCTCTCGCGAATGATTTTTTGAAGATTGTATGACTTTCAGACAAAATCCAGAAAACGCATGGTGGTTCCCACGTCTCCGTGGTTGCGATCACACAAAAACCGCGCGCGCCAGGCGCCGCGGAGGGAAAGCCGGCTGCAGGTCGGTTGAGCCATGCCTTTCGGATTCATTCCGGAAAGGAGGTGTAGGGCATGAAAAACGTCAAACGGCTGGCCTTTCTTTACTTGTCGCGAATCGCGACCCGCTCACGACGATTCGGTCATTGCCGGGGTCAGACCCTGGTGGAATACGCTTTGATTCTTTCCATTATTTCCATTGTTCTGGTCGGAGTCATCGTCAACTTGGGCCACCAAATTACTCCAGTTTATTCCGTGGTCGTCTCCCAGTTGGCGGCGGCGGAATCGTCGCACTGATTTAGTGCGTGCGGCTTCGAAAAAGGGAGCCGCACGCGGATTGTATGCTTTGATGGGGGCATGATCACGGTCTCCCTTGTTTCCCAAGAAGATAGACTCTAACGTCGGCGCGATGTTCGAGAGCGCCATGAAACCGATCTGGTGGCTGCCGACTTTTGGCTTCGGCCTTTTCCTGGCGATCGAGTTGTCGATGTTCGCGATCCCGGGGCAGATTTTTGAGGACCCGGGAGTAGGACGGCACCTGCGGACGGCGGAGGTGATTCTGGAGACGGGACAGGTCCCGCGGGCCGACCCGCTGAGCTTTACGAAGGCGGGCGAGCCGTGGACCGATTATGAATGGGCCTTCGAGGCGACGGTTGGGGAGCTTTACCGGGCGGGAGGGCTGGGGCTGGTGGCGGCGTTTTGTTTTGCCATTTTTGCGAGCACGGTGCTGGGAGTGTACCGGACGGTGTTGCAGTCAGGGGTTTCGCTGAGCACGCTGATTTTGTGCACGGGAATGGCGTGGCTGACACTGCACCTGCATTTCGCGGTGCGGCCCGTGCTGTTCACCTATCTTTTCATGGCGCTGGTGGTAGAGGTCTGGTACCGGCAGGCGCAGCCGCGGGGCCGGGACTGGCTCTTCCTGCCAATTGTTTTCGTGGCCTGGGGGAACCTGCACGCGGGCTGGCTGGCGGCGTTCGTTTTCTGGGGCTTTTCGATATTCGGACGGATTCTGGATCGAATCGCGGGCCGGGTGGATGGGGACGAGGCGCCGGTGATCCCGTGGATCGGGCTGGCGCTGCTTTGCCTGCTGGCGACATGGTTCAATCCGCTGGGCTGGACGCTGCATCACCAAGTGATCGCGTTTGCCTCGACCTACAAGAGCTTCGCGCTGTGGGACGAGTTTCAGCCGCCGAATTTCGCGGGGCCGAGCATGTCGGCGGTGACGATCCTGTTTGTGCTCGGGGTGACGCTGCTGGCGAAGGTGCGGCGCAATCCACCGACGTGGAGGTGGGAGGCTCTGCTGCCGATGCTGTTCTTTCTCTACAGCGGGTTGAAGACGCAGCGGCACGTGCTGCTGCTGATTGAGGTCTCGATCATTCCGGTGGCACGGGACCTGGAGGTGCTGCTGCACGGCCATTGGTGGCCGGCATTGAAAAAGCGGCTGAGCGCGGTGGCGCACCGGGACTTGGCGGCGACGAACGATACGGGGCAGGCAGAGGCGGCGACGCTGACGGTGGAACTGGGGGATTCGATCCAGCAGCGATTGAAGGACTTCCAGGCGCGGCAGCGGGCGGCGGGCGGAGATGCCTGGCTGTCACTGGTGGCCGCGCTGGTCCTGACAGCGCTGTTCGTGCGGACGCCGGCGGCGCATCATATTGAGGTGGGAAAGAGCGTGACGCCGAAGCTGATCGCGTTCGTGCGGGACCATCCGGACCGGTTTCAGCGGCCGCTGACAACGACATGGAACGCGGGGCCGCTGCTCTGGAATTTGCGGCCCGATTTTCGGGTGAGCTTCGACGACCGGGGCGATTTTTACGGAGACGACACGGTGTTTTCGTTCGTGAATCTTTACAACGGCGCGGCGGGTCACGGAAAGATTCCGGGCTGGCGCGAGATGCTGGAGAAGGGGAACTATGATTCGGCGATCCTCGATTCGTACCTGCAACTGAACCAGTTTTTGCATTTCATGCCTGAATGGCACGAGGTCTACCGCGACGAGCACACGGTGGTTTATTGGCGGCAGAGGAAGTAGGTAAAAATATGCGACGGCAACAGGATTGCGCAAACAAGGGCGTTACCAAATGGAGTTTGGGATCGAGGAAAAATTATGACTGTCTAGAATGGCGTTAAGATAAGGAGGTTTTGGGATGAATTTAAGAGAAAAGCGCGTTTCGACGGGAGCAATCGTTCCAATCCTTCTTTTACCTCTGAAAATCGTAGTTATCGGGCAATTTTTGCAACTCATTGGTTTATAGGAGGAAGCTCCTTATCTTAACGCCATTCATGACTGTCTACTTTTCTTTTTTGAGACACAGACACTACCGGATTAGACCTATTCCCCGAAGCAAAGTTTCAACGTCAGGGTCTACATCCGCGACTTTGATAAGCGCATCGAAATTCAGGTGGCGTCGCAGTTGAGCGGCGTCCGCAGGCTTTTCGTAATGCTCCCAATGGCGTCGCAGGCGGGCTTGGGCTGCATTCGCCACCGGTATATCGTGCACTTCGTGCGATATAATCCTGTAAAGAAGTCCCTCATGGTTGGGACGTTGAACAATGACCTTGATGTGATGTGTGTGCGCTTCCGCACGCAACTGATCGAGCGGCCAATCGTTACTATTGGCGCGATCAGCGTCGATAATCAGGAACCTATTCTTATACGTACCGTGCCTACCAGCCCGTTTCTTGTGCTCGTTCACAGTTTTCTCAAGCATCGACGCAAAGCCGCCCCCTCCCAGCGGATACGTGTCCAGATGAATATGCAATTCCGCATCAGCCAAGTATTGCAACCAGCGGACGAAGGATTGTTCACTTTCTCCTTCGACGGCGACAAAGTATCGTATCCTTTTCGGAATGCTTGGCATGGATGTATACTAGCCAATGTGAGGCACCGCTCCCAATTCACCGGATAGATACTTCTTCATCAGGCTGGGTTGGCGACGCAGGCCCTTGATATGCCGGGCACCATAAACGCCAGTTGGTTTCCCACTTCTTTTTTCTGTGAAATAAACTTGTTCCTTTTCCATTTCATCCAAGATAGCAGGATTGTGGGCCGTAAAGAAAAGTTGAGCGCTTTTGGGATTGCGCTTTTGGTCGTAAAACCATCGAAATATCTCCGGCACAATTAACGGATGAATGTCGGTATCCAGTTCGTCAATGACAGCTACACCACCACAGTCTAGGACGAACTGAAGCAGGGGAAAAATTTCGATAAAACGGCGAGTTCCCATCGATTCCTGCCCCAAGACGATGTCACAGTCTAGTCCCTCGTGTTTGAACATTGCGATAGGGCCAGGCTGGGCTGGCTGCACTTTCATCTCCAGCAAGCCAAGGTCCAAACGGCTTAGCTCCTGATTGAGCCCCTTCAGATATTCAGGGCGTTGGGCGTAATAGCTTAGTGCATAGGCGATAGTTCCCTGCGCCTTTTCCAGCCCTTGAATATTGGACTGCAACCCCACGAGCCAGTGAATAAGATCGGCTGAAAACTTATGGTTGTGTTGAGCCAGAGTCGAAATGACACTGGAATTTGAGCGAACACTTCGTACGCGCGGATCGCCCGGTGTTATTCCATATTCGCTTCCAAATTGAAACTCCTGCCCCTTGCGCTCGAATATCCTCCGGAACCTGTCTTTTGGTGCATAGCTGAGCGACTCATATTCGACACTCTTGCCAAACCTCGCGGCTTCATGTCCGATATGTAACTCGTAGCGAAATAATCCTGCTTCGCCATCGTTTTGAAGTTGGCTGTCAAATTCCACTAAAATTTTCGACGGACGGTCCCACCACTTAGTACTCGCATATGGATTGAACAAAGGAATCTGGTTGTTGGCGGGAATAGTGAAGCTGTGCTGGACGAACCATGCGGTTGTGGTAATTGCCCGCAGTACGGTCGATTTACCTGAGGCGTTCGGTCCGTATAATCCGACAATCAAGGGCAGGCGACTGTCCGGACGACCAGGAGCATTCCTAAAGCAAGGGAGGTTAGGGGTGTTTTCCGGCACCTCTAGTTTCAGTTCCTGGTGATCTGCTACTGAAAAGAAGTTCTCAATCGAGACTCTGTAGATCATTTTGAGCTAACATTGCATTTTTTATGTCAAAAATCAATTTAAATTTGTTAGTTAAGGCGCATCAGGTGGAGGCCTCAAAAGCCTGGGCAAGCTGATCGAGGGCGAAATCGATTTCGGATTCGGTGATGACGAAGGGCGGGGTGAAGGAGAGGACGTTCTGATGGACGCCGCCGCTGAGGATGATGACGCCGCGGGCGAGCATGGCTTCGACGAGGCGCCCGGCGAGCGCGGGATCGGGGCGGCCTTCTGCGTCGAGAAGTTCGATGCCTTGCATGAGGCCGAGGCCGCGGATGGGGCCCCATTTTGGAGACGCGGATTGGAGCTGGCGGAGCCCGGCGCGGAGATGATTGCCGAGTTTCGTGGTGCGCTCGCTCCAGGGTTCGGCTTCGAGAAGTTCGAGCGATTGGAGCGCCATGCGACAGCCGAGGGGATTGCCGAGGAAAGTGCTGGTGTGCAGGGCTTCGCCGGTCGATTCGGGCCAGGCGTTGTCCATGACTTGGGCCCTGCCGACGCAGGCAGCGAGGGGAAAGCCGCCGGTGAGGGCCTTGCCGAGGCAGATGAGGTCGGGCTGGGCATCCCAGTGATCGCAGGCGAAACGACGGCCGGTGCGATGAAAGCCGGTGTAAATTTCGTCGAAGATGAGGAGGATGCGAAATTGGTCGGCGAGGGAGCGGAGAATGGGAAGGAGCCAGTCGGGCGGAACGATTTCGCCGCCGCGGCCCTGAATGGGCTCGACCAGGATTGCGCCGATGGAGCCTTGGGCGAGGAGGCGTTCGGCGCGGCGAAGGAAGGTGTTCTGGCAGTCGGGGAGGCAGTTGTCCGGGTGACACGGGAGAGCGTCGAAGGGGCAGTGATGGCAGTCGGGGAAGGGAAGGAAGGTGGCGAAGTCGGCGAGCTGGGCGGAGAAGGGATCGCGGAAGAGATGCCGACCGGTGACGGTGAGGGCGCCGTAGCCGAGGCCGTGGTAACTGCCGGAGAAGGCGAGGACGCCCCGTTTTTTGGTGGCAAGCCAGGCGGTTTTGAGCGCGGCTTCGACGGCCTCGCTGCCGGAGTTGGTGAGAATGGTTTTGCCGGGCCCGAGATCCCACGATTCGAAAGTAAGTTGGGAAAGCTTTTGGCAGAGGGCGGCCTTTTCGGCGCTGGGATGAACATCGCCCATGGCGTGGTAGAGGCGGGTGACCTGATCCTGGACGGCATTGATCATGGGGCGGGGCGTATAGCCGAGGCTGGCGACGCCGAAGCCGCTGGTGAGATCGAGGAAGCGGTTGCCGTCGACGTCGAGGACGTTGGCCCCGTGGGCGCGTTCCCAGAAAATGGGGAAGCCGGGGGAGACGTAGGTGATGTTGCGGGACTCGTGGGCGCGGAGGTCGGCGGCGAGCTGACGGGAGCGGGGACCGGGAACGGGCGTGACGAGTTGGGGCAGCACTAAAGAGGATTGTCCTCGGTTCCGGACACGCGGCAAGTCGGGAGAGATGGGAACGGATCAGCTGCGAAAGAACACAAAGAGAACAAAGTGTTGGGAATTAAGGGAAACTTTCGCACGAAGAACACGGATTGGGTGATGAACCTATTTGCGAAAAAATTCATTAATAAGCGATCCGTCATTCCGAGCTTGTCGAGGGATCAGTTCCGCCTCCACTTTTACCACCAACTAAACTGATCCCTCGACAAGCTCGGGATGACGGAATTTTGAAAGGGTATCGTCATCCTCAATGTTTACAGCTTGTTTAGGGCAGGGTCTTTTGCTTTGTTGTGCCTTCTTATCAACCGGATGAAATCATTGAGAGCGGCCCTCATCCTTTTTCGGGACGAAATTTGGCGGCCGCACCGGACCTGGGTGCTGGTTTTCCTTTTTGTCTTCGCGGCGATGTGTGTGCTGCCGATTGACGAGACGGTGCGGCACGGAATTGGACCGAAGGATTATGGCACTTGGTGGAAAGTGGGTCTGGCGTCGCGCCATGGAGAGGCTCTTTACCCGGACAGTCTGGAGGAGAACCGCTTTAATTTTTTTTATCCGCCGGCCATCGCGCCGCTTTTTTACGCGCCGCTTTCTTTTGGCGGCCCATTGTTCATGGTCGTGGTGCTTTGTCTTCTGAGCGGACTTGGTTATCTCGTGAGCCTGTTGCTGGGTCTCTATTTGGCGACGGGGAAGATCGGTGGGCATCCGGCCGTTTTGTATATCGTTCCATGGCTGATCGGACTGCCCTTCGCCTGGGACATTTATTTTCTGGGGCAGCTGAACATGACGCTGCTGGCCGTGATGCTGTGGGGTTTTCTGGCCCTGCAGGAAAAGAGTTACAAGCTGGCCGGAGTACTGTTTGCCCTGTCGGCGGCGGCAAAGGCGTTTCCGTTCACGGTGATTTTCTATCTGATCTGGCGGAAGTATTACGCGGCCGCGATCTCCATGCTGGCGGCGCTGGCGGTGATCCTTCTCGTGCTGCCGGCGCCGATTCGCGGCTTTGACCGCAACCTGAATGAAATGCGGATCTGGTGCAACCGGATGCTGTTGCACAATTCGGGGGATGCCCTGGCGAACCAGCCCGACCGCGCCTTTCGCTTCGGCAACCAGACACTGATTTCGGTGGTGAACCGGTTGACGCGGCCGCTGCCGGTGGGTAAGGCAGTGGACAAGGACATGACGGTAAACATCGTGAGCCTTTCGAGCAATGCCTCCTTCGCGATCGCGGGAATTATCGCCGGGGCGATGGGCCTGGCGTTCGTCCTGGCGATGTCCTACGGAAAGGCCGCGAGCACCATGGGAACGACGGCGAACACGCAGGCGATCGAGGCGGCGATCGTCCTGATTTTCATTGTCGTTTTTTCACCCAAGGCGGGTTCGTTTTACTATTGCTGGGTGATACCGGGCTATACGGTGGCGATTGCGGAGGCGCTCAGGTTTCCGAAAGGAAGCAGCGAGCGGCGCTGGATCGTCGGCGGATTAGTGTGCAGCCTGATCGTGCTGGCATCCGCGCTTTCTCAGGCATTCACGCGCGTGCCGCAAGGCATCGGGGTGACCATGTGGGGCGCGGTGCTGCTTTATGTGGTGCTGGTGGGAATTCTCTGGAACCGGAAGCGGCAGGCCTTTCCTGAAGGAACAAATAGTTAGAGATCCTTCGACAAGCTCAGGATGACAGGCTCTTTAATGAGTCGCTGACGCGATGTGCCGCTGGATGGATACGTTTATGGTGTTACAGCCTCGAGATGAGGAGCTCGCGCTGGAAGAGGAGTTCCTTGGGGAGATCGGAGTAGAGGCGGAAGAAGAGCTCGTCCTGGAGCAAGACTTCGCGTTTCCATTCCTCGAAATTGAGGGAGAGGGCTTCAGGAAGATTGGTCCGGTCGGTGTCGCTGAGGCCAGTGGAATCGATGTCGCTGGGGTCGGGCATCCAGCCGAGGGGTGATTCGTAGGCGGGGACGCGGCCGCGGCAGCGGTCGACGATCCATTTGAGGACGCGCATGTTTTCGCCGTATCCGGGCCAGAGGAAAGAGCCATCCTTGGCCTTGCGAAACCAATTCACGCTGAAAATTTTTGGCGGGTTCTTGAGGAGCTTCCGCATCTTGAGCCAATGGGCGAAGTAATCGCCCATGTTGTAACCGCAGAAGGGGAGCATGGCCATGGGATCGCGGCGGACTTGGCCGAGAGTGCCGGCCGCGGCGGCGGTCATTTCGGAGCCCATGGTGGCGCCGACATAGACACCATGGATCCAGTTGAAGGCCTGAAAGACGAGGGGGAGGGTGGTGGCGCGGCGGCCACCGAAGATGAGGGCGCTGATGGGGACGCCATCGGGGTCGTTGGCTTCGGGGGCGAGAGCGGGATTGTTGGCCATCGGGGCGGCGAAGCGGCTGTTGGGATGGGCAGCTTTTTCGTTGGAGGCGGGAGTCCAGGGATTGCCCTTCCAGTCGAGACATTCCTTGGGCGGTTCGCCATCCTTGCCCTCCCACCAGACGTCGCCGTCGGGAGTGAGCGCGACGTTGGTGTAGATGGTATCCCGGGACATGGCCTGCATGGCATTGGGATTGGACTTGGAATTGGTACCGGGAACGACGCCGAAATAACCGGCCTCGGGGTTGATGGCGCGAAGGCGTCCGTCGGGACCGGGCTTCATCCAGGCGATATCGTCGCCGACGGTGGTGATTTTCCAGCCGGAGAATTGTTTCGGCGGAATGAGCATGGCGAAATTGGTTTTGCCGCAGGAGCTGGGAAAAGCGGCGGCGACGTAGGTTTTTTCGCCATGGGGGGATTCGACACCGAGAATGAGCATGTGCTCGGCCATCCAGCCTTCGTCGCGGCCGAGGTAGGAGCCGAGGCGCAGGGCGAGGCATTTTTTTCCGAGGAGGACGTTTCCGCCATAGTTGGAGCCGACGGAGATGATGGCGTTGTCCTGGGGGAAGTGGGTGATGAAGCGGCGCCCGGGGTTAACGTCGAGCATGCTATGGAGGCCCTTGGTGTAAGTGCCGCCGGAGCCGAGCTGGTCCCAGGCGACCTGGCCCATGCGGGTCATGATGCGCATGCTGAGGACGACGTAAAGGGAGTCGGTGAGCTCAAGGCCGATCTTGGTCATGGGCGAGCCGGGTGGACCCATGAGGTAGGGGACGACGTACATGGTGCGGCCTTTCATGGCGCCGTGGCAGAGGTCGTAGAGCTTGCGGTACATATCGGCGGGGGCCATCCAGTTGTTGGTGGGGCCGGCCTCGTCCCTGGTTCGGGTGCAGATGTAGGTGCATTCCTCGACGCGGGCGACGTCATTGGGGTTGGAACGGTGGTAATAGCAGCCCGGGAGTTTTTCCTGGTTGAGGCGGATGAGGATTTTGGCGTCGACGGCCTGCTGGGTGAGGCGCTCCTTTTCCTCCTCGCTGCCGTCGCACCAGTGGATGCGGTCGGGCAGGCAGAGCCGGGCCATTTCGTCGACCCAGGCGATGACGCCAGGATGATCGGTGCGGGGGGCTGAGGCGGGAGCGGGGGCGCTCATGGATGGGAAAGGCTAAATTGAAGTTAAGGGTAAGCCAAGGCTGCGTTGCTTTACGTGGTGAATATGCTTTGCTTGCAGGTTCGATGCCGGAATACCTGAAAATTTTGGGCAACGTCCTTCCGCTCTTTTTGCTGATGGGCGTGGGAGCGGTGGTGCGGCGTCAGGGCGTGCTGAATGAGCGGGCGGACCGGACGCTGCTGGATATGAGCGTTCATCTGCTGTTGCCGTGCCTGATCCTGGACCATGTGATGGCGAACGAGGCGTTGCGGCGCTACGACAACCTGCTGTGGAGTCCTTTTCTCGGTTTTTTCACCACGGCGGCGAGCCTTGGGGTCGCGGCTGTGGCGGCGCGGTGGTGGGGGTTCGAGCACGACGCGCAGCGGCGGACATTTGCGTTCGTGGTGGGGATTTGTAATTACGGGTACATTCCGGTGCCGCTGATCGACGTGCTGTACGGTGCCAACGCGTTGGGGGTGCTGTTTCTTTTCAACCTGGGGACGGAGACGGCGTTCTGGACGGTGGGATTTGGGATGTTCGAGCGGCGGTCGCTGTTGCTGGAGTGGCGGCGGGTATTCACGTCGCCAGTGCGGGCGATCCTGCTGGGCGTGACGATCAATCTGGCGACGGCGTGGTTCGGGGTGCGGCTCGACGACGCAACCCTCAATTTGGTGGCATGGGGCTGGCCGGTGAAGATGATCACGGACACGATTCATCTGGCGGGGCTGTGCGCGATTCCGCTGGCGTTGCTGTTGATCGGGGCGACGATGGCCGATTTCTGGGCGAAATTCCGCTCGGACCACGGGGCCGGGGTGATGGCGTTGTCGATCGCGGTGCGGAACCTGATTTGCCCGGCGGGCTTTGTGTTGCTGGCGTGGCTGCTGCCGATTTCGCGGGAGTTGAAGGAGACGCTGGTGGTGCAGGCGGCGATGCCGGCGGGAGTTTTTACGCTGGTGCTGTCACGGCATCACGGCGGAAGCGTGCCGGTGGCGCTGCAGGTTATTTTTTCAACGTCGGCCGCCGCGCTGATCACGCTGCCGCTCTGGATTCATTTCGGGATCCAGCTGGCAGGAGTGAAGTGAGTTGTCAACGAAACACGTCAACATCGAGACCGCTGCCTTCGATGATGCTTTTCAGGGTGCCAATCGGGATTGTCTTGGAACCATGAATAGGGACGATGACCTGGCGCCCATTGGCATGACGCCATTTTTGATGGCTTCCTGATTATGCAATCAGGCTGAATCCGTTCCTGCGAAGCGTGCGGATGATTTCCTGCGCCTTCAGCACAGGATATTTGCGGCTCACGATACAGTCAGTTCAACCCATTTGGCGTTACGCCGTTTGGGAATGGGAGAGGGTTCAAACCATAGCTCCAAGGCCTCGCGGGCGTTGGCAATGGCTTCAGCTTCGGTATCGCCGGCGGAAGCGCAGCCCGGTAATTCCGGGAACACCGCCGACCAACGTCCGCTTTCCTTGTCATATTCGACAAGCAACCGGAGCTTAAGGTTTAGCTTCACGACAAAAGTATAAGCCGAAGGGAGCCGGGTGCCAAATGATTACCAGCCAAGCCAGCCCTTGATGGGGATGTCGAGGGCGAGGGCGGTGAGGACGAGGGGCAGATAGATGATCGAGGTGAGAAAGAGGATGCGCGCGCGGGTGAGATCGGTCTGGCGCACGAAGCGGATCGCGGCGGCGATGAAGAGGAGCGAGAGAACTCCGGCGATAATCGCGTAAAAAATTCCGGCGTGGCCGATCCAGGCGGGAAGGAGGCTGACGGGGAGAAGGACGATCGCGGTGACGACGGCATGAATGGCGGTGCGGGAGCCAGTGCGATCGTGGGCGGAAACCATGCGGAGTCCTGCAGCTTGGTAATCGTCGCGGTACATCCAGGCAATGGCATAAAAATGGGGCAGTTGCCAGACGGCGAGAAGAGCGAAGAGGAGCCAGCCTTCGACATTGAGATGCCCGGTCGCGGCGGCGGTGCCGATGAGCGGGGGAAGTCCGCCGGGGATCGCGCCGATGAGCGTGTTGATTTCGGAGACGCGCTTGAGCGGGGTATAGATGAAAACGTAGATGACGAGGGTGAGGGCCGAGAGAAGGGCGCTGAGGGCGTTGACGAAGAGGACAAGTTCGGCAAGGCCGATGACGCCAAGGACGATGCCGACGAGGATGGTTTCGCGGAGAGGCAGGCGGTGGGTGACAAAGGGGCGCTCGCGGGTACGGCGCATGAGGGCGTCGGTCTTGCGCTCGAGGGCCTGGTTGAGGATGGAGGAGCAGACAGCGACGAGGGTGGTGCCGATGAGGGTATGGATGAGCCTGGGCCAATCGAAGACGCCGTGGCTGGCGAGGGCGAAGCCTGCGAGCGTGGTGATCATGACCATGACCGTGAGCCGGGCCTTGGTCAGCTCGGAGAGGTCGGAGGCGAGCGAGAGTTCTCCCGCGGCGGGGAGAGATCGTTCGGCCGGATTGGAAGTACAGGTGGGATTCACGGGGCTACACTTGTGGCAAGTTCCTCGGGCGATTGCAAACGCCAACTCATGGCACACAGTAGCACACCTAATACCAAAGTGAGAGCGCCCACAGCGACATGGGCGGTTGCGACATCAGCGGCCTTGTCGGTCCAGACGGTACAGGCGCCGAGGACGAATTGAATGAGAACGAGTCCGGCCCAGGCGGCGCTCCAGCGGCGGAGGATGTGGGCCGAGCCGGGCGTGAGCCACATCTTGGCAGCGAGGGCGAAAATCGAAAGGACGATGAGGACGGCGGCGAGGCGGTGGACCATCTGCAGCTCGATGGCGAGGGCGCTGGTGGCAGGCTCATTGGAGGCTCGGACGCGGTTGTAGGCGTCGATGGAATCGGGATCGGCCTGGGGCCAGAGGCGGCCATAGGCGAGGGGAAAATCGTGAATGGCGAGGCCGGCATGCTGGTGGCGCATGGTGGCGCCGAGGACGAGTTGGGTGAAGATCAGGACGCAGACGGCAAGGGTGAGGCCGGTCCAGCGCGATGGTACAACCGGCCGGCGGCAGGGATAGATGCCGAGCCACCAGCGGGAGGTGAAGAGGGCAATGAGCGAGACCGCGACGAGAAGGAGCTGGGCGAGCGAACCATGGAAGATGCCGAGCTGGTTCTCGCTGAGGACAACACGCAAGCCCCCAAGGACGGCCTCGAAGGCGATAAAGATCGGGACGCAGATGCCCATCCAGCGGAGCCAGATTCGCGGCTGGAAACAGAGCCAGATGGCGAGAAGGGAGACGAGGACTCCGACACCGGAAGCGACGAGGCGATGGGAGTGCTCGTAAAAGATGCCACCGACCCATTTCTGCCACGGAAAGAAAAACATGTTGTAGCCGTAGGTGTTGGGCCAGTCGGGCACCGACATGCCGGCTTCGTTGCTGGTGACGAGACCGCCGAGGCAAATGAGGAAAAGGATGGAGCCGGCGCAGAAGCAGGCATAGCGATGGAGGCCCCAGTTGTAGCGCGGACGCGGGGCTTCGCAGGGCGGAGCGGCAGGAGGGGCGGCGATGGGGGCGTGCATCGGCAAAGGAGACACAATATCGGAATCCCGACGGACAGAGTCAAACGCAACTTATCCGCCTCGAATGAATAGTAAACTTTCTGAACGGTCGGAACGGTTTCTTATATTGGCGCGCCACAGATTTGAGGCAGAGGCAAGTTCAGCAGGATGGCTATATAGTGAAGACGTCACAAAAAAGTGACGCGGAGGCAGGCAAAAGCTTTTGCAACGGGGCCGGGGTTAATTAAGCTCGGGAGATGAGTTCACCCGTTCGCGATTTCATCAAGCATCATTACCGGCATTTCAACTCGGCCGCGCTGGTCGACGCCGCCAAGGCGTACGAGGCGCACCTTGAGAAGGGTGGGAAGATGTTCGTAACCCTGGCGGGGGCGATGAGTACGGCGGAACTGGGGCTGTCACTGGCGGAGATGATCCGGCAGGACAAGGTGCACGCGATTTGCTGCACGGGTGCGAATCTGGAGGAGGACGTTTTCAACCTGGTGGCGCACAATTATTACGAGCGGGTGCCGAACTACCGCGACCTGACGCCTGCGGATGAGCAGGCGCTGCTGGACCGGCACATGAACCGGGTGACCGACACGTGCATTCCGGAGATGGAGGCGATGCGGCGGATCGAGCGCGCAGTGCTGGACGAGTGGCAGAAGGCGGACCGGGCGGGTGAGCGGTTTTTCCCGCACCAGTTCATGTACAAGATTCTGGCTTCGGGCGTGCTCAAGAAGGAGTACCAGATCGATCCGAAGAACTCGTGGCTGCTGGCGGCAATGGAGAAGAACCTGCCGATGTTCGTGCCGGGTTGGGAGGACGCGACCCTGGGGAACATGTACGCGGGTCACGTGATTTCAGGCGACGTGAAGAAGGTGCACACGGTGCGGACGGGGATCGAATACATGATCGAGCTGGCCGAGTGGTACACGAAGACGAGCAAGGAGAACTCGATCGGCTTCTTCCAGATCGGCGGCGGGATCGCGGGCGATTTCCCGATCTGCGTGGTGCCGATGCTGCACCAGGATTTGCAGCGGGATGACGTGCCGCTCTGGGGCTATTTCTGCCAGATCAGCGACTCAACGACGAGCTATGGCTCCTATTCGGGCGCGGTGCCGAACGAGAAGATCACGTGGGGAAAACTCGGGGTGAACACGCCGAAGCATATCATCGAGTCGGACGCGTCGATCGTAGCCCCGCTGATTTTCGCCTATCTGCTGAAGTGGTAGGGCAGGACGCCCTGCCTGTTAAGTTAAAACCCGGGCAGGCCACCCATTCCGGCGGGCATGAGCTTGCCGAGTTCCTTGGCGGCATCGGCCTTGCCCTTGTCGATGGCCTCGCGGACGGCGGTGACGATGAGGTCTTCGAGGAGTTCGACTTCGCCTTCCTTGAGGAGGGCGGGATCGATCTTGAGGCTGACGAGGTGGCCCTCGCCGGTAGCGACGGCCTTGACCTGGCCGCCGGCAGCTTCGGCTTCATATTTGCGCGCGGCGAGATCGGCCTGGAGCTTGGCGGCCTTGGCCTGGAGTTCCTGGGCCTGCTTCATCATTTTCATCATGTTCATGTGCGTTCTCCTATGGATGTTAGAAAGGAATAGTTAGAGATCCTTCGACAGGCTCAGGATGACTTTACAATCTTGGCCTCGAAAATTTTCAGCGCGTTTTTGATGACGGGATCGTTTTCGAAGGCTTCCTGGGTGAGGCTGGGCGGGGGCGGTGCGGGTTTGGTGGCGATGGCGGTGGGAGTCGCGCCCGAGCTGACGGCGACCTCGACGGGCTGGCGGCCTTCGCCGATGAGGAAGACGAGGCGAAGGGGGACATTGAGCTGGGTAAGGAGCGATTTTTCGAGGATCTCGAGATTGCGGGGGCTGCGGAGGTAGAAGAGTTTCTTTTCGAGTGCGGCGGGGAGCATGACTTCGAGCTGGTCGGCCTTGCAGCCATGGAAGAGGACGGCGCGGATGGTGTCGGCTTCCATGGGCCGTTCTTGTGCGAAGGTTTCGACGGCCTTTTTCCAGGCGCCCTCGGCGGCGGAGTTGGTGATGGCTGGGGTGGCTGCGGCAGGTGGTGGCGGGGAAACCACGGGAATGGCGGCGGAGACAGCAGCGGATTTAGCCGCGGGGGAAATTGGGAGCGGTTGGGTGGGCGCGCCGCCGAGCGATTCGAGTATGCTTTCGAGCGAGACCTTTTCCTTGAGCTGGCTCATCTGGATGAGGGCGACCTCGAAGACGACATCCTTGGCGAGAGCGTAGCGAAGGCGGCTTTCGAGGCGGCTGAGTTCCTCGAGAATGGCGAGGGCGGCGGAGCGGGAGATTTGTCCGGAGACTTCGGCGAGGACGTCTTTTTCGGGCGTGGAGATTTCGCCTTCGAGGGCCTGGGGGGAGACCTGGTAGATGACGAGGTTGCGGAAGAAGCCGAGGAGGTCCTGGCTGAGTTTGCCGAGGTCTTTGCCGGCGGCGGCGAGTTCGCGGGCCGATTTGAGGACGGCGGCAACATCGCCTTGGGCGAGGGCGCGGCCGAGACCGGCGACAGGAGCGAAGCCGGTGAGGCCAAAGAGGGAGAGAACGTCGGCCTCGGAAACGCGGTCGCCGTAGAAGCTGATGGCCTGGTCGAGGGCCGATTCGGCGTCGCGGAGGCCGCCTTCGGCGTAGCGGGCGATGGCATCGAGGGCGGCGGGCTCGGCTTTTACTTTTTCAAGCTCGCAGATGTGGGCGAGGTGGGAGCGGATGAGGGGCTCCGGGATGCGATGGAGGTCGAAGCGCTGGCAGCGGGAGAGGATGGTGGTGGGGAGTTTGTGGACTTCGGTCGTGGCGAAGATGAACTTCACATGCGCGGGTGGTTCCTCGAGGGTCTTGAGGAGAGCATTAAAGGCCGCCGCGGAGAGCATGTGGACCTCGTCGATGATGTAGATTTTGTAGCGGCCCTTGGCGGGAGTGTAGCGGACGTTGTCCCTCAATTCGCGGACCTGCTCGACGCCGTTGTTGGAGGCGCCGTCGATTTCGAGGACATCGAGGCAATTGCCGTTGGCAATCTCGCGGCAGATTTCCTCATTGGGGTCGAACTCGGCCGTGGGGCCGTTTGAGGCTTCGAGGGCCTTGGCCAGGATGCGGGCGGTGGAGGTTTTGCCGGTGCCGCGGGGGCCGACAAAGAGGTAGGCCTGGGCGATGCGCCCGAGGCGGAGGGCGTTGGTCAGGGTGCGGACGACCGGCTCCTGGCCGACGATTTCGGCGAAGCTCTGGGGGCGGTATTTGCGCGCGAAAACCTGATAAGCCATGGCATGGAATCGTAACCCGAACGGTGAGCGCGGCAAGTCCGGTTCTTGCATTGATCAGCGCGGAGTAACATGCGAGGCTATCAGTGCCCTAATGCAATTATGAGGCTTATTCTTGCCATCGTGGCATTTGTGCTGGGCATGGCGCTGTGCTTTGCCGCGGGCGGTTACTTCGCACCTTCCTTTTTGCGGCCGAAGCCGGCGACGGCGGCTGACATTCTGGCGGCAACGATGCCGGCTCAACCGGCGGCGACCGATACATCGGCCGGGACGAATAGCTCATCCGGGTCGGAACCGGCCCCGGCGTTGAGCGGCGGGGATTTGGATTCCATTTTGGCGGAGCCGAATTCCTATCGGCAACTGAAAGCGCTGACGGCTTATGCGGAACACCTGACGGCGGCGGACATGCCGGAGGCAGTCCAGAAGGCGGAGAAAGCGTCGAACGGATTCCAGGTGGTGGCGGTGCTGGTGGGTCGATGGGTGGAACTCGATCCCAAGGCAGCGCAGGAGGAGGCATTAAAGGCCAACGGGCGCTCGACGGGCAATATGCTGATTTCAGATATTTACGCATCGCTGGCGAATACGGACCCGACCAATGTACTCAATCTGGCGCAGCAGCTTCCCGCGGGACAAAAGCGGGATGCGGCGATCCAGGCGGTGATCAGCCAGTTGGCCAAGCAGGACCCGGCGCGGGCCCTGGCCATGAGCCAGTCGATCAAAGGGCAGATGAACCGGAACAATAACTTTCCGATTTTCATGGCCTGGGCGGAGAAGGACCTGGGACAGGCGACCCAGGCGATGATGCAGCTTCCGACCGACCAGCAGAAAATGACCGCCGTGTCGGCGATCATGAACGGCTGGTTGCAGAAGGACGAGCAATCGGCGTCGGCCTGGCTTGACCAGTTGCCCGCGGGACGGATGCGGACGCAGGCGCAGCAGATGATGGTAGGTCATCTGGCCTCGACCGATCCGCAGGCGGCGGTCAATTACCTCGCGGGCATGCCGGAGGGGAGCATGAAGAACAACATGATCCCCAGTCTGGTGGTGCAGTGGGCCCAAAACGACGTGCAGGGCGCCCTGGCGTGGGCGAAGAACCTTCCGCCGTCGCAGATGAAACAGATCGCTTTGCAGCAGGCGACTTCGATCTGGGCGCAGAACGATCCGGTTGCCGCCGCCGCTTACATCATGCAATTGCCGGGAAATCAGGAAAAGAACAACATGATTCAGAGTGTCGCCTCGCAATGGGCGCAGACGGACCCGCAGGCGGCATTGGCCTGGGCGCAGGGATTGCCGGATTCCATGGCGAAGCGGAATGCGTTGCAGCAGACGGTAAGTTCGTGGGCGCAGAACGATCCCAAGGCCGCGATGGCCTACATGGAAAGCCTGCCTCCGGGCAGAACGAAGGAGCAGATGACGAGCAGTCTGGCCAGTCAGTTGGCGTCAACGGACATTCACGCGGCGCTCGACCTGATCGACAAGTGTTCCGGGCAGACGCAGCAGAACGCACTGCAGTCGATCGCTTTTCAATGGTCGCAGAGCGACCCCAAGGCGGCCGTGACGTATGGCGAGAACCTGCCGGCGGGAAATGCGCGGACGAATTTTCTTCGCTCGGTGGCCGGGCCATGGTTCAACAACGATCCCGCGGCGGCGGCGGACTGGCTGAAAAGCCTGCCGGATGATGCGGGCAAAAATCAGTTGATCAACGGGATCGCCTACCAATGGGCGCAGAGCGACCTGGCATCGGCGATGTCGTACTTGTCGACGATGCCGGCGGGGCAGGCCCAGAGCAGCTTGGTGAACGCGATCACGAACCAGTTGGGGCAGCAGGACCCGGCGAAGGCGCTCGATTGGGCGAATCAACTGCCGGCGGGCGACAGCCGGTCGAACGCGGTATCGAATATCATGTCGCAATGGGCGGGGAGCGATCCGGCAAGCGCAGCGAATTATGTGCAGGCGATGTCGGACGGCCCTGACCGGGACCGGGCGATGCAGTCGGTGGTCTCCAACTGGGCGAACAACGATCCGGCCTCGGCGGCGAAATGGGCGGCCGGGTTCTCGACGGGCCAGGCGAAGGATAATGCCTATTCGAACATTGCCAGCAATTGGGCGAACAGCGATCCGTCATCGGCGTCGGACTGGTTAACGCAGTTGCCCGCCGATTCGTCGAAGGACTCGGCGATTGCGGCCTTCAGCAGCCAACTGGTCAATGACGATCCGCAGGACGCCTGTCAGTGGGCGGAGTCGATCGGCGACAGCAGCCGGCGGCAGAACACGGTTTTTTGGGTACTGAGCCGCTGGATGCAAAATGATCCGAACGACGCGGCGACGGCAGTGCAGAAGTCTTCCCTGAGCGACGACCAGAAGAAGATGCTGCTGCGGCAGGCGAACAACGCGAGTGAATAAAAAAAACCAGAAGCAGCAACAACGGCAGTCAAGTTACCGTTGCTTCCTTTCGGACCTGGCGGGGTTGGCCTGCTGACGCTTTGCCACTCCTGGCATGATCAGAATAATGCAGGAATCAGGGCCTTGCTATGTAAAATTGAGAGATTATGTCGCTTAAGATGCAAAATATGTAATTATAAAGTCAAGTTTCTTCTTGATCTATAAGAATATCAAATATACATAGACAATAGCAAAAAAGGATTGGCTTTTGCCATACCGAATGGGCCAGTTCGTGATATAATGTAGCGACTTACTTATGGCGGATACTCTCCTCATTCTCCACGTAAAGGGTACCCAACAGGAAACGACCACGCTTCCGAAGAACGTGGTTCGGGCGGCGATTTCCAAGGGGGAGATTACCCATTCGCAACTGATTTGGAGCCCGCCTGACAACGCTTGGAAGCAGGTACGGGAGATGCCGCATCTCCTGCCGAGCCAGAAGCTGGCCCCGGCCCCGCAGCTCCAGACGGGGGCGGTGCCGCGGATAACAGCGGAAGGCACGAAGCCCAAGGTGAAGGTTTCGGCCCGAGTCGCCGTGGCGCGGACGGCGAGACCGGGAGGAAAGTCGGCGATCCTGGTTAATTCGACAGGCGAACTGGAAGTGGAAGAGGACGATCATTTCCATCCGGTCAAATGGCTTTGCGGAATTCTCGCGGTGATCATCCTGGTGGCGTTGGCCGGGAATTATCTCCTGGTTGACCGTCCACTGACTTCACAGCTTTCGCAGACGCGCTATTCGGAGACGACAGTCATTGGCCACCTGGGCGCATTCATGCAGCCGAATGTGTTGGTGATTCATGTGCCGTCATCGTCGACACTGACGGACAAGAACTTTACCGATTTTTTGGTGGCCTTGGCGCACAGCACGCCATCGGCGCCTTTCAGCAGCAACCTATATGAGCGGGTGGTACTGACACCGGGCTACATGGGGCGTTACAGTCTCTCGGGCTACGCCTGGAAGCAACTGGGCGAGATGGGACAGGACGATGTGGCGCAGCGAAAGGAATTTATCCTGGACCAGTTGGCCAATGTGTCGGGCGAGCCGGTGGTGTCGGGTGTGTCGAATCTCTCCGACGATGCGCAGCAGGCGTTGCGGGACAAGATGTGGCAGGCATTTGAATCGCAATTCGTGCCGCAAAATTAACGCCCTTTGGGGGCGGGCCGTTCGGATGGGTACCAGTCCTTCAAGGTAGAGAGGGCCGAGTCGCGATAATAATAGGCTAGGCCGACGAGCGCGCCACTCAGGAGCAGGATGGAGATGAGGAAGAAGCGATTCCGGTAGCTGATCTCGTTAGGATCGACGTCGATCAAAAAAAAGTAGATGAAGAAGGGCGTGGGAAAACTAAGGGCGCCCATCGACATGCATTTGATCAGAAGAAAACGATTCTTCACCCGGGCAAAATACTTGCTTCCGGTATTGACGGCAAGCAGGAGAATCTGTCTTAACTGCTAAAGCCGATGATTAACCTTTATGTAAAAACAGGCCCGAGATGAGCAAGTTAATGCATTCCAGGCGTTATTTATCTCGAAAAGCTGTCTCAGGATGGCTGATTTTGGGCCTGACCGTGCTTTGGCTGGGCTCGAGCATGGCGCTTTGGGCGGCGGCGGCCACAACCAACGCTCAGCCGGCTCCGGGCGGTACGGACGATTTTGCGCAGTACCTGATCGATCACAAGGACGTGCTGCAGCCTTTCTTCAAGGCGCACAGTCCGGAATTGATCAAGGAATCGATTCCATTTTTCTTCACGATCATGGGCAACGTGATCCTGATCAATCTGATCATCGGGTGGATCATTGATGTGGCGGCGGGCCGGGGTTTTTCGATCTTTTATGCGCCGACTTACGCGAAGATCACACCGGCGATCGTCTACGCGACGGCCCGGCTGGTTTTGATCGTGGGGCTGATGCTGCTCGGCTCGCTGGCCTGCGTTTTCATCGGGTTTTTGCATGCCCCGCTGGCGTTGATGATATTCATCGGATTCCTGCTCATTCTCGATTTGATGTTTGAGATTTGCCTGGTCTGCATCGTTTACCGGACGAGCGCAATCGTTGCGACGTTGTTTTACATCGGGCTTATCGTGATCCATGGGATACTGGGGACGGCGCTGACGGGCACGCTGATTGAGATGCGAGTGGCGAGCCTGGTGACCAATTTTGTCGACGAGCGAATCACGCCACAGGTCAACGATGAAGTGAAGCGGGAAAAGAAGGATTTGCAGATCGTCGCCGCCGATCGCGATAGCATGAAGGCGAAGATGACCGATTTGCAGAATCGGCTGGCCCAGGCGCAGGCGGAGCAGGACCAGTTCAAGCAGCAGATCGACGCGAAGAAAAATTCACCGACTTACATTTTCAGCCAGATCGTGCGACTGCGGGCCCAGGGGAACGAGACGGATGCGAGGGACCAGTTGAACGCTTTTTTAGCGAAATACCCGAACGGACCGCTGGCCGACGCGGCAAAAGCGCAAGTGGCGGGAGTGAGCAGCGATCTGGCTGCACAGGAAGCGGCAAAAAAGCAGGCCGAGGCCGATGCCGCCGCTGCAGCGGCGGCGGCGCGGGCCGATCTGCTGGCCAAGGCATCGCGGGGAGAAGCGACCCTGGCGGATATGCGGGAGGCGCTGATCGGCAAAACGCGCGCGGATATCAAAGGAATGTTTGGTGATCCGACCGAGACAGCTTCGGACCGGTGGGGTTACGTAGCACAGATGGTGATGAATCCGCTGACCGGGGAGAAGCATGGCCTGGCGATTTATTTCTCGGAGGGCACGGTGCTGAGTGTCGATTACTACTACGGGAGATAAGAACGGATGAAACAATTTCTTTTATACCTCCTGATGGCCGCGACGCTGATACCGATGCTGTCCCGGGCTGATGACCTGGACGCTTCGGATGCCGATACTCCGGGTATCTCGCCGGAAAATCTGGCAGTCATGGCGCGCTGGGGATGTTTCACCCCTGAGTTTAAGAGTTCAATTTATGACTTTGTTGGGATCGAACAGGCGATCTCCGATGCAAAAGCGGAGAAGGAAAAGCTGACGGCGGAGATGCCGGACCTGCAGAAGCAGGTGGCCGATGCCGAAGCGAAGGCGACGGACCTGAAGAAGGAGCTCGAACAATACGATCACGCCGCGGAGAGCGATTTCACGAGCCTGCAGGCGGTCATGAAGGACCCGAATGCGAAGCCGCAGGACCAACTCGTGGAGGTCCAGGCTTATGTGTGGGCCTATCCGTCGAGTCCGCACCAGTCCGAGGCGCAGCAGGATCTGCAGCAGGTGCAGAAGAAGATTGCCGACCAAATCCAGGCGGAGAAAGACGCGGAGGCAGCGCGGGAAGCGGCCCGGGCGCAGTTAATCCAGCGCGCACAGGCCCACGATTTGAGCCTGGCGGAATGGCGCGATTTTCTCCGGGGAATGTCGCAGGACGATTTGTTGAAATATCTGGGCCGCCCACAGTCGGCGGGGACTGATTTTTGGGTCTACAGCGGCGATATGACGATGGATGCGGCGACGCAGCAGAAGGTGGGGCTGCAGGTGAATTTTAACGCCGGTCGCGTGACCAGCGTGGGCGAGGTGCCGCACTAAGCTTTCTGCGCGGTGTTGGCCGGGGTGGGCGTCGGTTTGGGCGGAAGCGGTTTGGCAATGACCACGGCACCGTCATTCATATCGGCGGGGGGGTTGGTGATAAGGCGGTCTCCTTCCCGGACGTTCTGGAGGATTTCGACTTCGGTGCCGAAGTCGCGGCCAACTTTTACGGGGAGGAAATGAACTTTGTCCTGGCCATCGACGTTTTCGATGAGGGCGACCTGCGTTCCCGAGGCATTGACGACGAGGGTGTTGGCCGGAATGAGCACAGCGGGCGTGGGATCGACGAGCTGGAGGCGAACATCGGTGTAAGCGCCGGGCAGGAGGGCGCCGTCGGGATTGGGGACATCGATTTCCGTGCGGAGGGTGCGGGAGGTGATGTCGAGGGACTCGGCGCTGCGGACGACCGAGCCGTGGAAGACACGGTCGGGATAGGAGGAGACGTGGAGATCGGCGCCGACGCCGGGCTTGATGGCGCGCTGGTCGGCCTCGGGCACGTCGACATAGACGCGGAGAGGATCGGTCTGCGCGATGCGGTAAAGTTCGGTGGTGCCGGTGGCCACGGTGCCGGTACCGGCCGTGACAAGGTTGCCGACCTGAATGTTGCGATAGGTGATGGTGCCGGTAAAGGGAGCGCGGATTTCCTTGAAGTTTTCGAGGTCGGTGAGGCGGCGGACATTGGCCTCATCGGCGTCAAAGGTGGCCTGGGCCTCGTTGCGCGTGGCGTCCTTTTCATCGGCTTCCTCCTGGGAGACGGCGTGGTCCTTGACCATGGTATCCCAGCGACTGGCGGCGGTTTGGGCGATGGCAAGGCTGGCCTGGGCCTGTTCGGCGGTGGCCTGGGCCTGGCTGAGCTGCTGGTCGACATCGGGCGTGTCGAGCTCGGCGAGGATATCGCCTTCCTTGACGTGGTCTCCGATGTCGACGTTCCACTTCTTCACGTAGCCGGTGGTACGGGCAAAAATGGAGGCCTGCTGGAAGGCTTCCATGGTGCCGGGCAGGGGAAGCTCGGTCTTGGGCGCGGCGGAACGGGCAACGGCGTAGATGACGACGCGCTGGGTGCTGATTTTTTGCTCACGGTCGAGGGCGTGGGCATCGGCTAGGCGTGGGACAATGGCAAAGAAGTAAAAGAGGGCACCGAGGGCAAGAAGGGCCACGATGAGGACCATCCAAAAACCGGTATGTGTAAGGGCGGGGCCGGCCGCGGCCGGTTGGGTTGCCGGGCTGGCCGGTTGGGCGGGTGCGGCCGGAGTTTTAGCCAGAGCGGGGGATGCGGGTGTTGCCATGGCGGGCGCCGGTTTCTTTTGTGGGGTGGTGGAAGAAGGGGTGCTCATGGAGTTTTAGGCTGGAAATGGGCGCGGTTTCGCGGTGGCGAGGCATGGCCGTTGCCGCCGGGCGCGGCAGTCTCGTCGGCGTAACTGACGCGGGAAGTGCCGGACGCCTGATGGCCCGTGACGTCGGCCTCGTCAATTTCGTAGTCACTTGGCTCGAAGAGGAGAGGATCGGTTTCGACGGTTTTGTCCTTGCGGCGCATGACGCTATAGACCACGGGAACAAAAAGGAGGGTGAAAGCGGTGGCGACGAGGAGACCGCCGATGACGGCGCGGCCGAGGGGCGCGTTTTGTTCACCACCCTCGCCAAGGCCAAGAGACATGGGGAGCATACCGATGATCATGGCGAGGGCCGTCATGATGACGGGGCGGAGCCGGGTGCGGCCGGCGGCCAGGGCGGCGTCAAGGGCGGAGCGACCGCCGTGGCGCTGTTCATTGGCAAAGCTGACGACAAGGATACTGTTCGCCGTGGCGACGCCGATACTCATGATGGCGCCCATGAGGGCGGGAACACTCAGGGGCGTGTGGGTGAGGAAGAGCATCCAGACGATGCCAGCGAGCGCGCCGGGAAGGGCCATGATGATGATGAAGGGATCGAGCCACGACTGGAAGTTGACGACCATAAGGAAGTAGACGAGGCCGATGGCGAAGAGGATGCCGACGCCGAGGCCGGTGTAGGCCGAAGTCATGCTTTTGACCTGGCCCCGGACCATGATCTGCGAGCCGGTGGGTAGGATGGAGTTAGGATCAGGCGGCGGTGATTTGAAAACCCTGCCATAGAGGCCTGAGAGGAAGCCCTGGGGCGCGGGTGCGGCGGCGAGATCAGGGGCGGTGTGGAACTGATCGACGATTTTTTGGACGTCATCGGCGACGCCGCCGAGGTCACGGCCCTGAACGTTGACACAGACATCGTAGACAGGATTGACCTCGTAATGGGAGATGACGGCGGGGGTGTCGGAACGGGTGATGGGGGCGAGATTTTCGAGGAGCTGGGGTTGGGGAAGCTTGCCGGCGCTGATGGGCGATTGTTTGAGGGCGTCGAGTGAATCGATTTTGTACTGGGGGGTCTGGACGGCGACGGTGTAGTTGACTCCGTTGGCCGGGCTAAGCCAGTAGTTGGGTGCAGTCTGCAGGCTGCCGCTAAGGGAGATGAGAAGGTCGGTGGCAACATCACGCTCGGTGAGGCCGAGCTGGTCGGCGCGAGTGCGGTCCACCTTGACAAAGAAAGTGGGGTAGCTGACGACCTGCTGGATGTGGACATCGACGGCGCCACGGACACTACGGATGCGGTTCAGGAGCTTGAGGGCGACGTCGTAGTCGTCTTTGTCGTTCTTGGCGGGTCCGGTGACCTGGATGTCAATGGGGGAGGGAAGGCCGAAATTGAGGATCTGGCCGACGATGTCGGAGGGTTGGGTGAAGAAGTCGTAATCGGGCATTGCTTCCTTGAGCTTATGGCGGAGGGTCTTCACGTAGTCGGCGGTGGGCTTATGGCCCGGCTTGAGCGAGACGAGCATTTCTCCGTCGAAGGAGCCGACGGTGGCGGAGTCGGTGAAGGCGAGGTTGATGCCGCTGGCGGGAAGTCCGATGTTGTCGAGGACGAGGTCGAGTTCATCCGGGGGAATGACTTGGCGGACGATGTCCTCAACACGGGAGAAGCCGCGTTCGGTTTCCTCAATGCGGGTGCCGCTGGGCGCGCGGATATGGAGGCGGAACTGGCCGGCATCGACTTGGGGGAAGAAATCGCGGCCAAGAAAAGGCGTGAAGATGAGAAGGCTTAGAACGACGAAGGTGGCAGCGGAAAGGGTGACGATGAGCGGAACACCGAGGCACTTTTTCAGGAAGCCGATGTAACGGTCCTGGGCCCACTCAAAGCCGCGGGTGAAATGCCAGTGAATGCGTCCGAAGAAAGAGTCGGGTGGGGTGGTGATGTGGCTTTCGGGATGATGGACTTCCACGCCGAGAAGATAATTGGCCATGGTGGGCGCGACAGTCCGTGAAAGGAAATAGGAGGCCATCATCGCGAACATGACCGAGAGGGCGAGAGGAGTGAAAAGGTAGTAGGGAACGCCCTTGAGGAAGAAGACGGGGACGAAGACGATGCAGATGCAGAGCGTGGAGACGAAGGCGGGGATGGCGATCTGGTGGGCGCCGTCGAGGATTGACTTGACCATGCGTTTGCCAAGGCTCATGTGGCGGTGGATGTTCTCGATGGTGACGGTGGCGTCGTCGACGAGAATGCCGACGGCGAGGGCGAGACCGCCGAGGGTCATAATGTTGATCGTTTTGCCGAGGGCGGCCAGGAGGATGAGGGAACAGCAGATGGCGAGCGGGATGGAGATGGCGACGATGAGGGTGCTGCGCCATGAACCGAGGAAGAGGAGGATCATGAGCGCGGTGAGGGTGGCCGCGATGGTGCCTTCGGTGAGAACGCCGTTGAGGGCGGCCTTGACGAAAATCGACTGGTCGAAAAGGGGTTCGACGCTGAGCTCAGGGGGAAGCTGGGAGCGGACGAGGGGGAGTTTGTCCTTCACGCCCTGGACGATGTCGACGGTGGAGGCGGAGCCGTTTTTCAGGACAGGAAGAAGGGCGGCCTTTTCGCCGTTGAGCTTGACGATGTTGATCTGTGGGGAATAGCCGTCGCGGACCTGGGCCACATCGCGCATGTAGATCGTGGCGCCGTTGACCTGCTTGACCGGCAGGTTGTTGAGCTGGTCGAGGATGTCGGGGCTGCTGTTGAGGAGGACGTTGTATTCGCGGTCGCCGATTTTTACGGTGCCGGAGGGAAGAATGACGTTTTGGTTGTTGATGGCGTTGCTGACCTCAAGGGGGGAGATGTCGAGTGCCTGGCATTTCTTGAGATCGAGATCGACGGAGACGAGGCGCTGCTTGCCGCCGTAAGGGAGAGGGATGGCCGCACCCTTGACCCCCGCGAGGGGGCGGCGGATAAAGTTGAGGCTTTGGTCAAAGAGTTCGGCTTCGCCCAAGGTCTTGCTGCTGACGGCGAGTTGCAGGATGGGTACCGAGGAGGCGTTGTACTGAATGATCAGCGGGGGGGTGGCGCCGGGCGGGAAGATCTTGAGGAGGGTCTGGCTGATGGCGGTGACTTGGGCGACGGCCTGCTCGATTTTAACATTAGGCTGGAAGAAGACCTTGATAACACCAACGCCGGGATAGGATTGGGATTCCTGGTGTTCAATGTCGTTGACGGTTGTGTTCATGGCGCGCTCGCTGATGGTGACAAAGCGACGCTCCATTTCCTGAGGCGGCAGGCCGGTATAGGACCAGATGACGCTAACGACAGGGATGTCGATATTAGGGAAAATATCCTTCGGCATAGAGAGATAGCTGACTCCGCCGAGGACCAGAATGAGGATCGCCATCACCGTGAAGGTATATGGCTTGCGAAGGGCGAGGCGAACGATCCACATGATGGCTTTTAAAAATAATGAGGAAGTTAATCGCGAAAATGGGAATTGTTGACTAAATGTCTAGCAGGCTAGCGCGGATATCATAAAGAGCAAGACGACGGCGGGTCATCCTGCGTCACCGACGCCTCCTCGGGTCATTGCATAATACGGGATGAAAATTGTAATTTGCATGGAAGATGAACTCTCATTAACCCATTCTAACATTTTTCTTTTTGGAAAAAATCTGAGATGGAAGAGGGATGGATTGAAGCCAAATATGATTTATCGCAATCTTTCAGCGGCGGATATATGCGATCTAATAATCTGACTATCAGTTAATTAAAAAGATTCGTTAGCTGTGATATCCGAACTTATTTTCCAGTGGAATCCAGATAAGTCAAATGCTCGATGCGTCATTTGAAATACATTTTATAAGACCGGGCACGATAGTGGCTAAAAGTAAAAAGGGGCGGGTGGTGAATGAAGAAAAATTTCACTTCCAGCAAAAGGATAACTTATGAGTACGATGCATTGTTCCCTACTTTCCCTTGGTTGCGTTTTTGGTTTTGCGACGGTCCGCGAGCAGACCTCGCTTTCAGCCCTGCACGCGCTTCGGATCGCCCAGCGGCGGCTGCGGCCGGAGGTGCGGGCCAAACTATTGAGTATTTCGAGCGCGCGGACAGACGAGAGCTTGGTGCCGGAGGCATGGCGGTTTGTTTTCCATGATGCGGCCACCAGCGGCCACTGCCGGATTGTGACGGTGGCGGCGAAGACGTCGTCGGAACATCCCGATACGGTGGAGGCCTTCAGTTCATTCAAGGCGGAGAATGTCGCGGCGCTGCATCCGATCGCGCAGAACAAACTGTTGATCAATTCAGACAAGGCGCTGGAACTGGCCCGGGGGACATTAAAGCTGAAGGGCCTGAAGGCGGTCGAGTACCGGCTGACGCAGCAGAAGAGCAGCCAGGAAGCGTTGTGGACGCTTCACTTCTTCGCGGAAAATGGAGATGACGGGGCCCGGTGCCAGATGGGCGCAAAGACAGGCACAGTGCAGGTCCTAAACGCGGATTAGATTAGCTCCGGCAGTTAAGAGAGCCGCAGGATCTGGTCAAAAGTCACGGAATGGTAACCGCCAAGTCGCGGACTTGCCACACATGGATGTCTGACTGTGGCGCGGTTTGTTCCGGGTGCGCGCCCGGAACTAGAGTAAACCTATTTCAGGGGGAGAGATTAATGGAACTTTTTGGCGAGACCCTGACCTTTGCCGGGGCTTTCTTTTTGCTGCTGGCGCTGGCGCTGGCGTTGTGTTTCGAGTTCGTCAACGGCTTTCACGATACGGCGAATGCGGTGGCGACGGTCATTTATACCCATTCGCTCAAGCCGGTTTACGCGGTGATCTGGTCGGGCTGCTGGAACCTGATCGGGGTTGTTGTGTCGAGCGGTCTGGTGGCCTACAGCATCATCGGGCTTTTGCCACACGATATTGTGGCGAACGTTGGGACGGGAAGCTCGGCGGGAGTATACACGGGCTTTGCGATGATTTTCTCGCTGCTGATTTCGGCGATTATCTGGAACCTGGGGACTTGGTATCTGGGACTTCCGGCGTCGAGCACGCATACGCTGATTGGTTCCATTTTGGGCGTTGGGGTGGCGAACGCGGTTATGCAAGGGAACTCGTGGACGGCGGGGCTGAACTGGGACCAGATTTACAAGGTGATCCTGGCACTGGCGGTATCGCCACTAGTTGGTTTTGGAGTATCGGCGCTGCTGTTGCTAATCCTCAAGCTAATCCTCAAGCTAATCATTCCGAGCAAGGAGCTTTTCAAAGCACCGAACAAGGGCGAGACGCCGCCGCTTTGGATTCGCGGCACGCTGATCGGGACGTGCACCGGTGTGAGTTACGCGCACGGCTATAACGATGGGCAGAAGGGAATGGGATTGATCATGCTGATCCTGATCGCGGTGTTGCCGGGGGCGTTCGCCTTGCAAAGCCCGGCTGATCCCGGGAAGTTCAAGGCGACAGTGGAGCTTTGCCAGAAGGCGAGTGTCGTTTTCCAGAGTCAGGTACCGACGGCTCCCGTGACTCCGGCACCGGTTACGCCCGCGGTGAGTCCGGCCGCGCCTGCTCCGGATATTGCCGTGGCGTTGCGGCCGAAGCTTGGGTCCCAGGATCAGGTCACGCTGAACCAGTTCGTCAAGACGGGAAAAGCGACGGCGGAAACATACCAGGCGTTCGATCGTGAGTCAGCCGCGGTGGCGGGTGAACTGCAGAACATTCAGAAATTTGAGGAACTTCCTTCCGACCAGCGGGCGAATGTGCGTAAGGACATTTATCTTTTGGTCGACGCGCTGGGCAAGTTGAACAAGACCAAGCTGATCAAGGACAAGGACCAGGCAAAGACGGTGGCTGATCTGCAGACCAATCTGCAGAGCTATACCCAGTACATTCCACTGGGCGTGAAACTGGCGGTGGCCTTGGCGTTGGGGCTTGGAACGATGGTGGGCTGGAAACGGATTGTGGTGACGGTGGGAGAAAAAATCGGCAAGGCGCATCTGACTTACGGGCAGGGAGCGTCGGCGGAGTTGGTCGCCTTTGTCACGGTGTTGGGCGCCGGTTTGCAGGGCTGGCCGGTGAGCACGACGCACGTGCTTTCATCGGGCATCGCGGGGACGATGGCAGCGAACCGGTCGGGGTTGCAGACCAAGACGTTGATCAACATCGTGCTGGCGTGGGTGCTGACGCTGCCGGTCTGCATTTTCCTGGGTGCGAGCCTGTTCTCGGCGAGCCTATACGTGGTGTTCCACGTGTTGGGCGTGCATTGAGCCACGATCCGTCGATGGGGACATCGGCGGCTAACCTAAATGTTTTTCCGCGGCGGGATGAGCTTGTTGTCGGCGCGCTTCATCTGAATGAGGATTGCAACACAGGCGGCATTCACGAGGAAGCCGAGCGCAAGGATGCCGAGGCCGTTGAAAAATTCCGGGGCCTGGGTGAATTGCCGTCCGCGCTCGATCAGGAAGAGAACCACCGTGCCGAGCATGGCCGCGATGATAGAGCCAATAATCAGAGTGCCCCCGAGAAGAAAAACGCGGCCGATCTTCTGAGACCAGCTCATGGAGGCAAGCGGGGGTGGATCAAACAGGTTGATCAACCACCTGAAGAGGGGAAGAAGTTTGCCGAGCATTTCTTAGCTAAAAAATAAGAGGCTGGGACGAATCATTTAGATTTGGCTGTGTCTTAACTCACTCATTATATCGGAATTCTCGGAAAGTAACTTAAAAATATCTTGTAGATATGTCTATAGCGATTAACATGGTAAAATAATCGATGGAAGGAAACAGACTCGCTGAAAGTTAAGCCTAGATGCTCAACGACAGGGGGATAGATTTTTGCCGGAAGATTTTGCCGCTCGCTTCAGGTACTACAATGGGGGAGGTTCTTGTGGAATGGCTGCCGAGATATCTAAAGCTTCGATTGAAGCAAAAGGAAAAAATTGCTCAAAAGGTACACTTCGCTGGATTTGTTTTGTGGTTGACCATGATTGGTGTCTCCCACGCATTGGTGCCGTCGAGTCCGCCCCCCCAGGATCCGAATTCGAGCAGCACTTCTGCGGATTCGGCCACGGAGGCAAATGATGCCACGCCGCAGAATCCGGATCCCGCGCAGGGGCCAGATAACTTCAAGCAAATGAGCCTGTCGGAGCTCATGGATCAGGAAGTCATTTCAGTTTCAAAGACACCGGAGCCATTGGCCCAGGCGCCGGCGGCGATCCAGATCATCACGAATGATGAAGTGCGGCGGTCGGGGGCGACGAGCCTGCCGGAGGCTTTGCGGCTGGCGGATAATCTGGAAGTGGCGCAGGGGAATGCCTACGACTGGCATATCAGCGCGCGGGGATTCAATACGCAGCTATCGGACAAGCTGCTGGTGCTGATCGATGGGCGGACGGTCTATACGCCGCTATATTCGGGCGTAAACTGGGATGTGCAGAGCGTGATGCTGGAAGATTTGGATCGGATTGAAGTGGTAAGCGGGCCGGGCGGGACGCTTTGGGGCGCGAACGCGATGAACGGGGTGATCAACATCGTGACGAAGGACGCGAAGGAGACGCAGGGATGGTTCGTGGATGGCGGAGGTGGGACGGAGTTGCAGGAATTCGGGGACGTGCGCTACGGCGGCAAGTTGGCGCCGGACGTCTACTACCGCGTTTACGGGACTTATTTTAATTACAACGGCGAGGTGGATACGTCGGGAAATTCGCTGAACGATAGCTGGAGCCAGTTTCGGAGCGGATTCCGGATGGATGCGGCGGCGACGTCGGACGACAAGGTGACGTTGCAGGGGGATTACTATAATGGTTTGGCGAACGTGCCGAAGTCGGTTTACACGACGCAACTGCAGGAGGGTGGGAATGTGCTGACCCGGTGGGTGCATACGATCTCGGACGATTCGGATACGAATCTGCAGCTCTATTATGATCGGACTTATCTCACGCAACCGGAGCCGATGGGGCCTTTCGGCGCGCCGCCGGGTGTTTTCAAGGACGATCTGAGTACGTACGACCTGGAGTTCCAGCATCATTTCAGCGTGGGGGAGCGGAACAAGATCGTCTGGGGTTTGGGGTATCGGCTGACGAACGAAGTGGACCAGAATTCACCGTCGGTGCAGGTGGATCCGACGATCCTGAACCAGAATCTTTACAGCGCCTTCGCGCAAGACGAGATCGAGATTCAGAAGAATCTTTTTTTCACGCTGGGGACGAAGGTGGAGCACAACGATTACACGGGATTTGAATTTGAGCCGAGCGGGCGGATCCAGTGGAATGTGGCGCCGAAGCACATGATCTGGGCAGCGGTGTCGCGGGCGGTGCGGACGCCGTCGCGACTGGACCGGGATTTGAACGAGCCGTCGGGGCTCCCGCCGATTTTCCACATTCCAAGCCTGCTGGTGGGTTCGAGCCAGTTCGTTTCAGAGACGCTGATTGCATATGAATTGGGGTATCGCGCGCAGGTGACGGACCAGATTTCAGGATCGATTTCAACTTTCTACAATGATTATAACGACATTCGCAGCGTGGCGCCGGTGGGAGGCCCGGCGACACTGGGATTGCCGTTGGCATTTCAGAACAACCTGGAAGGGAACACATATGGAGCCGAGTTGAGCGCCGATTACCAGATGCTCGACTGGTGGCGTTGGCATGCCGGTTACGATTATCTGAAGGAGCAGATTCATGTGAAGCCGGGAGAGACTGACTTCAACAACGGGACGAACGAGACGGCCGATCCGGAGAACCAATTTTCGCTCCGGTCATCGATGGATTTGCCGCAGAACATCGAGTTCGATACGGCGTTGCGATGGGTGGACCGGCTCTGTGGTCCCGACACGGCGACGGTGCCGAGTTACATGGAGCTGGATGCGCGGCTGGGTTGGCATGTGACGAAGGACCTGGAAATTTCGGTGGTGGGACAGAATCTTTTACACGATTACCACCAGGAATACAGTTCCGAGGGAGAAGCGATTGTCCGCAGCGTTTACGGAAAAATCTCATGGCATTTTTAGCGGTGTTTCGAAGGATCGGCCGGGCGGGACGCTGCCTGCCGCTGCTGGCCGCGGGGCTCGCGATGCTCTTCGGTTCCGGCGTGGCGCGAGCGCAGGATGGGAGCCGTGAGTACCAAATCAAGGCGGCGTTTCTCTATCATTTCGCCCAGTTCGTTAAATGGCCGGGAACGAGTTTTTCCGATGCGAACGCGCCGTTTTGCATTGGCATCCTGGGAGACGATCCATTCGGTTCGGCGCTGGAGGATACGGTCCAGGGTGAGACGATCGATAGTCACCCGATCCGGGTGCGGCGGGGAGAGAGCCTCGATGAGCTAAGAGATTGCCAAATGATTTTTGTCAGCCATTCGGAGGAGGGGCGCATCGGCGAGATTTTATCGCAGCTTGGGGCGAGGCCGGTGTTGACGGTGAGCGAGGTGGAGAGTTTCGCGCGCAACGGGGGGGACATCGATTTTTATCTTTCGAACGGGAAAGTGCGTTTTGAAATCAATCCGCAATCGGCGGAGCGTTGCGGGTTGAAGATGAGTTTGCAGCTTTTGTCACTGGGAAGGATCGTCGAACCATGAAAGGAGTAACTTGCCCATGAATTGGATGCGCGATTGGCCGATTCAGCGGAAGCTGACGGTGGTGATCATGCTGACCTGCGGGCTGGTATTACTGCTGGCCTGCGGGCTGTTGAGCATTTACCAGGTCTATCAGTTCCGTGACTCGATGGTGCGGGACAGCACGGTATTGGCGGATGTTTTGTCGAAGAATACGCAGGCGGCGTTGGCGTTCGAGGACGAGGGCGCGGCGCAGCAGACCCTGCAGGCGCTGCAGGCGGAGCCTTACGTAACGGCGGCCTGCCTTTATGACAGCCGGGGCAAGCGGTTTGCGAGCTATACGCGGGAGGGGAGCGACGTGACATTTCCGGAAAGCCCGGCAACTGACGGGCATCAATTCACCGAGGCAAGCCTGGGGGTGGTGCGACCCGTGATGCTGAGCGATCGGCGGATCGGGTCGATTTATCTGCAGACGAGCTTGGAGGGAATGTATGACCGGCTGCGATTTTTCATGGGGCTGGGATTGCTGGTGGTGTGCGGATCAGTGGTGGTGGCGCTGATGTTGGCGGCCCACCTGCAGAAGCCGATTTCGCAGCCTATTCGGACGCTGACAGAGATGGTGCAGCGCATTTCCTCGGAGAAAGGTTTCGCCGTGCGGACACCATGGCAGGGACGTGATGAGGCGGGACAATTGAGCGATGCGTTCTACCAGTTTCTGGTGAGCATCGAGGAGCGCGACCAGGCGCTGCGGACCGCGAATGAATCGCTGCAGGGCGAGGTGGCGGAGCGCAAGATGGCGGAGGACAAGGTGCAGTCGCAATTGGGACGGTTGCAATTGCTGCACCGAATCACGCGGGCGATCGGCGAGCGGCAGGATTTGCAGAGCGTTTTCCAGGTGGTGATCCGGACGGTGGAGGAACATCTGCCGGTCGATTTCTGCTGCATCTGCATGTATGACGGGGAGGGGAAGGTCCTGAATGTGACGCGCGTCGGGATGGGGACGGAGGCGCTGGCGATGGAGTTGGGTAGGCCGGAGAACAGCCGGATTGAGATCGGCGGCAACGGGATGGCGCGGTGTGTGGCGGGACAGTTGGTTTATGAGCCGGACATCGCGAGTTCGTCGTTTCCATTCTTCAAGAAACTATCGGCCCATGGTCTTCACTCGGTGGTGGGGGCGCCGCTTCTGGTCGAGAGCAAGGTGTTCGGCGTGCTGCTTTCGGCGCGGCGGAAAGCGAATGATTTCAACAGCGGCGAATGCGAGTTCTTGAGGCAATTGAGCGAACACGTGGCGCTGGCCTCGCACCAGACGCAGCTTTACGAGGCGCTGCACCAGGCTTATCAGGACCTTCGGCAAACGCAGCAGGCGGTAATGCAGCAGGAGCGGTTGCGGGCGCTGGGACAGATGGCGAGCGGAATCGCGCACGATATCAACAACGCAATTTCGCCGGTGGCGCTTTATACCGAGTCGCTGCTGGAGAATGAAAAGGGGCTGAGCGACCGGGCGCGCGACTATCTGGGGACGATCCAGCGCGCGATCGAGGACGTGGCGCAGACGGTTTTGCGGATGAAGGAGTTTTATCGCCAGCGTGAGCCGCAATTAACGCTGGCGCCGGTGCAGCTGAATCGGTTGATGCAGCAGGTGATTGATCTTTCGCGCGCACGCTGGAACGATATTCCGCAGCAGCGTGGCATCGTGATTGCGATGGAGACCGACCTGGCTTCGGATCTGCCGGCGGTGATGGGCGTGGAGAGCGAAATTCGCGAGGCGCTGGTGAATCTCGTCTTCAACGCGGTCGACGCCATGCCGGACGGCGGAAAGCTGACCTTGCGGACGCGGCTGACCACTGGGCCGGATCAAGTGCGGGTTGAGGTATGCGACACGGGCATCGGCATGGACGAGGACACGCGGCGCCGTTGTTTTGAGCCGTTCTTTACGACGAAGGGCGAGCGGGGGACGGGGCTGGGGCTGGCGATGGTGCACGGCATTGCGCGGCGCAACAACGCGGATATTGAGATCGACAGCATGGTGGGGAAGGGAACGACGGTGCGGCTGGTATTCCCGGTGCCGGCGACCGTGCCGTCAGAAGCAGCGCCGACGAGTGCGCCGTTTGTGGTGCCATCCCGGCTGCGGCTGCTCATCGTGGATGACGACCCATTGCTGATCAAATCGTTGCGCGACACGCTGGAGACGGATGGACATATAGTGGTGACGGCGAGCGGCGGCCGGGAGGGAATCGAAACGTTCCGGCAGGCGCGGGAACGAAAGGAGCCATTCGCGGTGGTCATCACCGATCTGGGGATGCCCTACGTGAACGGCAGGCAGGTCGCCGCCGAGATCAAGAACATGGAGCCGACAGTCCCGGTGCTGTTGCTGACCGGCTGGGGCCAGCGGCTGGTGGCCGAGGGGGACATTCCGGTGCACGTCGACCGTGTGCTCAACAAACCGCCGAAGCTGCGGGAATTGCGCGAGGCCCTGGCACAATGCCTGCGAACGGCAAAACCATAAGGTATTATGACTGAAGCGACCGGGCCCAGGATTCTCATTGTCGACGACGAGGCGGCGCAGATGAAGGCGCTGTGCGTGACGCTGCGCGACAGCGGTTACGAGACAACCGGGTTCGAATCGGCACGAGCCGCGCTGGATCAGATTGAGGCGGGGCGGTTCGACCTGCTTCTTTCCGATCTGATGATGCCGGAGATGGATGGGATCACGCTGCTGCAGTCGGCGTTGCGGAAAGATCCGGGCCTGGTGGGGATCATCATGACGGGGGAGGGGACGATTACGACGGCGGTGTCGGCGATGAAATCGGGCGCGCTTGATTATATCCTAAAACCCTTCAAATTGAGCGTGATTCTGCCGGTGCTGGAACGCGCCTTGGCGGTGCGGCGTCTGCGGCTGGAGAACGCGCGGCTGGAGCGGCAGGTGCGGGATCGGACGGTGGAGTTGGAGGCGACGAACAAGGAACTGGAGGCTTTTTCCTATTCAGTCTCACATGATCTGCGCGCGCCGCTGCGGCATATCGACGGTTTCGCGGAACTGCTCGACCGGATGGCCGGGCCGTCGCTGAACGAGCAGAGCCGGAAGCATCTCCAGCGGATTCTCGATTCGGTGAAACAGATGAATGCGTTGATTGAGGATCTGCTCAATCTTTCCCGGACCAGTCGCGCGGAGATGCACCGGACGAGCGTCGATCTTCAGGAGATCGTCGACGTGATCATCCGCGAACTGGGCCCGGAAATGGAGGGCCGGAACATTGTTTGGAAGAAAAATCCACTACCCCGGGTGATGGGCGATCCGGCGCTATTGAAGCTGGTGCTGAGCAATCTGCTGATGAACGCAATCAAGTACAGCCGGCCGAGGAATCCGGCGGAGATTGAGATTGGCGGGAAGGAGGAGACGCAAGAGATGGTGATCTTCGTGCGCGACAACGGAGTCGGCTTCGATATGCAGTTTGCCGACAAATTGTTTGGCGCGTTTCAGCGCTTTCATTCGAAGGACGAATTTGAGGGGACGGGGATCGGGCTTGCGAATGTGCGGCGGATTATCGCCCGGCACGGCGGCCGGACCTGGGCCCAAAGCAAGGTAAACGAAGGCGCAACGTTCTATTTCAGTTTGCCGCATTGAACAGCGCGGCCCCGTCCTATCTTGAAGACAGGGCCTTAAGTTTCCTGATCGTTACACTTGCGAGTTGTTCACATTTGGAACGGCTCGCGGATATTCAGCTGCGTAAAAATTTGGAGTGCTTGAGGGTGAATTGCATCTTAACCCACTTTACGCCAAGTCGTCGCTTATCCGTCATGAAGCGCCGGTTAATTGAGCAGAGCGTATGGACCCGCTTGTTACAAACTCATTGGTACCACGGACGATGAATAGATCCATGACCAATGGACGGGAGGTTGCGGAATCAAGTCCGTCGGGCCCAAATTATTCAACGCAATCAACTCTCGCGGATTTGCCGGGGCATACCGTTGTTTTGGGAACGGACACGACAGGTGAACAGTTGGGGACGCTTTTTTCACAGCAATCCGATCTGCCGGGTGTGATTATTTTTGATGAGAACGGTTTTGCGGGAATGATTTCACAGACCCATTTTTACAAATGTGTCAGCCGCGCCTTTGGCCGCGAAGTTTATTACCGGCGCTCGGTGGCGATCATGTTGCAGGAGATCGCGACACCGTTAATCTTGCCGGCGGATTGCTCCATTCCCACAGCGGTGGAGCGATGCCTGTTGCGGACGCTCGATTTTGTCTACGAACCGTTCCTGATCTATAGCCGCGAGGCCAACGAATACAAAATCTGCGCCGTACAAGTTTTGCTGCTGGCCTCGTCGCAATTAGCCGCACTGCGTAACCGGCAGATGGAGTTGATTCTCAATTCAGTCACGGACGGATTGCTGGTGATCGACCGAAACTTCCGGGTGGGCAGCGAATATTCGCGGGTGGTGAGCAGGCTCTTCGAGCGGGATGACTTGCGGGACGCGTCGCTGCCGGAGGTGCTGCAACCGTTGATTGACGACGTGACCTACGGGCAATTGCAGGATTATTTGAAAATTCTTTTCGATCCCAAATTGATCGACCGGTTAATCAAGTCGATCAACCCGGCAAAACAGATTTCGGTGCGATTTCCGGGAGTTGATCCGGACGAGGAGAAGATCAAGCATTTCGCCCTGAACTTTGAGCGCATCCGGTCTCAGGCGGAGATTTCGCAGGTCCTGGTGCAGATCGAGGACATCACGCACCAGATCAATCTGTCGAAAGAACTGGCGCGGCAGGAAGCGGCTGCGGAGGAGAAAATCCATCTGGTGATGCAAATCCTGCAGGTCGAGCCGGTGGCGCTGAACCGGTTTGTCACTCACTTCAATGAGGGACTCTCCGCGCTCGAACAGATTCCGAACCAAGTGCTGGAAAACGGCTATTTCAAAGAGACCGTGCACGGGATGTTCCGCCGCGTCCACACGCTGAAGGGCGAGGCGGCGATGTTGCGGCTCGGCGCACATGAAAAACTGCTGCACCGGCTCGAGGATGAGCTCGATAAGCTGCGGTTGGCCCCGGACAGCGGCGCAGGCAGCCTGCATGTGCTGTCCTCGCCGTTGGAGGCGTTGCACCGGCTGCGGGACCAGATCAGGCAAATCCTGGAGCAGGTGAAGTCGCTCGATACTGCGGCCAAGACGCCGGAACAACCTGCGTCTGCGCCCGCCCCACGCAAGCTGACCCTGATGGAATCGCTTTCGCAGATGGTGTCGGAAATCAGCCAGCGACTGAACAAACCGGCGGTGTTTTACACGTCGGTCAAAGACGAAGACCTGCCGTCGCAGTATCGCGAGATGCTGCCGGAAATCCTGATGCACCTGATTCGCAATTCGATGGCGCATGGCCTGGAGACAGTGGAGGTGCGGGAGGCGCGTGGCAAGAATCCGCTGGGGATCATGCAGTTGGAGATGCGGTCGCATCCCGAGGTGTATGAAATGATCTTTCAGGATGACGGCGCGGGGCTGGACCTGGACAAAATCCGGCGCCGGGCCGAGCAGATGGGCTGGCAACTTCCAACCGAAGACCATGTGCGGTACGCGATTTTTGAGCCGGGCTTTTCGACGGCGGATGGTGTTTCCGATCTGGCCGGGCGCGGCGTGGGACTCGATGCGATCCGGGATGCGGTGCAGAAGGCAGGCGGACGAATCATTCCCCACTCGCATCCCGGGGCTTACTGCGCATTCCAGATCATTCTGCCCAAAACCTCACCTTCCACCGGCACATGAAACTGCTCATCGTCGATGATTCGCTGATTGTCCGGAACGTGATCGAACGAAATGTGCGCCATCCGGAAATCACCCAGATTTTCCAGGCCGACAATGGGATGGCCGCGCTTCAGATTTTTAACCGGGAGGGCCCGGAACTGGTGACGATGGACCTGACCATGCCGCAGCTCGACGGCATCGGCTGCCTGAACGAAATCCAGAAAAGCGGCCGGCCGGCTTCGGTTCTGGTCATTTCGGCGATCAACAGTCACCGCACCGCGATGGAGGCCGTGGCCAACGGCGCATGCGGTTTTATCGTCAAGCCTTTTACCCCGCAGGAATTAACCGAGGCCATGAACGAGCTGGTCCTTCATGCCCACGAACACGGAGCCGTTTCATGACACGTAACGCCATCATCTTACTCATCGAGGATCACCCTATCGCGGCGGAGATTCTGCGAAATTTCATCGCCATGCATAAGCCGTTTTGCCGCGTGCTGCTGGAGGACAATCCGGAGAAGGCGCTGATCCGGCTCAAGCAGGACACCGTGCACTTGATCATCACCGATCTGCAGATCACGCCGCAGCAGGACAGCTTCGCCTTCCTCGCGATGCTCAACGGCTGGAACCCGCCCATCCCCATCATCGCCATCAGCGAGAAAAGTCCCGCGGAACTGCCGAACATGGCGGGCGGCATCACGGTGTTGCCGAAGCCGATTGATTTTGACGTGATGCTGGAGTTGATCGACACGATGACGCTAGCGGCCCAGGAGAGCGTGCTCAACGGTGTTTCGCTGGAGAATTTTTTGCAGATGATCGAGCAGGAGCGTAAGACCTGTACGTTGCGGATCATGTCGGGTTACCAGACCGGCTATCTCTATTTGACGCACGGGCATCTGATCGGTGCGCGGACTGGATCGTTGCGGGACAAGGAAGCGGCGCTGTCCATCCTGGGTTGGCCGAACTGCACGATCTCGATCACGGCCGGGAGCACGGCTGAACCCACCATGAATCTTTCCATCCAATCGCTTTTGGTCGAGTGGTGCATCTTCAAGGATGAGCGCGACCGGTGTCCAGCCAAACTCGAAGCGGTTTAACCTTCGACCTTATGAAAGCTGATCAACTTAAAGTGTTTCAGGACATCACGCTGGCCTACTTCGCGAAGATGTTGCCGCAGGAAAAACCGCCGGTCTTGCAGGAGGCCTTCCTGCAATTTGATGCGCCCTTGTTGAAGGACTATACCAGCGCGGTTTATATCAGTGGCGCCTACGACGGCTGTCTCTACATCACGACGACGACCGGTGTGCTCGATGCGCTGCTGGTGCAGCAGGGCGAACCGATACTGAGCGACGTGACGCGGCTCGATATGTGCCGGGAGCTTTCCAACGTGCTGGCCGGCAACGCGAGCCATGCCTTCGGCGCGGACTGGACGATATCAGTGCCGGAAACGGTTACAGCCGACAAGGTTTTCTCCCTTCGACTTCCCTCCTCGACATTTGTCATGCCGATTCTCTGGAAAGAGATGGAATCCTTCCTGGTTGTCGGCCTGCAAGCCAAGGAATAACGCTGATTTAGCCATGAACAACACGAAGATCTTTCAAAACACCTGGACCCTGCAGCAACTGCCGGCGACCATGAAACTCACCAACTGGGAGTGGCGTTTCCTGCTTGCGTCGGACGGCAAAACGTCGGTGGATCAGATCCAGCGGCGTCTCGGCCTGAACGAAAAAGAGCGCGACTACATCCTTGTCCGGCTTTGCGCGAGCAACCTGCTGATGGAAAAGACCATCTCGCTGGAGGAATATGCCCAGACGACGGTCGACCTTTCTGCGCCACAGTCGGCGCCGCAGACTTTTTCCGAGTATCTCCAGTCCACTGAAACCGCCGAATCCGCCCCGGGAAAAACTATGCCTTCCTTCAGCCCGCTGCAAAAACCGACCGTCAACACGCCCAACGTCCGCGCCATGAGCCTGCAATCGGTCATCCAATTCATCCTGAACCAGAACTCCGATCCGACGGCGGGGCACCTGGCCACCTATCAGGTCTTCATGGGCATCGACACGCAACTGCTCAAAAAGAATGGCATCACCTCGCTCCGGTTCCAGGACGATCGCTTCATCACCGATACCGAATTGCAAACGGCCATTGCCGACAATATCAAGAAGGTGTTGAAAGTGGCCTGCCCGGAAGAGGTCTATTTCAATCCGGCGACGACAAAGAAATAAGAAGCGACGTGGAGCCTAGGGGATTCGAACCCCTGACCTCCTCAATGCCATTGAGGCGCTCTACCAACTGAGCTAAGACCCCTTGCCGCTGTCATTCAACGACTTAGACGAAGTATCGACCATATCAAATGTAGGCTTGTAACCCGAATGTGTAACCTGTATGTTAAGAGCACGTTGGAGAACGTCAGTAACAGAAAGGTTATATGGGAAAAAGCACATCATTGGAAAAAGTCGGCGAATGCCTTTATCGGAATACGTCGAGTGGGTCATATTACGCTTTGCTTAAACTGAGAGGCAAGCAGATAAAACGAAAGTTGGATGCTCACGATCTGATCGAGGCCAAGCGCAAGCTCCGGGACTTCAAAGACGAGCAGGAGCGCATCGACCCTGGCGCGGGTCAGATCACCGTAGGCGCATTGTGTGACCGCCTGATCGCCGCCACTGCCCGCCAGTCCGAAAAGACTAAGGAGCGGAAGACGCTCATCACCGAGCGCATCAAGGCCGAGTGGGAAAGCGTACCGGCCCGCAAGGTGAAAAAGTCCGAGGTGATGGTCTGGCTGGCCAAGTTTGCTTTTGGGGCAGCATCTTACAACCTTCACTTGCTCCTGATCCGCGAGGTGTTCCAGTTGGCGGTCGATGACAAGCTGATCGCGTCGAATCCAACGACAGGCATCGAGAAAAAGAGACTCGGCAAGCCGATCAAGCAAACGCCGACGATGGAGCAATTCCAAGCCATCGTTAAAGACATCCGCACTCAGCCGTTTTCGGATACCCGAGACGAGTCTGCCGATCTGGTCGAGTTTTACGGTCTGGCCGGTCTGGGACGCGCGGAGGCGCGGTCACTGACATGGGGAGATGTGAATTTCAAAGACAGCCAGATCATCACCTTCCGGCATAAGACCATCTCAGGCTTTTTCGTGCCGATCTTTCCGCAGGTGCGCCCGCTTCTGGAAAAGCGTTATGCGCTGGCCCAGATCGTCAACGGAGGCAAGGCACCGTCACCAACGACCAAGGTGTTCACGGTCGATGACCCGAAAAAAGCTATCGCCGGATCGTGCTCTAGGCTCAATCTTCCAAGTTTTTCGAGCCGGTCATTCCGGAGGACTTTCATAACGACCGCCATTGAACGCGGCGTCGATGTCAAGGTCATCGCCATGTGGCAGGGGCATAAGGATGGTGGCAAATTGATCTTATCGACGTACTCACACGTTCGGCCCGTTCACAGTGACCAGATGGCCAAGTTGATGACGATGGAGAGACCCGCCAACGTCATCGAGATGCAGCAGGGGGCAGCATGAGCGAGACAATAGGAGAGCGTTTAAGCGGGGCAGGAAGTCCCGAACGCGCCATGAGGATGGCTTGGCTTGGGAAGGATCATTCCCCGCTGGTCGAGTCGGCCATGAGTTGCCTGACAAAACTGTCCGACTGTCCGCTCGCCGATCCAGAATCTCTATCGGCTCGACGCCGATTGTGCGAGCAGCTTGGCGAAATAACGGTGAGGCTCTGGAACTCCAAAGGTAGTGAGATCGAGCAACTGGCCAATATAAAAAAGAAAGGCCCCAACTCATTGACAGATTGGCTTCGCGCATTGGAGTACACCCATGCGGCGAACGTCAAAATCGAGATTTATCAGAGCCGGGTTGCCGACGAGGAAGCACCTCTTGTCCGTGCTAAGGAAATGCAGCGGCTTGCCCCGGAGAGCAAGAGGATTTTTGCCGCCAAGATCAAAGCCCTCGAAAGCAAAATTGATCGCTCCGTAAAACATGGCGAGCGAAACAATCCAGTCACGAGGCTGGAAATTGAAAAGGCCATCGGGACCAAACGAGAAAAGCGGTCCGTGGACTACATCGTGAAGGTTCTCCGCTCATTAGGTTATGAGATCATCACGACCGGGAAGCGTGGCAGGCCGCGCAATTAATTCCCGCACAAAATAACGCCGCTGCCGTGCACCATTTAGGGCGCGGATAGGAGTATTCCAGATGCTCAATGAAACCATTGGCATCTGTCAGTGACGGGCACGGAGCGGAAGAATCGCTGCCGCGCATCGGCTACAAAATCAAAGAGGCTGCGCAAATCTGTGGCGTGTCTCCGATCACGATCCGCCGGGCAATTGATCGTGGATTGCTCAAACCCTGCCGCGCGTTCCGGCATCCGCTAATCCCCCGCGATCAACTCGAAAAGATGATTGGAGGCCAAGGGTGAACCGCAATCCGATGGCTTCCCGGCGACGGGAGAAATTATCCTCGAAGGCTCAGCGTTTAGCGTTGCTGCGGGGTCGGCGTCACGCTGCGGCGATTGACGGCGACCATGCCGAGGCGCGAGAACTGGATGAAGAAATTCTCCGTGCGGAAAGGGGCTCGCGATGAGTTTTGTTGATCTGACGCCCGAAGCGCTTAAAGCCCGCAATCGGGCGGGAATGCCGCTGGAAGCGGCGAATGGAACCGCGCCGCCGAACGACCTTACCCTTCTGTCATTTCAGGGTAGGACGGCGGACTTGGTATGGACAAAGAGCGAGCACGAAGTGCTTGTCCGGTTTCTGCACAACGGGAACGGCGATCATCAATTTGTCATGGCCTTGCGGAAGGAAGGCCGTGGGCACTTTTTCAAATCTCGGAAGATCACCGTGGATCGAGCAATATCATGGGCGTGGCGCACGATCACCGACGACGTTGCGCCTGATAAGCGGACTACTTTCGTTCCCTACAGCCAAAACCCGGAGGGACAATCACGATGGGGATGTCTCGACTTCGATGCGCACGACGGCGATTACGTGCGTGCGCAACGTCTTGCTTTCGATGCCTGGCAGTTCTTACTTAACAGTGATTTGACCGTTATCATCGAGGCCACCGGCGGAGGCTGGCATTTGTGGTGCATTGCAAAAGAGTTTCGATCCGTGCGCGATTGGACGCTTTTTCTTCGAGGTGTGGCCAAGGCAATTGTAGTCACGGTGAAGCCCGGAATCTGTGAAGTATTTCCAGATGATACCGGCGCACAGCACGGCAAGGGCGTTCGTGCTCCTGGTAGCTGGAATCCCAACACGGACAGCCTCAACTTGATCTTCTGGGAGAACACGTCACCGCTTCTAAAAAACCTTCGCTCGCCTATTGGGGAAGTGAAGAAATCTTCAGAGGAGCACTTCCCCGATAAAGAAAGTAATATCTATGGGGAAGTAGTTCCCCAGTACCCGGCATGGGATCGAGGTTGGAAAGACTCCTTTCGCATAACCGGGAAATCCACCCGCCATCAGCAGTTGCTTGGACTGGTAGGCGAGATATTTCACCAAGTCGGCTACAGTGTGGCCGTCGAGATCATCGAAGCGCACTACCGCGAGGCGAGGGTTCCAATGCGGGCAAGCCAGCAAGAACACTCCGTAGAGTTCACGGCCATGTGGAAGGGCTTACACGGTATTTGGCTTGGTGAACTCAATCAAACAGAGCGTGCAAAATTCGATCACCTCAAAAGCGACAATGAACGAGACGGCTTTAGAATTATCAGAAGTTTCCAGCGAAAAGCCATTGACGGCGGCACACGCGATTTCCCCATTGCACGGAATAATTTTGCCATGCGGCTTGGAGTCACACCCAAGGGTGGCGGGTGGATTCGGGACAGGCTGATTGCTGCGGGCGTGGTAGAACGCACGGCGCATTACGTCCAATACCGCGCGGCGGCACGTTACCGCTGGCTCTTGATCGACCCCGTAGAAGTTCCCGGCGAAGGGAGAGGTCATGAGTGAGCGGTTGTTATGCTACAAAGAAGCTGCTTCAGAGTACGGAGTTCACTATTGCACGATTAAGAAATGGGTGCGTGATGGCAAAGTAAAGACGGAAGTTTTGCCGAGCGGAAGAAAGCTTGTTCACGCACCCAAATGCACCCCTATAGAGGATGAAACGGATAAGGCGCGGCGCTACGATGAAGACATGCACACCTGCGTATTTCTCAACGCTACTCGGTTGGCGCGTCGTCTCGACGTTGCTCCCGCAACGCTGGCCAGATTTATCAGTCGAGGCAAGGTCACACACGATGCCGTTGATGTTGCGGGGCATCCCCTTTTTGCTTTGCACCGTTTGCCTGAAATCGAGGTCGCCATAAAAAGTTGCCGCAAACCCGGAGAAATTCTCTCGTGAGCCGCGCCGCCAACATCCGGCGCGAGCGGCATGTAAAAGTTATTTTATGAAAAATCAAAACGAAACACTTTGCGAATACTTGGATCGTCTCTGGAATGAGCGCGGCGAAGCCGCTTCCCGCGATGCCATCAATGCGTACAAATCTCGCACCGGCAAAAGGGGAATGCTGTCCATCCAAGATCAAATTAGCGCCTTGGAGACGGCTCCTGCCTCCGTGCCCCGTCCGGCTTCACTTGTAGCGCAACCAACTGTTGCCGCTCCTGTCGCAAGCGTGTCGTCAACGGCAGCAAGCGCCAGTCAGCCGGAGCTTCACGGACAAGATCGCGTCCGGGCATCGATCCGAGCCGGATTTGCCAAAGCGCGTTCCGGTACGAGCGACAACCTTCCAAGAACCAACTTTGCCGCGACGAAATCGGAGGCCCAGCAAACGACCGATGCCAAGCCGGAGATATTCGGAAAGGCTCGCTTGCAAGCCGGTATCCGTTCGCAGTTGGAAAAGCAGAAACGGGACGGGAGCTTGCCACGCGTTGCTTTGTCAGCCGTCTAAACCAGTCAAATAAAAAAGGGGAATCATCATGTTTGAACTACGAGAAAATGAAGTGTTAGAGCAAAGCTGGGCAAACAAGCGTGACCATCTCATTAAGAATTCACCGACTTTGCTGGAACGTGTGAATCGCGTTTTCGCTAAAAAGAGTCAGGCTGCGCTAACGCTTCAGGAAGCGGAGCGCGAAGAGGCGGAAGTTCTGGAACATCAGCGCCGCTTCAATCAGTTGGTATCGGAACGTGACTCAATCTCCGCGCGTTTGCAGAAGGCGGAGAAGTATGCGGAGAGCTTGAACAACGGAATCAAGGGTTGGCAGCAGACGGTGCTTGATAATCTTTTCGAGTTTGGCGCTCATGCTCTCGACCAGTCGGCGCACGCGGCTATCCAGATCGCCCTATTAAGGGCGCGGCTTGAAGTTCTCCCTGTCGCCATAAAGGAATTGAAGGCAAGGCAAGCCATCGTAAAAGGGGAGATCACTGCCTTGGAGAAAGCCCTTTAAGAATTTTGCCGTAAGGCGATACGGCAAGGCGTCTAGGTGCCGAGATGAATTTTTTCCGCGATCCGGCGCGGTCGGTGCCACCGGAAATCTTTCATGCCAATCCAACGGCCAAGCCCACACAAAAAGTAGGGAACCTTCTAAATTTGCCAGCTTTGCCCAGGTTCCGTGCAGACCTTGGTCTTTCGCTGAATGCTCGAAAAAACAGGTTTACACACACACCTATCATTTTTTTCACGATTTGAGAGGTAAAATGGTCGAAAAAGCTTCACTGCCAACTGTGCCAAGTTGGCAGACAGATTCGCGAAATGCCAATAGCTGGGTTTTTATAGCGAAAATGAAAATTATCCCTTCAAAGGGAAAAAAGGCCGTCCGTAACAAAATGAAAAATCACCGTCGGAAGTGTGGCCGGCTCAAAAGGCCGGAACCTGCGCCACTACACGAAACCATGGAAGATTCTTTCCCGGAAAATGATGCCCTCGAATCCTGTCACCCCTTAGCACGCGGTACGACATTCGGCGGGATACGCAAGGCGGCAGCACGCGCCAATGGTTCCACGATGCCCCAGGGCGATGAGAACGCGGGTTCAGCCTTGGCCACCAAGCGCACTGCTTTTATGCGAATCAGCCCGGTATAAAGGACTTACGCTATTGCGTGTTTTTTGTTGCTTTTTTGTCCGTAGTGCCGATATTACTTTATATCCCCCCCGAGTCTTCGGACAAGGGGTGCAAGGCCGCTGAAGCCGAAAGGCCCGGCGGCCTTTGCTTTTGCCCTTTATGCCCCTAAGAGCCAACGTCTACGTTGATGGTTTCAACTTATATTACGGCTGTCTTAAGGGCACGAAATACAAGTGGCTCAATTTCTCAAAACTCTGCCAGTTACTCCTACCTACAAATACCATCGGTAACATTAGATACTTCACCGCGCCGGTTGTTCCCCGAGCGAGCGACCCTCAGCAGGGCCAACGCCAGCAGACGTATTTGCGGGCGTTGAAAACGATTCCTAACCTCTCGATTATCGAGGGCCATTTTTCCGTCAAGAATGTTTGGATGATGAAGGCCGATGGCTCAGGCACGGTCAGGGTGATTAAGCCCATATTTCCCAGATAGTGATTGATGTAGAGAATGAAATCTATATACTAGAAAACGTGATTCTCAGAGGAGAATATAGTAAATAGAAGGTCATGAAATGATTGCAAAACTAGCGAAATCAACGGGTGAAAGCAAAAAACA
>JAJSLK010000046.1 GCA_021272165.1 Methylacidiphilales bacterium
CCTACAACGCCAACCCCTGGATTCACGCCGTTGCCGTCGTCCTCACTTTTAGCTACTGTGCCGCCAGCCTGATCCTCTTCGCCAACACCTTCCCCGAAATCCGGCAAATCTTCTCCATCCTCCGCTAGCCATGACCGCCGCGTTTCCTGAGTCCCATCTCCTCTTCCATCACTTTGGCCTCGCCGTTCGCCGTCCCCAGGAAGCCGAAACGCTCCTCACCGCGCTCGGTTACACCTTGGGCGAAGCCGTCCTTGATCCCGGCCAGAACGTCCACCTCAAAATGGGCCACCATCCCGCCCAACCCGCCGTCGAAATCATCTGGCCCGCCGCACCCGGCGGCCCCATCGACGGCATGACCCAGCGCCACACCTCCGGCATCATCTACCACCTCTGCTACGAAACGGATGATCTCGCCGCCGCCCTCGCCGGATTCGAAAAAGCCGGCTCTCGCGTCGTCTGCGTCTCCCCGCCTAAATCCGCCCCGCTTTTCGGTGGCCGAAAAGTCTCCTTCTACAACGTCATCGGCCTTGGTCTGATCGAAATTCTCGAGCCTTAGCTCGCGCCCAATCCCGCCCGGCTTGCCCGCGCCACCTCATCCACGGCGATCGTCTTCATACACTTGATGTCATAAGGACACCCCGTCACCCAGTGCAGTCGCGGCGAACGGTGATGACAACCCTGGCATTCCACCCGGCTCACCACAAAGAACCGCCGGTTCCGTTCAGAAAAGCGAAATTGCGGCGACGTCGCTCCCCACAACCCCATCGCCGGCACTCCCGTCGAAACCGCGATGTGCAGCAGACCTGAATCAATCCCCACAAAAAGCTGCGCCAGTGAAATCAACGCCACTGACTCCTCAAGCGTCAGTTCATTCATCAGCGAAACCGTTCCCGGAATCGGCGCTTTGTCTCCTTCGCCCATCACCAGATGATTACTCGTCCCAATCTGCACCACCTGCGCCGAACCATCCCGGGCCAAATCCTCCGCCAGCCCCGCCCACGATTCCCGCGGCCATTCCCGCACCGGCCAGCTCGGCCCTGTGTGAATCACCGCCATCGGCCCATTCACCCCTTTCTTCTTCAGCAGCGATTTCATCCGCTCCACCGTCGCCCGCTCGCTTTTCAACGGCGGATGCTCATCGCTCAGGCTCAACCCAAACACCCGCCCAAAATCCTTGATATAAACCTCCTTCGGCGTGCTCGTCGGATCATCATCGTCTGAGGCAAACAAGTAATAGCCGCCTAGCAGAAACCGGTACCAATACCCCACCAGCCCGATGTTCTGCGACGTCGTCACTGTCTCCGTCACCCCGCCCAGCCGCGGCAGGCAGGCATACTCCGCGTGGCAGTTGTAGATGAACGTCGCGCCCGGATGCCGCTTCTTCAGCTCCAGCGCTGCGGGAAACGTGCAGATAATATCTCCGATCCCGCTGTACTTTGCAAAAATCACCGGCCTGCGTCCTGTCCGCACAAGGATCGGCAAAACCACCCCCAGGACGATCCCCAACGCCTCCATTTGCCGTTTGATCAGCGCGATCATCGGCTCAGCTTCTCCGTTCACGCGCCCCGGCGCAAGATCAGCCTCGCAAAGTCAGGACACGCTTCCGCTCCAGCCCCGCGATTCATGCTTGGCCGACTGTGCTGCCTCGGCCACGAAGATGGACGAAAATCCGCTCCGGTAACGCAACCGGTAACCCTGTGAAACCAGGTAAAGCGTGATCTCCGATTCCTGCCAATCGTCCTCATGGTCCTCCACGCAGATCACCGACGGCTTCCAACGTCCCCAATCATTGGATTGCAGCACCTTCAGGTCATTCCCCTCGCAATCCACGCTCAGCAAATCCACCTTGCCGACTTTCTCCGCCGCAAAAATTTCCGACAGCGGCTGGATGTTCGTCTTCACCAGCCGCAGGTGTTGCCGCACATCCTCCGGCACTTGATCAATCTGATCTGCCGTGCAATTGAACGTCGCTTCCTTGAACATCGCCATCTCCACCGTCCCGCTCTCCGTTCCCACCGCTGAATGGATGAACTTGTCCTTTGGGCGAAACCGCGCATAAAGCTCGCCGCAGTCGGGATTCGCATCGATTGCCATGCCCCTCCACCCCTGGCGATAAAGCGCATAGGTGTTCGAAAGATGCATCGGGTGAAACGCTCCCACGTCGACGTAAAACCCCCGGTAATCGTTATCGAAAAGATAACGCATCATCACGTCCTCGCCGAATTGAGAAAACGTCAGGCTCCCGCACTGGAACTCCGCCGAGGTGTAGTCCCACAACAGCGGGGTGAGCAGCTTCCGGAAAGCGCGCTTGATCGGATTTGCCATAAAAATTGCTCCTGCGTGGAAACGCGCTTACTTCGGCAATGTCTCGCTCCCCTTTTTCACGATCAACTGGATTTGCGCCTGCGCCCGACCGGGATCGGACGTCTGGTCGAGCGGATAATAGGTTACCACCGCCCGCCGTAGCGCCTTTAATTTCGATTCAGCGACGCGCCCCCTCAGCAAACAGTACAACCGTGCCAGCAGCCGGCTGAACAGGCCCGGTTCCGCTTTTCCGAAACTCATCAGGCTTCGATCGTAATTTCGATCCTGCAATTGCAGGCTCACGATCTCTCCTCCCGCCAGGCTTTGGCCCAGCTCAAGCACATTGTGGCTCAGCGGCGACCATGACTTCGCTTTCGAGATCGTGAACGTCGCCTTGTGGTCATCATTGAACCGACTGGGGAAAACTCCCTGCTCGTACAAATCCTCATCCGGCACCAGCACGAAAAGATAGCCCCCTGTCTTCACCAGCTTCCACCAGTCCTGGATCGCCGCCTTCGGATCGTGCATATGCTCCAGGCAATGTGACGAGTAAACGAAATCGAATTGCTCCTTCACGTATTCGCTCGCGCGATTCGCGTCCCCGTCCTCCTTGTCGAACCGCCTCGCATCCGGCGTCACCGGGTCGGGCCCGCAGCCGATATCGATGCCCTTGCCTCGCGTCGCTTCCTTTTCGACCGGCCCCCAAAATGGTTTTGATTTTGTACTCTCGTTCATGGAACTTTGATTTGGCCTGACCCGATGCTCAGCCTATGCCGGCAACTCGGTTTTGATTCCCATCAGTCTGCAGAGATAATATTTCCGCCACGCGCTGTTCGTGAAAAATTTGGTCAGCACCACCCTCCAGTGTGCCGCCACTTTTGCCAGTTTGGCCCGGCCGCGCAGGAAATAAAAGGCGATATAATATCCCACCCGCGTAGGGGTGGAATCCCCTATCGTCCGGTGCCGCAGGAAAACTTCCGGACGCACCATCGTCGGGAAAACGCAGCCCGGCCAGTGAATGAACGGCATGACTTTCCCCTTTGCATTCCGCGCCACGTCCTTCTTCCAATCATACGTAAACGGCTGCCGCGCCCACGCTACCGACGCATAGTGCGGCAATAACTGGTCCACGCAGGCAATCCGTCGTCCCGTCGTGTCGAAAAAATAATTCAGGAACGGCTGGTCCACCTGGTCGATCACGAATTTCTCCCTGTGACTTGCCGCCTCGTGCGCAAACGCTATCAATCCCTCTTCGCTCACCACCCCCTTGCGTGAAACAAATGCCCCGGCATTGAAACCCACCGAGCCGTATTGCTTCATCAAACCGGGAACCGCCTCCGGCCGATAGACCATCGTCAGGTCCACGTCGAAGTAAATAAAATCCAGGGACGCTGCCACAAAGGCGTCCAGGATCTCATCCAGCGGAATCGAAACCACGATGTCCGCATCCAGAAAAATAAAATCCGAGTAGGGCCCAAAAAAGCAGGCCCACTTCCGGAACATCGCCGCGCTTCTTCCCTGGTCCATTACAATTTTCTCCAGAGAATCGAAGTGCGCGCACGCCGCTTCCTCCATCAACGTAAACCGGTATTTTCCGGTTAATTTTCGCAGCCGCCCTGTCGCGCTATTGTAGGGAATCACCGTTAGCGGCATGTCCGGGTTCATCCGCCGAAAACTCCGCGCAAACGCCTCGAACCATTCGATCACTACGTCATTCGCCAGCGTGTAAACGCCACGCTGGTCATTGCCGTGAAATGATGGGTCCTTTGCCGTCATAAACGCTTACAGAATAGCCGCGCCGCCATCATCTTTCAGAAGATTCGGAAGAATCTCCCTTGAGGAACGTGTAATCCCGCATGAAACGGTGAACCAGTCGATAACCTTGCCGATGCAATCTCAAAATGCTCGAGATCACGTGCCGAAAACGGTGAGGATAGCCCTCGCCAAAATGAAACTCCACGCATATCTGCTTGATGGGAATTGTCTCGACCGGCAGATGGGAAAGAACCTCGTATTCAAAACTCTCAATGTCCATTTTGAGAAGGTCGATTGAGCTCCATCCTCTTTTTTTAAGCACGTCCTCAATCCCATAGCACTCCCACTGATATTGCCCCTCCGTATCCAACCCGGTCGCCAGCCGGAAAGATCCCTCATCAGCATAAATCGGTGCGGAAAAGCGATGCGTCTCCGATTTGCCGGCTAATCCTGCAGGAAGGAATGCTATTTCGGGTGGAAGAGGCTGAAGCTTATCGATCGTGGCCGCCCCCGTGGGGGAGGGGTCCATGAGTAATACCTGACACCCATACCGTTTCACCAATTCCAGCTCAAAGGTAATGTCCCCGCCCACTCCGGCGGAAAGCACCCGGGACGCCGGACCAAGCCCCCGCGGATCGAATGTCCAGGGGCATTCGGTGCCGATCGTAATTAGGCTCGGACTCTCCCGTAGAAAAACACGAAAAAAAAGCGCCAGGACAACTTGATCGATAAGTCTTTTAATCATGGAACCGGGTGGGGAAATGAAGTCTCGTGCTGCTTGGCCTCGACATGTGCATCGTCCTTTTTTCCTGAACGGAGATATTCCTGCGCGATCCGATAACCCTTCTCCAGCCCCCGCTGATGGGCATCGTAAATCTTCAGCATTTCCGGCGGTTGCTTCGAAAACGCCTTGCGTAACAGCAGCTTCACTTTTTGCTCCAAAGACAGCCGCGGGTCTTCCAGCCGCAGCCCCCGCAAGGCGCGAAACATCATCAGCGAAAGCGCGTCCCCTTCCGCCTGCCGTAAAAAATAATCAAGGGTCAACCGGGAAGCTGGAATCAGGTGGGTCAGATGCAACCGCGTCGTTTGACCCGTCCCCATCCCCAGATCGAACGAGCAATAAACCAGATTGATGTCCCCATACCCTGTCACCAGATTCCCGATCCGGTCCAGCGCATAGCTCATCTCATGCGTCCGGCACCATTCCAGATAGCGCTGGCATACCTCCCGGCGCACGCACAATCCCGCCCCGCACGGCACCGTTGCGAATCCCTCCCGCAAATTGCTCCACACCTCCTCCCTCACTTCCACGATCGTCAGCCGCCACGGCTGGATCAGGCACCAAGCGGGCGGCGGCGTTTCGAACTCCGCCGAGATCGCCCCGCCCCACGCTCCAATGAACGGCCATTCCTTCCCCACCTCCAGCGCCTTCTCCAGGTAATGGGCATCCAGCACCGTGTCGTCATCCACAAAAATCAGAATCTCCCCCTTCGCTTCGCTGATCCCCTTGAACCACGCATTCATCTTCCCCAGCTTCTCCTCCTTCAACATCCGGCCCTGCGGATGCCACGAAAGATCAAAGCTCGACGCCACCGGAACCTTGGAAGCATTGTCCACCACCAGCAGTTCCCATTGATCCGGTGGCAGCGTCTGCCCCCGCAGCGCCTGCAACACGCGATTCAGGTATTCCTCGCGCGGATTATGGGTGCAAATGACAACGGAAATTCGCATGTCCGAATCCTGGGCTTACTTCACCAGCGTCCACTGGCAGGGGAAATAAAGGTCTCCCCACCTCTTGTCCAGTGGCACCTTCCAGAGAAAACCTTCGCCTTCGATCCTCAGCGCGGGAATGTGGAGGGCCGCATCATAGCAATCGCTGTGGTCCGGCCGGATCACCGCCAGTGAAATCAGGTAATTGCCCGGCAGCAGATGGTTCTGCTCGCACCGGACCAGGAACTCGCTATAGCCCGTATGCCGCATCGGCTTCTGGTTATCGGCGAACTGAGTGGTAAACAACGGCTGCTCCTTCTCATTCTCCACCACCAACTGCACGTTGTAGGTCGAATCTGAGTCAAAGCGCACACCCACCTTGAAGTAAATCGTCTCGCACGGCCGGAAAACATCCTGCGGCTGCCCCATTTCATCTTGCAAGACAAGGGAGACAATCCGCGCTCCACCCGACCCCGCCCGCGCCGGCCAGTTCTTGATGCTCGCTCCCTCCATCGCTATCTTTGATTTCAGGTAAAGCGAAACCGCTTCCGCTGAAGGCCCGTCGTGGGAAATCTGTCCCTTCGCAAACAAAATGCACCGCGACGTCAGGCTCTCCACCGCCTGCATGTTATGGCTCACGAAAAGTACCGTCCGTCCATGCCGCGAAGCCTCATCCATTTTCCCCAGGCACTTTCGCTGAAACTCCGCATCCCCCACCGCCAGCACCTCGTCCACAATCAGAATTTCCGATTCCAGGTGCGCCGCCACGGCGAATGCCAGCCGCATGTACATCCCGCTCGAAAAATGCTTCACCGGCGTATCCAGGAATTTTTCCACCTCGGCGAAAGACACGATTTCGTCGAATTTCCGTTTAATCTCCGGCCGCTTCATCCCCAGGATCGCCCCGTTCAGATAAATGTTTTCCCGGCCCGTCAATTCAGGATGAAAACCAGTCCCCACTTCCAGGAGACTCGCCACACGCCCCTGAATCTCGATTCGCCCCCCGCTCGGTTCCGTGATCCGGCTCAGGATTTTCAGCAGGGTTGATTTCCCCGCGCCGTTTCGTCCGATAATTCCGATGTTTTCTCCCTGCTTCACCTCAAAGGAAACATCCTTCAGCGCCAGGAACTCTTCTTGATCCGCATCTTCAGTCGAATCGCTTCGGAAAAGCGAAGTCACCTTGTTCGTTAAGACATCGCGCAGTGCAACATAGCGCGAACGCCCACCCCCCTGATGCCGCAACGTGTATTTTTTGAAAAGATTTTCAACTTTGATCACGCTGCTCATAGGACTGAAACCTCAAAGCCGCATTAAAGCACCAACTCACTTCCGCGGCTACACCTTGCTCGGCTCAAAATCTCGTCCCAGGCCGCGCCCGCAGCCCGAGTGCCGCAGAAGAGACGATTAACTGGCCTTCTTTGTCATCTGGTCGTAGATCCATGCGTAGGTCTTTGCCAGCCCATCCTCGAGACGGATGGATGGCTCCCAGTTAAATACCTTCTTGATCAGCGTATTGTCGCTATTGCGGCCATTCACGCCCTTTGGCGCGTCCAGCTTGTAACGCCGCTTCAACTTGACCCCCGCGATGTCCTCGGCAATGTCCACCAGTTGGTTGATGCTCACCTTCTGTGCACTTCCAATGTTGATCGGATCAACGAAGTTGCTGTCCATCAGCATATTCGTTCCATGCAGGCAATCGTCGATGTACATGAAACTCCGCGTCTGCTGCCCATTGCCCCAGATTTCAATCTCATGGTTTCCGCTCAGCTTCGCCTGAATCACTTTCCGGCAAATCGCACTCGGCGCCTTCTCGCGCCCGCCATCATAGGTTCCCAGCGGCCCATACACATTATGATAACGCACCACCCGCGTCTCGACGCCGAAATCCTCCCGGAAATGGCGGCACATCCGCTCGCTAAAAAGCTTTTCCCATCCATAGCCGTCCTCCGGCATCGCCGGGTAGGCATCGCTCTCCTTTAGCCCGGAAACATTCTGGTCCACCTGCTTGTCCGCCGCGTAAACGCAGGCTGACGAGCTATAAAGAAACCGCTCCACCTTTTGCTCCCGTGCCGCAATCAGCAAATGCGTATTAATCAGCACCGTAAGCATGCAGAGCCCCTTATTCAGCTCAATGAACCCCATGCCGCCCATGTCCGCCGCCAGATTGTAAACCTGGTTCGCGCCTTCCAGCGCCTTGCGGCAGGCCGGTAATTCCTGCAAATCCAGTACCAGATTATCCACGTCGGGATAGCTTTGATACCACTCATCAAGCGGCTTGATATCCACCGCCCGCAAATGCTTTGCTCCCTGTCGACGAAGTTCGGCAATTAAATGGCCGCCAATAAAGCCGCCGGCGCCGCAGACGACGATAAGTTTATTCAGATTGGGCATAAGGATAGAGGAGAATGATTTACTCTGCAGTTCCCAAACTTTTAGATTGTTCAAGAAGGGGGGGGGAAAGATAGTATCCCCTCCCAGATATTGGCAATCACTGTTTTTGCATCTTCGCAACAACGTAACAAAAGAATGTGCACATGACCCTTCAGTGTCTTTTTAAGTGGGCATTAGCGGCGATTCATTCATTACGGATTTTCTTGTTTCCGGTTGCCACATGAAAAAATGCCTCGTCATCGAACTCTGGTGGATCGGCGATGCAACGCTCATGACTGCCATTCTTCAGGGCCTTCAATCCGATGGCTGGGAAATCACCATCCTCGCCAAAACCCAGACCCGCAACCTGCTCGAAACAAGCTATCCCTCCGTCAAATGGATCGAATTCGACGCTCCCTGGACCGCCTTCTACGGAAAATATAAAATCTGGCGCTGGCCCTGGGCCACCATCGCCCGGATTCTTCGCGAAATTCGCTCCCAACATTTCGCCGCGGCCGTCTCCATCCGCAAGGACCCCCGCCAGCACTTCTTCGTCTGGCTCACCGGCATTCCCCGCCGTATCGGCTTCGACGGCCCCGCCAGCCGCCATTTTCTCAGCGAAGCCATGCCCGTCCGCAATCCCAACGCCCATCGTGTCGAGGACTGGTGGCAGGCCCAAAAAACTCTCAGCAACACCGCCGCTACGCTTTTCCCTCCCAAACTCTCTCTCGATCCCGCGCTCCGTGAACGGTATCGCGCCCTCTTCCAAAAAGACCCCCGGCCCGCAATTGCCATCCATTGCGGCGCCCGAAACGCCGTCCGCCGCTGGCCCGAAAGCCATTTCCGCGAATTGATCCTCCGCATGCGCCGGGAATTCGATTTCCAGCTCGTCCTCCTGCCCGACCTCGACGGTTATGGCAGCGGCCTCAAGGACCTCGCCGAAAATATCCTGCAAAATCTCAGCATTGCCGAACTCCTCGCCGCTCTCGCCAACCTCTCTCTTCTCATCTGTAACGATAGCGGCCCTTCCCATCTGGCCGATGCGGTCGACACCCCCACCATCACCATCTTTGGTCCCGGCGATCCTCAGAAACTACGCCCCTTCCGCCCGCAAAACCTCATCATCATCCGTGACATCTGCCCCTATCATCCCTGCTCGGATTATTGCCGGTATCCCGAACCCTTCTGTCTCACGCGCCTGGATTGCGCCTCTGTTTGGCCCGAAATCAAAAACTACCTCATCCAACAGGGCCGGGTTCCCCTTCAGACCTCCTCCACCTCACGGCTGACCAAGACCCAGCATTGAGGCCTTCGGCCCCATCATCTGGAAAGTTTGATGTGGGGAAGGCACGCCCGCCTCGCGCCGGGCTTGCTCATCCAGCCTTATAAGGTGAAACAGCAGAATCATAAAATAACAAAGACCCGGAAATGCTGACTTGAAATCACCGAAAAGCGCAAAAAAGCCAAACATCCCCGTCACACATCCAATAAACGTCCACACTTTCAACGGGAAAAGTGGCGAGGTGCGATCGACATTCTTGTCCACCACCATCCGTCCTGACACCCAGATCATGCTCAGGTTCAGAAAAATGAAAGCCGCGCTCCCCACCAGCCCCACAATGTCATAAAGGCTTAGCCACCCGGTATGGAACATCTTCCCGGTGATAAAGAATTCCGACCGGTAATAATGGTCTGCCGTCTCCTGTGTCTTCGCCAGGTAATCCAGCTCATCATATTTCGCCGCGTCCCAGGTCAGCCCGTTGCCAAACCAGGGACTTTTGTAGAGATATTCCTGGATGTAAACCCGTTCAATCTCCTCGCGAAATTCATTGGACGAATCGGTGCTCGATAGCACCGATTCGTCCCAGCTCCCGGGCAGAAATGAAAGACTGCGTTGAATCGGGAGGGGCAGATTAAGGATATGATATTGTTGGCTGAGGCTTAAAGCCATCAAGGCAATAACCAGGGCCGGAATGATAATCAGGGAACGCCACGGATAATGGCACCAAATGCCAAGAAAAACCGTCAGTCCGAAGGAAACAAAATTATTGCGAAATCCACTGCTCAAAACCAGGGCGCAGCAGATCAACCCCAACAAACCAATAAACCAGCGTCTCGGCTGCCACCAGGTCGTGATCGGGTAATAACAGATCAGGCATAGAACCAATGTCCCCCCGATGGCCGCCTGCCCATTGTTGCGTCCGATTTCCGAACTATCCGCGTATTGGGAATAGGTCGTCGCATCGAGATAAGCGTCGGCATTGACATTGTTCGTCACCACAAAAAGATAAGGCGTCAGGCTCGGAACATAAGTTGAAATGATGTATGGAATCGACGAAATCGTCGCGATCGCAAAACAAAACCACGGAACATTTTTCAAAAACAACGCTGGCGGACTCGGCATATTGATGCCGCAGACATAGGCAATTGATGTTAACAAAATCAAAACGCCTGGACGTGACCCCTCCATCGTACCGCCGAATGCCTTCAGGCCGAAGGAATGATCATGATAAAAAATGATCGAAAAAATAATCAGCACCGGCAGAAAAAAATACAAGGGCCCCGTTTTGATCGGCCGCTGTTGCAACGCAATATACGTCACCATGAAATAAAGAATCAGTAACACCGTGCCAATATCGCCCGCAGCCAGGCCGAACGGCAAAAAATTGAATTTTCCGCCCACGAAGGACCCCAACAACGGAAAAAGACACATCCTGTCCCGCACCACCACAAACGTAAAAACCAGAAAAACCGTGCCGACCGTAAAGAGAAGGGGATAATAATTCTGGTACGCGGTCGTTGTCGCCAGGTAACAGCCTAGTACCAGGCCGCCGGTCCACAGGAGGAAATTGATGATGCTGCGCTCGGTAATCAAAAGGTCTTCCTCGGGGAATTTAAAACGCGAAAGCTTAGACTCCGGCGCGGTTTCCGGCAAGTTGTATCGCTCCCTCGCGTCTCGCTCCTTCCCGGCAGAATTTTACGAATTCCTGACTTGTTTGCGGAATGGATTATAGCTGATCTTTAATCTCGCAAAGTGTAAGGTAAACAGCCCTTCATGTCCGCCCGCCGTCTACACATCCTTCAGATCTTCAACCGATACCTAAATTACGGCGGTGAAGAGGGCAGCGTCTACCGTATCGGCGACGCTCTTCAGGAAATTCACGACGTCGAATATTTCATCTCTTCCACTTCCGATCTCACTTCCGGCGGCCTTTGGACTTCTCTTAAGATTCCGTGGAAAGCCGCCTACAACACGGAAATTCTCACCCGCCTTACCCGCTACCAGGATGCAGGGCGCTTTGACGCCTGGCAGATCCACAACATCTTTCCGGTCATGTCCCCCGTCGTCTACCACAAGGCGCTCGAATGGGGTATCCCCATTATCCATTATCTCCACAACTACCGCTTTGCCTGCGTCAATGGCTTCTTCCTCAATCACGGCCAACCCTGCCAGCGCTGCATTTCCGGAAATTTCTGGCCTGCATTTGAAACCGCCTGCTGGCGCGACAGCCGTCTCCAAAGTGGCTGGATGGGCCTCATCACCGCCCACATCCGCCGTCTTCCCCTTTTTCAAAAAGTCTTTCAGTGGATCGCCATCAGCGAAGCTCAAAAACAACTTCATGTCGCCATGGGCATCCCGCCGGAAAAAATCAAAGTCATCTATCACTTCCTCGAGCCCAAGGAACCACCGCTTCCGCCCCCTCCTTCTTCCTCCCCGCCAACCGCTCTTTTTATCGGTCGGCTCTCTCAGGAAAAAGGCGTCTCCCAACTGCTCGATGCCTGGAAACTCATGGGTTCTGGCGACAGAAAACTCCTCATCGTCGGAGACGGCCCCGAACGCACCCATCTCGAGCAAAAAGCCGCCCGCCTCAAAGGTGTCCAATTCCTCGGTTTTGTCGAGGGTGCGCAACAGAGCCAAATCTGGCGCCAGGCCCACTTCTCTGTTGTCCCATCCATCTGGGCCGAACCCTTCGGCATGACCCTTCTCGAAGCCTGGTCTCACGGACGCCCCGTTGTTGCCCATCACATCGGGGCCCTGCCCGAACTCATTCGTAACGGCGAAAATGGTTTGCTCGCCCAGCCATCCAATGCTCCCGATCTCGCTGAGAAGATGGAAAAACTGTTCTCTCAGCCTAAATTAACTCAAGAAATGGGCATGAATGGCCGACGTTACTTGGAGGCTCGTTTTTCTCGTAAAGAATGGCTGGCGGAAACATCAGAAATATATGGCAAATTAGTATAGCCTTCTTTAAAATATACCCTTCTTATGGGCTACAACAACTTTAGGTCGCCTTCACAAAAACAGGTCAACTGGCTTTATGCCCTCTGGATTCCCCTGATCCTGCCCATCGTCTTCTTTTTCATCGACGACTATTACATCACTTCGGCGTTCACAACGCCCCTGTTTCTATTTTTGCTCATCAGTTATCTCGCCTTTCGCCTTCCGCCTTCCATCGTCGCCTTTTGGGCCGGGCTATACGCCCTGACCATGTTCATCGTCCTCTCCATTAACGTTAAGATTGCCTATACCGCGCCCTACATGATGCCTTATATGCGCACGGCCGGTTTCATTGTTGCCGGCATGGTCGCCACGCTCCTGGCCAGCCATCGCTCCCGCCTTGAAAAAGGTCATCAGGCTCTTTTCAGCATCATCTCCTCGCTCCCTTCGGCCGTCATCGTTTCCGATATCTCCGGCAATATTCTCCTTCTCAACCATGAAGCGGAAAAGATCCTTCAGGGCCACATCAATGAACTCACCGGCCTGTCCTTCTTTTCCACCTTCCTTGACCCCGACGAACAAGGCCAGACCATCGCGCGTTATGTCAGTTACTTTGATGCCAGGCATACCACCCCGGTTCCCCTGAGCCTCCACCTCCGGGAAGAGCCGTCTTTCATCCTCCACGCTACTCTCAATGTGGTCCGGTTTGACAAAAACCAGTACGCCGTCACCGTCATAAATCGGATTGAATCAGCGACAAAAATAACAGCCCAGCGCGAGATCATCCAGCCCACCACCACGTAATTCTAGGAGCTTGCTGAAAAAGGCCTTTATT
>JAJSLK010000007.1 GCA_021272165.1 Methylacidiphilales bacterium
CGCGAAGACCATCCGGGAATTCCAAGAAACAGAGATCATCATCGCCCCCTCGATCAAGTCGGAAGGCAAGCTCTTCCAGACCGTCCAGGGCGTCGGCATGGGCACGCGGTAATGGTGTAGCGGGTCTCTGACTCATTAAAAAATTGGTCATCCTGAGCAAGCCGAGCTTGTCTCGGCGCTGTCGAAGGACCTCTAACTAATTTTTAGGTAGCCGCTGATGTCCCCATCGTTGCCATGCGAGTATGGTATGCGACGGGTTGCGTCAGCGACTTAATTAAAAAATTGGTCATCCTGAGCAAGCCGAGCTTGTCTCGGCGCTGTCGAAGGACCTCTAACTATTATAGGTAGCCCGCTGATGTCCCCATCGGCGGAAATGTGTTCTCTCAGCGTTCTTCCGCGGCTAAAGGGCTTCTCCGGCTCAGTGATCTCCGCGCGCTCCGTGCGACCCTTTCCCCCTCGTTCCCAAACTCTATCACACGTGTGTGTTTGGGAACGCCCCCTTGCTCCCCACGAAACCCCATTTCGCGCTAATCGCCAAATAAACCCGAAAATAGGGCATTGGTTCGCAACAAGTTCCAAACGTGCAAGCCAGCCAGTCTCTCCAAGGCTACCGCATTGCACCGGTTTCATGCAAAATTCAGGACATGACCATCTCCCTTAAAAATAGTGCCCTCAATAGGAGTAAAAATCCTGTTAATCTCGTTAATCCTGTCTAAAAGTATTCCCTTCTCCAATTTCGTTAATTCCGTAATTCCGTCAAAAAATCAGCCGCCATGACCAGCAAAATCCTCATCCTCGATTTTGGCTCCCAGTACACCCAGGTCATCGCCCGGCGCGTCCGCCAGCTCAACGTCTACTCGGAAATCGTCCGCTACGACACCCCGGCCTCCATCATCAAAAGCCTCCGCCCTTCCGGCATCATCCTTTCCGGCGGCCCGGCCAGCGTCTATGCCAAGGGCGCGCCCCAACCCGACAAGCGCATCTTCGACGCGAGCGTTCCCGTCCTCGGCGTCTGCTACGGCATGCAGCTTTTCGGCAAATGGCTCGGCGGCGAAGTCGCTTCCAGCACCCGGCGCGAATATGGCCGCGGCCATCTCCAGATCGTCAAGGAATCGCCCCTCTTCGCCGGTTTCAATGGCCAGGTCGACATCTGGAACAGTCACGGTGACAGCTTGAAAAAGCTCCCCAAGGGCTTCCGCACCGTCGCCACCACCGACAACTCGCCCCATGCCGCCATCGAGGATCCCGCGCGCAAGCTTTATGGCCTCCAGTTCCATCCCGAGGTGGCCCACACCCCGCGCGGCATGGAAATCCTCTCCAACTTTGTCCTCGGCATCTGCCAGGCCGAGCCGGGCTGGACCATGAAGAGCTTCATCGAAAGCACCTGCGAAGCCGTGCGGAAACAGGTCGGTTCCGACCGCGTCCTGCTCGGCCTCAGCGGCGGTGTCGATTCCGCCGTGGCCGCAGCCCTGCTGCATCAGGCCATCGGCAGCCAGCTCCAGTGCATCTTCGTCGACAACGGCTTGCTGCGCAAAGGCGAGCGCGAAAAAGTCGAGGACATCTTCGGCCGCCATCTCAAGCTCAAGCTCCTCACCGTCAAGGCCGGCTCCCGCTTCCTCAAGGCGCTCAAGGGCGTCGCCGATCCCGAGCGCAAGCGCAAGATCATCGGCCGCATCTTCATCGAGGAATTCCAGCGCGCCACCAAAAAAATCGGCGCCGCCAAATACCTCGCCCAGGGCACGCTCTATCCCGACGTGATCGAAAGCGTCGCCATCGGCGACAACCCCGCCGCCGTCATCAAGAGCCACCACAACGTCGGCGGCCTCCCCAAAAACATGAAATTCCAGCTTGTCGAGCCGCTCCGCCAGCTCTTCAAGGACGAGGTCCGCGTCGTGGGCGAGACCCTCGGCCTGCCGCGCGAAATGGTCTGGCGTCATCCGTTCCCCGGCCCCGGCCTTGCCGTCCGCACGCTCGGCCCGATCGATGCGCAAAAGCTTTCCATCCTCCGCGAGGCCGACGCCATCGTCATCGAGGAAATGAAAGCGGCCAAGTGGTACGACAAGGTCTGGCAGGCCTTCGCCGTGCTGCTGCCGGTCCGCAGCGTCGGCGTCCAGGGCGACGAACGCACCTACGATTACACCTGCGTCCTGCGCGTGGTCGAAAGCCACGACGGCATGACCGCCGATTGGGTCCGTCTTCCGCACGACCTGCTCGGCAAGATCGCCTCCCGCATCACCAACGAAGTGAAGGGCATCAACCGCGTCGTCTACGACGTCTCTTCCAAGCCGCCCGCCACCATCGAATGGGAATGAGAAAAACCATTACGGAATTACCAAATTGACTAAATGAACGGAATTTTATGAAGGTTAGACCCGAGAGATTGACCCGGTGATATCTCAAAATGAGAACGAAATCCCTTATTTCTGATTTTTCGGTTCCAAGGTTTTTTCTGCTTTTCGTTAATTCCGTAATTCCGTCCCTTTTCCCCTCATGAGCACAAAACCCTGGCGCGTCCTGAAATATACCCAGCCGCAATTCAGCAAGCAGATCGCCGCGCTCAACCGCCATGCCGAGCCGATGGCCAGCCGTTTTGTCGCCGTCGCCGAAATCATCGCCACCGTCCGCCGGGAAGGGGATGCCGCGCTCGTTCGCTATGCCAAAAAGTGGGACGGCATCGACCTTCCCCGCAACGGTCTGGCCGTTCCCTCCCGTACCCCCCAGCCGCCGCCCGCCATCCGCACCGCCATCGATTACGCGCTCAAGAACATCCGCTCTTTCTACAAGCTCCGCAAGCCGCGCAACTGGTCGCGCAAGAATCGCGAAGGCGCCACGGTGGGCGAAAAATTCGATCCCCTTGAACGGGTCGGCATCTACGTCCCCGGTGGCACCGCGCCGCTCATCTCCACCGCCCTCATGACCGTCCCGCTGGCAAAGGAAGCCGGCGTCCGCGAAATCGTCGTCGTCACGCCGCCGCCGATCAACGAGACGCTCGTCTACGCGCTTCGCACCGCTGGGGCCACCGAGATTTATCAGGTCGGCGGCGCCCAGGCCATCGCTGCGCTCGCCTACGGCACCGACACCATCGCCCGCGTGCAAAAGATTTTCGGCCCCGGCAACGCCTGGGTCGTCGAGGCCAAGCGCCAGGTCGTCGGCGCCGTGGCCATCGACCAGCTTCCCGGCCCGAGTGAAGTCGCCGTCGTCGGTGACGACACCGCCCGGCCCGACTTCATCGCCTCCGATCTCCTCGCCCAGGCCGAGCACGGCGCGGGCAGCCAGGTTCTTTTCGTCACGCCCAGCGCCAAGCTTCTTGCCGCCGTCGAGGGCGAACTGGCCAAACAGGCGCCCAAGCTCGCGCGCGAAAAACATCTCACCGAAGTGCTGGAGCATGGCTGCACGCTGATCTTGGTCGAGGACGTCGGCGAAGCCATTGGTATCGTGGAGGATTTCGCGCCCGAGCACCTCAGTCTCGCCATCAAGGACGCCCGCCAATGGGCCGCCCACATCCGCAATGCCGGAGCCATCTTCATTGGCAATTTTTCGCCGGTGGCCGCGGGCGATTTCATCGCCGGGCCGAGTCACGTCTTGCCCACCGGCGGCGCGGCCAAAGCCTTCTCCGGCCTCACCATCGACCAGTTCTTCCGCCGCGCCAGCATCGTCGAATATCCCGAGCGGGCCCTGCTCCGCGCCCGGCCTCACATCGAGGCCTTCTGCGCCGCCGAGCAACTCGACGCCCACGCCCGCTCGGTCACGATCCGCTTCGATCCCCCGGAGGAAAAATGAGCGTCCGTCGCGCCAAGATTCATCGCCAGACCGGCGAAACCGATATCGCGATCAACCTTACGGTCGATGGTCGCGGCACTTCCCGGATTGCCACCGGCATTCCGTTCTTCGACCACATGCTCACGCTATTCGCCAAGCACGCTCTCTTCGATCTCGAGGTGCGTGCCAAGGGTGACGTTCAGGTCGATTTCCATCACACGGTCGAAGATACCGGCATCGTTCTTGGCCAGGCCTTGGCCAAGGCCCTTGGCGACAAGAAGGGCATCGTTCGTTACGGCAATTTTCTTCTGCCGATGGACGAGACGCTCGCGCGCGTTGCGCTCGATTTTAGCGGACGTCCGCTTCTCGTCTTTCGCGCGCCGAAGGGCTTCAATTTAAACCGGCTTAAGGCGGGTGAATTTCCGGCCCAGCTCACGGTCGAGTTCCTCCGCGCATTTGCCCAGGAGGCCGGGCTCACACTCCACGTCGAGGTCCTTTACTCGAGCGAAACGCACCACCTTATCGAAGCAGTCTTCAAGGGCCTGGCCCGCGCGCTCGAACAGGCCGTCCGCCGCGATTCCCGGGTCAAGGGTATCCCCAGCACCAAGGGTACATTATAGTACACTTAGACAAGCTCCGGATGGCCCTTATAATAGAGGTATGATCGGCATCGTTGATTACGGCATCGGCAATTTGCGCAGCGTGCAGAAGGCATTGCAGCATGTCGGGGGCGAGGCCCAATTCGTCCGTTCACCGGACGAGATTGCCAGGGCGGATGGTCTTGTCCTGCCCGGCGTCGGCAATTTCGGCGATTGCGTGGCCAGTCTGGCCAGGTCGGGCATGTGGGACGATGTCCTTGCCTGGGCGCAATCGGATCGGCCGTTCTTCGGCATTTGCGTCGGCTACCAGATGCTTTTTGAATCGAGCGAGGAAGCGCCCGGTCAGAAGGGGCTCGGTGTATTTGCCGGACAGGTCAGGAAATTTTCGGATAAGCACGGACTTAAGATTCCGCAGATCGGCTGGAACACCGTCACAGTGAAGCAACCGAAGGCGCCGCTGCTTGAAGGCATCCGCACCGGGGATTTCGTCTATTTTGTCCACAGCTACTACGCCGTTCCGAAGGAGCCGTCGCTGGTCGCGCTGGAGACGACTTACGGTGACACGTTTGCCGCCGCCGTGGCGCGGAGAAACCTGCTGGCCACCCAGTTTCACCCCGAGAAAAGCCAGCGCGCCGGGCTGCTTATGCTCCAGAATTTTGTCGCCCTGGCGAAGAAAGGCGCGGGCCTGGCGGTGGTCTCGTGAATCCGATGCATATTTTTCCAGCCATCGATCTTCGCGGGGGAAAAGTCGTCCGGCTCGAACAGGGCAAGGCTGAGGCGCAGACGGTTTACGGCACCGATCCGGTCGCGGTCGCGGAAAGTTTTCATGCCGCGGGAGCGAAATATCTCCACATGGTCGACCTCGACGGCGCTTTTACCGGCGAGCTTCATAATCTGTCGCTGGTTGCCGCCGTGGCCAAGGCAAGCCCACTTTTCATTGAGCTCGGCGGCGGGATGCGCAACGAAAAGGCGATCACGAGCGCGCTTGAGGCCGGGGTGGATCGCGTCGTCATCGGTACGCGGGCCTGCGAATCGTTTCCGTTTGTGCGGGTATTGATTGAGAAATTCGGGCCGGAAAAAATCGCCGTCGGGATTGATGCCAGGGACGGCATTGTTTCCACGAAGGGTTGGACCACGCCGAGTTCCTGGACGGCTCCCGGGCTGGCCAAGGCCGTGGCGGACCAGGGGGTGCGTACCATTATTTATACCGACATCGCGACCGACGGCATGTTCACCGGTCCGAATCTCAAAGCGCTGCGCGAGCTTTCCCAAGCCGTCCCCGAGATCGACTTGATCGCCTCCGGCGGAGTGGCCACGCTGGATCATCTTCATTCCCTGCGCGGGCTGGAGGCACGGATCGCGGGAGTCATCATTGGCAAGGCGCTTTACGACGGCAAATTGAATCTCGCTGATGCCCTGCGGGCGGTTGCTTAAATCAGCGCAAAATGGTGCTGGCGGCCTTTCCAGTGCGCTGATATTAAGTCACGGCAACAAACCCATAACCTTCGTCCGTCGCGGAGAATTCCCATGAAAAAATTTATTGTCGAGTTCATTGGCACCTTCTTTCTCGTCTTCACGGTCGGTACCTGCGTGGTCAATCCCAGCGAAGGGGTTATCGCGCCGATCGCGATTGGCGCGGTTCTCATGGTCATGATTTTTGCCGGAGGCCATATTTCGGGCGGCCATTATAATCCCGCGGTGACAGTTGCCGTCGCGATGCGGGGCCGCCTGCCCGGCCACGAGGTTCCGGCCTATATTTTAGCGCAGCTCGGCGGCGCGGTCTTTGCCGCCTGGGGTGCCACGTTTTTGAAGGGCCCGAGCCTGATCGATTTGTCGGAAGAGGTAAAATACAACATGGGACAGCTCGCCTTTGCCGAATTCATTTTCACTTTTGCCCTCGCCTATGTCGTGCTCAATGTGGCGACGGCCAAGGGAACGGCGGGAAATTCGTTTTACGGTCTTGCCATCGGTTCGACGGTGATGGCCGGCGCTTTTGCGGTCGGACCCATTTCAGGCGCGGCATTCAATCCGGCGGTAGCCACCGGCGCGCTGTACCTGGGGCTTCTCTCGGTTCCGCATTATCTCGCCTACATTGTGGCCCAGTTGTGCGCCGGGGCGCTTGCGGCGTACGTCTTCAGAGTGCTCAACGCGGACGATAAATAAGTTTTAGCGTTCCCAGCTTTTCACCAGCTCCGGGAATGTGCAATTCCGGCACTGCGAGCAGTCGGTCTGGCAATAATCGCGAAAGATTTGCAGCAGGCCCTGCTGGATAAGCGCTTCGCGCATGGCTTTGGGGCTCAGCGCGGAAATCAGCATCCGCTGCGAGGCGATCCGGGCCGCGCCATTGGAAGCCATGGTCATGGCGGAGAGACCGCGCTGTGCCGCCTCGGGATCGTCGAGCGAGACCATCGGCCAGAAAATATTGATCAGGATGTCGTGGACGCGCTCCTCTCCAATCAATCGGCAGGACGACGGTAAGGGCGTGCCGGTTATCGTCGCGTGCTTCTCCCAAAAGGGATCGCCCACGGAGAGAAGGATCTTTCCGAATCGATCCGCGTCAACCGCTTCGATTGCTTGCCGCAACGCCGGAATTTTCGGCACGATTTGCGCGAGCGCGGCCAGTCTCCGTTCGGGCCGATTGAGCGGTCGTAAACCGGCCAGTTTCCACTGGCTTCGCGGCAGCAGGGCATAATCGAGTTCACCGCGCGCCTTCCACCAGATTTCCCAGAGCTTGCGCAGCCAGGTCTTGGGCTCGGTGCGCAGTTTTGCCGTGCTTTCGCCGGGGAGGAATCCGCTGAGGCCGAAGAGATGGGCCAGCCGCGAATTGGCGTCCAGGCTCCGCAGTTTTGTCCAGGGCAAGCGCTGGGCCACCAGCCGCATGGGAATCTGGTTGGCATGAAAACCGAGCGCTTCGGCCAGGGCTTCATGGAGGGCCTGTTCGGGGCTGGTGAGGTGCCGCCGCCAAAACCAGCGCCGTGCTTTTTGCCGAAGGCGAAAAGTCCCCGCCGCGCGCAGAATGTCGGTCACGCGTTCTTTCGGCAATTCATCCAGCACCGGAGAACACCGTCCCGGCGTTGACGCGGGCAGGGGATAGTGAAGAACCGACGCGCAGAGCGGTTGCAGTTCTGGCCAGGACGCCAGAAGCTGCGAGCCAAGCACGATTTGCGGAACGCGCCGGAAGGACGACGTGGCTGGGAAGAACGACTTACCCCGCGCTTCCCACACGACGTGCAGAATGGTGTTGTCGTAAGCCGGATCGGAATCATGGCCGTGGGCGTTCCAGTCAGCGGGCCGCAAATGGACCTCAACATTTCCAACGGTAATCTCCTTGTCCTTCCTTCCCTCTTTGGCAAAGCGCACAGCCGTTTGCGTGAAATCAGGCCCTCCTCCGTGGTTCCAGAAACCAGGCTGAATGATCTCAACCGTGCGGCCGTCATCGGTGGTCAGAACCGATTGGTGAAGTTGCTCAAACCAAATGGCCTGAACTTCGAGTTCCGACGGGATGGATGCCGGCGGCTCGCGCAACGAACGGGGTGGTTGGTACCTGATTTTCATCCCAACTTTCATTCTCGTAACTTGATTCCTAACCGAATCTCATCATAAGTGAAGACTGTCCTGCCATGAAAACGCACATTCTCCTCTATGTTTTTTTTGCCCTCGCCGTGCCGGCCACGGCAATGGCCGCTCCGGCGACCACGGCAACGGCCTCTACACCCACTCCCGCACCCGCCGCACAACCAACCCCGGCGTTGACGGCCCCCCAGGGAAAAGTCTCACCGCCCGGCTCGGTCAACATCGCCAATGAACCGACGGTCAAAGTCGTGGCCAATGTCCTGCCCGCCGTCGTCAACATCACGGCACAGGAAACGGTGCCGGAATACTACACGGCCTATAACAATTACTTTCAGCTTTATCGCGGTGTGCGGAACCGTTCCGCGCAGAGCATCGGCTCCGGGCTGATTGTTTCGGCCGATGGTTACATCGTGACCAACGCGCATGTCGTGGCCCTGGCGGAAAAGGAGAAGGAAGTCAGCGTGACGCTTTCGACCGGCTCGAAGTACGAGGCCCAGATTATTTCTGCCGATGACGACGCCGATCTCGCCCTGCTCAAGATCGATGATAAGACGGTGCAATTTCCTTATTTCGATCTTACCTACACATCGCCGAATCTTCTTGGCGAAACGGTTATCGCGCTGGGCAGTCCGGCCGGTTACCAGAACTCGGTCAGCGAGGGCATCCTCAGCGCGCTGCATCGCACCTTTACCGTTGAGGACCACACCTACGCCAACCTCATCCAGACCGACGCTGCAATCAATCCCGGCAACAGCGGCGGGCCGCTGGTCGATCTGAATGGCGGACTTGTCGGCATCAATTCGGCCAAGCTCGCGGGCGAGGCGATCGAGAGCATCGGCTTCGCCATCCCGAGTGACGTCGTTGTTCCCTGGGTGAACGATGCGATGGCGGTCGCGCGTGGACTCAAACCAGCGCCGGTGCCGCCGGAAGTGGCGATCCTGGAGGCGGTGCATCAGCGTCTGGGGCTTTCGCTCAAGGCCTTGTCGCCCGATGACGCGGCGGATATGGGGCTGCAACTCAACGGCGGCATGATTATCACCGGCGTCGAGGAAAACAGCCCCGCGGCCCGCGCGGGCCTGCGTGAAAACATGATCGTCGTCGCCATCGGTCGCCAGCAGATCACCGACGAAAAGAGCCTTCCGCACGAGCTGCAGAATCTCCAGAGCGGCGCCAACGTCCGGCTCCATGTGATCTACATCCAGTCGCTCGGTCTGCTGACCATCCAGCGCGGCGGTTCCGTACTCCTGACCGCGAGATAACCGCGGTTCAGGCCCGGACTGCCCACGTCTTTGTTTTACCGGCTCCCAGCGGCACGCCCTGGGCGCGGATGGGACGGGCAGTAACGCCATTCACCCTGACATGCTTGATCTCCGATGACGTGGTGAAGGTGAAATCGCCCGCCCCGTAACCCTTGCTTAACGTGGCGAGATCGATTTCGAGCGTTGCGCCCTTGCGCTGCGCCTGAATTTCGACTTCGGAAGCTTTTCCCTGCCGATAGGCAAAGCTCACGCCGTCATCAAAGGTGTAGCGGAATGCGGCACGCGATTTCTTGGCCAGAAAGAGATGGAAGTCGACCTTTCGGCTGTTGTGGGCATGTTCGTGCGGCGCGGTTCGCGCCAGCGGCAGAATGGCGCCGTCGGGAATGTAGAGCGGAGTCTCGCCCTCGGTCGCACGGACGGAGATTTTGCGGCCGCCTTCGAGCCATTTCCCTTCCATCGCCGAGAACCAATGGCCTTTCGGCAGGACCACCTCGCGCGTCTTTTCCTTCTCCCGCACAAACGGCGCCTGCATGATCGACGGCCCGACCATGAACTGATCGTCAATCAGGCCGAGCGGCAGGCTGGGCGTGTCGGCGAAGTCATAGAAGAGCGGGCGCAGGATCGCCTCGCCGCTCCGTTCCTGCTCGATAAAAAGCTGGTAAAGATAGGGCCGCAGCCGGTAGCGGAGCCTGATGAATTTTCGCACCACTTTGAGCACGCGCGGGCCGAGCGCCCACGGTTCCTGCTTCCGCGTGCTGTGGCAGGCGTGGTTGCGAAAGACCGGGAAAAGGAACGCGGCCTTGAACCAGTCCATCATCAGTTCGGGATAAGTATCGCCGCCGAAGCCGGTCACATCGCCGCCGTTGAACGGAATGCCGGAAAGCGCCAGGTTCAGCGTCACCGCGATGCCGTTTTTCAGATGGTGATAATTGCTGTAGTTGTCCCCGGTCCAGATCGCGGTAAAACGGCTGGTGCCGATGCAGCCGGAGCGGCAGAGCAAAAACGGACGCCGGTTTGGATGCGCCTGCAGGAAGCCCTGCCGCGTCGCCATCGCCATGCCGAGCGCATACTGATTGTGATAAAAGCTGTGTTCCTTGCGCCCGTGCTGGAAAAGCATGTCCTGGTTGTCGACCGGGCCGGTGGACGGATCGTTCATGTCGAGCCACGCGCCATAAAGACCCGCGCGCGCGAACTCGGCCACCTCGCCTGCCCACCAGTCGCGGCTCGATTTGAGCGAGAAATCGGGAAACACTGTGATGCCGGGCCAGACCAGACCGATGTAGTCATGCTTCTGCGGATTTTGACAGAATGCCTCCGCCTTGCGGCCCCGGTCGTAGACGCCGTAACCGGGTTCCTGTGTCACGCCCGGATCGAGGATTGGAATCACCTTCCGTCCCGCGTCGTTCAGCTTCTTGAATGCCTTTCGCGGATGTGGGAAATGCTTTTTGTTATAGGTGAAGATCTTGTAGTGGTCCATGTAGTCGATATCGAGCCAGAGTCCGTCGGCGGGAATTTCGTATTTGCGAAAGGCTTTGTTGAGCGCCTCGAGATCGGCGGCCGATTCATAGCCCCAGCGGCATTGATGATAGCCGAGCGCCCAAATGGGCGGACGCGGCGTGACGCCGACGAGCTTTTGCAGCTTGCGCGTCAGTTCGGGCAGGGACGGGCCGAACAAAAGAAAAAGATTCGGCTGGCCCTGCTCGGCGCCGAGATGGATCGCCCGCTTGCTTTCGGCCAGCGCCTTCTGATTCGCGATGCTGATCTTGTGGCCGGTCGAAATGTAAGTCGCATGGGGATTGTTGAGCAGAAAACCGAGGTAGGTATTCTTCCGCTTCACGATCAAATAGGGCACCGAGACGTAGACTGGGTCGGGCGCCGGCTTGCCGTTCACATACGATTCGGAATGGAAATCGGCCCACACGTCAGTGTTCCAGAACTTCGTCGTCTTGCCCGAATGCTCAAAGCCGGTCCACTTCTCGCCGAAGCCGTAATACTGGTCGCCCGGCTCGGCGGTGAATTCAAAGACTGAGGCCTCGCCGCTCTGGCCGAAGCACCGGCCTGGCGCGCTGGCCAGGAAAGTCTCACCCTTTTTGCCCTTCAGCGTGATCGTGCCATCACGGGAAAAAACGAGCTTGGTCGCCGTTCCTTCCAGGCCGCTTTTGGCCTTTGGCAAACGCAGTTTTATCTCCGACTCGGGAGCGGTCCAGTTTCCGCCCGTGACCTGGAAATGATAGATGTCGTCCGCGCTGGCTTCGACACTCAGGCGATAGTGGCCTTTTTTCGTGAGAATCGGTCGGGAAGGCTGAATGCGGGAGGGAAATTCGAAATTCGCCGGATGAAGAAATTTGTGAAAATGCATGGAATAACAACGCTATTTTCTTCACCCATGCGACGCCAGTAAAATGCACGGCCTAACGGCTATACATTCTCTATCGTGAACCGGAACAAGACGGATCAGCCCTTGGCTTTCCCATCCGTCTTCTTCACCGCGAACTCAAGCTCTCCCTTTTTCGCCACGACCTCGACGCACGAGTTGTCGGTAATCTCGCCCTTGAGCAGCGCGCGGGAAAGCCGGGTCTCGAGTTCCCGCTGGATGAGCCGCTTGAGCGGCCGCGCGCCGTAGACCGGATCGTAACCACGGCGGGCCAGAAGTTCCTTGGCCGTCTCGTTGAGTTCAATCTCGATGTGCCGCTCGGCCAGCCGTGACCGGAGCAGGTTGAGCTGCAGGTCGACGATCCGCTCAATTTCTTTTAAAGTGAGCGGCTTGAAGAGGACGATTTCGTCCACGCGGTTGAGGAACTCGGGCCGGAAATGGGCCCGCATCTCGCCCATCACCGCCTCGCGCGTCTTCTCGTCGATCTCGCCGTCTTTGTCCGAGACGTTCTCGATCAGGTGCCGCGAACCGATGTTCGACGTCATGATGATGATCGTGTTCTTGAAATCAACCGTGCGGCCCTGGCTGTCGGTGAGCCGGCCGTCGTCGAGAATTTGCAGCAGCGTGTTGAAGACATCGACGTGCGCCTTTTCGATCTCGTCGAACAACACCACGCAATAGGGCTTGCGCCGCACCGCTTCGGTCAGTTGGCCGCCCTCGTCGTAACCGACGTAGCCGGGAGGCGCGCCGACCAGCCGCGAGACGGCGTGCTTCTCCATGTATTCGCTCATGTCGAGTCGCACCATGTTCTCCTCGCTGTCGAACATCGACTCGGCCAGCGCCCGCGCCAGTTCGGTCTTGCCCACGCCGGTCGGGCCCAGGAAGATGAATGAGCCAATGGGCCGCTTGGGGTCCTTCAGCCCGGCCCGCGCACGAATCACCGCGTCGGCGACTGCCTGCACCGCCTCGTCCTGGCCAATCACCCGTTCGTGCAAGATCGAATCGAGCCGCAGCAGTTTTTCCTGCTCGCCCTCCAGCAGCCGCGCCACCGGGACGCCGGTCCAGCGGGCCACCACTTCGGCGATTTCATCTGCCGTCACTTCCTCCTGCACCAGCCGTGGGCCACCTTTGCCATCGCCCGATCCCTTCGCGAATTTTTCCTCGGCTTCCTTCAACGCTTTTTCTTTTTGGGGCAAAACGCCGTAGCGGAGCTCGGCGGCGCGGTTCAGGTCGTTCGCGCGCTGAGCTTGATCGACCTCATTGCGCACCCGCTCCAGTTCCTCGCGCAATTTCCCGGTCGCCTCGATGGCCGCCTTTTCGTTCTGCCACTGGGCCTTGAGCTTGTCCCGCTCGGCCTGGGCGTTGGCGAATTCCTTTTCGAGCTCCTTCAACCGCTCCTTCGAGGCCGCGTCCTTTTCCTTCTTGAGCGCCTCGCGTTCGATGGCCAGCTGCGTCACGCGCCGCTCCAGTGTCTCAAGCTCCTCCGGCATACTCTCGTTTTCCGTGCGCAGTTTTGCCGCCGCCTCGTCCATCAGGTCGATCGCCTTGTCGGGCAAAAACCGGTCGCTGATGTAGCGATGTGACAGCACCGCCGCGGCGACTAGCGCCGCGTCCTGAATGCGCACGCCGTGGTGGACCTGATATTTTTCGCTCAGGCCACGCAGGATCGAGATCGTGTCCTCGACGCTCGGCTCGGCGACCATCACCGGCTGGAACCGCCTTTCCAGCGCCGCGTCCTTCTCGATGTATTTGCGGTATTCGTCGAGCGTGGTCGCGCCGATACAATGCAATTCGCCTCGCGCCAGCATCGGCTTGAGCATGTTGCCTGCGTCCATCGCGCCCTCGGCCTTGCCCGCGCCGACCATGGTGTGGATCTCGTCGATGAAAAGAATGATCTGGCCCGCCGACTTGGTCACTTCCTGAAGCACGGCCTTAAGCCGCTCTTCGAATTCGCCCCGGAACTTTGCCCCGGCGATCAACGCGGAGAGATCGAGCGCGACGATCTTCTTGTCGTTGAGACTGTCGGGCACGTCGCCCGCGACGATCCGTTGGGCGAGACCCTCGACAATCGCCGTCTTGCCCACGCCGGGTTCGCCAATGAGCACCGGGTTGTTTTTGGTGCGTCGCGAAAGGACCTGGATGGCGCGGCGGATTTCGGTGTCCCGTCCGATGACCGGATCAAGCTTGTTCTGCCGCGCGAGGGCGGTCAGGTCGCGGCCATATTTTTGCAGCGCCTCGTAGGTTGCTTCGGGATTCTGACTCGTCACCCGCTGATTGCCGCGCACATCCTGCAGCGCGGTAAGAAACGCCCCGCGCGTGACGGTCAGGCTGCGGAAAATCCGGCTGATCTCGGTATCCTTGTCCTCGCCGAACATGGCCAGCACCAGATGCTCGACCGAGACATAATCGTCTTTGAGCTTCTTCGCCTCATCCTGCGCGCGCAGCAGCATCTTGTTCAATCGCTGCGTGATCCCAACCTGGCCCGACGCTCCTGAACCGCTGACCTTGGGGATATGATCGAGCGCCGCCTGGGTCTTGGTCAGGAGGAGGTCGAGCGAGACCTTCAGCCGCTCGAAAAGCCGCGGAATCAGCCCGTTTTCCTGCGTGAGCAGCGCATAAAAAACGTGTTCGACGTCGACCGCCTGGTTCCCGAGGCGTGTCGCCTCATCCTGGGCCGAGCCGATGGCGGCGGTGGCCTGCTCGGTAAACTTGTTTAAATCCATGAAATTAAATTAACGGCCGCCATCCATTTCGCAAATCGCATTGCGTTAGCCGCCGTCACGGCGCCTGGAGATGCTTCGCTAAGAACGCGAAGACCGCCTTTTCGATTTCCTCCCGGCTTGGATCGATGGCCGTTCCCGGTTTTGGCCCAAAAACATGACCGGCATTTTTCACAATCAGGAGTTGATGCGGCACGCCAGCCTTCGTTAACGCTTCGTCGAAAACCGTCGACTGTGCCAGCGGCACGAGCACGTCGGCATCGCCATGGACCAGCAGCATCGGCGGATCGTCCGGCTTAACGAAATAAAGCGGGCTGCCGCTTTTCCAGACCTCCGGGTCCTTATCGTACGGCATGCCAAACAAACCTTGGGTCAGCCACGCGGCTTGTGGCGAATAGATGTCGGGCCGCGTGAAATCGGTCGGGCCGTAGAAATCGACCACCGCCTGCACCGCGCTGCTGACGTCCGGATAACCGCCGGCTCCCTCATATTGCTTTTGATCGGCCATCGTGCCGAGGCAGGCCACGAGATGGCCGCCCGCGCTGTCGCCCCAGGCGCCGATCCGGTTCGGGTTGACGTTGTACTTCGTTGCATTGGCCCGCAGCCAGCGCACGGCCAGCTTGCAGTCCTCGATCTGTGCCGGCCACTTGGCCTCCTTGCTCAGGCGGTATTCGATCGAAGCGACAAAATAACCGTGCTGCGCGATCTTTGCCACGGGTAGATAGGAATCATGCTGGCTGCCGCCGACCCAACCTCCGCCGTGAATGTAAATAATCGCGGGCAGGGGAGCTTTGGCGCCATTCGGATAGGCGATTTCAGCGTGAAGATCCCGCCCGCCGCCCTGGCCGAAGACGACATCATGGAGAGAGGCGATTTGCTCCGGCGAAATAAGCGGCGCTTCCGATTGATCAGCAAAAAGGCCTGTCGACCGACCAAAAAGGCAAAAAATGAAAAGGAAGCTGACGAACCACCAATTTTTTTGCATGCCTCATGATACGCCATCCAGCTAATTAAGCGATAGCGAGTTACTTTTAATAAAATTCCTATAGACATAATATAGTATATCGGGTATGGTTTGGGAAATGGACGGCATTCTCTCCCGCAAATTTTATCGAATTGGCCAGCTAGCTGCTTCATTGCCTTCACGCCATTCCGCTCTGTCGGGTCAGGCCTATCGCTGGCCCCGGCAGCCGGACGGCTTCGTCACCCTCACCGCCTTTATGAAAAAGTCATCCCATCTCGACCACCTGAGCGAATCCAGGCACCGGAGTCACGAGGGTTGTCCGCAGAAAGGCGCGAAGGAGGGCCGCTGGGCGTTCAATCTCGCCAGTGAAAGCCTCTTCGCGCTCGGCTCGACCGAGGGCGCGCGCCGTGTGGCTTATCGCACGGCGACGGGCGAACTCCGCTTCCTGCCGATCTGATTTCAACTCCCGGCGGGGTAGCCAAGTGGTAAGGCACGGCTCTGCAAAAGCCGAATACGTGGGTTCGATTCCCGCCCTCGCCTCCATTTCTAAGTCGTTGGAAATGTGATGCTTCGGGCGGAACGATACCCGAACTGTCAGGGAAAGTGTCAGGGAAAAAGCTATTGGGCCTAATTTGGCCTAATTCGCTTTAACTCTCCCACTACTCTCTAACACCGTTCGATTCGACCGCTTTACGCTCTCAACACTCAACACGAGGCAAAGCAGATGAGTTCGAGGTACTGGATATTCCAATGCAAAAGGGTCTTCTATTACGAGGACACCTTTGATCGAAAACAATTCAGTTTAAGGACGCGCAACCATCAGGAAGCGGAGACGTTACAAGATGACGGATGCCCTGGAGCAACCCCACCACCCGACGCAGCCGCTGCACCTGCTTCTTGCTCACCGTCCAGCTCTTCCGCCTCAGCAGCGCCACGATCGTCTATAGCCGTACCTTGGATGCCTCCAGCTCAATGCCGTCAACCGCTCGATCAGCCGAGCGTGCTTCTCTTGCGGTCGTTGCAATCGATACTGGAAGGTTGACCGATAGAGTTGAAAATACCGGCACGCCCGCCGCACTTGCGCTTCCGTGGTGGAACGTGACCTCGTGGACGTTATGTTCCCGGTAGACTTCCCGTACTGTTTGACCGCCATCCGCTTGCCGAATAATGCGGATGATCTCCTCCATACTGCGTCGTTTTGCTTCATGTCTCTGCGCCTCCTTGAGCGCGTCGACACTAACTCTTCAACTGGCCGCAAATTCGGGGGTCACCTCACATTGATGGGCCGCCAACCTGACATACGGTAATATTTTTCTGGCAATTTAAAATAGGGTGTTCATAAGGATCGCTTATTGCAATGAAAGAAAATCTTAGTAAGCACGCCAAGGTTGATGAGACGTCCGATAGCTCGGTAGTCGTTCTCTTATCGGTTCAGCGTAGCAATTTAGGATTCTAGAATCGGCTTTTCTGGAATCGGCTCACTTAACAGAACATTTGATAACCTTCTCTCCATTGTAGCAAGTAATCCAATAATGGTTATAGCGCTCGCCTTAAAAACGAATCATGACGTCTTTGTCGAATTCATTTATTGCAACCGCATCACCTCTCTTCGGAACTAAGCACCTAGAGATAAAATTATGAATCCAGTCATAACCATTCTAAAACTCATATTCGGTATCCCTTTGGCATGTTTGCTTCTATCGGCAATGGCCCTGACGCCGGCAGCCGCCTTCGACGTTCTCGACTACCACAATGATAGCTCCAACGATGGGCAGAACCTGACTGAGACGACGCTGACTCCGAGCAATGTCAGCAGTTCCAATTTCGGCAAAGTGTTCTCGGTGGCCCTGGATAATTCGGCGTCAGGCCAGCCCGTTTTCAAATCGAGCGTGAACATCACCACCGGGTCGCACCAGGGCATTCAGGACGTGGTTTTCGTCGCGACCGTCAACTGCACTCTCTATGCGATCAATGCGGACAATGGCACGATTCTTTGGCAGACCAGCCTGCTCCATGCCTTTCACGGCGGCACCGCGACCGCAAATCTGACCCTGTTTTCGAGCATGCTAGCTGGCGTGCTGGATACCCCGGCCATCGACACGACCACCGGCGCCATCTATGTCGAGTCGGATCAACTTGAAGGCAATAATTGTGAATTCGTCCTCTCCGCCATCAATATGGCAAATGGCGCCTACTACGCCAACCCGGTTAACTTCGCCGAGTCGGTTAATAGCAACGGCAATTATGTCAGCGGCCCGACGGTCAGGAATTCGTTCTCCTCTGGCACGATCCAGTTTTCGACTTTTCATTCCGTCTGCCGCACCTTGGTTGTGAACCCGGTGAATCATGTGGTTTACATGGGGTTTTCGGATCCGCTTGATATCGGACCATACGAAGGCTGGGTCATCGGTTACAGCACGGTTGCGGATGGGTCCAACAATCTGGACTTGAAAGCGATCTGGACAGATGAGCCTGATGGCTCCCAGCTGGGGGGCATCTGGGGATCGGGTGGCTCCATCGCCATCGACTCCAGCGGGAATCTTTTCGTGTCAATCGGCAACGGCTACTTCGACACCACCCTGATCACGGTTCCCTACAATGGACGGCTCAGCACCGACGTGGCCAACCTTCAAGTGCCGCAGTATGGCGAATATGGCGACTCCATTGTGAAACTGACGCCCGATTCCGACACCTCGCAGCAGTCGGACAACCCCAACGGTTTCGGGTTGCATGTGGCCGATTACTTCACACCCAAGGATGAACAAGTGCTCGCAGACGGAGATATAGATCTTGGCTCGAGCGGCCCCATCCTGCTGCCGGATTCCGTGGGCAACAGCACCCACCAGCAACTCCTGCTTGAGAATAACAAAGAAGGCAACTTCTACCTCATCGACCGAAACAACATGGGCGGTTACCACGGCAACGCGGCCGGGGACGGCACCTCGGGCAGCAATAACATTGTGCAGGAGATCGACGGCGCCACGCAAGGGGCCTGGTGCAACGGCGCCATCTACGTGCCGAGCGGCGCCACCACCGGCACGATTTACTATTCCACCGGTAATATCCAAGACGACGTACCAGAGGATTACGCCAAGGCCTTTTCCATCAGCAATGCGAGCATCAATCCCACTCCGACTTCGACCTCGCAGAACAGCTACGGCACCTACCGGGAGTACTCGACCCCGTCGGTTTCCGCCAACGGAAGCAGCAACGGCATCGTCTGGACTCTCGATATCGGGTCGGAAAGCATGATCGCTTATAATGCCTCCAGCTTCAATACGGTGATCTTCAACAGCGGCACCGGGGCCAATGCCCTGGCCGGCAATCTGTTTACCTATAATGTGCCGATTATCGCCAACGGCCATGTCTATGTGACGGGCGACGCCCTGACCGCGTATGGGCTTACCAGTGGCGGTACTCCGACGCCTACACCGACCCCGACCCCAACACCTACTCACACACCCACTCCGACCCACACGCCAACCCCAACACCTACCCCGACCGGTACACCTACTTCCACACCGACGCCTACTCCGACCCCAACGCCCACACCCACTGGCAGCGGCAGCGTAACGTTTGCCAACAACAGCTTCGAAACACCCTCGGTGGGTGGCGGCTTCACCTACAGTTCCAGCGGGGCGAGCTGGACCTTCGTCAATAACGCCGGCATCACGGGAATTGGCGGGGCCTATGGCGCGCCCACCCCGCCGGATGGCGTCCAGACCGGCTTGGTCCAGGGCATTTCCAGCACGCTGGGCTCGATGGCCCAGGCTGTCACCTTCCCGGCGGGGACTTACACCATCAGCTTCTACGCCGCGCAACGTTACAGCCAGGTGCAACCGATCCAGGTAACGGTCGACAGCACGACGGTGGGCACCTACACGCCGGCCTCCAGCAGCTTCGCCCAGATCACCACCGCGCAGTTTACGGTCACAGCCGGCAGCCACACGGTAACCTTTGCCGCGACGGACAGCTCGGCGGACAAGACCAGCTTCATCGATCTGGTCACCGTCAATACCGTC
>JAJSLK010000015.1 GCA_021272165.1 Methylacidiphilales bacterium
CCATAATGGATAGCTCATGAGTTTCATTCCCCGCATCGCCAAGTCCTACCCGGACGTCACGCTCAGCCATGAGGAGATCCGCCGTTACGGACGGCATCTCATCATGCCGGAGGTGACGTTGGAGGGGCAGCAGAAGCTGAAGGCGGCGCGGGTGATCGTTATCGGCACGGGCGGGCTCGGTGCGCCGATCCTGGCCTATCTGGCCGCGGCAGGAGTGGGGCACATCGGCGTGGTCGATTTCGACACGGTCGACCTCTCCAATCTGCACCGGCAGATCATCCACAAGTCGGGCAACGTGGGCAAACCGAAGACCCAGTCGGCGGTCGAGATGATGCGGGACATCAACCCGTCGATCGACATCAAGACCTACGAGACGTCGCTGCGGTCGGACAACGCGTTCGAGCTGCTGAAGGATTACGACATCGTGATCGATGGGACCGACAATTTCCCGACCCGCTACCTGGTGAACGACGCCTGCGCGCTGCTCGACAAGCCCAATGTTTATGGCTCGATCTTCCGGTTCGAGGGCCAGGCGACGGTTTTCTGGGCCTCGCGCGGGCCGTGCTATCGCTGCCTCTATCCGGAACCGCCGGAACCGGGGTCGGTGCCGAGCTGCGCCGAGGGTGGCGTGCTGGGCGTGCTGCCGGGCGTGGTGGGGACGATCCAGGCGACCGAAGCGGTAAAACTGATCATCGGCCAGGGCGATCCACTGATCGGCCGGCTGCTCCTGTTCGATGCGCTGAAGATGAAGTTCCGCGAGTTGAAGCTGCGCAAGGACCCGAAGTGCCCGCTGTGCGGCGTGAACCGGACCATTACCGAACTGATCGATTACGACCAGTTCTGCGGCGTGGGCCCGGCGCAAAAGCCTTCGGTGCATGTGGAGGAGATCGACGTGGAGGACGTAAAGGAGGCGCTCGACGCGGGAAAAATCCCGGCGGAGATCGACCTCCTCGACATCCGGGAGGACTTCGAGGCCAAAATCGCCCAAATTCCCCATTCGCGGCTGATCTCGCTCGCCGATTTCAGCCGGCGGATGCACGAACTCGATAGCGCGCGGGAAATCTGGCTTTATTGTAAGGATGGAGCACGCAGTGCAAAGGCGTGGAAATTGCTTTACGATGCCGGATTCAGGAAGATCAAGAATGTCGCAGGTGGAATCGATGCTTGGAGCGAGGATATTGATCCCAATACGCCAAGGTATTGAGGCGGCCACGGGACATGATTGCCCGGCCGTCGATGCTCCCCTTTCTGCCGCGTCGCCCGCACCCGGGACCGAGACGAGCCCGGACATTGCGGTCGAAGAAAAGCTGAAAGAGGCGTTCGAGCGCGGCTGGTCGGTGATCGTGTGGAACGATCCGGTCAATCTGATGGATTACGTGGTGTATGTTTTCAAGTCGGTGCTGAAGATGAACGAGCAGGATGCGTCGAAGCATATGTGGGAGGTGCACCAGAAAGGCAAGAGCGTGGTGGCGCGGGAGACGCGGGAGAAATCGGAACTGCTGGTACACCGGCTGCGGGGTTTCGGCCTGAATACGACCATGGAGCAGACGCCATGACCTGCGAGCTCATCAATGCCGGCCGCTGGCGGCTTTCCTTCGCGGAGCCTGAGGCCATATTTATTATCAACACGCTGGCGCAACTGGGGCGGCATTATCAAACCGACATGGCAAAGCTCCCGCCGGCATTGCAGGCCTATTGGCGGGGGACGATCACGCGCGGTGAAACCACCGACAAGAACGAGATGAAGGAATCGCAGGAGATGCTTGCCGAGGCCCGGGCCGAATTGCGTTCCGAACGGCTGGAACTGGTGGAGAGCTGGATTCGTGAGTTTGAACTGGCGGAGAACCGAGAGCCGTGGCAGGTGGAGATTTCGACGGCGGAACGGGACGAGTTTGTCGCGATGTTGAATGACCGCCGGCTGCTTCTGGCGCTGGAAATCGGCATAACCGAAGGTGACATGGAGCTCGATCCAATTCAGATTTCCGAGGAAGCTCGGCGCAACGCGATCCTGGAAATCGACGTGCTGGGGCACTTCATTTTGGTTACGCTGGGACCGCAAATTTACCGACCATGATTACTTTTGATCCAAGTGCCTACGAGGGCTTCATTTTTGACTGCGATGGAACTCTGGCCGATTCGATGCCGCTCCACTACAAGGCGTGGAGCGAGACGCTGGCGCTGAAGCTGGGACGTCCGTCTGACTTCAGCGAGTCGATGTTTTACCATTTCGGCGGAATGCCGGCGCGGCAGATCGTGGAGCGGCTGAACAAGGACTTCGGCTACGGCCTGCCCGCGGAACAGACGGCGCATGACAAGGAAGCACGGTTCATGGAACTGCTGCCGGGAATCGGCCCGGTGGTCGAAGTGGTGGAAGCCCTGGATCGCCTCCCGGCAAACGCGAAGGCCGCGGTGGCCTCGGGCGGGCTGACGTCGATTGTAAGCGACACGCTAAAACACCTGGGAATCAAGTCGGGCCCGAATGAGAAGATCAAATTCATCGTCGGCAGCGACCAGGTTTCCCACGGCAAACCCAACCCGGAACTTTTTCTGCGCGCGGCGCAGTTGCTCGGCGTCGATCCGAAGAAATGCCTCGTCTTCGAGGACGCGGAACCGGGATTCCTGGCGGCCAGGGCGGCGGGGATGGATTATATCGATGTGCGTCCGTTCCGCGTCGAGGGGCTGCATGCGGCGGCGAGGTACTGAGCTATTCCCGAACATTACCGGGTCATTAACCCGATGTAACTTGGCCTCCGCCCTGCGGCAGAGTAGACCTCCCTCTATTGAGGTTAACGAGGTCAGGTGAAGCGGGCCGTCGTCGATAGGCTAGGGTTGGCCTTGGGTCGGCGGCGGTCTGCTTCACTAAATCGGAACGGCGGGCAGTTTCCAGATCTCGCGGGCGTACTCATGGATGGTGCGGTCGCTGGAGAATTTATCGACCCGGGCGGTGTTGAGAATCGCCATTTTCGCCCAGCGCACCTTGTCATGGTAGGCCTCGTCGACTTTGGCCTGGATATCGCAGTAGGACCGGAAATCGGCCAGGCAGAAGTAGGGATCGCCGCCCTCGAGCAGGCTGCGCTTGAGCGGGCTAAGCACGTTGGGCTCGTCGGCCGTGAAGTAGTTGGAACCGACCCAGTCGATGACGGCCCGGAGTTCCTCGTCGGCATTATAGTAATCGCGGGGGTGGTAGCCCTTGTGCCAGAGATCCTCGACCTGGTCGACGGTGAGGCCGAAGATGAAGATGTTTTCAGGACCAACTTCCTCGAGGATTTCGACATTGGCGCCGTCGAGCGTGCCAACGGTGACCGCGCCATTGAGGGCGAGCTTCATGTTGCCGGTGCCGGAGGCCTCCTTCCCCGCGGTGGAAATCTGCTCGGAAACGTCGGCGGCGGGGATAATGCGCGAGGCGAGCGAAACTCGGTAGTTGGGAAGGAAAACAACCTTGAGCTTGTCGCCCACGCGCGAGTCGCTGTTGATCTTGGCGCCGACCGCGTTGATCGCCTTGATGATGCATTTGGCGAGGTCGTAGCCCGGCGCGGCCTTGGCGGCGAAAACGAAGACGCGGGGCTGGACCTCGAGCTTGGGGTGCTGAAGGATGCGGCGATAGAGGGCGAGGATGTGAAGCAGGTTAAGATGCTGCCGCTTGTATTCGTGGAGGCGCTTGACCTGGACGTCGAAAAGGGCCGAGGGATCGACCGTCACGCCGCATTCGCGCTGGATGATTTTGGCGAGATCGACCTTATTGGCGTGCTTGACGGCCATGAAATCGGTCTGGAAGGCGGGATCGTCCGCCCATTGCTCGAGTTTGCGGAGCTCGGAAAGATTCTTGATCCAGCCGTCACCAATCTTGGAAGTGATCAGCGCGGAGAGGCGGGGATTGGAGGCCTGGAGCCAGCGGCGCGGCGTGATGCCGTTGGTCTTGTTGTTGAACTTGCCGGGATAGAAACTGTTGAAATCGGCGAAGAGATGCTTTTTGAGCAGCTCGGTATGGAGGGCCGCAACGCCGTTGACCGAATGGCTGCCGACGACAGCAAGATTGGCCATGCGGATCATCTGGACGCCGCCTTCCTCGATCAGCGACATGGCGCGCTTTTTCAGGGTATCGCCGGGGAAAGTGACTTCAACCTGCTCGAGCAGCCGCTTGTTGATCTCGAAAATAAGCTGGAGATGGCGCGGGAGGACCTTCTGGAAAAGCGGAACGCTCCATTTTTCGAGCGCCTCGGGCAAGAGCGTATGATTGGTATAGGCAAAGGTCTTGGTGACGATGTCCCAGGCCTGCTCCCAAGGCATCTCCTCTTCGTCATGCAGGATGCGGAGAAGTTCAACAACGGCGACCGAGGGATGGGTGTCGTTGAGCTGGATGGCGACTTTGTTGTGAAATTCGTCCCAGGAAGGATTACCCCGGTGGAAGCGGCGGATGATGTCGCGCAGGGAACAGGAAACAAAGAAGTACTGCTGGATGAGACGGAGTTCCTTGCCCGCCTCGGTTTTGTCGTTCGGGTAAAGAACTTTCGAAACGGTTTCGCTCTGGGTCTTGGCGGCCAGCGCCTCGCTATAGCCGCCGCGGTTGAACGCCTCGAGATTGATTTTCTCCGAAGGGCGCGATTCCCAGAGCCGGAGGAAATTCACCGTGTTGGTGCCGTAGCCGGGGATGGGAATGTCGTAGGGAACGCCGATGATCTTGGTCGTGTTTTTCCAGCGTGGGACATAGCTGCCCTTGTCGTCGAAAACATTTTCGACATGGCCATAGAGCTCCACCGTCTGGGTGTATTCGGGACGAACGATCTCCCACGGCGTGCCGAAACGCATCCAGTCGTCAGGCAGTTCGATCTGGTGACCGTGGCTGAATTCCTGCCGGAAGAGACCGAACTCGTAGTGAATGCCGTAGCCGACGGCGGGGTAATCGAGCGTAGCCAGCGAATCAAGGAAACAGGCGGCCAGACGGCCGAGGCCGCCGTTGCCGAGGCCCATGTCGTATTCCTCCCCGCGAAGCTCGTCCATGTCGAGGCCGAGCTCCTTGAGCGCGGTGGCGGTCTGGTCATGGATGCCGGCGTTGTAAAGGCTGTTGGAAAAAAGGCGGCCCATGAGGAATTCGAGCGAGAGGTAATAGACCCGCCGGACATCCTGCTGATTATGAACCGCCTGGGTGGCGATCATCCGCTCGATGATCCGCTCCTGCGCGGCCTTGGCCGTGGCGAGCCACCAGTCCCGTTTGGTGGCGGAATGGACATCGTGGGCCAGGCTGAACTTGAGCTGGTGAAGGATCGATTCCTTCATCGATTGGGCCGTCCTTTCAAAAAAGCTATGAAATTTGGGATTCGTGGTCATGGCGCAGGTGAAGTGGAAGTTTTTTTAAAGAGCGACAGAAGGAGAAGGAAAGAATCGGTCAGGGGGTAAGGAGGAGTCGAGATAAAGTTGCCGCATCCATGGAAACGGCACAGAGCAGCAGGAAGTCTGCCAGTAAGGACTTTGAGGCTTGGGAGTTTTTGGCCAAAACCCTGTGGAATACATTCTGCCGCGGGCGTGATTCAAAACTCGAAACGGCCTTCCACATAGTGAATGGCACCTTCGCGTGAAAGTACGCTGGAAAAGAGGACGAATCCGCTTACCCGCCAGAGATCGAATTCGGCCTGGTCGTATTTCTGCAAAAAAGGCCGCAGGGCGTGACGCGGAACGTCCTTGATCCGGCCCAATGTGACATGCGGGTGAAACGGCTTCAGATCCGGCTCAAAACCGGCCTGGAAGACGGCGTCCTGAATCCGTTTGTGCAACGCAAACAGGTGCGGATGCCCGTTGCCAACTCCGGCGCAGAGAATTGTCGGGCCCTTCCCGCCAAACATTCCCACCCCGGATAGAGGCAGAAAAAAGGGCGCGACGCGGATACCGGCCAGCACCGTCCGCAGGATTTCCTCCCGTTCCGGTTCAACTGCGCCGAGAAAGCTTATCGTCAAATGCATCTGCGCCGCCGGCGTCCAACGCACGCCCGGGATATGCGGATCAAGTCCCGTCAACAGGGTCCGGCTGCCTTCCGGCAGTTCGAGTCCGATGAATATACGCTTGGCCATGAATCTAGAGGCTATCCGAAAAGTAGGCGTGGGCCGCGCCTACTTTTCGGATAGCCTCTATGCTTTTCCAAAAATGAGGGTTATGTTGGAAACAACGGAGACGATTATGGCCGATCTTACCAACAAACAGTCTGAAAATGTTCCCGGTCGCTATTACGTGGACAGCCAGTGTATCGACTGCGACCTGTGCCGCGAGACAGCTCCCCTGAATTTTACCCGCCAGGATGACGGTGGTTATTCTTACGTGTTCAAACAGCCCACTTCCTCCGATGAGGAGACCCAATGCCAGGAAGCGATGGCGGCCTGCCCGGTCGAAGCCATCGGGGATGACGGAAATATCTAACGACGATCAGTTGCTTCACGGATGGCTATACGGGAACACCGGATGGGGTTCCAGCGGAAGATTTCCGCCCCATTCCCCGCATCCGGCGTTCAAATCACCCGGCGTTTCTATTTAGCGGTGATGCGATCCCCCGCCGCCACCGCCATGGGAAACGGAGGCATGGGCTTGGGCGTGTGAAGCCTGCGCATGAAAAGCCGAGGTATGGAATGAAGGCGCGTGGCTTGTCATGGCAGGAGCATGGTACGAGTTGAAATGAGGCGCCGAGGCCATGGTATGGCTTGTCGCGTGGAAGGTTCCACCATCGGATGTGAAATGATGATTTACATGCGTGACGCGGGTATTTCCTTCCACATTGGTTCTGGCTACGTGCCCATTGGTATTAGCGGACGCGGTATGCGTCGCGGGCCGGAATTCCGACGAGAAGTGGTTCGCCGAAGTTGCCTGCGTTCCCGCCGAGGCATGAAGAGCACCTGCCCTTGCGGTCGTCGTCACTGCGGGTTGACCGTGGTTGCCTGAGAACCGAGAGCCCGGATCACTCGATGCCGTACGGGCATGTCGGACCTGAGCGGACGTCGCGGCGAAGTGATGCTCATTGTCAGCTCTTAATTCGGCCGTCGTCGGATTGGCCGTCACACCGCCCCTGCCGCCGTTGAAGCTGACACGGTCGCGGTTATCCGTCACCGACCGTGAATAGACGTTGCGGATGTGGGTGTTTGCCACGTTGGTCACGCTGCGGTTGTAAAAGAAGTGGCCACGATGCCAGTAACCGCCCCCATAACCGTGACCATTGTAACCATAACCATAATCTATGCCGCCGTAGAACCCGACGTGCCGGCCCCAATAGCCTGGGTGGAAGCAATAGCCTCCGTCGCTCCAACCCCACCATGCAGGTGTCCAGAGCAAGCCGACTTCCGGCGCAAGAACCCATGTTCCCGGCACCCAATAGAAGTCATTGAAGTTGGGATCCCAGGCCCAGTATCCCGGCGTCCAGATATAACTGTCTGCTGGACAAGCCGGCTGGGCGTAGACAGGAAGCGGCGGAGGCGCCACCCCGATATTGACCGCTACCGCGATGGCCTTCGCAGGCATCGAGGAGCAGACAAAAAATAATGCCATCGCGGCGCTCAGGCCGAACGAGAGGCATTTTTGAAAGATAATTTTCATAATACTTAGTTATTTTGAATATTTATTGAGAATGTTATCGAATAGAACATACTCTTACCCTTTAAGACGGTTTGTTTCTCACTCTGTTTCAAAAAATAAAGGTTGGGGTCGGCGTCTTCATGCGATCCAGCTTCCTCCACGTTTTGCTTAATTCCCGATAGCTCCTTGCCAACCCCCTGTAATTTGCCAACGTCGCGGCATGAGCGGGAAACAGGAAAAGTTTCCATCGATAACCGCTTCGGACAGCTTGCCGGCGGATGGCCGGATCAAGGGCTCCGAAAAGGGAACGCTCATCGGCGCGTGGGTTGGCACGGTCTTTTTCGGTTTCCTCATTCTTCTGTTGGGATGGCACATGAATATGCCCCTGCTGATCGGAAAAATGCCGAACCCCGTCCTGGCGATCATGGCGCTGGTCTTTCTTTTTCTTCTGGTCAAATCAATCCGGGAGACCATCCGGCTCAAGCGGTTTGGTGATCCGGCCCTGGAGTTAAACCGCGTGCCGGTTCCGATGGGAGAAATACTCGAGGGCCGCATCACTCTGGGCACAGCTTTCATGACCGGCCCCGATTTTCACGCGAAGCTGCAATGCGTCCATCGCTGGCATGAAAATGCGGGCAAAAACAGCCATGACCGGGAAGTGGTGCTCTGGTCCGGCGAAACCAAAACGGCGCTGATGCCCGGAGGCGTGGTGCCCGTTTCCATTGCGTTGCCAGACAATCGGCCCGCGACCAACGACACGAATCCCTTTGATCGCATATTCTGGCGGCTTACGGTTACCGCGCCGTTTACCGGAATTGGTTTTGCGGAAAAATATGAAATCCCGGTGGAGGCCGGTGCAAAAGCGAATTTACCGGATCCCATAAAGGATGACGCGCCTTTTGGTGGGCCAACCCACGATCTGACGCCAAATCAGGCGACAGGAAACATGATTTTTATGGGTATCTTCACGCTGGCGGCACTGGCTGCTGGACTCTACTTCCTCTCCTTTGCGGTCACCGATATCACCAGGGCCAATGCGAGCCTTACGTGGCCGGTCACTTCCGGCCATATTGTCGAATCAACGATCGGCTGGAAGAAGAACGCGCCCTATCCCCAAATCATTTACGCCTACAATGTGAACGGCGTCATGCATTCGGGTGAGACCGTCTATCCCCACTGGTTCTGGACCCGAAAAGCGAGCCAGCGCCTGCTCGATCAATTTCCGGTGGGCGCGGTCGTTTCGGTCCACTATTCGCCCACAGTGCCGGACGATCCCCTCCTCCAGCCCGGCTTGCAACCGGGGGTCTTTCAGGGGTTGCTGGTCTCAACCCTTCTTCTCTCCTTCGCCCTCCTGCTGGGGATTACGAGCCTTTCCGGCAAATATGCGGTCTCGACCGGCAGCACGGTCTACTACAAGAAGGATTCGCCCGCCGGAAAATGGAATGGCAGGGTGCTGCTCCTGATGATCCTTCAGGGCGTCCTGCTCTGGTGGGTCACCGTCAGTTAGACATGGCTTCCCGGTGGTGAGGCGAGAGCGAGAGATCATTCCCTTCCGGATTTTCCACCCATCGGCCCAGGAGCCGAATGAATTCCACGAGCTCAGTATATTCCACCGGCTTGATCAAAAACCACTTTGCGCCCAGTTCGTAGCTCCGTTCGATATCGGCCGTGTTTTGAGATGAGGTAAAGACGGCCACCGCTGGAACAGACGGGCCCGGGTTTTTCTTGATCCACTCCAGCACCTCGAAGCCGTTTTTACGCGGCATCTTCAAATCGAGCAGCAAAATCTCGGGGATAGGATAAGCTGCGCGGTCGGAGAATTTTCCTTCTCCGGCCAGGTATTCAATGGCTTTTTCACCATCTCCCGCGAGTTGGAGCGACAAGGGAGGTGCGGCTTTTTTCCAGGCTCTCTGCAAAAGAAACTGATCATCCTCATTATCATCGATACCCAAGGCGATTGCCGTTTTCATGGAATCTTTTCTTGATGTAAATCGAGGTAAAAGCAGGCGCCGTTGACGACCCGGGGATCGAGGCCAACTTTTCCGCCGATCCGCTCGACGCCCTTTTTCACAATGGCAAGACCGACCCCCGTGCCGGCGTATTGCTTCTCGCTTTCGTGCAGTCGCTGGAAAATCTCGAAGATGCGCGCGTGATGCTCGGCCACCACCCCAATTCCGTTGTCCTGAATATAAACGCGCACGCCGGTCTCCCGCTTCTCGCTCCAGATGTGAATGTCCGGCACGGTTTCAGGAGCCACGAACTTCAAAGCATTGGACAAGAGATTCGTGAAGACCTGTTCCAGGATCGTTTCGTTTCCCCAAACGGAGGGAAGGTCCTTGATTTCAATCCGCGCCTTTTTAGCGGCGATTTCAGGCATAAGGTTCTCCATGACCTTTTGCACGATGGAACTCAAATCAAGCAGCCGGCAGGGCAGATCGACATGGCTTAATTTTGCATATTCCAGCAGGTCGCGGATCAGGGCGTCCATCCGCGTGGCGGCGGCGGTGATACGATGGGCCAGTCTTTTGCCCTCATCATCGAAAGCCTGCGAATAGTCCTCGAGGAGAATCTGGGTGAACCCCTGGATGGCGCGGAGGGGCGCCCGCAGATCGTGGGCGATAGTGTAGCAGACCGACTCAAGCGACTGAATGCTTTCATGCAGATGCGCGGTGCGTTGCGCCACCTGCTTTTCGAGCTCGTCGGCATGTCGGCCAAGCTGCAATTGGGCTTCCTGCAGCGCTTTTTCGGCCTTTTTGCGTTCGGTGATATTGCGGGCGATCTTGGAGGCGCCGATAATCTGGCCCTTGTTGTCCCTGATGGCCGAAATGGTTAGGGAAATATCGAGCCGGGCGCCGTCCTTGCGGACGCGCTCCGTCTCATAATGCTCGATCCTTTCGCCGCGGCGAATGCGCGATAGGATATGCGCCTCTTCCTCCATGCGGTCCGGCGGAAACAGGATGTAAATTGGCTGGCCGATGACTTCACTCGCGGTATAGCCGAAAATCCGTTCCGCGCCCTTGTTCCACGAAGTAATGATTCCATCCAATGTTTTGCTGATGATGGCGTCGTCGGACGATTCGACCACCGCCCTTAAGTGCAACGAAATTTCCTCGGCCTTTTTGCGCTCCGCGATGTCCTCGACGACTTCCGGCGAGGGCTGCGGCTTCTGCTCGCTCTCGCCTTGGAAATCGAGCATGGGATTTTGTTCCACCGCGATAGGATTAGCGGCCATTCCATTGCTCCCGCTCATGATATCACCGGAATTCGGAGATGGATTTTAGCAAAGCCCCTTTGCACGGAAGTTGGGGGATGAACATCGCAGCGTTTTGATTCGGAAGGAATAATTTCAAGATGCAACAAGATAAGACCAAGGCAAATCATTTGGAGAGCGAGCAGACCAAATTCTCCTTTCCTCCAATTAATCGATCAGCTCATTTCGCCGCCTTGTTCTGGTGAGGCTCAGCTGAAAATTGATTCTTCGCCAGCTTTTTCTGTATTCTGCTCTGTAGATTCAAACTTTTTCGATTTTTAACACCTTTCCGCAAGATTCGCGCAGTTTTGAGCAAGAGGCGCGGAGTTGAATTTTTTATCCGGCCCTAATCTGACTTTAGATTATGGCAGATCGTCCGATCTCCTCCGATGACCCGGTCCCTGGCTTGCCTCCAAGCCAGGGACTGTACGATCCCCAATTTGAACACGATTCCTGCGGCGTCGGCTTCATCGTCAACATTAAGGGCAGGAAGACCCACGAGATCATCCGGCAGGCGCTCACGATCCTGACCAATCTCGATCACCGCGGCGCCTGCGGCTGCGAACCGAATACCGGCGATGGCGCGGGCCTTCTCATCCAGGTGCCGGACAAGTTTCTCCGCAAAGCCTGCCGCAAGATCAAGATCACCCTCCCCAAGGCAGGCCAGTACGGCGTCGCCATGGTCTTCACTTCCCAGGACCCCGCCTGGCGGGAGGAGGCGCGGAAAGTCTTCGAGAAAATCGTCACCGAGGAAGGCCAGGTCATGCTCGGCTGGCGCGATGTGCCGACCTGCAACGCCTCGCTCGGCAACACGGCCAAAGCCAGCGAGCCCTTCGTCCGCCAGGCTTTTATTCAGCGCGGAGACAAGGGCCTCGACGACCAGGCCTTCGAACGCAAACTCTTCGTCATCCGCAAGCGGGCCACGAGTGAAATCCGGCGCATGAGCGTTGACCGCTCCTGGTATATCTCCAGTCTCTCCTCTCGCACGCTTATCTATAAGGGCATGCTCATGCCGGTGCAGGTCAACCGCTATTACCCCGACCTGCTCGATCCCTCGATGGAAACGGCGCTGGCGCTGACCCATTCCCGCTTCTCGACCAACACCTTCCCGAGCTGGGACCGCTCCCATCCCTACCGTTACATCGCCCACAACGGCGAAATCAACACCCTGCGCGGCAACATCAACTGGATGCGCGCCCGCGAGGCGCTATTTCAAAGCGAGGCCTTCGGCGATGACATCAAAAAAATCGTGCCGATCATTAACGAGGACGGCTCCGACTCGGCGATGTTCGACAACTGTCTCGAGCTTCTCATCATGGCCGGCAGGCCGCTGCCCCATGCCATGATGATGATGATTCCCGAGCCGTGGGAGAACCATGAGAATATGCCCGATGAAAAGCGGGCCTTCTATGAATATCACTCCTGCCTGATGGAGCCGTGGGACGGCCCCGCCTCGATCGCCTTCACCGACGGTAACGTCATTGGTGCCGTGCTCGATCGCAACGGCCTGCGCCCTTCCCGCTATTACGTCACCAAGGACGACATGGTCATCATGGCCTCCGAGGTCGGTGTCCTGCCGGTGGAACCGGAGCGGATTTTGAGCAAGGGCCGCCTGCAACCGGGCCGCATGTTCCTGATCGATCTGTCGCAGGGCCGGATCGTCTCCGACGACGAGATCAAACAAAAGTTCGCCCAGGAATTTCCTTACCGGCAATGGCTCAACAAAAATCACGTCCTCCTGGCCAATCTGCCGGAATCGCGGCTGATCCCCACGTCCGATCCTGAAACCCTCGCGCAGCGCCAGCAGGCCTTCGGCTATACCTTCGAGGACCTGAAGATCATCATGGGCCCGATGGCCCGCGACGGCGTGCAGCCCATCGGTTCGATGGGCACCGACACGCCGCTGGCCGTCTTCTCCAAGCGGCCCAACCTGCTTTATAATTACTTCAAGCAGTTGTTCGCTCAGGTCACCAACCCACCCATCGATCCCATCCGCGAGGAACTGGTGACCTCGACCCACACCATGCTCGGGCCCGAGGCAAACCTGCTCAAGCCAACCGCCGAAAGCTGCCGGATGATCAAACTCGAGCAACCGATCCTCTCCAATTCCCAACTGGCCCAGCTCCGCGATATCGCCATTCCCGGTTTCAAATCGGTCACGCTTTCCCTCCTTTTCCCGGTCGCGGAGGGCCCGCAGGGACTCAACGACGCACTCGACCGTCTTTTCGCCGAAGCCGACCGCGCCATTGCCGACGGCGCGAATCTTCTAATCCTTTCCGACCGCGGCATCAACCGCGAAAATGCCGCGATCCCCGCGCTGCTGGCCGGCGCCGGACTCCATCATCATCTCATTCATCAGGGCACGCGCACGCGCGTCGGCCTCGTGCTGGAATCGGCCGAACCGCGCGAGGTGCATCACTTCGCCCTCCTCATCGGCTATGGCATCGGCGCGATTAATCCCTATCTCGCCTTTGAAACGATCGAGGCGTCGGTGCAAAGCGGCTTTTTGTCCGGCCTCGACGAGAAAACCGCGATCAAGAACTACATCAAGGGCATCGTCAAGGGCGTGGTCAAGACCATGTCGAAGATGGGCATCTCGACGATGCAAAGTTATCGCGGCGCGCAGATTTTCGAGGCCATCGGCCTTCATCGCTCCGTCATCGATAAATATTTCACCCGCACGCCCTCGCGCATCCAGGGGGCCGATCTCGGCGTCATTGCCCTGGAACTACTGGAACGCCATGCCCGGGCTTTTCCCGACCATCAGAACAGCCGCCCGCTTCTCGAAGCCGGAGGCGAATACCGCTGGCGCAAGGAAGGCGAGGCGCATCTCTTCAGTCCCGAATCGGTCCACCAGTTGCAACAGGCGGTCCGGCGTGGCGATTACGGCCTCTTCCGCAAATATTCCCAGCTGATCGACGACCAGGACAAGCAATGCTTCACGCTGCGCGGCCTGCTCGAATTCAAGAAAGGCGAGCGGATTCCGCTCGCGGAAGTCGAGCCGGTCGAGTCGATCATGAAGCGCTTCAAGACCGGCGCAATGAGCTATGGCTCCATCTCGAAGGAGGCGCATGAGACCCTCGCCATTGCCATGAACCGCATCGGCGGCAAATCCAACACCGGCGAAGGCGGCGAGGACTCCGAGCGCTATGCGTGGACCAACGAGGAGGGTGACTCGAAAAATTCCGCGATCAAGCAGGTCGCTTCGGGACGGTTCGGCGTCACCAGCCTCTACCTGACCCAGGCCCGGGAAATCCAGATCAAGATGGCGCAGGGAGCCAAACCCGGCGAAGGCGGCGAACTGCCCGGTCGCAAGGTTTATCCCTGGGTCGCCAAGACCCGCCACACCACGCCGGGCGTCGGCCTGATTTCGCCGCCACCGCACCACGACATCTATTCCATCGAGGACCTCGCGGAACTGATCCACGATCTGAAGAATTCCAACCGGGAGGCGCGCATCAGCGTGAAGCTTGTCTCCGAAGTCGGCGTGGGCACCATCGCCGCCGGCGTGGCCAAGGCCCATGCCGATGTCGTGCTCATCAGCGGCTTCGATGGCGGCACCGGCGCTTCGCCGCTTTCGAGCATCAAGCATGCTGGCCTTCCCTGGGAACTCGGCGTGGCCGAAACCCATCAGACGCTGGTCCTGAACAATCTTCGCAGCCGCATCGTGGTGGAGACGGATGGCCAGTTGAAAACGGGCCGGGATGTCGCTGTCGCGGCGCTCCTCGGCGCGGAGGAATTCGGCTTCGCCACGGCACCGCTGGTCGCGATGGGCTGCGTGATGATGCGGGTCTGCCATTTGAACACGTGTCCCAAGGGCGTCGCCACGCAGGACCCGCGCCTGCGCAAAAATTTCACCGGCCAGCCCGAGCATGTCGTCAACTTCATGCGTTTCGTCGCGGAGGAACTGCGCGAGATCATGGCCCAACTCGGTTTCCGCACCTTGAACGAAATGATCGGCCGCACCGACATGCTCGAAGCGAAAAATGCGGTCAATCACTGGAAGGCCGCCGGGCTCGATCTCTCCGGCATCCTCTATCAGCCGAAGGCCGGGCCGGAGGTTGGCCGCTATTGCCAGGTCCCGCAGGATCACGGTCTCGAAAAATCGCTCGATCTCACCACGCTGCTCGATCTTTGCCAGCCGGCCATCGAACGGGGTGAGAAGATCGAGGCGGAATTGCCGATCCGCAACACCGACCGCGTTGTCGGCACGATCCTCGGCCACGAAATCACTCGGCGCCATGGCGAGAAGGGACTGCCCGAGGATACGATCCATCTTCATTTTCAGGGCTCGGCGGGGCAAAGCTTCGGCGCTTTCCTGCCGAAGGGCGTCACGCTCGGCATCGAGGGCGACGCCAACGACTATCTCGGCAAGGGCCTGAGCGGCGGCAAGATCATTCTTTTCCCGCCACGCACTTCCACCTTCGTTCCGGAGGAAAACATTATCACCGGCAACGTGGCCCTCTACGGCGCGACCAGCGGGGAGGCCTACATCCGCGGCATGGCCGGCGAACGGTTCTGCGTCCGCAATTCCGGCGCACACGCCGTCGTCGAGGCGGTGGGCGATCACGCCTGCGAATACATGACCGGCGGCATCGTCGTCGTCCTCGGGCCGACCGGCCGTAATTTCGCCGCGGGCATGAGCGGCGGTGTGGCTTACGTCCTCGATGAAGCGGGCGATTTCGCGTCCCACTGCAATGGCTCGATGGTGAACCTCGAAAAAATCGCCGACGAAGAAGAAGCCGAGCAGGTGCGCCGCCTGGTCAAGCGTCATGCCGACCAGACCGGCAGCCAACGCGCCTTCAAGATCCTTGCTTTCTGGGAGGAGATGATGCCCCGTTTCGTCAAAGTCATCCCGCGCGATTACCAGCGCGTTCTCCAGGCGCTCAAGCGCGCGCACGATTCGGGCCTGAGCGGCGACGCCGCGATGGAAGCCGCGTTCGAGGAAAACTCAAAGGACGTTGCCCGCGTGGGCGGAGGCTGAAATTATGGGCAAACCAACCGGATTCATCGAATTCAAGCGGGAGGTGGCAGCGGATCGCCCGCCGATGGAACGCATCGGAGACTGGAACGAATTTCACCTCGATCTGACCGAGGAAAAAATCAAAACCCAGAGCGCGCGCTGCATGGATTGCGGCATCCCCTTTTGCCATGCCGGCATGGTTATCAACGGCGCGGCGGCGGGCTGCCCCCTCAGCAACCTGATTCCCGAATGGAATGACCTGGTCTATCGCGGCCTCTGGCGCGAGGCCCTGCAGCGGCTGCACGAAACCAATAATTTCCCCGAATTCACCGCCCGTGTCTGTCCCGCTCCCTGCGAGGGTTCCTGCACGCTCGGCAGCATCGAAACGCCTGTCACGGTGCGAAGCATCGAGGCGGCCGTGGTCGAAAAAGGTTGGGAGGAAGGCTGGCTCGCCCCCGAAATTCCCCAGGTCAGCACCGGCAAAAAGATTGCCGTGGTCGGCTCGGGTCCGGCGGGACTCAGTGCCGCCGCGCAACTGAACCAGGCCGGCCACGCCGTCACCGTCTTCGAACGCGCCGACCGCCCCGGCGGCCTGCTGATGTACGGCATTCCCAACATGAAGCTCGACAAGGAACTCGTCCTGCTTCGCCGCATCCGCAAGCTGAAGGCCGAGGGCATTCACTTTATCTGCAACACCGAGATCGGAAAAAATTATTCAGCCGACCGGCTTCTGCGGGAATTCTCCGCCGTGGTCCTCTGCATCGGATCTACCCGCCCGCGCGACCTGCCCATCGAGGGCCGCAATGCCGCGGGAGTTCATTTCGCGATGGAATATCTCGCGACTAATACCCATGCGGTTCTCGATCATACCCGCGATTTCATCGACGCCCGGAACCACGACGTTGTCATCATTGGAGGCGGCGACACCGGCACCGATTGCGTCGGCACAGCGGTGCGCCAGGGCGCGAGAAGCATCGCGCAGCTCGAGATTCTTCCGGCCCCACCCCTGGAACGCGGCGCCGACAATCCGTGGCCCGAGTGGCCCCGCTTCCTTCGCACCGATTACGGCCATGTCGAGGCCCGGGCCCGCTACGGCGACGACCCCCGCGTCTTTTCCACCTCGGCGATCAAATTCGAAAGCGACAAGGACGGTCATGTCAGCGCGGTCCATGCCGTCAAGGTGGAATGGAAAAAGAACGACAAGGGCCAGTTTGTTTACCGGGAAATTCCTGGCAGCGGCAAAACCTATCCGGCGCAGATGGTCCTCATCGCCATGGGCTTTCTCGGCCCCGAACCCCCCCTCCTCAAGACGCTTGGTGTCGAGCGCGACCCGCGCAGCAATATCAAGACAGAGCCTGCCAAGCGTTACCAGACCAGCCTGCCGAATGTCTTCGCCGCGGGTGATTGCCGGCGCGGCCAAAGCCTCGTCGCCTGGGCGATCCAGGAAGGCCGCGGCGCCGCCCGGGCCTGCGATGAATTCCTGATGGGCCGCACCAGTCTGCCTTAGGCATCAGCAAAACCGGATTTTTTCCGTCCCGTCGAGGCGCTTTGACAGGTCAATTGGATCGTCGAGGGAGACCTCGTCCGGATTGACCTGATAGGCCCACACTTCAAACCAAGTCAGGATCGCCTCGCCATAAATCGTGGAGAATGCGCCTTCCACGGCATCAAGTCCCTGCGCGACCTTGACCCGCCCGATCCGCGGAATGTTGTAACGCGCATCGAACGTGCACCAGATGCTTCCAAGATAAACCTCGAAGTAGGCATGGAAATCCATCGGTGTTCCGGGATCACGATGACCGATGTCGGGCAGATGACCGGTGATGTAACGCGCCGGCACATTGAACGCGCGGCAAAGAGCGATGGCCACATGCGCGAAATCCCGGCAGACGCCGTAACGTCGCGTAATGACTTCCGATGCGGCGAGATCGGCCCGGCCCGAGCCGAAACGGTATTCGATGTTGCGGTGCGTCCAGTCGCAGATGGCCTGGACACGCTCGATGCCGTGGGGAATTTGACCGAACTTTTCCCAGGCAAAATTCAGCAGCTTGTCCGAATCGCAATAACGGCTCGGTAGCGTGTAGCGAAGCACCGCGGGCGGAATCTGCTCCACCGGTAGCGCCAGACGCTTGTGGTCGGCATCATCCGGCAGCGCGGAGACCATTACCAGTGCGTCGTGGTGAATGATGTTCTGCCCCGGCTGCAGCATGGTACGGCAGGCGATATTCCCGTGCTCGTCTTTGAATTCCCGGGCCGGCGGATGAGAACTGATGCAGAATTTTTCATGCATCACTTCCTGCTTTTCGTCGGAACGGGGCTTGAGCACGAAAACAACCGGCGTGGGCAGCGACGTTTCGTAAACAATGTGGCAGCCCACGCGCACGGTGACCTTTCGTGGTGGGCGGCGTTTCGATTTTTTTATGGGCAGCAATCGGTTAATCACAGGGCAACATAGCGCACGTGGCGACCTTTTTCATTTCCACCAGCCAAAAATCGCCTCGTCTACTCAATTCGGTGCAAGACCATCCGCGAAGTCGCATGATCCGTCACTAGCAGGTGGGAGGCGGCCAGATGGTTCCAATTGATGATCGTCATTACCGTCATCGTGATGGAAATTAACTGGCTGTTGCTGAAATAACGCCGCGCTCTCTGCAGTAATCCCCGCGCAAGGTTGTCCCCGGGATGACTCACCAACGCCTCGCACAGAGCCAGCGCCGCCCGCTCCTGCCGCGTAAAAAGATGCGAGTGTCGCCAATCCTCCAGCTCATGCAGGCGCTCGGCGCTCTGCCCCAGGGCCTTCAATTCCTGCGTGTGTCGTTCGATCCCCTTATTCTCATGCCGAAGCTGATAGGCATGCAACCGCACCCAATCCATCAAAATCGGATCAATATCTGGCTTGATTTCGACTTTTACTTCGGGCTCCACTCCGGTTTCTAGGCGATTCGCCACCGGGCTGTAAAATCGGCTTTTCATGGGGGTAACACACCCATCCCGAAATCCCCTTCGGGTTGTATGCAATCATACACCCGTTTCTCAAATCTCCAAATGGCGCTCAGACAATGAAACCGCCACGTCAGTTTTTTACTTCGACCTTGGGGACGGCCATTCGGGTGGAAAAAATTTTAGGCTTCTCTCCCCTCACCCGCAGTTCGACCGGCATCCGGCTCAATTTCCGAAAGACTTTTCCGCGATGCCGCAGGGGCCACCATTCGTAGAGATAAATTTCCATCGGCCGCCACATCGCCACCCATCCCGCGATGGTCAGGCCCTGCTGGATGAAGTCGGGCAGGATTCCCGTCGAGCGCGGCATTAGCACCTCGGTGATCAAAAGACAGAGGCCTAGGAACGAAAAGCCGACCATCAGGCTTGTCCGGCCCTGCCGCATCAATCGCTTAAACTCCAGTTGGTTTAACCGCGCGCGGTATGCGAAGAAATTATGGATCGCCTTCTCCACCAGTTTCGGCTGCTCCCCTTCGGGTGGCAGCTCCACGTGAACAACCAGGTCAAGCGGCTCATCCGTCGGAAATTCCTGCGCCCAGCTCACGATGAAATCCTCCGCGTCGCCATCGAGATCCTTGTCCTGAAATGGAGAGGGATCGATCGTGTTAAAAAGCTGTCCGACATCCCGCAGGTTGAGTTGAATGTGATGGGCCACAAGTCAAGATAGGCCATCTTCGGCGGTGTCCAAATCGTTTGAGATATTAAATGGAGAAAGTGATCGGTTGACTTCGCCCGGCAAAAGCCGCTGACTTTCTTCTCATCTTTTCGCCCCGATGGACTACCTCACGATCAAGCTCTTTCATTTCGCCGGCATCATGCTTCTTTTCCTCGGCCTCGGCGGCATGCTCTTCGCCTCCCGCGTCGGCCTCGGTCCCAACCAAAGGAAAATCCGCCGTGCCGCCGCAATTCTTCATGGCATCGGGCTCATTACCATCATCGTCACAGGGATCGCGATGCTCTCCGGCCTCGGCCTGCCCCATGGCGACCCGCCCAATTGGATCAAGGTCAAGTTCCTGATCTGGTTGTTGCTCGGCGGTTCCATTTCGCTGGCCGCGCGCCTCAGTCGCCTCATGTGGGTCTGGATTCCCGCCTGGATTCTCCTCGGGATGGCGGCTGGCTACCTGGCTCTCTACAAGCCATTTTGACCAACATGACCATACCCCTCCTTCAGGGCTCCATCATCATCCAGGCTCTCTCCATCATCAACCTCTCGGTCAAAATCATCGCCACCAGCGGATTCCACACCCACAGCAGCGTCGCCAAAATGTCCGGTCCCTGCGTCAAACATTTTCTCATCAAGCTCTACTCCGCCTGAATCCCGCTCAAGGCCCTCCGCCTCGTCCTCGACGGAAGGCAGCCCAAATCTGCAGACTAAATCGCACGACAGGGCAAGTTGGCATTGCAATCAAAACGGCGTCTGGCAAACTCTCCGCCATGAACCCAAAATCCCTCGGCGTACTCTCGCTGCTTTTCGTAATCCTCGCCTCCACCTGCGCCATCGCCGATAAAGAGACCAAGGATCCCCAATGGCTGAGCCGGGCCCAGGAACAAACCCTCAGCGATTCCGTCCCGCCGCCGCCCGCAGTTGGCTCTGCCGAAGATCAGGCCGATCTCGCCAAAGTCCTCGAAATCCAAAAATCCCGCACACCCGCGATGATCGCTGAATGCAAGCGCGATGAAACCTTCTCCTATAAATTGTTCGAGGACGTCTATGGCAAAAACCTCACCCCCGACCATGCCCCCAAGTTCAATCAGTTCCTGAAAAATGTCATGGCCATCACCCGCACTATCAACGAAACCGCTAAGAACAAATACAAGCGCCTCCGTCCTTATCAGCAGCATCCCGATCAGGTTCACGCCCTCTTCAAGGTCACCGGCTATAGCTATCCCAGCGGCCACGCCATGGGCTCCTACACGCTGGCCGTCGTCCTTGGCACCCTTCTGCCCAACAAACAGCAGGCCCTCCTTGATCGTGCTGCCCAGATCGCTCAAAGCCGCGTCGATGCCGGCGTCCATAATCCCAGCGACATCAAGGAAGGCGAAGTCCTCGGCAGAGCCACCGGCAACGCCATTCTCGCCAGCCCCGGCTTCCAGCACGACCTCGTTGCCGCCACCAAGGAATTGGGGCAATAGTAATACTCTGGGTGGATCATAAGTCAGGCGATTTATACCGGAGAAATAGTTCTTTCTCCGGAAAAAGACGGAAGCCATCGACAAATGGTGGACTCGGACTCCATCCTAAAATTTCCCTTTCACTCAACTCCACTTCATATCCCTGATTAATTCGATTCGCCATGCTTAAACATCCAGAAGTTACCAAAGGGCGCATTGCCCGTTTCGCCCGGGAACTTAAAGCCCTTCTTTATCCCGAGGCTGCTCCGCTTGCCCGGCTGTCCGTCTTTTCCGCGCCGGGGCGCATCAGTTATCGCGAGGCGATCAAAGGAAAATATCGGACCGCCAAGGAGGGCGAAGTCTTTGGCCCCGGCTGGTCCACGCATTGGTTCAAGATCGACTACGTCATCCCCAGGGAATGGGCCGGACGAAAGGTGTTGCTTCATTTTGACTCGGCATCGGAAGGCTGTGTCTGGAAAGACGGCGTGCCGCTGCAGGGATTGACGAGTTACAACTGGGGTCCGGAGGACGTTCGGTCCTATTTCACGCTGACTCCGCGGGCACGCGGCGGAGAAAAGGGAACGCTCTATGTCGAAGCGGCGATCAATGGCTTGTTTGGCCTGAACGACGGCGAAGGGAAATTGCAAAGTGATAACATGGGGCTCCTTCGGCACGCCCGGCTGGTCACGTTCGACCAGGCGATTTGGGACCTGATGTGGGATTTTGCCATCATCAAGGAAATGGCGGAGGGTTTGCCTGTGGACGGTCCCGACCAGGGCCATGCGCTGACGACAGCGAACGAGATTGTCAACGCAGTCGTGTTTGGCGAGCGCGAGACCTACGCAAAGGGCCGCGCGATTGCCCGGAAATTTTTCTCGGCCCGCAACGGGACGCGCAATCATCACATCTCGGCCATTGGCCATGCGCATATCGACACGGCGTGGCTTTGGCCGCTGGCGGAAACACATCGCAAATGTTATCGGACCTTTTCGACAGCCGTACGGATGATGGACGATTATCCCGAATACAAATTCGTCTGCTCGCAGGCGCAGCAACTGGCCTGGATCAAGAAGGAGCAGCCGGCGCTTTACGCGAAAATCAGGGCCAAGGCGAAGAAGAAGCAGTTCGTCCCGGCGGGGGGAACCTGGATCGAGCCCGATTGCAATATTCCAAGCGGCGAATCGCTGGTGCGGCAGTTCCTGATCGGGCAGCGGTTTTTCCTGCATGAGTTCGGCTCGATCTGCCAGGAGTTCTGGAACCCGGACGTGTTCGGCTATTCCGGCGCGTTGCCGCAGATCATGCGCGGCGCGGGCATCCGCTTCTTCCTCACGCAAAAGCTGTCGTGGAACCAGTTCAACCGGCCAACCAGCAGCACGTTTCTCTGGGAAGGCATCGACGGCTCGCGTGTGCTGACTCACTTCCCGCCCGCGAACACCTACAATTCATTTTGCAACATCGAGGAAGTTCTGCGGCACTACAACTTCTTCAAGGATAAGGAACGGGCCAGCGAAGGTTATCTGCTTTTCGGCTATGGCGACGGCGGCGGCGGTCCGACCGAGGAAATGGTCGAGCGGCTGGCGCGAATGAAGAATCTGCAGGGGCTTCCCGAGATCGAGATCCGGACGCCGCGCGACTTTTTCCAGCGCTGCGAAAAGGACATTACCGATCCGATTGTCTGGTCCGGTGAACTTTACTTTGAACTGCACCGCGGCACTTACACGACCCAGGCCGCCAATAAGCGGGACAATCGCCGCAGCGAGGAAGTGCTTCATGATGCGGAGTTCCTTTCGGCGATTGCTGCACTGGAAAAAGGCCCGGCCTATCCTCACGCAGCCATCAATCATCTCTGGGAACTGGTGCTGTTAAATCAGTTTCACGATATTATTCCTGGCTCCTCGATCACCCATGTGTATGACGATTCGGCGAAGGACTATGCGGAAATTCTCGGCTCGGCGGCCAAGATCCGGGCCAAAGCCGCCTCCCAGATTTTGCCGACTCCGGCAAAGAAGAATGGAAGAGTCGGTACGCTGAATACGCTGAGTTGGGCGCGACGGGAAGTGGTGACCGTACCGGGCAGCCGGAAATTGTCATTCGCGTCCGTTCCGTCCTACGGCTATGCCGTGGCCGAACCGGAGACAAAGACGGATGTCCCGGTTTCGTTCCGGAAAAGCGGTATGGGATTCATACTGGAGAATTCGCTGGTCCGGGCCACGTTCGATGCGCAGGGACATCTGATCGGCTTTTTCGACCTTTGCAACCAGCGCGAAGCCATCGCGGAAAGGGGCAAAGGCAATCAGTTTGTGCTGTTCGAGGATATTCCCCAGCGGTGGGATGCATGGGATGTTGAAATCTTCCACCTGGAAAAGCGCTGGGACGTCGGCACGGTTCGGCAGATGCGCGTGGTGGAGAAGGGGCCGCTGCGCGTGACGGTCGAGCTCGACATCGAGATCAACGCCAAGGCCAAGCTGAAGCAGAGGATTTCGCTGACGGCGGAATCACCCCGGCTCGATTTCGCCTGCGAAGTCGACTGGACGGAGAAGAATCGCTTCCTGAAGGTCGAATTTCCGCTGGCACTACGCAGCGAATTCGCCACGTACGAAATCCAATTCGGCCATGTGCGGCGCCCGACCCACTTCAATACGAGCTGGGATTTCGCGCGGTTCGAGGTATGCGCCCACAAGTGGGCCGATCTTTCGGAACCGAATTTCGGCGTGGCGCTGCTGAACGATTCGAAATATGGCTATGCCTGCCATGGCAATGTGTTGCGGCTTTCGCTGCTTCGCTCGACGAAGCTGCCTGACCCGCAGGCCGACATGGGCAAGCACCGCTTCCGCTATGCGTTGTTCCCGCATGAGGGCGGCCCGCAACTGGGAGGCGTCATCTCCGAAGCAGCTGCGTTTAATCAGCCGCTTCAGACTTTCGCCACATCGGCGGAACCGCAAAGCCGGAGCTATTTCTCGGTGGATAATCCAGCAGTTGTACTGGATACAGTGAAGCAGGCGGAGGATTCGAAGCATTTGATTCTGCGTTTCTACGAAGCGCATGGAGCGCATCAGACTGCGATGCTGACTTCGTTGCTCAACCTGAAAAAGGCCGCGATCACGAACCTTCTGGAGCAGACCGAGCCGAAAGCAGCTGCGCTCAAATGCACGAACAACCGGATTCAGCTTAAGCTGCGGCCGTTCGAGCTGATGACGCTCAAGATCGAGGTTTAACTCCCGCTGCAATAGCGCAGCAGTTCATTGTGCACCGACTCGGCGGAGAGGGCTTCGCCGGGTTTGGCGCGGACATGGTGCTTCTCAAGAAGTAACAGGGGCCATTCGCTTTGATTTTCCGGGCGCCGGCCATGCGATCCTTGGACGAGAGAGGCGTCGAGAGGAATAATATCGAGCACGCCGCGAAGACCGAGTTTCTTCCGGAGGAGATAGGCGCCGACACGAAGCGATGGAAAGCGCAACTTCGGATCGATGAACAACTCGGCGGGGTCATAACCGATCTTGCGATGGATATCGACGGTTCGGGCGAAATCGGGCGCTCGAGCATCGTCATTCCAGTAATAATAGGTGAACCAATGGCGGCGCTTGGCGACCACGACGAAATCGCCGGAGCGGGGATGAAGGAGGCCGAAATCTTTCTGCGCAGGCCGATCAAGGATCTGCTCCACGCCGCTCTCGCTTTCAAGAGCAGAGCGCACAGATGTTTCGAGCGAAGAATCGTTGACGTAAATGTGGGCGACTTGGTGATCAGCAACGGCGAAAACCTTGCTGGCGCCACAGTCGAGCATTTCAAGCCCAAGTTCGTCCTTAAGGGTCAGCCAGCCGCGACGACGGAAAAGTCGATTGAGATGGATGGGAGAATCAACTTCCGTGATGCCGTATTCGGAGAGGATGGCAACCTGGATGGAGCGGGAGCGAAAATAGTCGATGAGGTTTCCCGCAATCTCATCGATCTGTCGCAGATCCTCCGGAATTTTCGGATCGTAAGGACCGAAGCGCTGGAGGTTGTAATCGAGATGCGGGAGATAGACGAGGTTGAGCGAGGGATGAAATTTCTCTTCGATCCAGCGGGCGGACTCGGCAATCCAGTGAGAGGAAGCGATGCCGGCGCCGGGCCCCCAGAATTGGGGGAAAGGAAATTCGCCGAGGTCCTTTTTAATTTCAGAGCGAAGCGAAAAAGGTTCGGTGTGGATGTCGAAGATTTTACGACCGTCGGCGGGATAAAGAGGACGCGGCGTGATGGAATAATCGACGGCGGCGTACATGTTATACCACCAAAAGAGCTGGGCGCAGGTAAAAGAGGGGTCGAGCACACCGAGCTTGTCCCACAACTTGGGACCGCGGACCAGATGGTTAGACTGCTTCCAGAAATGGACCTCGGCAAGATCGCGGTCGTACCAGCCGTTGCCGACGATGCCATGGCCGGACGGAGGGAGGCCGGTGAGATAAGAGGCCTGAGCGGTGCAGGTGACAGCGGGTAGAGCCGGGCGGATGGCCATGGCTGTGCCTTCGGAGGCAAAGGCGAGGAGGCGCGGTGTGGACGGACCCAGCAGGGCGCGAGTGAGACCAACGATGTTAAGTACGACAGTGCGCGGCATGAACGTCAAAGCCGTGCAGTAGAAAAGCCGGAACGAGCCGCAAGCTCAAGGACGCATTTCTGCATGAGGGCGGAATCGATACGATGCACCTCAATCCCCCGGCCAATGTCCTCGAGGAGGGTAATGGTCAATTCGCCGCCGAGATGTTCGCGAAATTCATTGAGGCCATGCAAAAGGGGCCATTCTCCCTGCGCATCCGTCTCCCGCATGAGAGGATGGTAGAGGGAAAAATCGAGTTTTTCGAGAAGAGAAAGAACGCGATCAAGCGACCGCCCGGGGAGCATTCCCGACCGGCAACTGTAGAAGGCATCGAGGGTCAATCCCAGGGCAACAGCTTCACCATGAGAAATGGAGAAGCCGGATATCTGCTCCAGTTTATGGGCGGCCCAGTGCCCGAAATCGAGAGGCCGCGCGGAGCCGAGTTCAAAAGGATCGCCGCCCTGCGTGATATGCTGGAAATGAAGCTGAGCACAGCGGTAAATGGCCTGTTCCATGACCGGAACATCTCCCCGAGCGAGTGCGAGGACGTTTTTCTCCAACTCCTCGAAAAACACGGCGTCGCGGATGAGGGCAACCTTGATGGCTTCAATCAGCCCGGCGCGTCTTTCCGGTGGAGGAAGACTGGGCCAGAAATCACTATCGTTGAAGACGGCGAAGGGCGGTGCAAAGGCGCCGATGAAGTTCTTTTTACCGAAGGCATTAATGCCGTTTTTGACGCCGATTCCGCTATCGGCCTGGCCGAGGGTGGTGGTGGGGAAACGAATGTGGCGGATACCGCGATGGGCCGTTGCCGCGGCAAATCCAACGGCATCGAGCAAAGCTCCGCCACCAATCGCGAGAAGATAGGAATGGCGGCAAAGGCCGGTTCGGTCGATCTGGCGATGAAGTTCCTCGACGAAGTGCGGCGAATTCTTGGCCTTTTCACCTCCGGGCACAACCAATGGCGGACAAACGAGCCGGATGGGAAAGGACTCAGGCGCGAAGCAGGTCACGATTTGATCGACCAAGTTCGGGAAAGCATGAGCAACACCGTCATCGACGACGACGAGGGCCTTATCACCATCACCCGTTTTTTCAAACAACCGAGCCAGAACCGGATTTTCAGGCGAGAAGACGGAACGGGTAAAAAAAATGCGATGGTCGAACCGGACCGTGAAGGCGGCTTCCAGGGTTCTCGTCGTGAATTCCATTCCCATTAAATTAGGTGGCGGGAATGGAACGTTGCAAGAGGAGAGCCAGCAACAAAAAGGGAAGAAGGGCGGCGGCCAGCCAATTGGAGCTAAATGCGGAAACCAAAAGCGCATCGACCAGGACAATGCCAGCGAGCAGTCCTGAGACGACACGGCCAACGAAGGGATCGGTCTTTCGCCAGAAGGGAATAAGGACCAAAATGAGCCAGCCGAGAAAAAGAAGGCAGAAGAGAAGCGGCGCCGGAACAAAAAAGAATGATCGATTAGACAGAACAACGAGCGGACAGAGAAGAAGGAGAAAGCCCCAGCGGAAAGGTTTGCCGGGCTGGCTCTCCCCCCGGGCGATGTAAGTAATGCCGGCGACGTAGAAACCCAGAGCGGCGGCGCAGATAAGAAGGAACAAGGGGATTTGCGAGTCGACCACGGAGGCCGCCAGGAGATAGAGAAGGAAACGGCAAAAACCCATGAGGAACGGCGCCCAGGGGACGTTCTTATGATGGAAATCGTAGAGCACGATGGCGGCAAGAAGGAGGGTTGCGAGGATTGAAGTGAGCCAACCGAGAGGAGTAAGGCAGGCGAGGCCAAGGACAAACCAGCCAGCCGTCATCAGGCCCACCTTGTTCCGGGAAATTCTGCCGGAGGGGATGGGACGCTCTGAGCGATGGCGGGAGTCAAAGGCGGTATCGCACCAGTCGTTGAGGTACATTCCGCCGATGTAAAGGAAGCTGCCGCCGAACAAGAGAAGCGTGAGCGAGGGAACGGAACCTTTCTCCCAGCCACCCGCAAGAAGCCATCCAGCGGTGAGATTGGACCAGACGGTAGGCAGATTGGAAATGCGGCCGAGGATAAGAAAGGCCCGGGCGGCTTCGGCGGAGGATTTCATGAGGGAACGAAACCTCTGCGACCAAGCTGATCGAGAGTCCATTCGTACTCGCGGACAAGCTGATCGACAACCGACCTGGCGCGAAGCTCCTCCGGCATAACCTCCCAGGTATATGTTTCCATTTCGAGGTGGGAGCAGAGCGCCGGATCGCGGGCCAGAAGATCGAAGAGACCGAGAAGATGGGAGCTGGTGGTCTGGCCGTGGGTAAACCGGGCGGCGTGGAGCGGAACGTGAAAATGGATGCGCCATTCGAGGTCGCCGGGCGACTGCGCTAGAGCGAGATCGAGATCCCGATCGATGCGGAGCGAACCATCGGCGGCGCGAGCCATGACCTGATGGAGATAGGTATTGTCGGCGAATGGCCGCAACCACTCGCGGGTGACGGAATCAGGAACGACCTGGAGAGCGGAGCTGAGATGGATTTTGCTGAGGCGGATACCGTCCTTTTGAAATGCGGCAACAGCGGTGGCGGGCTCCTCGTATTCCACGGCGAGGTGGCAGGCATCGTAATTCACGCCAAGGAAGGTGCGTAGGCGCGGATCATGAGGCCGGTCGTTTTCCATTTCCCGGAAAAAGCGGACGGTTTCGGCGGTGTTTTCGAAAAGGCCGAGAGGCTCCGGCTCGACGCCGAGATGGAGGCGGCGTCCGTAGCGATGCGAACAGTTTTCGATGTGGTCGATACACTGCCAGAGATGGCGGCGGATTTGGTCCCGCTGAATAGGTGAAGTAATAAAAGGCTTGAAGGAGCCGGGGAGCGTGCTGACGCTGCCTTCGACGCCCTCGGGAACAAGTTGCGCAACGATATCGAAGAGGCGGTTGGTGTAAGCGGGCCGTTCAGGATTGGTCCAATCGGGAAGGTAGACGGCCTCCTTGACGCGGGCGCCATGGAAGCGCCCGAAAGGAAATCCGTTAATCGTAAAAACATAGCAGTTGTGGCGCTGAAGCCAGTCGCGGAAAGCGGCGAGCGTGGCGGGTTCGCTCAACTGGCGCGAAGCGAGATCGCTCAGACGCAGACCAATCGCATAGGGGCGACCGGCGGAAACGCGGTCGCGGACGGCAAGCGTGTATTCTTCAAGAGAGGCCAGTGTCTGGGGCCAATCGTCACCGCGATGGATATTGGTGCAGTAGGCGAGGTGAAGATTATTTTTCAGCCGCATCGGAGGGATTTTCGCACGCGGTTTCGTCGATGCGGAATTTAGGATTTTGGCCGAGAAAGCGGCGTGGGTTTTGGTAGATGAGCCGGTCGATGGCGGTCTCACTATGGCCGCGACGTTTCATTTCGAGGGCGGTCTTGGGCACGGCAAGCGGATCGCTCTGGCCCCAATCGCAGGCGCAGTTGAGCCAAAGGCGCTGCGTGCCGTAGATTTCAATCATATCGATGGCGCGGGCCGGCGAACATTTGGAGGTGGGGTAGAGTGTGATGCCGGCCCAGAAACCGGCATCGAGAACGAGGTCGACGGTGTGTTCCTCGACGTGGTCGATGATGACGCGGGAGGGATCAACGCCGGGGTTTTGCTTGAGGCAATCGAGGATGAGTCGCGTGCCTTTCCACTTGTCCTCGAGGTGTGGCGTGTGGATCAGGATCATCTGCCGGTGACGGACGGCCAGGTCGATATGTTTTTCGAGAACGGCGACCTCGTGGCGACTGTTCTTGTTGAGGCCGATTTCGCCAATGCCGAGGACATTGGGCCGGTCGAGAAACGAAGGAATGATGGCGAGGACTTCCTCGGCGAGGGTGAGATTCTCGGCCTCCTTGGGATTGAGACAGAGCCAGCAGAAATGGGGCAGGCCGAATTGCGCGGCGCGGCGGGGTTCGTGCTCGGTGAGCTGGCAAAAATAATCGAAGAAACCGTCGACAGAACTGCGGTCGAATCCAGCCCAGAAGGCGGGCTCACAGATGGCGCGGCAGCCGGCAGCGGCCATGGTTGCATAGTCGTCCGTCACACGACTGACCATGTGGGCATGAGGCTCGATATAGCGCATGGCCGCGTCCAAAAATCAGAAGCGGGACCAGGCGCCAGCGGCGGATTTGGCACCGGCTTCAGCGACGGGCTCGGCGGTGGGATCGCTGAGAAGAAGCAGGATTTTACGGGCCTTGTCGGAACCGGGCGCGGCGAGTTCGGCCAGCGCGGCCCGGAGCGATTTAAGCCGGAAGTCGTCCTGGCCTTCCGCACGGTCGATGCGGTCGAGAAAAGCGGCGAGGTCGATCAACCGGGAGCGGGCTTCGGGGAAGTAGATATCCGTAAGGCGGGTGCGGTCCATGGCGGCTGATTTCAAATGCCCGGATGAATCATCTCGAGCGTACGCACGCAGTAGGAGGTGACGAGGACGGGATCCTTCTCCCACCAGCGGCCGCTCTGGGTGTTGACCCACGAGCCGTTGCTGGCCTGGAGATCAAGAAGCTTCAGGGTAAGATCCTGGCGCCAGTCAGCGGTTTTGCCCTCGGAAAGATTGATCTGGTCGGCGCCATAGACGGAAAGGGCCTTGGCCATGGTGTGGTAGTAGTAATAGAGACCAGAGGCGCCGAGGCCGGGATTTTCCTTCACGGTGTAGTTGCGGCTGAGCCAGTCGTGGACGGCGGTGACGCGCGGGTCTTCGCGGGTGAGGTCGGCGTAGATGTAACTGAGCAGGCCGGAATAACTCATGCTGCCGTAGGAGCGGGGAACTTTTTTGCCGTCCCTATCGTCGAAGGCGTGGTTGTCCTCGGCAACCGGCGTGTAGATGAAACCGCCGCGGTTGCTGGCATCGCCGGTGACCCAGGGCTGAGCGTTGGCGGCGGGGAGATTCTGGCAGCGTTGGAGAAAAGCGACGGCGGCGTCCCAGTTGAGATCCTTGCTGGCGGGGATGTCCTGATCGTAGACCATGCTGCGGGTTTCACGGAGGGCCTCGAGCGCGAAGGCGGTGTTGGAGACATCTGAGTGCGGGCCGTCGTCACCATAGCCGATGCCGCCTTCGTAGGGATTCGTTTTGCCGTCCTGCTTGGGATAGAAATTTTGCTGACCAGCGAGAAAAGCACGGGCGCGGCGGAGAACAGCGTCGTATTTCTCCGGATCGGCGGCATTGAGGGCCAGAACGACGACGGAGGTGTTGTAGTTGGCGAGGGCCTGGCCGTAAATGCCGCCATCGGGTTTGGCGGAGCGGAGAAGGAAGTCGTAGCCCTTGCGGACAAAATCGGGGGGATGCGCCTTGACCACCCCGGAGGGTTCCCCGACAAAGCCGAGAAGAACCAGGCCGGTCAGGGCGGGATAATCGGCATTGGACCAGAAGCCGGCGGAGTCCTGCTTGTCCTTGAGATAAAGAAGACCTTTTTCAATGGCGTGCTCGATTTCGAGCTGGAGCGAGCGATCTTTCGCCCGGGGAATGGCCGCGGCGGCTTCAGCCCGGGCGACCAAAGGCGGAAGTGAAGGAAGACCCGCGCCGATGGAAGCGGAGGCGCCGAAGAGAATGCGAAGAAATGTGGAGCGGTTCATGGTTTGGCGGAGCTGGAGAGGGTTAGGGTGATTTCGACCGGAGTATCCAAAGGCGGGACTTCCTCGTCCCGCACCTCCCAAATTTCATCATTATCGTAGCCCGGGCGGGGGTTGTTGACAAGGGCAGTGGGGTCGGTGATGACGGAGATGAGAGAGAGTTCCGAGTCGGCCAGAAAGACGCCGTTTTCGATCATGGATCCATTATAGGTCCAGGGACCGGACGACATCGGCAGATGGGTCTGCAAATCGAAGATCCAGTCCTCCGCGGCGACTTTGGCCGGCTTTCCGTCCTTGTTCCATGTCACAGAAACAAGGATGGGCAAGCCTTTGATTTTCGGTGCGGAATGGAGATAGCCCTCGTCGATGGCCTGAGGCGGAGCCTTCTCTTCCATGTTTTCGGCCGGATTCTGCTCCAGGCCGATCAGGAGCATGGCAACATGAATGTCGTGCGGCAGCAGGGCCGTGGAAAAAAGGCTTTCGTGGGTTTTGCCCTTTTCGTTGACGAGGAGATATTCGATGAAGCCCTCCCGCTGGTTGATCTTGGCGGGAAAGGATATGGAGTGACTGGGTTTATCGAGACGAATGCCTTTATAATCGTAAATGCCGGGACTGATCTGGTGCAGAAGCGCGGCTGGGTCAGGCTTGGCAGTGCCCGGATTCTGCGGAGCAGTGTTGGTCTCCGTTGCGGCAAAAAGGGAGGCGAGGAGAAGCGGAAGAATCACGGCCGGTTATTCCCGAATGGCAACCGGGTCGAGGAAGAGCGTTTTCGTTCCGGAAACGGTAGAGTCAGTGACGATGGTGAGCAATTTGGGTGATTGAAGGCCAAGGCCGACAAAGCGGGGCTGGTCGCCAGCCTTGAAGGCCGGAGTGCGGGCGATTTCCCGGCCATCGGCCAGAATCCGGACGATGACCTGGGCATTGGCTGCGGAGCCGGGAGCAAGCGCCACTCTTGCGGCGAGACTGGAAAACTTGCCGGAAAGCGGAAAGTTCACCGATGTGCCGGCGGGGATGGAAATGATCTGCTCCTGATTGGGGCCGGTCCAGGTCTCGACAGATGGAGCTGGAGCGGGGGGAAGCGTGGATGATTTCCAGGGAAGCTCGATGAGGGGCTGAACCCGGGTCTGGCCAGCGCGGACCTGGGCAACCTCGTCATTTCCGGCCAGAACAGTACAACCGGAGACTTCCGCGGAGACGGTTTGATCACCACTGACGTCAAGCGACTTGGCGCGAATGATTGAGCCATCCCGGAGACGGACTTCGAGGTCGGAAGGTTGCGGCTCGACCGGTTGATAGACAACCGCACGGACCGAATCGCCATAGTAGGAATTGAGACCGAGAAGCGTGGAATTGATGGTGACGGAACTTCCTTGAACTGACTGGATATCGGTGGCCAGGAAATCGCCGTTTTTCAAGATAATGCCAGTCTGGGAGGCGACATCGGCGATCTGGGCTAACGTGACCGGATGGATAATCACAGCCGCGATCTGATCGGGGGTGAGAGCAACCTGAAATTTACCGCGAGCAAGGAGACCGCTTTTGGCATCGGAGCTATATTCACCGGAGATGAAGGAACCGCTACGGAGAAGAACGCCGGGAGGAAGGCTGATGCTTTCGGCCGGAGCGGGGGAGAAAGTAACTTGATCAAGGTCGGCATGACCGGTATCGCTTTCGGCAAAGGTATCGATAGAAAGCCCCATCCAGGCGCTGACCGGAAGCTTTAATGCAGTCTGGAAAATGATTTCCCATTTACTGCCGTCACTGGAGATGGAGGCATCGATGCTGGGACCGCTGCGCGAAAGACGAAGCCAGATGGGCGGCGGGTCGGAAACAAAATTAGTCCAGCCCGCATGACCGGTATTGCCGTCACGGTTGCGAAAGAGACCGCCGCCGTCCGCCGAAACTCCCATGGCGAAATGAGGGGAAAAGGGATCGAGACTTTCGCGGATCATTGGTCCGGCCTGGGTCAGCGAGGCAGCCGGGGGCGGCCGGTGCTCGACATTCTTGAGACGGACGGTGACCTGGCTGTCGCCGGAAACCATGTGTCCCAAGACAAAATATTTGTCCTTGTCCTCCTTGCCCTGGAGATTGCAGCCGGAACCGACCAGCGTGAGGATTCCGTTGTCGTAGGTAAAAGAGCCTGGGCGCGAGGGATTGCCGATGTCCTGACCCTTGAAATCGACCGGCAACTGCTTCGGGCTGTCGACGGAGGAAAAGTAATTGAGCTGGAAAGGCGCGTCGCCGAAATCGGCTTCCAGCACATCGGTGAGATTGATGTCGGATGAGGATCCATCAACGTGGATGGCGGTGGAACTGAGAGTCAGCGTGCCATCCGTTTCCGGGCCATTGCCAAGAGTGAAAACACTGCCGGCCTGTGCCAGGCCCAGGGAGGAAACGACAAAGAATCCGGCAAGAGGCAATACGGTCTTCATGACAACCGGGAAAGACAGTCAGCGCTGATAGAGGGGAACGTAGCCGTAGGGCAAGGAGAGGATGGTGGTGAAGACGGCGGTGCACCAGTTGGAGCCGACATCATGGGCATTGGGATCAATGCTATCGCTCCAATGGCTCATGCCACCCTCGGTGGTGACGTGGGACATAAGGTAATGTCGGCCAAAGGTATCGTAGTAGGTTTTCCAGACGTTGCCGCCGATGAGGTAATGGGCGACGGCGGCATAGTAATTTCCATAGGTAAGCCATTCGGTGTGCCAGCCCGGTTCATTGCACTGGGAAACCGTCGCCATCACAAATTTTGAACCGTCGCCCACCATGGGATCGTTGTAAAGGCCGGTGATTTGAAGGGCATAGATGGCGGCGGAGGTGCGGGCAAACCCCGGGCCCGGCTGGCCCGCCATGTAGGCGAAGCCGCCCTCCGGGGTGCGGCAGCGCTTGATGTAGGCGACGGCCTTATCAATGACGTTTTGGGGTACAGCAATACCCGCGCGCTTGGCTGCGCAGAGGGCGACGGTCTGGGGGACGGTGACAGAAATATCGGCGTCGCGGGAGCCGGGTTGATAGCGCCAGCCGCCTTCAGGATTCTGGCCGTGGATGATGAGCAGGACGACATGCTGAAGCTTGGTGCGGATGGCGGGATCCTGAGTCTCGCCGTAGACTTCGGCCAGAACCATGGTGGCAAGACCGTGACTGTACATGTAGTGGTACTGGTCGTTTTCGCGGAACATGCCGTCGGGCTGGACAGCGCTAAGCAGGAATTGGAGACCCTTTTTGACCTGCTTGGCGTAGGGGCCCTCCTCGGGGAGGTTGCCGTTGGCCAGGAAAGCCATCATTACGTAGGCGGTCATGGCGACGGGCCACGAATTGTTGGGGTGGGACTTGTCGCCACTCCAGGAACCATCGGGTAATTGCTGGGAGGCAAGATATTTGAGGGCACCGTCGATGACGACTTCGGTCTGGCGGTCAACCTTGACCGTATCGGCACCCGAAGTCTCCGATACCTGGGCCCGGCCATAGGGCAGAGGCAGTATCAGGAGCAGGCCCAAAAGGAGAGCGACGAAAAGACGGCACCCGCCAGGAGGATGGCGAACCTTCATTGCGTGGTGGCTTGGTCGGCCAAATTCTTCATGTACTGGTCGATCATCGGCGCATATTCCTGCGGCCGCTTTTCCTCCTGGGTGACATCAACGGCCCCGCGCTGGCGCTTGACCAGGGCGATGAATTTGTCGGCGCCGTTGGCCCCATGAAGGGTGCCCTTGCGGTTATCCCCACCTGCAATATGCGTGGAATGGTTGACGACATTCCCTGAAATGCGGGACGGCTGCTGGCCGGGAGGAGGAGGAGCAGAGGCCATGGCTTCGGCGACCTTGGCCTGCGCCTTGGCTAGGGCCTGCTGGGCCTTGGCGGCGTGGTCGGCGGTCCCGTGAGCATCCTTTTTCCCGGCGGCATCCTTGCCCTTGGCGATTTCATCCTGGGCAGCCTTCACGTCTTTCTGGGCGTCCTGGGGAAGCCCCGGAGTATTGGCGGCATCCTGGGCGTTCTTGTCGGCATCGCCGAGAGCCTTGTCGGCGGCATCGGTATCGGGCGTGCCGGGAGGAGGAGGCTGGGCATCGGCCTGGGCGTCGCCGGCATCATCCTGCGACTTCTGAAGTGCGGCTGCGGCGTTATCGAGATCGTTGGCATTGGCGTCGGGTTGCTCCTGCTGTTGATCCTTGGCGATTTCCTTATCGAGTTCCTTGTCTGCCTCGGTGAGATCGTTGATGGCTTGGTCCTGGTTCTTCTGGGCGTCGTCCGTCTTGTTCGTATCGTTCAAGTCTTTATCGGCTTTATCCATCGCATTGGCGGCATTTTTTATCGCCTGGGCCGCCGTAAGCGAAAGAGGCTGCGCATCGGTCTGCAGGTTGGAGGTGTCCTGCTGGAGCTTGTCCTGCTTCTTCTGGGCGTCGTCGAGGGTGTTTGGATCGTTGTTGGCCTGGTTGGTTTCCTGGGCGACCTGCTTCTGCTGCTGGATGGCGGCCTCGATCTTCTGCTTCATTTCCTGCATTTTGGCGACGGGATCCTTATTCGCGTCCTCTTCGGCCTTCTCGGCATCGGCGACCTGTTGCTCGAGTTTTTTCTGCGCTTCCAGGAGCTTGGCGATGGCGTCGTTCTGCGGCGGGACGGCCAGCGCGAAAACGCTAAGGTCCCGCAGCATGGAACGGCTCATCTGCATGGGGGTGAGGGAATCCTTGACAAGGGCGGAGGCGTCGGGGCTGAGCGACTGAAGATCCTGCTGAAGGAGATCGGCCTTGTCGACGATAACGACCTGCTTGTCCTTGAGGCTGGCGTCCATGGTCTTGCTGCTGATGGCGCCGTTGGTCTGCTCCAGGACTTTTTTCTGGCTTTCGATCAACTGGGCGAGGTCGCCGTCCAGGGAGGTAAGGGCGTCGACGAGATCAGGCGGCGGATTGAGATCGCGGGTGATGCGGCGGAGTTCGTCGCGGGCGATTTTTTGCTCACCGACGGCCCGGAGAAGATTGCCGGAGCCGATTTCATTTTCCGACTGCGTCAGGGCCTGCTGAAGCTTGCCGGTTTTCAAATCGGCCATGGCCTGTTCCATGTTGGTGGTATCGTCGGTGCTGTCCTGGATTGCTTTGGCCAGCATGTCCTGGGCTTGGGCGACGTCACTGGCGATGGCCGTCTGGTCAGTCTGGACGATCTGTACGGTGGTCTGGTCCATGGACGAGACCTGGGAGGCAGATTGACCAACCGTGCGTGTGGCCACTTCCGCGGTGGTGCGGAGCGTCTCGGTCTGGCGATCGGTCAACTCCTTGAAGCGGAGAGGCAATTCGTAAGCGGCCTGGCGTTGGGCGTATTCCTTCAGGATTTGCTGGAACTGAACGATGATTCCCTTCTGGCCGGTGAAGGCCTTGACGGCGCTTTGCTGCGTGACATTGGTATCGTTGGACTGGGCCGCCTGCTGAAGAGCGGTAATAACGCGCTCCATCTCTGGGCCGGAGAGATTGTTGAGGGCGGCCTTGGTGGCGAGAAGGACTTTATTGTCGTCACCGGAAATGCCGTTGGCGGCGAGTTCGTCGATGAGAGTCTGCACCTGATCAACGACGGACGAGGTGTGATTGCGAATGTCCTGCTGGTCGGCCTGACTTTGCTGGATCAGGTTTTTGGAAATTTCCTGGCCCGGGGCCGGACCGGAAAATGCGATTGCCATCAGGAAGGAGCCAAGGGCAACACCAACACCCCGGCGAAGGGAGGAAATGTGTTTCATAGGTGGAATCTCCGCAAAAAACACCGCGCGATTTAACTATGTAAAAAATAGGTCATATAACGCGGCTTGTCCATGGTTTTATGATCGGGAAAAAGCTTTAAATCATTGCTGATCGGTCGACTGATCTGTCTTTCCCTGAATGATTTGGCCCAGGCTTTGGTTGGTCTTCTGCTCGGTGTTGAGGATGTCTTCCGTGGCGCTGAGACTTTCCATCAGGCGTCGCATGATTTCCTCTTTTTTCTCCATCTCACTGACGACCTTGATGGTGTGATGTTCACTTTCGCCAATTCCGGGGCCGTTAACGTCGTTGGCGTCGCGGGCCTCCATCCAATATTCAATGGTGGTGCCTTCGGTAACGGCGGGTTTGAGGCTGGAAAGATCGAGCTCGTAACGGCGCTGCATGTCGAGGGGCTTGTCGCTGCCGAGGTCCATTTCAATGCGCTTGGGTTCGGGCGGTGGCGGCGGATTGCCGTTGGCGTCGACATTGGAGGAGGTGTCTTCCGTAACAGGCCGGTAGCAGAGAAAGATTTTGGCGAGGCCATAGTCGTCCGTGGCGTGGAAGCCGATGGTGGGTTTGGCCTTGAGGGTGAAGAGCTCTTCGATCTGGTCGGGATAGGTGAGTTCGATGGTGGGTGGCCGGTCGGGGATGATGTCGATGGGATACTGGGTCTCTCCGCCGGACGTGATGCCGGCAAGATTGGTGAGTTCGATGGAGAAGCCGGTGATGCCGGAGATGGGAATCTTGATTTGGCCGGTGAGGGTCTTGCCGTCGGCGGGATCGATATTGATCGGAACGAGCTGTCCGGTGCCGACGAGCTTGAGGGTGGCCTTGGTGAGCTGGCCGTTGGCGACGGCGTGTATCTTGAGCTGGCTACCGGCGAGGAGGGCCAGGTTGCCGACCATGCGCTTCATGTTGGGCAGGCCGGTGTAGGCGGGATAAATCTGCTCACATTCGATCGAGGTGAGTCCAGGCCGGGGGACGATCTTGACCTCATAGGTGTCGCTGATGCCGTCGTTGAGGCGAATGACGTAGTGCATCGATTCGGTCATGCTGTCGATCTTGAGGCTGAAGCGGTCGGAGTGGTCGGGCTCGGGATCAAGAGTGACTTCCTGGATGCGGCCCGAGTCGTAGGTCATAGTGACGAGGCCGTGGGAGGGGACGATGCCGCGGGCCTGGGCCTCGAGGAGGACGCTGTCGCCGGCGGGGACGATCTTGTTGCCACTGAGACAAATCACTTCGGTCTTGCGCGGAACCTTGACGGGAATGAGAAAGACGCGCTGGAGGAGAAAAATGGAGCCGGGAGCGGCGAAGAACATGAGCGCACCCCAAAGCGCAACGACGATGAAGGCGGTTCCGATGCGGCGCAGGACGGGTTTGGCAGGAACGATCTGGCCAAAATTGGTCGAGATGACGCGGGCTTCGGTTTCCTGTTGGAGGGCGTAGACGAGATCGGCGGAATTGGGATTGATCTGCTGGTCGGCGAGCTGGACGGCGGCGATGACGCGGCCCTGAAACTTACGCCATTTCTTTTCGACCATGAGGGCGCAGGCCACCCGGTCGGGAGGATGAAGGATAAGAGGAAGCAGATAACGGCGGACATAGAAGCCAAAAAGAACGAGGTCGCCGATGAGAAGCAAGATGCGAACGAAAAGAGGAAGGTCAAACAACCAGTCGAGGAGCATCTGGGCGGAGAGAAGGAGGATCGCCACGATGACGATGCGGGCCAGGCGTTCGCCGGCATGGAAGAAGACGTAGCGGCGGCTGAGGGCCCTGAGCTTCTGGGCCAGCCGTGCCGGGACCGGATGCGGGCCGGGAACAAGCGGCGGCTCGTAATGGCGGAAGGTGGCCGGAGGCGGCGTGAAAACGCGGGGCGCTTTCGGCTTTTTCTTCGGGATGAAATCGAGGACAGGCATGGGAGTTACTTGAGACGCCAGCGTTTGCGCAGGATCCATTCCGCCGTGGCGACAAGAATCATAAGAACATAATAGAAGGAGGAGAAAGCTAGTTCAACTTCCTGCGGCGACGGAACCCTTTCGGTCTTGCCGCCGAGGCCGTTGGGAATCTTGCTGGCGCCGGGATTGGGCGAGCCGCTGGGCGCGCCAGCCGGTTCGAGCATCTTGTACAAATCCTCCTCGCGATAAAGCGCGCCGCCGCTGACGTCGGCCATTTTTTGGAGCAGCGGAAGATTAAGGGCGGTCTGGGTGAATTCGAGGCGGGGTTCGGTGACACGGAAGTCGAGCACGGCGGTGGGATCGTTCTGGGTGGCGAAGGAATAGATACCGGGCGTGGTGACGATAGCTTCGCCCTGGTAGAAGCCGGGCTTGCCGGGCGTGGCCTGGAGGGAGATATCGCGGGTGAGATCGCCGGTGGCGGCGCTGGGATCATCGGGCCGGATGGTCATGGTGCCTTTGATGACGGGATCGACGACAGGCTGGAAGCCGCTGTGATAGATGCGTCCGGAGATGATGACGCGCTCGCCGGTGGAATAGGTTTTACGGTCAGTGACCAGTTGGGTGAGCTTGGAGGCGCCAAGCAGGCGGGGCAAGCCGAGATGGAGAAGAATCTGGCCCCAGAGGCGGGTGTAATATTTTTCGCCGACGTTGCGGCGCCAGCGCCAGGTTTCGTCGGTGCCGACAAAGAGGGCCTGGCCGGTGCCGTAGCTCTGGAGAGCCATGACGGGCATGAAGGCGCCGCGGCTCGATTTCTCCGGCGTGGGATCGTCGAGCAGGACTTCGGCAGCGGGCTTGGCCTTGACGACGCGGGCGTCCCAATAGACGCCGGAAAGCCCCTTCCAGATGATGCTGTTTTCTTCGTCCTGGTCGGCGAGCTTGAGCATGGGCGAGTTCTGGCCGGCGGGCGTGAGGTTGAGGACGATGGGGTGGTTGGAATCGGCCTGGGACGATTCCTCCTCAAACACAACCGGGATGAGGCTTTCGAGTTTGGTGCCGCGATAGGAGCTGGGCATCGATTTCTTGCCGGCGAGAAAGACAACACCGCCGCCAAAGGTGGAGACGAGATCGTTGATGTTCTGCATCTGGTCGGAACTGAACTGGCGGGAATCGATGTCGCCGATGATGATGACGTCATACTTCATCCAGTCCTCCCGGTTCTTGGGGATTTCGGCGAGGTAGGGCGAGTTCTGGTCGTGGCTGAGATCGGGATCTCCTTCGGCGAGATAGAATTTCGGCGCGAGACGCTGGTCACGGACGAGCATGGCCTGGAGGAAGCGGAATTCCCACCGGGGTTTCTGCTCGATGTAAAGAATCTGGATTTTTCCGTCGATGACCTTGATGCGGCGCGAAGCCTTGTTGTTGTCCTTGACCGCCTCGTCGGGCAACGGATCGATGGAGGCCTCGAGCTCAAAATCGCCCTTGCGGGAGGGTTTGATTTTCATGGCGATGGTCTGTTCGCCGTCCTCGCCAAAGGTAATGTCCTTCGAATCTAAAATTTCGTCGCCAAGCTTGAGGACGAGCTTGGCCGTGCGGCCACGCATGGCCAGGGAACGGACGACGACAGAGACGGGGGCCTCCTCCTTGACAAAAGCGACGTCGGGCGCGAAGACCTGCGAGACGATGATGTCGTGCGGCGACGTGATGCCAACCCCGTAGATGTAGAGCGGGACCTTGTCCTGTTGCGCGAGCGCGGCGGCGTCGACGGGTTGGCTGCCATAATTGTTGCCGCCGTCCGTGATAAGAAAAATGCCGGCCAGCGGCTGGCCGCGCTTGAGGTCGAGCAGGGATCGGACGGCATCGCCAATGGCAGTATAGGGTTTGTCAAAAGTGACACCGTCGAGCATCGAGGAGGGCTTGGCGCCGTTGGCAGATGCCGCGGAACCGTTGCCTCCGGAGAGCGGTTGGAGGCTCTGGCCGAAGGCGTAGGGAACGACATCGTAGGATTCGCTGAGCTTGGAGAGAAGCTGGAGCCGGTCGTTGGTGAGCATGGCCTTGAGCTCATCGGAACGGGTGATTTGCTTGATGGAAGAGGCATCGCCCGGAACAGGCTGATTGAGGCCGCCCTTCGGATCGATCAGACCCGCGGCAATGGCGGCGCGGGCGAGGTCGGCGGGATCCTGGCGAAGATCCTTGATCTGCATGCTGGCGCTGCCGTCGATCAGAAGCAGCAGCGAGCGGCGGATGGTTCCCTCCACGGTGAGAAGCAGCACCGGCCGCATGAGCATGAAAAGGATCATGAGGAGGAGGACCGAGCGGAGGATGGTGAGAATCGTTTTTTGGTTGGTAGTGAGGCGAGGGCTGGTACGCAGATAGACGGCAACGCTGCCGCCTACCAGGATGAGGGCGATGAGAACAGCCCAGCCTGCGCTCAGTCCATGAAAGGCGATCGAAATATCGGTGACCTGCGCCGACTCGGGCACCGGTATGCCGAAAAATTTGAGGATGTCTTTCATGATCTATTTCGATTGGGAAAAGCGCTGGGCGAGGAAGGTTTCAACCGTGGCGATGATCAGGGCGGTAATCAATAAGGGCCACCAGAGTTCAACGCCGAGCCGCGCGGAGGCGAGCTTGGGCGCGAGGGAATCGGTTTGTCCCTCCGGGCTCCACTTGATGATATCCGCCACGGTACCGAGGGTCTTCAACTGATCGGCGGAAAGTGGCGTAAGGTTCGATTCGTTGGGATCGGACTGGGCGGCGAAAAGGATGGGCGTGGGCGGGCTGCCGGCAACGGAAAGATGGTAGGGACCGGAAAGGTCGGTGTCGTCGAACTCGACGGTCGGCAGGGCGTTATTGAGCGTGACCTGGCCGACAACGCGGGGAGGATCGGTCTGGCCCGGCACGGTAACGCTGACGTCCTTGTCGATCAGGTCGTTGCTGACGATATAGGAAAATTTCTGGCCGACCTGGATGTTGAGGCCCTCGGCCTGGCGCTCGACGAGCGAACCGAGCACACGCTGGATGAGCGGAACATAGGCCTGGCAGGTGGGGAGATCGTTCCAGGCGAGCGTGGCGGAGCTGGCAAAGAGGATAAGGCGGCCCGCACCCCAGGTGTGCTCGACGGCGAAGGGATCGTCGTTCTGCACGAAGTGTGCGATGACGCGGGGCTGGCCGGAAGGCGCGTCGGTCGCGTTCGGCGCGGGCGCCTTCCAGGGCTGCGGCGTGAGCGGGTAATAGGCGTAGAAATGGGCCGGCGCGAGCGTGCCTGATGCGGGATCATTCCAGAGAGTGACGATGGGATGATCATAGTCCTTCGTCTGGAGGGAGAAAAATTTCGTGTGGTCGGTGGCGTTGCCCTTCATGGCGCCGAGCGTGGCGGGGAGAAATCCATCGCGGCCCATTTCCTGATTATAGAATTCGGTCCGGCAATCGGGCCCGGGGAAAACGACCAGGCCGCCGCCTTGGCGGACGTAGCCGGAAAGGACAGGGATTTCCGAGGGATCGAACGAATCGACGTCGAGGAGGAAGACGGCGTCGTAATCATCCAGGGCGGTGGACGGGAGCTGCGTCGCATTGATGGTGGTGGTTTTGATGTAGTATTGGCTGACTTCGGAGGCGGCGACGGGAACAAGGGCGTTGCGGATGAAGAAGTCGTCAGCCTCGGAAGGCGAGGGCGGCGTGGAACCCTGGACGAGGAGGACTTTCACCTGATTGATGGCCCGGACGGCGATGGTGCGCTGGTCGTCGGCGGGGAGGCGGTCGGGCGGGATCCTGGCGGTGATGGAGTGATAGCCGTCGGTGCGGAATTTTGCAAAAAGGGCGACACTGCGCGCGGTGCCAGGGGCGATATGGTCGATGATGGTTTCATCGACCGCAGGCTGGTCGTCGACAATGAGGCTGACGCGGACATCGCGCGCTTCGCTTTCGCTTTCGTTGGTGACCTCGACGGCGCAGCGAAGGGGCTGGCCGACGGGCGTGAGGCCGCCTTCGAGCCGCAGGCCGGTGACGCCGAGATTGCTCTGGCTTTCGCCGCCGACCAGAACGACGTGAAGGATGATTTGTTTCTGAGCGTCGGAGAGCTGCTTCTGCAATTGATCGAGCGAACCCCAACCGTTGGCCTGGCCGTCGGTAATGACATAAATTTCCTTCGAGCCCGAGCTTTGTTTCTCGAGCGTGGCGATGGCGAGCTGGAGGGCCTCGCCGAGATCCGTCGAGCGGTCGGTCAATTTGGCCTGGCGGATGGTCTTGCGGAGAAGATTGAAATCGAGCGTGGGCAGCGCAATGGCCGGCTGGACATTATTGGCGGCGAAGAAAAGTGCGGCGGAGGAACCGGTGGGGAAGGTTTGGAGGATCTGCTCGGCAGCGCTCTGAGCTCGCTGGAAACTGGTCTGGATGCCGTTGGTCAGCCCCATGCTGTAGGAGTCGTCGAGAATGAGGACGGCGGTGACCTGATGGGAACCGGTGGAGTGAGGGCCGGTCTGCCAGGTGGGACGAGACAGGGCCAGGATGAGCAGCGCGATCAGGAGACAGCGGAGGATCAGGAGAATCATGTCCTCGATTTGCAAGCGGCGCTGGTTTTTCTGGACGCTTTCGAGGAGGAAGCGCATGGCGGCCCAATGGACCTCGCGCACCTGCATGCGGTTGAGCAGGTGGATGATGATGGGGATGCTGACCGCGGCCAGTCCGAAAAGAGCGCCAAGGTTAAGGAAGGTCATGGGGTCGGACGGGTGACGATGAGGCGGTTTTGAACCGTTCCTGTTGGAAATCTCCCGGTGTCGCGTTCACTACTTGGCGGTGACCTTGTGGCGGAAGGCGAGGTAGCCGCCGAGATTTTCCGCGAGTGGCTTGCGGGTGTTGACCAGGACGTAATGGCAGCCGGCGCGGTTGCAGATGGCCTGAACGCGCTGGCGGAAGCCGTCGAGTGCGGCGAGGTAGCTTTTGCGAAGATCGGCCGGGGCGATCTTGAGCCGCATCCCGCCTTCCAGGCCGACGAACTCAACCATGCCGTCGAAAGGAAATTCGAGTTCGTCGGAATCGAGCACGTGAAAGACGATGATTTCGCTGCCGCCGAAGCGGAGGCGCTGGATGCCTTTTTCAATGGCGGTTTCGTCGTCGAAAAGATCGCTGATGATGATGGTGATGCCGCGGGAACGGACCATCTGGGCGAGGTCGTTAAGACTGGTGCCGAGCTGGGTGGTCTCGCGGGTCTGGAACCCGGCGAGGCGGTCCATGATATGGGAAATTTTGCCGACCTTGTCGGTGCGCTGGACGGTGTCGCGGATGCGTTCGTCGAAGAGATGGAGCGAGACGGCGTCGCCCTGTGAGGTGATAAGATAGGCGAGGCAGGCGGAAAGGGCCTTGGCGTAATGGAACTTGGTGATCTTGCCCGATCCGTAGTTCATGGAGGCGCTGCCGTCGAGGACGAGATTGGCGACAAAGTTCGTGTCCTGCTCGTATTGCTTGATGTAATAGCGGTCGGTCTTGCCGAGGACTTTCCAGTCGAGGTGGCGAAGGTCGTCACCCAAGGTGTATTCGCGATGCTGGGCGAACTCGATGGCAAAGCCGCGGAAGGGGGAGCGATGCTCACCGACGCGGTAGCCTTCGACGACGAGGCGGGCCATGAGCCCCAGGGACTCGCCACGGGCCAGGGCCTCGGGATCGAGATAATTGGGGCGCGATGACGTCTCCATGTCCGCCGCCGTTTACTTAAGCGGTTCGTCCTGGGGTATGGCTTCCAGGAGCATGGTGACAATCTTGTCGGTGGTCATTTCCTCACCCATGGCCTCGAAGTTGAGGGCGATGCGATGGCGCATGATGGAATGGGCCACGGCGGCGACGTTGTGGCAGCCGACGTAGGTCTGGCCGTTGATGAGGGCGTGGGCCTTGGCGGCCATGATGAGGCTGAGGCTGGCACGCGGGCCGGCGCCGAAGCTGAGCCACTTCTTGCAGAAGGGCAGCGCCTCGGGCGTCTTGGCGCGAGTGGCGCGGACAATGCGCTTGGCGTAGAGGTAAACGTGGTCGGGCACCGGGACGGATTTGACCGTTTTCTGAATGAAGAGGACCTGCTCGGCATTGAGGACCGCCTGCGGTTTTTCGCCCGCCGCGCCGGTGCCCATCTTCATGATGAGGGTCTCCTCGTCGTCGGAGGGGTAATCGACGAAGATGAGGAAGAGGAAGCGGTCGAGCTGCGCTTCAGGCAGCGGATAGGTGCCTTCCTGCTCGAGGGGGTTCTGCGTGGCGAGGACGAAGAAGGGCTTGGGCAGGTCGCGGGTGACGCCGCCGACGGTGATGCGGCGCTCCTGCATCGCCTCGAGCATGGCAGCCTGGGTCTTCGGCGGAGTACGATTGATTTCGTCCGCGAGCACGACGTTGGAAAAGAGCGGGCCGGGAAGGAACTTGAACTGCTTCTCGCCGGAATCGGGATCCTGATAGATGACTTCAGTGCCGGTGATGTCGCTGGGCATCAGATCGGGCGTGAACTGAATGCGCTTGAACGACATGTTGAGAGTCTCGGCCAGCGTGGAGATGAGGAGGGTCTTGGCCAGGCCGGGAACACCGACGAGCAACGCATGGCTGCGGGTGAAGATGGCGATGAGGATTTCCTCAACTACCTTGCTCTGGCCCACGATGACCTTGGAGAGCTCGTACTGGATGTTGGCGTAGGACGTCTTACAAAATTCGACCGCGGCGAGATCGTCCATGCCCATGGGCGCTGGGGCCACGATGGCGGCCGCGGCAACCAGTTCAGGCGCTGGCGGAGGAGGCATGACTTCAGGAGCGGCGGTCTCGACAGGAGCGGCTTCGGCCGGCACATCTTCACCGTGAGCTTCCTCAATCGGTGAGGGCAAAGAAGGCTCGCCTTCGGTGGAAGGCAGGGCGTGGGATTCGTCCGGTGGCAAGGTGGCGGGGTCCTGAGTCTGGGTCAACTCAGCTTCGGATTCAGGTGTCATGGATAATCTCAGGGGGATATGGAACTAGGGTAGGTAAAAACTCGTGGATGTAAATCGTTGCATCAAGCATCAGCCTATCTTGCGATCAGGAACGAAGCTGAACGTGCCGTACGTCAATAAATGAGTGTTTACATCGGAAAACCGCCGAACATGAAGAGAAAGGCCATGCTTTTTGCCATGCCCTTTCAGCTTGATCGAGATTATCGGAACATAAGGCATGATGCATTTAAAATCGAGCTAATACTAAAACATATGTAGATGGACAACGATCCGGCAGGCTCACGTAAGTTACAATTGGGCAACCGGGCCCGAGAGCGCCATAAGAGCGGTCTCCAGTGGCCACAGGGGCGGCAGAGAGTAGCCAAGCCCAGAGCCTTAATTTCGAGGCGCCTCTTTGGAATCGATAATCACCTTTTCCACCGGATAAGGCAGGTTGGTCAGCTGTATGGTCTCAAGAACAGGGGGGATATAAGCTTCATCTCCACCAAGTTTCTTCCAGCTCAGGTAAAACCGATAAAGCAGCAGAAACGAGGGTATGCCAAAAAGCAGGGCCCAGATCGGCAGATAAAAATAGGCCTTCTCTTTGCCTACCAAGCCCTTCATGTAATCGAGATATATGCCGGTCATAAATCCGCCAATGATCCCTCCAATGGAACGCCAAACGGCATTGGTTGAGCAAAACTGACCGAACTGAGACCGCGGAAAAATCCGCATGAGCATGGGCGGATCCCACATGCCGCCCAGGGCCATGCTGGGTGCCGCCAAGCCAAATGTGATCACCATTGTCACCCAAAAAGCCATGGTGGGCGAGGGCTGCCAAAAGAGCCAAATAAGATTCATCGGAGTAACAATCACCAAACTAAGGAAAGACCCAATCACCACCACGCGAATGGGATGATAACGGTCGGCCAGCCAGCCAGCGCCGAGTGTCATCACGCCAACCACAACACCTAAAAGTGCGTTAATATCGCCAATCTGCTGCAGGTTTAATCCGAGCGCGAGGTAGAAATAAAGTCCGAACGTCGTGGCGCCAACAATGGCCGCTCCCCCGGCAATTCCTCCGATAAACGTGCAGATCCACAGGTACCAATAGATCGGAAAAGCATGAGTGCCGCGGGCATAGGTCACAACCGCAGCCATGGTACTCGTCTGACCATCGATGAGAGGGGCAGGAGGAGGATATTCCCCTTCCCTGACCTTCCAGCACATCAATCCGAAGCCCAAAAGATAGAGCATGGCGGCACTGATGAAAATTTCCGTCGAGTGGGCGCTGGACTGGGGAAATATGTAGTAGCTGTAGAGAGCAGTCGATAATTGGCCAATGGCGCGAAAGACAGACATGAATCGTGCCAGTAAAAATTCCGGCACCACATCGTTAAAAAGATACCAGAAGGTTGAAGCGACAAAGGTGTTGAAAAAGGTAAAGAGCAGCAGCAAAAGCCCCAGGGTAAGAATCACCACTTGATTGGGTGGGATGCCCATGGTCAAAGGGCCGAGATGATCCCGAACCCAGTATCCAATTTGCTCCCCATAGGCCAGAGCGAAAAGGAAGAGCACTAAAAAAGGCAGGCTTCCGGCAATGAACGGAATGCGCCGACCGAACCGGCTGCGAAAACGATCGCTCCTGAAACTGATGATGGGATTGAGAAACGAGTAGAGGGCGGTGGGAATGGACGTCAGAAGCAGGGCAATTTCCGTGTTGGAGGCATCAAGCGCTTGAAACTTCAGCTGCATGATGGGTCCCGTAACCGACTGCATGACGGTGTAACAGAAATCACCCCAAAGCAGCCAAAGGAAGAGAAAGCCGAGACCTACCCGCGTATAGCTAAGGGTCCCGACGCGATAGATCGCATTCGCGCCGGTCCCCTCAATTGAAGACTTAATGCTATCGTCGTTCGCTTCTGTTGCCATCGATGCTACTTTCTTGCCGATTTATTAGCAGTTGACCGCATTTCTCTGACCGACGGTCAGCGATACCCCTTCAGGAATGCCTTTTCGGCATGGAACATTTCCAGGGTCATCTTCTTGATTTCCGCCGGGCTGCAGACGCTGGCCGTGAGCGGATCGAGCATGAGGGCGAGAATCGCGGCCTCCTTGCTCTTCTCGATCGCGGCGGTGGCGCCAAGGTCGAACATGCGCATGTTCGAATCGCAAAGCGCGGCCATTTGTGGCGGCAGATAACCATACCGGGTCGGGTTGATGCCGTTGTCGTCAATCATGCAGGCGACTTCGACACAACCGTCGGCGGGCAGGTTGCTGATGAGCTTCCCCTCGCCTTCGGCCAGTGAATTCATCACGTTGCCATGAATGCGGGTGGGGACGTCCTTTTCGCGGGCCTCGATGATCCAGCTGGCGTATTCCCAACTGCGTTCGCCCAGGACGAATTCCTTCGCCTTCAGTTTCCGGAGCCGCTCGGCGTCGTATTCCGCACGCCATCTCGGCCAGTTGTTGACGTAGAAACCCGATTCACCGTCGTAACGGGGACGGCAATATTTTTTGATCAGATCCTTGCGCTTGCGATAGTAGGGGACGTATTCGGAGAGATGGCCGCTCGATTCGGTGATAAAGGCGCCGAAGTGGAGCATCATGTCCTTGCGGACGAGATCGAGATCAGTCTTGTCGACGAGCTTGCCGGCGAGATCCTGCTCGGCCTTGCGGAACAACAAGGGATAAAGATCGTTGCCCTTGTGCTCGAGCTTGGTGAACCAGGCCAGGTGGTTGATGCCGGCGCATTCCCAGACCATTTCCTCGTAAGGCACTCCGGCCCGCTTGGCCAGCAAGTGGCTGGTGCCCTGGACCGAGTGGCAGAGGCCGATGATCTGCATGCTGCTGGTGCGTCCGGCCGCCAGACAGAGCATGTTCATCGGGTTGGTGTAATTGAGGACGATGGCTTCGGGACAATAGCGTTCCGCGTCGGCCAGGATATCGAGCCACGCCGGGATGGTGCGCAACGCCTTGAAGAGGCCTCCCGGCCCAATGGTGTCGCCGATACATTGGTCGATGCCGTAACGGGCAGGGATATCATTGTCGAAGCGGACGCAGTCAAGGCCGCTAACCTCGATGCAGTTGACGATGTAGTCGCTGCCAGGCAGAGCCTTCGTCCGGTCGGTGGTGGCAGTAAATTTCCAGTTATCGGCGCCCAGAAAGCCGATCTGCTTTTCGAGCAGCTGATGCATCGTCATGAGGCGCTTCTTGTCGATATCGACCAGGGCAATGGTGCCACCCATGTTGCCCGGCGTAAGCGCCAGGTCTTTAACGAGCTGCGGGGTAAAGCCGCTGCCGGCGCCCATCATGGTGAGCTTGATGGGACGGCGGAACTTGCCGGGCAGCCCCCTGAACTCGGAGGGCTTGGTATGCTCGGCATGACCGATGGGTTTAGCAGATGATTTTTTAGTACTCATAAAATCAGTAAATCGGAAGATTTGCGGTGGTTATACCCTACAAAAGTATCGCAACGCGCGGTTAATCCACTAATAACTTGATCACTTTGTCTGTGGGTGAATGAGACGCAGGTCATTCACCACGGCACCAAGTTTTCCGAAGACGAATCGAAGTGCGTGGAGGGATGGTTACAAAAGCGACACGAAAGGGCTTTCGTTTTTATACTTAGTATAATATCAAACCCTACGCAACGCATATTTAGCCGACAAGTTCGATCTCGGTGACCGGCTCATAAGCACAAAGGGGATCGGATTCGAAAGGATCTCCGGTGGCCGCATAAGCGCGGGAACGGGAGCCGCCGCAGGCGATTCGGTATTGGCACCAGCCGCATTTTCCGCGCAGGGCGTTGGGATTGCGCAGGTGCCGGAAAACAGGATGTTCGCGGTAAACCTCGAGCAGGTTGTCGGTGCGGATGTCGCCGGCAATTTCCCGCATGAAGGCACTGGGACAAATTTCGCCCGTGCTGGTTATGAAAACAATGCCGCGCCCATCACCGGTTCCCGGCGGAAGGGTGCGGGCGCTTTCGCTTCTTTTACCCCGCTGCCAGGCGATCCGCCGGTAATGCATCCCCTCCGTCGTGCTTAACTTGTACCGGGCCGACTGGCTGACTTCGTAGAGGCGCTGGAAAACAGTCTCAACTTCCGCGGCGGTGGGCATGTCGTCGATTTGCCCGCGCTTGACCGGCACGAGGAGAAAGATGGTCCAGGCCGCGGGCCGAATGCTTTCGATCAGGCCGGGCAGACGATCGAACTCTTCCAGGTTCCGGCGTGTGAGGATGGTATTGATCTGGATGGGAAGTTTCGCCTCGTGGGCCATGGAGATGGCGGTGACGGTGCGATGCCAGGAACCGGGAACGCCGCGAAAGGAGTCATGCGATTCAGGCGTGGCGCCATCGAGGCTGAGGGAGAGGCGGCGGACCCCCGCCTGAGCCAGCGCGCGAAAATCGGTTTTGAGCAGTTGCGGCGTGACGCTGGGATTGAGCGCGACCGGGACGCCGGCCCATCGGGCGCGGTGAAGAAGCGGGAAAATATCCTCGCGAAGCATCGGATCACCCCCGGTGATGATGAAGATGTCAGGCGCGGCGCGGCGAACTTCCTCGATGAGATGCTCGGCCTCAAGGGTGTCGAGCTCCAGGGACGGATCGGTCCGCTCCAGACGCGCGCGGCAATGCCGGCAGTCCAGAGCGCAGGCGCGCGTGGCTTCCCAGATGATGAGGTGGGGACGTTTTGAGAGATCCTTGATGGGCTTTTCGATGAGAGCTTTCATAGTCAGGTCTGCATGACGCCGACCTCATCAGGCAAGCCGGCCAGCAAAATTTCCACCACATCCGCCGCGCTATAGCTCAGCGAACCACGCCGGAGGAAATAGCGAAGATGCATCAGGGAATCACCGGCTGTAACCAGCGGAGGCTCGAACTTGCCGGAGCTGTCGATCTGTCCAAGCCCCACCGTGGCGAGCAGGCCGTTGCAAATGCATTTGCGGCCCCTGGTGTTCTCGGCTTTGCCGCCCTTGCGGACGTAGTCGTTGACCGACTCGCTCGCGCATCGGTAGCCCACGGTGCCGTCCGATTTGAGATATGCCTGGCGCAGCAGACCGATATCACAGACACGATTGCGGCCGGCCTCGACCTCCGACGACGACACGGTCCCTTCAAGCTGGACGATCTTGAACGGAAAACCGGTGGGCGAGGCGAGCGGATCGGTAAAGACGTCGATCTTTCCCTCGCTGACCGCCTTGAGCACCTGTTCCTTCAACTCCGGAGCGATGCCTGACTCCTCACAGAAGGCGAAGGGCGTGCCGACCTGAATGCCGACGGCACCGGCGGCAAGCGCTTCCTCAAGTTTTCCCGGGCCCCAATAGGAACCGGCCAGCCAGAATGGATAGCCGAGCTTGCGAAACCGTTCGAGGTCAGGCAGATCGCGGGGGCCATACAGAGGCTCGCCGCGCGCGTTCAATTTGGCCGGGCCGCGCGGAGGCGCATTGTGGCCGCCGGCGGTGCTGTCCTCAACGATGAACCCGGCGATATTGCCGGGGGATTTCTTGGCCAGACTAAGGGCCAGGGTGACGGAGGAAACGATGGGAATGAATTTGGGTTTCTTCAATGCCGGGGGAGGTCCCTGCCAGAATTTCCAGGGATCGAAGGTCATCAGATGCGAGGCGTCGCCCGAGCCGGCCACGTCGACCTTCAACGTTGCCGGCTGACCGGAGACAAGGGCATCAAGAACAGCCGGGATATGATTGGGAATGCCGGCGCCCATGAGGACGTAATCGACGCCCGCGAGCATGGCGCCGTAAAGCGCGGCGAGCGTGGGGAACTGGATTTTTTCCATGAGATTGATGCCGACCACGCCGGACTGCTTTTCCCGGGCAAGATAAACTTCCACAAAATTGGCGGCAATGAGCAGTTCCTCGTGGTCCTTCAGCATGTCAAGCCGCGGCATCGGCGCGGCGCGAAAGCTCTCCTTTTGGGATGGCGCGCCATTGGCGGGATAAAATCGGGCGATGATGGGCAAGACGACATTGAGCCGGGGAAAGTGGCCGAGGGCACGGAGCATGTGACCGCCCGGATCGCCCTGCTGCAATCTTCGGGCGAGCACGACGTCAAGGGCTGTCCCGGAAACAACGCCGAGGTGGCCAAGCTTGGATACGGCGCGGGCCAGGCGCCAGTTGGAGACGCCAATGCCCATGCCGCCCTGGATGAGGCGGGGAAGCGGGTCCACGTTCATGAGTAATCCTTAGGTTGAGGGTTGACGGATACGGCATCTGGCGGCCGCATGTTTCACAGGAAAGTGGGGGAATACTTAACGGCCGCCTCGTTCTTATCGAGAGGCAGGCCGCGGGCAAACCGTTCGGAGGAAACCACAATGTTCTGAAGATACTGGGCGCGCTCGAAGGCGCTCGGGTCGGGGCAGTTGCGCTGGCTGAGACTGCCCTTGAGCTGCGCGACGGAATCGTATTCGTGCTCCTCGAGCCATTCGGTCATCTCGCGCTCGAGCACTTTCAGGTGGTCGATGCCGCGGCGCATGAGGACGGAGCAGAGCATGGTGACATCGGCGCCCGCGAGGAGCATCTTGATCGCGTCGACCGCGCGGTGAATGCCGCTGGTGGCGGCCAGGCTGGCGCGGACGCGACCGGCCAGGATGGCGATCCAGCGCATCGGCAACCGCATCGCCATGGGCGTGCTGAAAAGGATGCCGGGCGCGATGTCGATGTTATCGAGGTCGATGTCGGGCTGATAAAAACGATTGAACAGGACGAGACCATTGACGCCGGTTTCATCGAGACAACAAGCGAAGCGGGCGAAGTTGGTGTAGAAGGGGCTGAGCTTCACCGCGACGGGAATGTGGACCTCCTGCTTGATCGCGCGAACGATGTCGACGTGTTGCTGCTCGATCTCGGCGCCGCTTTGGGCGAAATCGGTTGGGATGCTGTAGATATTCAACTCAAGCGCGTCCGCGCCGGCCTGCTCGATCTGGCGGGCGTAGCTGATCCAACCGCCGTCGGTCGTGCCATTGAGGCTGCCGATGATGGGGATTTTCACCTCGGTCTTGGCCCGGGCAATGCGGGCCAGGTAGGTCTCGGGTCCGACCTTGAAGTCAATCGATTCGGGCACATAAGTGAGCGCCTCCGCGAAACTTTCCGTTCCTTCACTCAAATGTCGGTTCAGGGCAAACTGGTCACCGCGGATCTGCTCCTCGAAAAGCGAATGGAAGACGATCGCGGCGGCGCCGGCGTCCTCCATGCGCTTGATGTTGTCCGGATTTTGCGAGAGCGGCGAGGCGGAGGGAACGAAGGGCGTGCGGAGCTTGAGGCCAAGATAGGACGTGGTGAGGTTCACGAGGTGACTCCTTTCTCGAGCAGCGGGTTTCGCGCGGCAAGATACTCGTAGCGTTTCCTCCGCACGTTCACGTCGGCCTGGGCCTCGGCGAAGATGCCAATGGCCTCGTCCGGCTTGCTTTGGCTGAGCATCCGGAACCGGTTTTCCATCTTGAAGTAGTCAGTCACCGGCATGTTGGGCGCGGTGGAGTCGAGATGGAGCGGGTTTTCGCCCGCGGCGATCAGGTCGGGATTGAAACGGTAGAGCAGCCACTGGCCCGATTGAACGGCCGCCTTCTGGTTCTGCAGGCCCTTGGTCATGTTGATGCCGTGGGCGATGCAATGACTGTAGGCGATGATGATGGACGGGCCGTTGTAGGCCTCGGCTTCGAGGAAGGCCTTAAGCGTATGCTCGTCTTTCGCGCCCATGGCCACGGAAGCGACATAAATCGTGCCGTAATTCATGGCGATCATGCCGAGATCCTTCTTGGGCGCACGCTTGCCGCCGCTGGCATATTTCGCCACCGCACCGCGTGGAGTCGACTTGGAGCACTGGCCGCCGGTGTTGGAGTAGACCTCCGTGTCCATCAGCAGGACTTTGACGTTGCGACCGCTGGCGAGAACGTGATCGAGACCGCCGAAGCCGATGTCGTAGCCCCAACCGTCGCCGCCAAGAATCCAGACGCTCTTGCGGACGAGCGTGTCGGCCACGGCCAGAAGCCGGCGGGCGCGAGGATCGTTGAGACCGGCGAGCTTCTTCTTCAATTCCGCGACGCGGGCGCGCTGGTCGTAAATGTCGGCCTCGTCCTTCTGGGCGGCGTTGACGATCTGGCCGGCGAGTTCGTCGCCGACCTGCCCGGCAAGTTCGCGCACCAGTTCCTGGGCGAATTCGCGCTGCTTATCAATGGAAACGCGGAAGCCCAGACCAAACTCGGCGTTGTCTTCAAAAAGCGAGTTGGACCAGGCGGGTCCCCTGCCCTCGGCGTCCTTGGTGTAAGGCGTGGTGGGAAGATTGCCGCCGTAAATCGAGGAACAGCCTGTGGCGTTCGCGATGATGAGCCGGTCGCCGAAGAGCTGGGTGAGAAGCTTGACGTAGGGCGTCTCGCCGCAACCGGCACAGGCGCCGGAAAACTCGAAAAGCGGGAGACTGACCTGCATGCCGCGCACGCTCGACTGGGGAATGATCCGGCGGTCCATGTCGGGAATGGAGAGGAAGTAATTCCAGTTGGTCCGTTCCTGCTCGAGAATGTTCTCGACGGGGAGCATATTGATCGCCTTGAGCTTCGCTTCGGTCTTGTTGCGGGCCGGGCAGACATCGACGCAGACGGCGCATCCGGTGCAGTCCTCGGCCGAGACCTGGATGGTAAAGTTCATGCCTTTCCACTCCGGCAGTCGGGCGGCATGGGTCTTGAGGGTGGCCGGAGCATCTTTCAGTGCCGCCGGATCGTAGGCCTTGCTGCGGATGACCGCATGGGGACAGACCATGACGCATTTGCCGCACTGGATGCAGACTTCTGGGTCCCAGACCGGGACTTCCGTGGCCAAATTGCGTTTCTCCCATCGCGTGGTGCCAGTCGGATAGGTGCCGTCGACCGGCAGCGCGCTGACAGGAAGCTCATCGCCGCGGGCGGCGATCATCTTACCGAGGACTTCACGGACAAAGACGGGCGCCTGCGCCGGAACGGGCGGAGGCATGGGGGCGCGGGACGAGACTTTCGAGGGAATGGCGACTTCATGAAGATTCGCCACCGTCTGGTCAACCGCCTTGATGTTCATCTGGACGATTTCCTCGCCCTTCTTGCCATAGGCCTTGCGGATCGAATCCTTGATCGCGGCGATGGCTTCCTCACGCGGTAGAACGCCGGAAACGGCGAAGAAGCAGGTCTGCATTACCGTGTTGATGCGGCGGCCCATGCCGCTGTCCTTCGCCACCTTGTTGGCGTCGATGACATAGAACTTGATCCGCTTGTCGATGAGCTGCTGCTGGTACAGTTCGGGCAGCGAGGCGCAGATTTCCTCCGGCTTGGCCGATGTGTTGAGGAGGAAAGTGCCGCCGGGGACGAGGTCCCTGAGCACGTCGTAGTGCTCGACAAAGACCGGCTGATGACAGCCGACAAAGTTGGCCTGCGTGACGAGGTATGTCGACCGGATTGGCTTCGGCCCGAAGCGAAGATGGGAAATGGTCATGGAGCCCGATTTCTTCGAGTCGTAGACGAAATAGCCCTGGGCGTAGTTGTTCGTGTTTTCGCCGATGATCTTGATCGATTCCTTGTTGGCGCCAACGGTGCCATCGGAGCCGAGGCCGTAGAACATCGCGCGGACGACCTCCTTCGGCTCGGTGGAGAAGGCAGGATCGTAGTCGAGACTCGAATGGCTCACGTCATCGTTGATGCCGACCGTGAAATGATTCTTTGGCTCGGAGAGATAGAGGTTATCGTAAACAGCCTTGACCATGGCCGGAGTGAATTCCTTCGACGAAAGACCGTAACGTCCGCCGATAACCCTGATGCCGGTGCGGCCCGTTTCGTAAAGCGCCTGGATGGTGTCGAGGAAGAGAGGCTCGCCGTTGGCGCCGGGCTCCTTCGTACGATCAAGAACTGCGATTTTCTTCACCGAGAGCGGAAGCGCGCCGGCGAAGAGGCCCGGATCAAAAGGCCGGTAGAGGCGAACCTTGAGGACACCGACTTTTTCGCCACTGGCGAGAAGGGCATCGACCGTTTCATGGGCGGCCTCGCAGCCGGAACCCATGAGCATAACGACCCGTTCGGCCTCGGGCGATCCGTAGTATTCGTAAAGATGGTATTGCCGGCCCGTCAGCGCGGCGAACTCATCCATCTCCTTCTGCACGATGCCGGGACAGGCCTGGTAGAACGGATTGACCGTTTCGCGGGCCTGGAAATAGACGTCGGGATTCTGCGCGGTGCCGCGCAGGACGGGACGGTCGGGCGAGAGAGCGCGGGCGCGATGTTCGAGCACGCGGTCCTCGTTGATGAGGGAGAGGATGACCTCATCCGAAACGGTCTCAATCTTCGAGACCTCATGCGAGGTACGGAATCCGTCGAAGAAATGCATGAAGGGAATGCGCGATTCCAGCGTGGCCGCGTGGGCGATAATGGCCAGGTCCTGCGCTTCCTGCACGGAAGCGGAACAAAGCATGGCCCAGCCGGTGGCGCGGGCCGCCATGACGTCGGCGTGGTCGCCGAAGATGGAGAGGCCCTGCGCCGCGAGCGATCGCGCGGCAATGTGAAAGACCGCCGAAGTCAGTTCCCCGGCGATTTTGTACATGTTGGGGATCATCAGCAGCAGCCCCTGCGATGCGGTAAAGGTAGTGCTCAGCGCCCCGGTCTGGAGGGCGCCGTGGACGGTGCCGGCAGCGCCACCCTCGCTCTGCATTTCAATCACGGAGGGAACCGTCTTCCACAGGTTGCGCTTGCCCGCAGCGGTCCAAGCGTCGGCCCATTCGCCCATGGGCGAGGAGGGGGTGATGGGGTAGATGGCGATGACTTCGCTCAAGGCATAGGCGACGCGGCTGACGGCCTCGTTGGCGTCGAGCGTCTTATATTTCGGCTTTTTTGACGCCCCGTTGGTTTTGGCCGTAACCGCAACTTCCACATCCTGAGTTTTCATAGTTCAATTTCCGCCTTCCAGTCATGCGCGAGTTCGTCGAAGTAGACCTTGAACCCGGTTTGTTCGCATATGTGTTTCATCCAAAGATTGTCCCGCAACATGCGGCCCGTGATCCGGCTGAGACTTTCGTCCCGGCCAACTTCGAGGAGCAACCGCAGCAACTCAGTGCCAAGGCCCTTGTTCTGCCACGGATCGCTGACGACGATGGCGAAGACCGCCTCGTCGAGACCGTGGACCTTGTTGAGCCGACCCACGGCAAGGATTTCGTGATAACCGTCGGGCCGCTTATAATCGACCACGAGCGGAATTTCGCAATCGTAGTCGGTGAAGCAGATGCGGGTGAGTCGCTCGTGGGCGATGCGCTGTTCGAGGTGCAGCATGCCGAGGTAGCGCTGGTTGACCGTGGTCTCCGACAGGTTCCGGTGGAACTCGACCATGAGCGGTTCGTCCTCGGGCCGAATCGGCCGGATGGTGACCGTGGTGCCGTCCTTGAGCTTCCAGTCCGTGATGTACCGCGTCGGGTAGGGCCGGATGGCGAGCTTGGGCAGGTCCGCTTCCAGCGTGTTGGCTTCATGCAGCACCACGCGGGCATCGAGCGCGGTCATCTCGTCAGCGGAGACCAGCAGCGGGTTGATGTCGATTTCCTTGATCCAGCTCTGCTCGGTGACGAGATAGCTGAATCGGACGAGAAGTTCCTCGAGCTCGGCCATGTTGACCGACTTGCGGCCGCGGACGCCCTTGAGCGCGGTGTATATCTTGGTCTGCTCCATCATACGGCGCGCCAGCGTGGCGTTAAGCGGCGGAAGGCCGAGTGAGCGGTCCTTGAAGACCTCGACCAGTTGGCCGCCCATGCCGAACAGGAGCACCGGCCCAAACTGGGGATCGATGCTGCTGCCGAGGATGAGCTCGTAGCCTTCCATCTTGATCATCCGCTGGACGGTGACGCCGAGGAAATCGGCCCGGCTCTGCTTTTCGCAGACGGCCTTTTCAATCGCGCGGTAGGCTTCGCGCACAGCATCGGGGCCGACCAGATTGAGCTTCACCCCGCCGACGTCGGTCTTGTGGGTGATTGTCTCGGAATAGATCTTGAGGACGACGGGGCCCTCGATTTTTTCGGCGATGGCCACGGCCTCCTCTTCGCTGCGGGCAATCTGGGTCAGCACGGTCGGGATGCCGTAGGCGGCCAGGACGTGCTTGGACTCGTATTCCGTAAGGATAGTACGACCGGCTTCGCGCGCCGTCTTGATGATTTCATCGACGTAGGCGCGGTTGGCCTTGTAGCCGACGGCTTCGAGCGTCGGACTCGGTGTCTCGTAAATGGCGCGGAGGTTATTGCTGTAACGCCACATCGAAGCGAAGGCGCGTGCGGCGGTGTCCGGGTAAGTAAACGAAGGGATGCCCCCGTGGCTGAGGATGTCGGCGCCGGGACTGACTTGCGCGCCGCCCATCCAACTGGTGAGAAGCGGCTTGTCCTTGGGCATCGGGAGTTTGGTCAGAAGTTCGGCGGTCTCGATCGACTTGGTCATCGCCTGGGGCGTGAGAATGACCAGGACGCCATCGTTTTCGTCATCCTTGGCGGCAATTTCGGCGGCCTTGGCGTAACGGACCGGGTCGGCATCGCCGAGAACGTCGATCGGATTATTATGGCTCCAGAATGGCGGCAATAGTTCGTTGAATTGCTGGAATGCGTCTTGGGAAAGAGGAGCAATCTGGCCGCCCTCGACGATAAGGGCATCGGTGGAAAGCGCAGCGGGACCGCCGGCGTTGGTGACGATGGCCAGGCGAGGGCCTTTGGGCCGGGGCTGCTTGCCAAGCACGTGGGCCATGTTGAAGAGATCAGCGATGGCGTTGACGCGCAGGACGCCGACACGGCGGAAGGCGGCTTCGAGGACCTCGTCGCTGCCGGTCAGCGAGCCGGTGTGAGACGCGGCGGCCTTGGAGGCGGCAGCGGTGCGACCGACTTTGAGGACAATGATCGGCTTGGTCAGGGAGACTTCGCGGGCGGCGGAAAGGAAGGCCCGGGCGTCGCCGATGGTTTCCATGTAAACGACGATGCTGCGGGTATTGGGATCGTCGCCCAGGTAATAGATCAGGTCGCCCCAGCCGACATCGAGCATGGAGCCGATGGAGATAAAAGCGCTGAAACCGACATCGTGGGTGGTGCTCCAGTCGAGGACCGCGGCACAGAGGGCGCCACTTTGGCTGATGAAGCCGACGCTGCCGGGACGGGCCATCGGCTTGGCGAAGGTGGCGTTGAGGCCAACCGTCGGGATCATGGCGCCGAGGCAGTTCGGCCCAATGATCCGCATCTTGGCACGACGGGCCCGTTCCAGGACCTGGCGCTCCAGTTCAGCGCCTTCCGCGCCGATTTCCTTGAAGCCGGCCGAGATGATAATGGCCCCCTTGATGCCCGCCTCGATGCATTCGGTGACCACGCCGGGAACCGTTTTGGCCGGGGTGCAGATGACCGCGAGATCGACCGGGCCGGGAACCTTGCCAATGGACGGATAGGTGGGCACGCCGAGGATGGCGGATCGCTTCGGATTGACCGGGTAAACCGTGCCATGGAACGCCTCGTCCATGAGATTTTCCATCATGGTTCGGCCAACACTGCCGAGGTTTTCGGTGGCGCCGATAAGTGCCACACTGTTGGGGGCAAGCATGGTGTCGAGGACGGGACGTCGCTGACCCAGCACATTATAGGCATTTTCAATTCGGAGTGATTGTTGGCTCATAGGAGGACGAGGTGCGTGGTTTGGTCTTGGAATTTTTGGAAAGTGACGCTGTGATCCGGCTTCTTTGCCGGTCTTGGTTCAAACTAGTGGGTTCGTCCCGGTTCAGCTTCACCGATCTTGTCAAAGACTTGCTGTTTCCTGTTCTGGAGTATCGGCAGCAGGCCCGGATCGATGAACAATCCCGGCAATTCCAGCGTGTAACCCGTCTCCGGAGACTGTCTTAAAATCGGCTAAGCTTTAGCCAAAAGACGATGAGATGGTCCGGGGGAGAGCGGATAACCTAGGATAATATCAACTGTCAGCCTGGATAAACCGGCCAACATCCGCCTCCTTCACCCCCAATCAAGCTCCGTATGACCACCCATCCGAAAACCTTTCCCATCGGCATCGACCTTCTCCATGACCCAACCCTCAATAAGGGAACCGCTTTTACCGAGGAAGAACGCGACACCTTAGGCCTGCGCGGCCTGCTGCCGCCGACCGTTCATACGCAGCAGACCCAGTTGACCCGCGTTTTGGGCAACTTGCGGCAAAAAACATCCGACCTGGAAAAATATGTGTTTTTGATCGCGCTGCAGGATCGCAACGAAACTCTCTTCTATAAGCTGGCGCTGGAGCACCTCGACGAGATCATGCCGCTGATTTATACGCCGACGGTCGGCAAGGCGTGCCAGGAATACTCAAACATTTTCCGTCGCCCCCGCGGTCTTTTCATCACGGCTAAAGACGCCGGACGGATGGAGGAAATCCTGAGTCACTGGCCGAACGCCGATGTGGGCGTCATCGTTGTGCCCGATGGCGAGCGCATCCTGGGCCTCGGCGACCTGGCTTCAAGCGGCATGGGCATCCCGGTCGGCAAGCTGGCGCTTTACACCACCTGCGCGGGCATTCATCCGCGGCGGTGCCTGCCCGTAAGCATCGATGTGGGCACCGAGAATGAGAAATTCCTGAAAGATCCGCTCTATCTTGGCCTGAAACAGCACCGGGTCCGGGGCGAGGCTTATGATGCGCTGATCGACGAATTCGTGACCGCTGTCGGAAAAGTTTTCCCGCATGCGCTGATCCAGTTCGAGGACTTCGCCAATCAAAATGCGTTCCGGTTGCTGAAGAAGTACCAGAAGAAAATCTGCACCTTCAATGACGACATCCAGGGGACAGCAGCCGTTGCCTTCAGCGGCCTTTACTCGGCCCTGCGGATCACCAAACAGAAGCTCAAAGACCAGCGGCTGCTCTTCTTCGGCGCCGGCGAGGCGGGCACAGGCATTGCCGATCTGACCGTTGCGGCCATGATGGAGGAAGGGATGACTGAAGCCGAGGCCCGCGCCTGCTGTTGGTTCATCGATTCGAAGGGACTGGTGGTACAGAGCCGCAAGGATCTGGCGGAACACAAGATTCCCTACGCTATCGACCACAAGCCACTGATCGACAACATGGACATTGTGGACTCCTTCAAGCCCACATCGCTCATCGGCGTGTCGGGGCAGCCGGGCGTCTTTACCGAGGACATCCTGCGCCGCGTGGCCAAGCTGAACGAGCGGCCCATCGTCTTCGCGCTCTCCAACCCGACCTCGATGGCCGAATGCACGGCGAAGGACGCCTATAGGTTCACTGACTACCGCGCGGTCTTTGCCAGCGGCAGCCCCTTCAAGCAGGTGACCAATGGCGGCAAGACGTTCGTTCCGGGCCAGGGCAACAATGCCTATATCTTCCCGGGTGTCGGCCTTGGAGTGCTGGCCAGCAAGAGCAAATTCGTCACCAATGAAATGTTCCTGGCCGCAGCCCGCGCACTGGCCGCGGAAGTGACGGAGGAAGATCTGGCCCTGGGCCGGATTTATCCCCCGCTTACCAAGATCCGGCAGGTTTCGGCGACAATCGCCCAGGCCACCGCCGAGGTGGCCTACAAGCGCGGCATCGCCCAGCAACCTCGTCCGACCGATCTCGGCGCTTACATCAAATCGTTGATGTACATTCCTGACTACGAGAACTACGTCTGATTCAACTAGAGAGCCGGCCTAACAAATCCGCGGCAACTGTTCTCCGCTGAGGAGATCGAGGATGCGGTTTGCCCCGATCTGGCTTTTGAGGGTGACGATGGGCCGCGTTTCGGTCGTCGCCGCCACGGTGCCGATATGTGAGGCGTCGGCGCCAAGCGGATTGGCACGAAGGATCCCCAACGCCCTATCCGCCTGATTGGCGGGAACAAAGGCAATGAAGCGCCCCTCGTTCGCGACATAGATGGGATCGAAACCGAGGATTTCGCAGGCGCCGCGGACTTCCTCGCGGACCGGCACGGCGGTTTCGTCGATGGCAATAGGCAAATTCGCCGCTTGGGCGATTTCGTTGAGCCCGCTGGCGAGACCGCCACGGGTCAAATCGCGAAGGCAATGAATTTCGATGCCCTGATCGATGAGCGCAGCAACCAGGCTCCAGAGTGGCGCGCAATCGCTTTCGATGCTCGTCTCGAATCCAAGCCCGTCGCGCACCGACATGATGGTGATGCCGTGCCGGCCGATATCGCCGCTGAGGAGGACCGCGTCGCCGGGCCGGACCGAACCGGGACCGATGGGGAGGTTGTGTTCAATCACGCCGACGCCCGCCGTATTGATGAAGATGCCGTCGCCCTTGCCCTTGTCGACGACCTTGGTGTCACCAGTGACGAGTTGCACCCCGGCCTTGTCCGCCGCCTGCTTCATCGACTGGACGATGCGCCAGAGCGTTTCCATCGGCAGCCCCTCCTCGATGATGAGGCCGGAGCTGAGATAAAGCGGACGCGCGCCGCACATGGCGAGGTCGTTGGCGGTGCCGTTCACCGCGAGCGTACCGATGTCGCCGCCGGGGAAAAAGAGAGGCTGCACCACGTAGGAATCGGTGGTGAAGGCGAGCCGCTGGCCCGCGAGGGAAAAGACCGCGCCGTCGTGGCGCTGGGAAAGCAGATCGTTTTTGAATGTCGGAACAAAGATGCTTTCGATCAGTTGCTGCATCAGCCGGCCGCCACCGCCGTGCGCCATGACGACGTTGGGGTAATCGGAAATCGGGATCGGGCAGGCCTGGGAGAATTCAGGCTTCGGCGTCGGAGTCATATCAGCGGCGATAGCGATAATAGGCCGCGCAGGCGCCTTCGTTCGAGACCATCGTGGCGCCGAGCGGATGTTCCGGCGTGCATTTTTTGCCAAAGGCGGTGCAGTCGCCCGGCTTTTTCACGCCCTGCAAAATCAGGCCGCTGATGCATTCAGACGATTCCTCCGCCGTATAGCCCGCGACACCGAAACGCTTTTCAGCATCGAATTCCTCATAGGCTTCGCTGAGACCGAACCCGCTTTGCGGAATCTCCCCAATACCGCGCCATTTACGCGGAATGATGCGGAAGACTTCGCGAATCATTTTTTGCGCCGGTTCGTTTCCCTCTCGTTGCACGGCGCGGGCGTAGGCGTTCTCAACCTCGGCCCGGCCCTGTTCGCACTGCTGGATGCAGGCGTAGACGCCCCGCAGGATATCGATCGGCTCGAAGCCGGTGACGACGATGGGGACGTGGTATTTTTTCGCGATGGGATAATATTCGGTGTAGCCCATGATGGCACAGACATGCCCGGCAGCGAGGAAGCCCTGCACGCGATTATGGGGCGAGGAAAGAACGGCCTCGATGGCGGGCGGAACCAGCACGTGCGAAACAAGGATGGAGAAATTTTTGATGCCTTTTTGCCTGGCTTGATAGACGGCCATGGCATTGGCCGGGGCGGTGGTTTCAAATCCCACGGCGAAGAAGACGACCTGCCGCGACGGATTTTCCGCGGCGATTTTTACCGCGTCGAGCGGCGAGTAGACCATCCGCACATCGCCGCCGGTCGATTTCACGGCGAGCAGGTCGCGCTTACTCCCAGGCACGCGGAGCATGTCGCCGAACGAACAAAAAATAACGCCGGGCTGCGAGGCGATCTCGATGGCTTTATCGATCAATTCGAGCGGCGTGACGCAGACGGGACAGCCCGGACCGTGGACGAGGGTGATTTCCTTTGGCAGCAATTCGTCGATGCCAAACTTGACGATGGCGTGGGTCTGACCGCCGCAGACCTCCATGATCGTCCAGGGCCGGGTGGTGATCCGGGCGATGGCACGGGCACATTTCTCGGCGCCTTCCCGGTCGCGATATTCGTCGATGAATTTCATGGGCTGGGCGTCGGAGAAGATTCGATCTGCAATTCACCGAGCTCGTCCATTTGCCGGAGATAATCGAAAACCCGTTCGGCTTCGGCCTCGTCGACCGTGTTCAGCGCAAAGCCGACATGGACGATGACATAGTTGCCAACCGTCGCTTCGGGCGTATAGGCAAGGTTCACGTCCTTGACGATGCCGCCGAAGCTGACACGGGCAAGGCGTTCGATCGGATCAGTTCCGTCAATCGTGAGAATTTTTCCGGGTATGGCGAGACACATAAGATACCTTTAACCTAACATTCCTCCCGCGGCAACGACCTGGCCAAGCGCGATGCCGCCGTCGTTGGCCGGGACGCGCTGGTGCCAATAGGGAGACATCCCCTCCTCGCGCAAGCGGCGGATGGCGCGCTCGGTGAGATATTTGTTTTGGAAACAGCCGCCGGAGAGCGCAACCCGCTTTTCCCCGGAGACCCGGGCCGTACTGACAATGATCTCGGCCAGCGTGTTATGAAAAGTCACTGCAATCTCGCTGACGGAAAGGTTGCGGCCGAGATCCTCGATGATTTCACGCACCATCGGCTCCCAATCGATCATGCCGTTATCATGGCGGAAGGGGTAGGCCCGATCACTGGCGATATTCTTTATAGCGAATTCCATTTCCATTGCGGCCTGGCCTTCAAAGCTGGTTTTCTGGCGCAGGTCAAGCAGCGAGGCGACGGCATCGAAAAGGCGGCCGGCGCTGGAGGTCAGCGGAACGTTGACTTTTTTCTGCAGCATGGTCCCGAGAGTGGCGAGCTCGGAATCCTTAAACGCCTGCAGGGGAGCGAGCTTCTTCATGTCAAAGACCGCCGGGCCAAAAATTTCGTAAAGCACGCCGAGGGCCGACCTCCTCGGTTCCCGCGCGGCGACATCACCGCCCGGCAAGCCAAAGTTCCGGAAATGAGCGAACCGGTCGAAACCGCTGGCTTTCATTTTGAGAAACTCTCCTCCCCATACCGTGCCGTCCAGCCCGTAGCCGGTGCCGTCCCACGCGACGCCGAGGGCGGGCGGCTCGAGATGATTTTCCGCCAGGCATGAATAGATATGCGCGGCGTGATGCTGGACGCTGATCACGCGGCTCTTGGTCGAGCGGGCAAAGGCGGTCGAGACGTAGTCGGGATGGGTGTCAGCGGCGGCAATCTCGGGATTGACGCCGTACATGTGCTCGAGGTCCTTGATGACGCGATAAAACGCGGCCACAGCTGAGGCGGTCTCGAGGTCGCCGATATGCTGGCTGATAAAAACCTGCGAACCGACGGAAAGCGCGATGGTGTTCTTGAGATGCGAACCGACGCCGAGAATGGGCGGCAACGGTTTGGGCAAGAAGACGGGCAACGGCGCGTAGCCGCGGGCCCGGCGGAACACCTGCTCGCGCCCGGCCATTTCGCGGATGATTGAGTCATCGATGTGGCGGACGATGGGCCGGTTGTGAACAAGGAAAAGATCGGCGATGCCCGCCAGCGACCGCACTGCGTCCATCTCGTCGGTGCAGATCGGTTCGTCGGTGAAATTGCCGCTGGTGGCGACGAGCGGAAAGTGAAGCTGCGCGAGCAGGATGTGATGAAGTGGCGTGTAGGGAAGCATGGCGCCCAGGTACGGGTTGTTGGGCGCGACGGATGCGGCTATTCGGCCGGAAACATCGGGCGGAATCGATTTCCTCCGCAACAGAACGATGGGCGACTCGGGCGAGGTGAGCAGCCGCTTCTCCAGCGGTGAGATTTCGCATTCGTTCCGGACGGCGTCCAGATCGGGAAACATCACGGCGAGCGGCTTTTCCTCGCGATGCTTGCGCTCGCGCAGCCGCCGGACCGCCTCCTCGTCGCGGGCGTCGACCATGAGGTGAAATCCACCGAGCCCCTTGACCGCGACGATGGAGCCCTTGCGCAGGGCCACCGCCGCCGCATTGATCGCGTTGTGTTTTTCCTCGAGCAAATGGCCCTCATCAGTCCACAACTCGACCTGCGGTCCGCAAACGGGGCAGGCATTGGGTTGGGCGTGAAAACGGCGGTCGCGCGGGTCCTCGTACTCGGCGCAGCACTGCTCGCACATCGGGAATTTTTTCATCGAGGTGTGCCCGCGGTCGTAGGGCAGCGCCTCGATGATGCTGAAACGCGGGCCGCAGTTGGTGCAGTTGGTGAAGGGATAAAGATGGCGGCGATTGGCCGGATCAAAAATCTCGCGCCGGCAATCCTCGCAGATGGCGATGTCGGGCAGGATTAAGGCCGTGGCCGGACCCGAGTCGTCACTGGGACGGATGTCAAATTGCCGGTAGCCGGCCGGATCAAGCCACACCGTCTCGAAACTCTGAATCGAACTGCGAGGAGGCTTCTCCGCCTCGAGCCGATGGATGAACCGGTCGATCTGGACGCGCGGGCCCTCCAGCTCAACGAAAACGCCCTGCCCGGAATTATTGACCCAGCCTTTAAGCCCCAGCTCCATGGCCAGGCGGTAAACACACGGACGAAATCCGACGCCCTGGACAGCGCCACGAATGATCAGCCGGGCCCGGACCGGATGCTCGGCGTTGGCATGCACTCAATCCTCTTTCTGGGCGACAAGCTCGACCAGTTCCAAGTCGTGCGCCTCGTCGATCTCCTTGGTTGCCCCGCATTTCGGACAAACGAACATGTGCCCCATCAGGTCGTCGCTGGTGATGACCTGACGGTGGCCGCAGGCGCAGTTGAAATCGAGATTGACCGTCTCGATCTGCATCGGCGCTTTTTCCAGGATCGTGCCGACGGTCAACGACCGGTAGGCCTGCTCAAAAGCCTCCTCGGAGAAAGCGCTGCCGCGCTTGAATCGGACCGAAACGACCTTGGTGGCGTTTTGCTTTTTGATTGCGTCGAGCATCGAGGTGACGATCGAGTCGACGATGGAATATTCATGCATGGGCCGTATGGGGGTTAAGGGTGGGATCGCAAACCTTGTCGCGAATATAACGCACAATCTCGGGCAGCGCCATCTCCACGGCGGTGGTTAGTTCATCGTTGCATTCAAAGGAACCGGCGGCGACCGAGACAACAAAAGCCTGGGGCCGGGAATGATAAAGGGTCTCGGCATAAGCGAGCAGGCCCGCGATGTTGAAATGATGTCCGAGGGGACCGACATCAGAGGCAGGCGCGACTTCCTCGCACTTCCAAGTGCCGGGGACGCCCTCGCACGAGGCGTCGACGAAAATCACCATCTCGGCTTCGCTGATCGGCTCGGCCAGTTCCGGCGCGAGCTGGTGGACGACCTTGATTGCGACCGACTCGTCCAGAATGTTCGCGGCCAGCCGCCCGGCGACCTCCCAACCTAAACCATCATCGCCGCGAAGCGGATTACCATAACCGATAATCAGCTTGCGGCCCTTGGTCATCTTTTTACCTCGTCGATCACGTCGCCCTGGCTGCCCAGAAGCTGGATATGCAGCGGCATCTTGCCAAGGGCATGCGTGGAACAGCTCAGGCACGGATCGTAGCTGCGGATGACGGCCTCGACCCGGTTGAGCATTCCTTCCTGCAGGCGTTCGGATCGGACGTAATGCTGGGCTACCTGCTTCACGCTCTGGTTCATGGCCAGGTTGTTGTGGCCGGTGGCGATGATCATGTTGACCCAGGTGATCAGGCCGTTTTCGTCGATCTTGTAATGATGCATCAGCGTGCCGCGCGGCGCTTCGGATACGCCAATGCCCTCCGACCGGCTCGGCTTGGCGATGGCGCGGACGTTCTTGTCGAGGATGTCGGACTCGTTCAGGAGCTGCTCGATCCGTTCGATGCCATACAGGATTTCGATCAGCCGCGCATAGTGCTGGTGGAACGAGCTGAGAATGACCCCGCGGCGCAGGGCGCGGAATTCCGTCCATTCCTTGTCGGCCAGCGGCGTGCCGCAACGGTCGATGATGTTGAGCCGGGCCAGCGGCCCAACCCGGTAGATCCCTTCCGGATAGCCCAGCGGCTTGAAGTAGGGCGACTTGAGATAGGTGAACGACTCGACTGATTCGGCGATGTAATCGTTGTATTTGGTCGGATCAATCTGATCGAGGACGATGTTCCCCGAAGCGTCGATGAAGCGGAGTTTGCCGTCATAATGATCGAGCAGCGCGTTGTGCTCGCCGTTAGTCTGCGGCGTGACCAGCCCCATGAACATGCTGGGAAAATTGCCAAAGGTGCGGATTTCCTCGCGAAACTGCTCGAGCAGGGTCTTGAACCACGTCAGGGTCCGCAGGCTGATGGCCTGCATCTCCGGAATCATGGCGAGCATCTGCTCGCGCATTTTCGGATCGAGCGGATTGCTCACGCCGCCGGGCACGACCCAGGCCGGGTGAATGCGCTTGCCGCCAAGCAGGGCGATGATTTCCTGGCCGAACTTGCGCAGGGCAATGCCGTCGCGGGCCAGCGACGGACGCAGCTCCATCACCCCGACGATGTTCCGTTTCTCCGGCGTGGCGTCCATGCCAAAGAGAAGGTCGGGCGAGGAAAGATGGAAGAAGCTCAGCGCGTGCGACTGGACGATCTGAGCCAGATTCATGATCCGGCGCAGCTTGGCCGCGGTGGGAGGAATCTCCACGGCGAGCAATTGATCACACGCCTTGGCGGAGGCGATCAGGTGGCTGACCGGACAGATGCCGCAGGTGCGCCCAGTCAGGGCCGGCATTTCGCTGAAAGGGCGGCCTTCGCAGAATTTCTCAAACCCGCGGAACTGGGTGACGTGGAACTGGGCGTCCCGCACGGAACCATCGTCATTGAGATGGATCGTGATCTTGGAGTGGCCCTCAATGCGGGTGACGGGATCAATAAGGATTTGCTTGGACATGAGGATCAGGCTCCAAAATAGGTTTTTCCGGTCAGGTCGGGCATACGCCCGGCCACGAGTTCCGAAAGGGTGAAGAAAATGGTGTCGGCCTCCGGCGGACAACCCGGAACAAAGAGGTCGACCTTGACGAATTCGTGCACGGGGCGCGAATGGGGCAACATCTTCGGGATGACGCTGCGCGGCACGTGTTGATTGTTCTGCGCATTCTCGATGTAGGCGCGATGCTCAACATCCTCTATCTTGAACCGGTTTCGCATGCCCGGGACGTTGGAGGTGACGGCGCAGTCGCCGAGGGAAACCACCAGTTTCGAGCGGTGACGGATCTTATGGATCTTCTCCACGTCTTCCTCGCTGCTCACCGCGCCTTCGATCAGGACCACATCGACATTTTCGGGATATTCCTTCGTGTCGACCAGCGGACTGTAAACCAGGTCGACGTGTTGCATCAGGTCGATCAGCCGCTCGTCCATGTCGAGCAGCGACATGTGACAGCCGGAACAACCATCCATCCAAACCGTGGCCAAACGAACCTTGCTCATATTTTTTCCTCCCGCGTGGCCATCAGGTAGGGCAGGAAATCCCGTTTCTTGACCATTTCGGCCACCGACTTGCCCTTGCTTGAAAGCGCTCCGGTCGGGCAGACCTGGACGCATTTGCTGCAGCTGGTGCAGGTTTCCGAGTCGCCCCATGGCTGATTCAGGTCGGTGATGACGCGGGAATTGGTGCCGCGTCCCATCACGTCCCAGACGTGGGCGCCTTCAACCTCATCGCAGACACGCACACAGCGCGTGCAGAGCACGCAGCGGTTGTGATCCAGGATGAACCAGTCGTGCGAGGCATCGACCGTGGTGTTGGGATATTGATAGGGGAAGCGCACGCTCATCATGCCGTGTTCCTCGGCCAGCGTCTGGAGTTCGCAATGACGATTGGCCACGCAAACCGAGCAGACGTGGTTGCGCTCGGCGAAGAGGAGCTCGAGGATCATCCGGCGATATTTCTGGATCCGCTCCGAATTGGTTTTGATCTCCATGCCTTCGGAGACCTTGGTGACGCAGGCCGGCAGGAGCTTGTTCGTGCCGGAGACTTCCGTGATACAAAGACGGCACGCGCCGACGTCGCCGAGGCCGTCAAGGTGACATAGGGTGGGAATCTTGATTCCGGCGTCCGTGGCGGCCTGAAGAATCGTATCGGTTTCCTCGGCCGTGACCGCCTGGCCGTCGATGGTGAAAGTTTTTACAGCCATAAATGTGTTCAGTGGGTCGAGCCGGCGAGATGTCCGTTGGTTTTGGCCTTTTCGCCCGGCGGCTCCGGTTGCAGCAGGGCAAGGTATTCGTTGCGGAAGTAGCGCAAAGTGCTGATGACAGGATTCGGCGCGGTCTGGCCCAGCCCGCAAAGACTGGTGTTCTTGACCATGTCGCAAAGTTCCTCGAGCGCCTCAAGGTCCTTGATCGTGCCCTGCTTGGACAGGATTTTGTTGAGCAGGTTGTACATCTGGACCGTGCCGGCGCGGCAGGGAATGCATTTGCCGCATGATTCCTCCATGCAGAACTGCATGTAGAACCGGGCCACGTCGACCATGTTGGTACTGTTGTCCATGACGACCATGCCGCCCGATCCCATGATCGAGCCGACTTTCATCAGCGAGTCGTAATCGACCGGCGTGTCAAAAAGCTCGGCCGGAATGCACCCGCCCGACGGACCGCCCGTCTGCACCGCCTTGATTGTGGCTCCTTCCGGCGCGCCGCCGCCGAGTTCCTCAACGATCTGGCGGATCGTGATGCCCATCGGCACTTCGATCAGGCCGTTGTTGCGAACCTTGCCGGTGAGCGCGAAGACTTTCGTTCCCTTGCTTTTTTCGGTGCCGAGCGTGGCATACCATTCGGGCCCTTTTTGAATAATGGGCACCACGTTGGCGAATGTCTCGACGTTGTTGATCAACGTGGGATAACCCCAGAGACCGCTTTCCGCCGGGAACGGCGGACGGGGCCGGGGCTGGCCGCGGCGGCCCTCGATGGAAGCCATGAGCGCCGTTTCCTCGCCGCAGACGAAGGCGCCGGCTCCAATACGGATTTCCACGTTAAAATTGAAGGTCGATTCAAAAAGTCCCTCGCCCAGAAGCCCATTCTGCTTGGCCTGGCGGATCGCGATCTGCAACCGGCTGATGGCCAGCGGATACTCGGCTCGGACATAAATGTAACCCTGGCTGGCGCCGACCGCGTAACCGGCGATGGCCATGCCCTCGATCACGGTGTGGGGGTCGCTTTCCAGAACGCTCCGGTCCATGAATGCGCCCGGATCGCCCTCATCACCGTTGCAGATGACATACTTGCGGTCGCCCTTCGACTTGGCCACGGTCGCCCATTTCAGGCCAGACGGGAAACCGGCGCCGCCACGGCCGCGCAGGCCGCTCTTGGTCATTGCTTCGACCACCTGGGCCGGGGTCTGGTCATGCACGACGCGATGAAGCGCCGTGTAACCGCCCACTTCGATATAATCCTCGATCCGTTCGGGATCGATCCGGCCACCGTGGGCGCGAACGACGAGCATCTGCCGGGCGAAGAAAGGCATGTTCGGATCGCCCTTCTCCACGTCAGTCTTTCCGCCGGCCAGCGCTTCCACAATCGAGGGCGCATTCTCGGGCGTGACGTGCTCGTAAAGCAGGCCTTCGGACTCGATGCTGACCATCGGCCCCTGGCCGCAATAACCCATGCAACCGACCCGGCGGATTTCCACCTTGTCGGTCAGTTGCTTGTCGACGACGGCCTTTTCCAGCGCCTTCTTGATTTCGACGGCCTGGGACGAAACGCAGCCCGCCGACATACAACAGCGGACGCAGATTTGTTTGCGCCCGGCCTTTTCCTTTTCGGCCAGGGCGTTGAGTTCCTCAAGAAGCATGGACGTATCCTTTCAGTTTTTCGATGGCCTGATCGGGGGTGAGACGGCCGGCAACAGCGCCGTCAAAAACCACCGTCGGAGCGATGCCGCAGGCGCCGATGCACCGGGCGGTGAGCAGCGACAATTGCTTGTCCGGGGTCGTTTCGCCCTGCTTGATCTTCGCGAAAGCCTCGATGGCCTCGATGATATGGGCCGCGCCTTTGACGTAACAAGCCGTCCCCAGGCACACCACGCAGGTGTGCGCGCCTTGGGGTTTAAGCGTGAAGAAGTTATAAAAAGTTGCCACCCCATAGACCTTGCTGGGAGGGACACGGAGCGACTTGGCCACCCATTTCAGGGCCGCCTCGTCCAGATAGCCGAACGATTCCTGAACAGCATGAAGGGTTTCGATCAAGGCGTGCGACTGGTAGCCCAGTTTGCGCATCTTGGCGTCGATGATCTTCCATCGCTTGTCTTGCGATGGAAGGGCGGGTTTGACAGCTTTCATAGGCTTTCCCCGTTCCTTTCTCCGGGAGAATGTTTTGGACAGAGGGGTTTAAAGGGGGGCCGGACAGAGGGGGAAAGTGGCTTCACACAGCCACTCTAAGTCGGCCCAAAAAACACGCCCCACCCGGCTTGTCGAAAGCTAACCGTTTCTTGTCTTCAATTGGACCAAGATCGATTTAGCCAATTTTGGCATTCCCCTAAGCCTGCTGGACCGCCTGGACCAGTTTCGCGAGGGTCCCCTTGGCATCGCCATAGAGAAGCCCGCAGTTTTCCATGAAAAAGAGGGGATTTTCGAGGCCGGAAAAACCTTTTCCCTTGCCCCGCTTAAGCACCACGACCGATTTTGACCGATCCACTTCCAGGATAGGCATCCCGGCGATGGAACTGGAAGGGTTGTCGCGGGCATCGGGGTTGACCACATCGTTGGCGCCGATGACGACCGAGACGTCGGTATGGGGGAAGTCGGGATTGATCTGCTCCAACTCGTAAAGCTGCGAGTAGGGCACGTTCGCCTCAGCTAACAACACGTTCATGTGGCCCGGCATCCGTCCCGCGACCGGATGGACGGCAAACTTCACCGTCACGCCCCGTTTTTCGAGCGTTTCGGACAATTCATGCACTACATGCTGCGCCTGCGCCGTGGCCATGCCATAACCGGGCACGAAAACGACCTGCCGCGCATAAGCAAGCTGGGTGGCGACGTCTTCCAGGTTCAGCTCGCGCATCTCGCCCGTCCGCTCCGTCGCGACCGATTCCGAAACGCTGCCAAACGCGCCGAAGAGGACGTTGGTGATGGAACGGTTCATCGCCTTGCACATGAGCACCGAAAGCATAAAGCCCGAAAAGCCGTTGAGCGTGCCGGCGATGATCAGCACGTTGTTGGAAATGGCGAAACCCGTCGCGGCCGCCGCCAGACCAGCGTACGAATTCAAAAGCGACATGACCACCGGCATATCGGCGGCGGCGATGGGCAGCACCAACATGAGGCCAAAGATGAACGCGATGGTCAGCATCACGTAAAATGCGACCGTCGCGCCCGGCACGGCCAGGATGTAGATGAAGGCGGCCAGCGCGACAAAGAGCAGGGTGAAATTGAAAACATTCTGGCCCTTGAAAGTCAGCGGCACGCCGGGCATGAGCCCCTGCAACTTGGCCGCGGCGACAAGACTACCCGTCGTCGTAAGCGAACCGAGCAGCACCTCGAAATTGATCGCCACCATCTTCAGGCCGGTGAGCTCAACGCCGTGCCGGTGGAATTCCGCAATGCCGACGAGCGAGGCGGCGAAGGCGCCAAAGGCATGCGAGAGCGCCGTCTGCTGCGGCAGCGCGGTCATCGGCACGAAATGGGCGATGGCCCCGCCGATCAGGCTGCCAATGATCAGGCCGACCACGATCCATTCGTAACTGATGATTTGCTTTTGCAGCAGTGTGCCGACGATGGCCAGGAGCATCCCGACCTGCGCCATCTTCATCCCGCGCCGCGCCGATTCGGGATGGCTCAGTCCCTTCATCCCCAGGATAAAGAGCACCGAGGCGGCCAGGTAACTGAACTCGATGAAGTCGTGCTCCATCCTATTCCTTTTCCTTCCTGGGCGCTTCCTTGCGCCGGAAAAAACTGAGCATCCGTTCCGTGATCCAGAAGCCGCCGACCACATTGATCGTGGCGCAAATCACCGCGATCAGGCCCAGCACCGTGCTGACCGTGTCCTCATGCGCCCCGGCCGTGACCAGCGAACCGACGAGCGTAATACCCGAAAGCGCGTTGGTCGCCGACATGAGCGGCGTATGGAGCAGCGGCGGCACGCGCGAGATGACGACATAGCCAAGAAATCCGGCCAGGGTGAAAATATAAAGGCAGGCGATGAAAGAATCGGCGTTCATGAGTTTGTCGGGGTTGATTCGATCGATTGGCGAAGCCGTTCGTGACAGATGACCCCGCCGTGCGTGACGAGGCATTCCTTGAGAATGTCATTGGCCGGGTCGAGTTTGAATGACTGGCTTTCTCTGTCCCAGAAATGACTGACGAGATGGCCGAGATTGTTCGAGTACATCTCGCTCGCGGTCCGGGCGCTGAATCCGGCGAGATTTCCATGGCCGAGTACCTTCACATCGTTGACCACGACTTCCTCGTTCAGCCGGGAACACTCCACATTTCCGCCCGTCTCGATGGCCATGTCGACCACGACGCTGCCGGGCTTCATTTTCTCGACCATCGCGGTCGTGAGGATGCGCGGGGCCTTGCGGCCAAAGACCTGCGCCGTGGTCACGACCAGGTCGGCCTGCGCGCAATGCTCGGCCATCACTTCCCGTTGCTTGTCGAGCTGCGCGGCAGTCAGTTCCCTGGCATAACCCTGCGCCGTCTGGCCGGTCTCGCCGAGATCGACTTTAACGAATTTCGCTCCGAGCGATTTGACCTGTTCCTCCACCGCCGGTCGCGTGTCGAAGGCTTCCACCACCGCGCCCAACCGCCGCGCGGTCGCGATGGCCTGCAGCCCCGCCACACCGGCGCCGATAATGAAAACCTTTGCGGGCGGGATCGTCCCCGACGGCGTGTTCATCATCGGAAAAAGGCGGTTGAGCCGCGCCGCGCCGAGCACCACGGCGACGTACCCGGCAATGTTGGCCTGGGAACTGAGCGCGTCCATCCGCTGGCAGATCGTCGAGCGCGGAATCATCTCCATGCAGATCGCGCTGGCACCCGCCTTCGCCAACTGCCGGATCAGCCCCGGCTCGTTGAACGGATCAAGATAGCTGATGTGGATGCAGCCCGGTTTCAGCGCGCCGATGTCCTCCGGCGAAGGCTTGCCCAGTCGCAGCACCACGCTTGCCCCAGCCAGTCCCGATTTGCGGTCGGCGGCAATAGCCGCACCCGCGGCGGCATAGTCACCGTCGGAAATGAAAATCGTGCGGCCCAGGCCGGGCTCAACGGCGATCTGCGCGCCGAGGCCTTTCAATTTGGCGACGGTCGCCGGGACGAGCGCGGCTCGCCTCTCGTGGGTATTCGTTTCCCCGGCAACAAAGATCAGCATGATGTGAGACCGCCTTCAATGTTCAGATTTTAACCTCAATTTCATCGTATCGATTTAGCCGATAAATGGCCAGTGACGCAATCCAGCTAAACACAAAAACACCGATAATCACGAACCCAAGCAGGCCGAAATTGTCATTCAAGACACCGATGGCGTCCCATAGCCTGCCCTGGAGCTTAAATTGGTCGCCGATCAACCCCAGCGCCTCGATCCCGCCGATGATCGCCGCGATCAGCACCGAAACAAACGTGATCGTCATGTTGTAGTAGAGCTTCCGGATCGGCTTCACGAAGGCCCAGCCATAGGCGCCCAGCATCAGGATGCCGTCCGTGGCATCGATCAGCGCCATGCCCGCGGCAAAAAGCGCCGGAAAAACCAGGATCGACCAGATTGGCAACCCCTTCGACGCCGCCGTGGCCGAGATCCCCAGCAGCCCCACCTCCGTCGCCGTGTCGAACCCGAGTCCAAAAAGAAAACCGAGCAGGTACATGTGCCAGCTCCGGTTGATGAGCCGGAACAGGAAACGGAAGAACCGGCCGAAAAATCCGCGTTGGGAAAGGATCAGATCCATGTCCTCATCGACATAGGCGCCTCCGTTGCGTACGACCTGAAACGTGCGAAAAACCGACAGGAGGATCAGCAGATTAGCCGCGGCTATGGCCAACAGAAAGAAAGCCGAAATACCCGTCCCGATCATCCCGAAACTCTCCAGCGACCCAAACCGGTCCTTGATCGCGACCGAAGTCAGCGCAATGGCCACTGAAAGTCCGAAAACAATCGTCGAATGCCCCAGAGAAAAATAGGTCCCCACGCCCACTGGCCTCTGCCCCTGCTGCATCAGCTTCCGCGTCACATTATCGATCGCCGCAATATGGTCCGCATCGACCGCGTGCCGCAGCCCGAACGTATAAGCCAGCAATGCCGTCCCCAGCAGCACGGGATAGCCGTGAAAACAATGGATGGCCCAGATCCATGCGGCGGCATTCGCGCCCAGCAACAACATAAAACTGCCGATGATCCGGCTTTTCAATCCCATATCGTTCAATCCTTTGATCGACGGTAGGTGAGCCTGGGAACTGCCACTACACGGCGGTTGTCTATTTATGGCCGGTTCTTGGCCATCACTCATTCGGCCCCACTAATCCCGGACCTGGGGAGCGCAAACTCGCCGGAAATGGACACCATAGATAGCCAGGCAAACCGTATGCGGCAGTAGTGTCGGCCGAACAAAAAGCGTCCAAATAAGAAGTTTCCAATAATGGAGTCGTTCACGGCCCAGGATGCCGATGGTCAGGATTGAGCGGACAAACGCGCCCAGCCGCCGCAGGCTCAGGCTTTCCTGCACCTTGGGCCGGCGATATTCGCTCAGGAAGGTTTTTAGCCGCGCGTAGTAATTCTTCGGCGAGTAAATCGCGTCGAGGATTTTCTGGTAACCGGCCGCGAGCATCTTCTCGTCCATCAGCGGCACGATATTGGTTGTGCCGTCGACATTGTCACCCGAGGTGTCACCGCGCAGTCGCCCCGCGTTTTTCATCCGATCGTAAAGCTCCGTGCCCTGAATGGCCTGCAATAGGCCGACCATCGCCACGACAATGCCGCTCTTTTGGATGAAATCGATCTGCCGCTGGAAAATGGCCGGCGTATCGCTGTCGAAGCCAACGATGAACCCGGCCTGCACCTCCAGACCCGCCCGCTGGATCTTCTTGATGTCCGCGATCAGGTCGCGCCGCGTGTTCTGCTTCTTGTGGCACTCGGCCAGCGAAGTCTCGCTCGGGGTCTCGATGCCGATGAAAACCGAGTCAAATCCGGCTTCGCGCATCATGTCCATCAGGTCGGGATTGTCCGAAAGATTGATCGATGCCTGGGTCAGGAACGGCATCCGCCCCGTCCGGTTCTGCCAATCGATCAGTGGCGGCAGCAAGTCCTTCACCAACTGGCTCTTGTTCCCGATGAGATTGTCATCGACGAAGAAAACCTTCCCCTGCCAGCCCAGTTCGTGCAGGCGATCAAGCTCGGCCAATACCTGTTGCGAGGTCTTGACCCGGGGTCGATGCCCAAAAAGAGCCGTCACGTTACAGAATTCGCACTGGAAGGGGCACCCACGCGAGTACTGCAGGCTCATCGTCGCGTACTTCCGCACCTTGGCCAGCTTCCAGAGCGGCGCCGGGGTCTTCGTCACATCGGCGAATTCCGCCGATTCGTAAATCGGCTTCGGCACACCGTGGGCCAGATCATCCAGGAACCGAGGCAACGTGATCTCCGCTTCGTTCAGAACGAAGTGGGTCACGCCGCTGAAATTCTCGCGCTCCGTCGTAAAAAGCGGACCACCTGCAACCACCGGCACTCCTGCCGCGTTGCAACGGGCAATCACCTCACGCGCGGATTCCCGCTGGACCGTCATGCCGCTGAGAAAAACGTAATCGGCCCATTTCAGGTCGCGTTCTTTCAAGCCTTCAATGTTCATATCGACCAGCCGCTTCGGCCATGCCTCGGGCAGAAGCGATGCCACCGTCAGCAGTCCCAATGGCGGGAAAGCCGCATGCTTGCCGATGAATTTCAGGGCGTGCTTGAAACTCCAGAAGGTTTCCGGAATGCGGGGATAAACGAGAAGAATATTCATGCGATGGGCCATCAACGCGGTTTCCGCGTCCTATGATCTTAGCCCGGTCGGGCACAACCTGCGCATGATTCCGTTACGCGGTTTTTGCCCAATATCCAACCAATGTTGCTGTCGACTCTGATGGGTTTAGATTGTTCCCATGACTGATCAGAAGCCTGAAACCCTGTTGCTCCAGAGAAACGACTGGGTGCCCAACAACCCGGTTCTTCCGGTGTTGCTTTATCGTAAAGCGGTGACACCGGCGCACGGCGATGAAACCGCTTCGGCCCTCGAAGAGCTTTTTGATCAGAACGGATGGCCAGCCCAATGGCGCAACGGCGTTTATCCCTATCACCATTATCATTCTACGGCGCATGAAGTCCTCGGCTTTGCCGCCGGGACCGCTCGCCTGATGCTGGGTGGGCCGGATGGCACCGAAATTACCGTGCATCCCGGCGATGTCGCCCTGCTTCCCGCCGGCACAGGACATTGCAAGCTCGAAGCGAGCCCCGATTTTCTCGTGGTAGGCGGTTATCCGCCCGACCAGGACTGGGACGTTTGCCGCCAGGCGCCCAGTGACGCGATGCTGCAGCGCATCGTCCGGGTGCCGTTTCCCGATACCACTCCGGTCACCGGAAAATCGCCGCCCCTGAGCGATTTCTGGAAGGAACCATAATCAGGCTGTTGCGGGCGTAAGCTGTGAGCGCTCGTCCGCCGGTCCCTCATGGTCGGAAAGATTCCGCGCCGTGTTGATGAGGCTGATGTGGGAAAAAGCCTGCGGAAAATTGCCGATCAGCCGCCCCGCCTCGACATCATATTCCTCCGACAAAAGGCCCAGCGGCGTGCAAACCTTCAGCAGCCGGTCAAAAAGCGCCCGGGCGTCCCTGTTCCGGCCGATAAGATGGAGGCAATCGACCAACCAGAACGTGCAGGGAAGAAACGCCCCCTCCCCGGGCGGCAAGCCATCTACACCAGCGGATTCCATCGGATTATACCGTTGCACAAAGCCATCGGCCATTAACTCTTTCTCGATCAATTCGACCGTCGAGCAGACCCGCGAGTCACTCGGCGGCAGGAAACCGACCAGTGGAATCATCAGCAAACTGGCGTCGAGGTTCTCCGAACCATAAAATTGCGTAAAGGCCTGACGCTTGAGGTTAAACCCGTGGGCGCAGACTTCGTGGTGAATTTGCTCCCGAACCTCCTGCCACCGTTCGACATCCCCTTCCAGCCCAAATTCCTCCACGGCCCGGACCGCGCGATCCATCGCGACCCAAGCCATCACCTTGGAATGAGTGAAGTGGCGCCGCGGCCCGCGAATTTCCCAGATGCCCTCGTCCGGCTTGTTCCAATTTTCCGCGACGAACTCGACCAGGTGCCGCTCGAGCCGCCAGTGGGCGGCGTCCGTGTCGATCTTCATTTTCCGGGCCAAGTACATGGCATCCATCACTTCGCCGTAAACATCCAGTTGGAACTGTTCCGAAGCGGCGTTGCCAATGCGTACCGGCGACGAATTTTCATAACCCCGCAAATGGGGCAGCAGAAGCTCCGTCAGGCGGCGCTCGCCGGCCGCTCCATACATAATCTGCAATTGCGATGGATCACCCGCCACGGCCCGCAGCAGCCAATTACTCCAGGCGGCCGCCTCCGCCGTGTATCCGGAATGCATCAGTGAATAGAGCGTGAACGTCGCGTCACGCAACCAGCAGAAACGGTAGTCCCAGTTACGGATGCCACCGAGCTTCTCCGGCAGCGAAGTCGTCAGGGCGGCCATGATTCCGCCCGTCGGCGCGTAGGTCAGGCCCTTGAGCGTAATCAAGGAACGCACCACAATGTCCCGCCATTTCCCGCGATAGGCGCAGTGCGAGACCCATTCCCGCCAGTAATGCTCCGTCTCCTGCAGCGAATGCTCCGCGTCGACCCGCTCCGGCGGCGGCAGATGCGCCGGGTGCCAGGTCAGCACGAATGACTTTCTCTCCCCGGCGCCGATCCGGAAATCGGCCACCGTGGAAAGGTCCTTGCCCATCGTCCGCACGGCCGAGCGCATCACCAGGGCATTCGGCCCGGCAACGGCGGTCAATCCTTCCGATGTTCGCTTCACCCACGGAACCGTCGCACCGTAATCGAACCGGACCACCAGCTTCATGTGCAGGTCGACAGTTCCATTGATGCCTTCCACGATTCGCACCACATCACGATACCGGCCCCGCGGCGGCATGAAATCAATCACCCGCGCCGACCCGGTGCTGGTCTCAAAAGTGGTTTCCAGGATCAGCGTATCAGGACGGTAGGCCTGCTTCCCCAGGCCGTTGCCATCCCCATCACGAGGCGCAATTCGCCAGCAACCGTTTTGATCGTTTCCTAAAAGCGCCGCGAAACAGGCATTGGAATCGAACCGCGGCGTGCAGAGCCAGTCGATGGAACCGTTCGCTCCCACCAACGCCCCGCTGTGGGTATCGCCGATGAATCCGTAATCTTCCAGTCTCATGGCGAAGGAATCAGGCGAAAGACCGTCGGCTGCGGCCGCGCAATTTCCAAGTATCGTTGATCGCCCGGCTCGGGCTGCTCCTGGAAAAATTTCTGTCGCCAGCAGGGCAGGCGGTAATAGGTCAATGAAGAGGGCGGGTGGTTCGCGGCAACCGGTGGATGATGTGACGTATTTATCGGCATAAGGTTCCCACCATGGTTTCGGGCCCCTTCCCAGAATCGTTTCCAAACCGAGCCTCGCTCGAGCGCAGAATCGTCTCGCCCGGGATCGCAGCCATTTCCCGGCGGTCAAGCGCCAGCGTCACTTTGACCAGCCGACTCGACAAATCATAGGTGAGGCTGAGTTGCGTCGAATCGAAATCGACCCGCCACGATTTGCGGTCTGGATTTTTGTTTCCAAAAAAGTCACACCGCTTTTTCAGGCCTTCGCGATAAAGGGCCAAAACTCCGGCGTATGGCGGCTTGTCCAACTCGTCCCAGCGAAGCTTCGAATCGCGGAAAGTTGACTCCGCCTGGCAATCTGGAATCGGCCGGCCATGTTCTTGGGCGTCAAATTGAAACTCCTTTTTTCTGCCTTCGGAAACGAGTGGACCGAAATCGCCGGGATGATCCGTAAAATAGAGAAAGGGCGTGCTGGCCGCCCATTCCTGACCCATGAAAAGCAGCGGTGTATATGGAACAAAACAGAAGAAAAGCGAAAGCGCCCGATAAGCCTCCAGTGAGATCGACTGATGCAGCCGCTCCCCAAATGCGCGGTTGCCCACCTGGTCGTGGTTCGACATGCAATAGATAAATTGTTCCGGCGGGAGATGGTTGCAGGCCGAACCCCGGGGCTGTTCGAGTTTCGGATGATTCTGCCCGCGAAAATACCAGCCGTGCCGCAACGTGTCGGCGATTTCCTCCGCCGAACCCGTGAAACGGCCAAGATAAGAATGACTTTCTCGCGTCTGCGAAATGCGAAAGGTGTGATGAAAATCGTCCGCCCACATCGCATCCAATTCCCATCCGCCCTTGGTCAAGGGCTTGAGAAGCTCCGCGCTGTTGCGGTCATCCTCCGCCGTCGCAAATGCGCCATGGGCATGAATCAGCTCCGAAGCCAGCATTAGCCAATGCTTTTCCGATTCATCCCGAATTGCATGGGTCGCATCGAATCGGAATCCGTCGATGCAAAATTCCCGCAGCCAATAGTCAAGATTCTGCAACAGGAGATGCCGCACCGGCGCCGAATGCTTCCCGTGCAAATTGTAGCTCTTTCCCCATGCACCCGTGTTTTCCGGATGCGAAAGGAATCCCGAATAGGCATCCGTCGGATCGCCCACTGCGCCGATATGGTTATAAACGACATCGAGCATCACCGCGAGGCCATGCGCATGACATGCATCGACCAGAGCCCGCAGGTCATCCGGATGACCGTAAGCGTGATAGGGAGCGAAGAGCAGGGTCCCGTCGTAGCCCCAGTTCCGTTCCCCCGTACACTCGGCCACCGGCATGAGCTCGATCACCGTCACGCCCAGCTCATGCAGATAATCGAGCCGGTCGATCGCCGCGCGAAAAGTCCCGGCCTGGGTAAACGTCCCGACATGCAGCTCATAAATTACGTGTCCCTGCCATCCCGGCCTCTTCCAGTCAATGGCCTGCCAGTGGTAGGCCTGTGGATCAATCACCATCGACAGCCCAAAGATACCCCGGGGCTGATAACGCGACGCCAAATCAGGCAGCCCGTCGCGTCCATCGATTTCGAAGCTATAAAGATCACCCGCCCGTCCTTCGACATCGACTCCGATGAAATAACCGTGCTCGTTTTTGTGTAGCGCGAACCGGCGTGGCGAACCGTTCTCCTCTGCCTTCACCATCACTTCCACCTTCGTCCGCTCGGGCGCCCATGCCGTATACCGGACACCTTCCGGCACAATTTCCGCACCCAGATTACGGGTCGGCACGCCAACCAAAATGGAAAGATCGAAAGTCTTCATGATGCCGAAAAAAGAACCGCTACAGGCCAATCGGCGAAGAGCGTTTCCATGGTAATATCTCCGGCGTCTTCAGCGAATGCCTGCCCCGTCAGCATGTTCATCCATTGGCGGCTTTTATGAATGGGCAGATGCGTCCCGCTCCACGCTTTTCCGATGCCAGGGGCTTCTATGAGATCGAGTCGCCGCGGAACAATGACCAGCAATTCCGCCGTCCGCCACCGCCGCGAAAAGGCCACGACCTGGTCGGCCTTCGGCCCCGCCAAATGAAGCGCTTGGTAATCCCCCAGCGCAAAAAGTTCGGGCTGATCCCGCCGCAAAGAGAGCAGCGCCCGCGTGATGCGCATTTTGATTCCGCCATCTTTCCAGTTCTCAAGCAATTCCTTCGCTCCCCGCTTGGCCAGACCATCAAGCAGCGTGGTGCGGTAGACGTAATCAACGGGTCGGCGGTTGTCCGGATCGACGAGACTGAAGTCCCAGACCTCGGTCCCCTGGTAAAAATCGGGCACACCCGGCGAGGTCGCCTTAAGCACGGTCTGCGCCAGCGAAAAAATCATGCCGCGGCTCGCGATGCGCCGGGCAAAGGGCATAAAATCTTCCAGGAACGGCGTTGAGGCAAAAATCATGTCGATAAAGGCCTCGCCCGCCTGCTGCCATTCTACACGCGGGTTGATCCAATTCGTATCCAGCTTCGCTTCGGCCTGCGCTTTCCGGAAATAACCCTTGATGCGCTCCCGATAGACGTCATAGGAGCCGCCATTTCCCAGCGGCCAAGAGGCGAGCAGGGCCTGATAGAGAAAATATTCTTCGCGCCCATCCGGCGCCATGCGCCCATGAATTTCCCGCCGTGCACCCAGGTTCATCTTGTGCCATGTGCGCAGATGCGATTCCCATTCGCATGGCAATTCCGCCAGTGCACAGAGCCGCGCCCGCGCGTCCTCGCTCCACTTGGTGTCATGCGTCGAAGTCGCCAGCAGGCAAAGCGGGACCTGCCTGAACCGCCGCCAATTGGCCTCGTGAAATTCCGAAACCGGCCGGCCAAAAAGAGACGGATGATGCCCAACTTCATTCGTCGCCAGCATCCGGCCAAAACGATAAAAATGGGTGTCCTCCACCGACTTCGCCATGATCGCCCCGGTGACCTGCTGAAGCTTGCACGTCCAGGCGTCGAATGCGCTTTTCCGCTCCGGCCCTTCCTCCGCTCCGGGATATTCCCCCGAAAGGACGCGAACCAGAAAACGTAGCGGCACAGGATCGAAATCAGGATTTCGCCGCAACGCCTCATCCCGAGCCACAGTCAGCCACTTCTTGTCGGTCGCAGAAATTTTTTCGCCCGGCATCCGGTAGGTCCGGTATATGGGCAGACAGGCGAGAAGATGGCGCAGCGCTCTTTCGATGTCATGCAGACTCACGTCGCGCCAATGCCAGTCGGGTTCGATTAACGCATCGAGCTCAGCCGCCAGACTCGCCACGGCATTGGGAAAAATTTCCTGCAGGATGAAAAGCTTGTCCTGATAGGTCAGGTCGTGGCTCGTCTCTGCCTCGCCGGTGAAATCGTTGTAAATCCTCGTCCAGGCCGGCTCATCTTTCTGATCGAGAAAAAGATCAATCAGGCTCGAGGCAAATTCATAGCCGGTTGTCCCGTGGACCGCCCATGATTCCGGCAATGTTTCGCCCACGGTCAAAATTTTTTCCACCAGGGTATAGATCGCCACGTCATCCGCTCGCCGCTCAGCAATAAGATTCCTCAGGCGCTCCAAGTACTGTGCCGGATTCCACAATCCGTCGATGTGGTCGAGCCGGATCCCCGTAACCGTCCCCGCGGCGAGAAGATCGCCCAGCAACCGATGGGTCGCCGCAAAAACTTCCGGATCTTCCATCTTCAGGCCCACCAGTGTATCGATCGCGAAGAAGCGGCGGTAATTCACTTCGTGCGCGCCAACTTTCCAGTGCGCCAACCGGTAATGCTGCTGTTCCAAAAGCTCATGCAGCTTCATGAAACTCGCCGAATCGCCCCGGACGCCGTTCATTTTTCCCAGCGCCTGCTGCAATGTCTGACTCAACATGGTATCGGACGCCAGGGCCTCCGCCCACTCCTCCAATAATTTTTCCAGCGCCGCATCCCGCGCCTCTGGATTATCCGTCGGCAGATTTTCAAATGCCTCCGCCGACTCCTGCAATTTCCGCCGGCGCACATCGCCCGACGGCAAAAGCTCGATCATCTGCTCGAAAATCAGCCCGTAACTCCGCGGCCGGATCGGCAACTTGAGCGAACCATAATGGACAAAAAATCGCCCCTGGAATTGCTTCAGCACCAAGCCGCCATTTTCCAGCACTGTCCCGTAATGATCTCCCAGCATCGGCACCAGCACCCGATCGTGGAGCCGCTCCAGCCGCGGATGCCATTCGATATCGAAATAGCGCGCATACTTCGAATTCGATCCATTTTCCAATACATGCCGCCACCAGACATTGTACTCCCCGTCGATGCCCATGTGGTTCGGCACAAAATCGACCAGCAGCCCGAGTTCTCTTTTTCGCAACTCCGCGCTGAGCCGGTCCAGTGCTTCGCGTCCGCCCAGAGTTGTGCTGACCCGGTTGTAATCGTTCACGTCATAGCCGTGCGTGCTCGTGGACGACGCCTGCAAAATCGGTGATGCATAAAGATCCGAAATCCCCAGCCCGGAAAGATAAGGCACGAGCTTCTCCGCCGCCGCGAATCCAAATTGCGGCGTGAACTGAAAGCGGTATGTCGCCCGCGGAAGCGTTGTTGGCAGCGAAAGCATGATCCATCCGGTTAAGTTGTGCTCTTGGCCTCCTCATCGGAGCCCGATACCTGCTGAAAAAGAACCATCGCGCGATCCGGCACTGAGAACGTCACGCCCGACTTCTCAATTCTCTCATCGACCGCAAAACCATCCTCAGATGCCGTGTCGAAAATCATTCGCCAGCTCACCTCCGGCCGACCGGGGAGCACGAAATCGACCTTTTCAAAATGCGCGTTGAAACAGAGATAAAACGTATCGTCGGCCATTACCTGTCCCTCGAAGGTCTTCACTTCCATCTCGTCGCCACACAGAAGAATGCCCAGGGCCCGCGTCTCCGCATTGTTCCAATCCTTCAGATCCATTTCCTTGCCATCGGGGCGCGTCCAGTTGATATCCTTCAGGTTGCCGATGATCTTCTTTCCCTTGAAAAACTTCGGGCGGTGGAAAATCGGATGCGCCTTTCGGAACGCAATCAATTGGCGCGTGAATTCCAGCAGCCTCCGCTGCTCCTTGTTTTGGTTCCAGGAATACCAACTGACCTCGTTGTCCTGGCAATAAACATTGTTATTTCCCAGTTGCGTCCGGCCAAATTCATCGCCCCCGCATAACATCGGGATGCCCTGCGATAAAAACAGCGTCGCGAGAAAATTCCGCTGCTGCCGCGCGCGCAATTGCAGCACCTGCTTGTCGGTCGTCTCGCCTTCCATGCCGCAGTTCCACGAATTGTTGTTCGACTCGCCGTCCGCGTTCCCCTCCCCGTTCGCCTCGTTGTGCTTTTCGTTGTAACTGACCACGTCGCGCAACGTGAACCCGTCGTGAGCCGTGACGAAATTGATGCTCGCCGTCGGGTTTTTGCTCGAGTTCTGGTAAAGATCGGAACTGCCCGTCAGCCGATAGGCGAAATCATTCACCTGCCCCGCGTCGCCCTTCCAGTAACGCCGCACGGTGTCGCGATACCGCCCGTTCCATTCACACCACAAGACCGGAAAGTTCCCCACCTGGTAACCGCCCTCGCCCACATCCCACGGCTCCGCAATCAGCTTCACCTGCGAAATAATCGGGTCCTGGTGAATCACATCAAAGAAAGCCGACAGCCGGCTCACTTCGTGCAACTCCCGCGCCAGGCTTGCCGCCAGATCGAAACGGAAACCATCCACGTGCATCTCCGTCACCCAATACCGCAGGCTGTCCATGATCATCTGCAACACGCGCGGATGCGGCGCGTTCAGCGTATTGCCCGTGCCCGTGTAATCGAAATAATAACGCGGATTGTCCCGCACCAACCGGTAATAGGCGGCATTGTCGATGCCCCGGAATGAAAACACCGGTCCCAGTTCATTCCCCTCCGCCGTATGATTGTAAACCACGTCGAGGATCACCTCGATCCCCCCCGCGTGCAGGTTCTTCACCATTTGCTTGAACTCCGCCACCTGCTCGCCGCGCGTCCCCCAGCTCGCATAGGTCGCCTCGGGCGCAAAGAACGCGATCGAATTATAACCCCAGTAATTCGACAGCCCCCGATCAAGCAAATGCTGATCATCGATATGCACATGCACCGGCAAAAGCTCCACCGCCGTCACCCCCAGCGCCTTGAAATACTTCACTGCCGAGGGGCTTCCGATACCCGAGTAAGTCCCTCGCATCTCCGGCTCCAGCTCCTCCCACAACTGGGAAAAACCACGCACATGCGTCTCGTAAATCACCGTCTCCTCCAGCGGATGACGCGGCAGCCGGTCGTTGTCCCAATGAAATGTCTGGTCCACCACCACGCTCTTCGGCGCGAACTGCGCGTTGTCCCGATCATCCCGGACCAGGTCCGCCTCCGGATGCCCGATGGGATAACTGAACATCTCCGGAGCCCAACTCACATTTCCCATCACCGCCCGCGCATAGGGATCGAAAAGGACCTTGGCCGGATTAAACCGCAACCCCCGCGCCGGCTCCCACGGCCCGTAAACCCGGTAACCATAAAGCTGTCCCGGCCTCACCTCCGGCAAAAAAACGTGCCAGACCTCGTCCGTCCGTTCCTCCAGCTTGATCCGCGCCGTCTCGTTCGGGATGTGTGGCTCATCAAAAAGACACAACTCCACGCTTGCTGCATTCGGCGCGTAAAGCGCGAAATTCGTGCCCGTGCCCATCCAGGTGGCGCCGAGCGGATAAGGATAGCCCTTCCAGATTTTCATTCGAATCTCCGTAAGAGGTTCGCCCCTCGGGCCGCCGGCCCGCGGCCTTTCCGACAGGCACCACCAAAACAGTCATCCATATGCATGGGTTGCCCCCTTTTCCTCTCACGTTTTGCATAAGGGATGCCAACCATGCGTCAGCCCCAACCCGTGCATTTTATAGAGGAGGAATCTCTATCGTTATGATTAGCACCCAGGCTCGGCCCTGACTTTTTGTCAGATGCCATTTCCAACCCATTGCAAGATGCAAGGAAAGTGCCTTAAGGAAAATTTATTCAAGCCCTTAAGGCACTCTCCCGCTTGCAAAAAATGGCCAAAACCGCTTTGCCTCCCCTCAACTCCGCTGCGACAGACAAGCTCCGCCTGCCGGCCACGTCCGCGTCACCACGAACGATTCGCCCGTTTCCAATAGACTCTTCAGGCTGGCCAAAATCATTGGCCAGCCATTTGAAACGTTCTGGATCAGCTTCGAGTTCGGCGTATCGCTTTCCTGAATCACGGTCAGCTTCACCAGTTCCTCCTGCGGCTCCAACTGGTATGTCATCAGAGACGGCCCCTCCCCTTGCAGCTCCTGCTTGAAATGGTTCTTCCACGAAAGCACCAGTTTCCGCGCCGGGTCAATCTCCAGCACCTCGCCGCTATTGATCACCCTTTCGTCCGGGACCATCAATTTCCATGAGGCTCCTTTTTTCCAACTGCACTCCTGCCACGACCCGACCCAGAACTGCCGCGTGAACTCGGGGTCGGTGAGCGCGTGCCAGAGCTTTTCCGGCGTGGTTCGGATGTAGGTGACGTAGACGAATCTTGGCTTGTCCATGGTTGTTCCTTCCTTTCTTCGAGATTTTGTTTCAGTTCATCCAGCGCCTCCAAGCGCCGGCGTTCATATTTTCCAATCCAGCGTCCGTAGATCTCCTGCAACGGAACCGGATTCAGGTAATGCAACTTCTCCCGGCCGTACCAGACGGTGGCGATCAGGTTCGCCTCCTCCAGAATGACCAGGTGCTTCGTCACGGCCTGTCGTGTCATGTCCAACAGCTCGCATAATGCACCGAGCGATTGTCCGTTATCCCAGTGCAGCTCATCGAGCAGCTTCCGTCGGCTCGCATCCGCCAGCGCCTTGAAAACCTTGTCCATAACGCCCGCACTATATGCAACCTTTTAGTTGCATTTCAAGCCCATCGAGCATTCGACATTTTTTCGAATTTGGCGGACAGGGAGGGATTGCCCCGCCTGCGGCGGCGCTGTCGGCAGTCAGGCTTCGCCTGAAGGTCCTGTCGCTGACGCGACGCGACCGACCTGCGGTTCGAATCCATAAAAACTTTGCCGCTTCGCGGCAAAAGTCCGCCCGTGGCGGACAGGGAGGGATTCGAACCCTCGGTGGGTTTAACCCCACACCCGCTTTCCAGGCGAGCGCACTAAACCGCTATGCGACCTGTCCTTGCACGATATTCCCCATCCGGGGAAAGAGCTTCACCTTAGTCCATCGCCCGCCTCCCGGCAAAGCACGATTTTCGACTCGGCCGCGCGGCCGCCGAAGCCATAGACCCCGCTTCCCGGATGCGCTACAATAGGGCATGACTCCCCTGCAGCAGGAAATCATCGCGCTGAAGAAGAAAAAGAACGCGGTCATCCTCGCTCATAATTACCAGGTCCGCGAAATCCAGGAAGTCGCCGATTATGTCGGCGATTCCCTCGGCCTTTCCTACCAGGCCCAGGCCTCCAATGCCGACATCATCCTCTTCTGCGGCGTCCACTTCATGGCCGAGACCGCCAAGATCGTCAATCCCGGCAAGAAAGTCCTCCTGCCTGATCTCGATGCCGGCTGTTCCCTTGCCGAGTCCTGCGACGCCGCCGAACTCGCCGCCTACAAGCAGCGCCACCCCGGTGTCTACGTCGTCGCCTACATCAATTGCACCGCCGAGGTGAAGGCCCTCAGCGATGTCATCTGCACCTCCGGCAACGCCGAGCGCATGGTCCGCCGCGTCCCTTCCGATCGTGAGATCCTTTTCGTTCCCGACCAAAACCTCGGCGAATGGGTCATGGAAAAAACCGGCCGCAAGATGCGCCTCTGGCAGGGCAACTGTTACATCCATATCGAATTCACCCACGACAGCCTCACCAAAATCCGCCGTGAGCATCCCGGCGCCCCGCTCGTCGCCCATCCCGAATGCACGCGCCCCGTCCGCATGCTCGCCGATGAAGTCTGCTCCACGGAAAAAATGGTCGGCTATTGCCGCGACCACCCCGCGCATGAATTCATCATCGCCACCGAATCGGGCATGCTTCACCGCCTCCGCCGCGAGATGCCCAACAAGGTTTTCATTCCCGGCCCCACCGAGAAATGCGCCTGCGCCGACTGCCGGTTCATGAAAATGAACACCCTCGAAAAAACCTACGAGGCGCTCCGGGACGAAACGCCCGAGCTCGTCATGTCCCGCCATCTGCGCGACAAGGCGCTGGTTCCCTTGCAGCGGATGCTCGACTGGAGCCGGAACTAACGCCGGCTGCGCCAGCCCTTCCGACGGCTGTAACCACGAACGGCCATGATAGCCACGAAAACAACCACGGCTGGAACCAGCAAGCCCAACATGGGCAGAAGGCTCGCGCCAAGACTTGAGGACATAATCCTTTACATTATCCCCTTTTTCTATAAAAGGGAAAATATTTTGGAGATGTTTACAAGATTGATTTTTTCTAATCCATTCATTTTGAACGATAAAGGAACTTTACTCCGTAATATATCTATCACCTTTGGGGTGGTAATTTAACCTCTTTTCGCCGCCAGATCCGGCTCTTGGTACTCAAGCACCTCGGGATCATTCGCCAAAGCCGGAAGCTCCAGGTTGTGCGCATCGAGACCAAAGCGGTGATCACGATAAAGCGTCAGCGAGACGTCCCGATTCACCCGGATACAGTGCTTGATCGCCGATGCCTCCTTCTCGCAATAGAGCACCGTCTTCCATGATTGGATGTGCTTCGGCTTGTGAAAATCGCTGCTTGCGATGAATGGCAGCTTCTTCAACCCCACAGGATTGAAAATATCATCCCGGTTCGCCACCTCCCACGCGTCAATTAGCGGCGCGTACTCGTCCACATGCTCCCAAAGATAAAGCGTGTTCTTGCCCCATTCGCTCTTCATCTCGTGCGGATGCGACGCGATCGCCAGCCCGCCTTGGAGATGAATCTCTGAAATCAGCCCCTTGATATCGAGCGATGGATCGATCGGCTCGTGCAGATCGACGCCGAGCAAATGGGTCGATGTCTTTGCCGTGTAGCCGTCCTTGTTGAACTCCACGCCGGTCATCAGCAGCATGTCGTACTTCGCCCACGCCCGCTTCTTCTCCCGCTCGATCTCCTCGAAATAGGCCTCGATCTCGCCCGGCGGAATCACCAGCCCTGTCAGGTTCACCAGCTTCCCCAGCAGCCGTTTTGGATCGCACAGGTGATCGGTGATGCAAAGGCAATCGAAGCCCCGCTGCCCGTAGAAATCGACGATCTCCGGCACGCTCAACTTCCCGTCCGACCACGTCGTGTGCGTGTGCAGGTCGCAAAGCAAAAGTTTCTTCGGCAGATGCCGCAGCTTGCTGTTCTTCCGTGAGGCTGTCGTCACCGCCTCCTCCGGCGCGGGCAGCGCATGCAGGTTCGGCACCGGCGACGACAATTCCGCCGCCTTCTTCAGAACAAACCGGGCCAGGTGAATCGCGGCGTCCGGCTTGCCCAGCGGTTCGAGATTTTTTTGCCAGAGCGAAAGGAGCCGGCCCTGATCACGGAATGCCCGCTCCAGCCAATCGATGACCTGCCGCGGTTTCTCCGCCGCTACTCCCGCATTCGCCTCGCGCAGGAAGGAAAAATTCCCTTCCTCCGGCCCGGAGTTGAGCTTGTAGACAATCATCGGGCAACGCGCCGCCACCGCTTCCTGCACAGTCCCGGCCTCGGCCCGGCTGATCACCACATGATGCCCCAGCAAAAGCTGCGGCATCCTTCGTGTATAGCCGACCACTTCCATCCGTTCCGGCGCCGTCGACGCCCGGGCCCGCGCCATCGCTTCCAGTTCGGGTTCGCGCCCCACCCCCACCGTCACATCCCATTCGGGATGTTCCAGCAGTGCGTCGAGGATTTTCGGCGCCTTTTTCCGTCCGCTGTTGATGAGATAAAGAATCCGGGGACGGCCCTGCTTTGCCAGATCGGGCCGCGTAATTTTTTTCTCCAGACGCGCCAGGGGCAATTGCACCGGGAACCCGAAAATTTCAATTTTCTCCCTCGGCACACCCGCCAAGGCCAGCGCCTCCGCCACGTTGTCGTTCGCCACGGCATAAAAATCGCCCGGCGTCCGCGGCCAGGGCGAATCGTGCACAATCACATCGGTAATCAGCGAAATCAGCGTGAAATCGCGCGTTCGTCCGTCGCGATAAATCTCCTCGATTAAAAAGCTGTAGATCGGGCACGTCGTCACCACCGCGTCGGGGCTCATGCTCCGCAAAACGTCGCGCAGGGAATTCCGCAGCCGCGTCAGCCCGTCGAGCTGTCCCTCCATAAACTGGGTGCTGCCCAGCAATTGGTAAAGCCCATGCCAAAGTTTTGGCGCCCGGTTCAGCGCGGCCAAAAAAGTATGCCGCAACAGATCGTGAAACCGGCCATAGCTCGAATCAAGCAGATCCAGCACTTCCAGCCGCGCGTCCTCCGGTGCCAGGTGTTCAATCGCGTCTCGCAGGTTCCACGCGGCGACGTCTTCCCCTTCGCCGAGCGCGGCGGTAAGAATAAGGATTTTTTTCAAAAGCCTGGGCGGGGTTTTTGATACGCCACCCCTGTGAATAACTTGTGAATAACCATCGGGCAAGCCCGAAAATGTTACGGTATTATGGCATTTATGACTTCGCGCAACTCATTGGTGATAAAATTATTTAAATACTTATCACAAAAAATATGGAAATAACCCTCCCAGTGAAGCCGTCACAATTGCCGAAGCCGCGTTTATCCTGTTCACAAGTCAGCTTATGGGATCCACTTTTGCGCCCGGAGAAAGGCTGTGAAATCGGCGTTATCCGTCGAAAGCGCCGGCAGCCAGAGTCCCAGCCGATCCCGCGTCCAGTAGACATGCTCAGGATTGCCCGGTTGGGCGAAATGATAAATATAAAGCACGCAACGAATATACCTCGGCGGATGGTCCGGGAACGGATTCGGGCCCATCAATCCGAGCGTCGCCGGATCGTTGTGCAACAGCTTCCAGACCAGGTTTAGCGTCCACGGATAATCGTCCGGTCTTCCCATCGCGGCGAACCATAGCTGCCAGTCGAGATGCGGCTGATAAGGCGCGATCTGGATCGGCGCACGGTTGAGATCGTCCGGCAGCGCCACGCAATGGTACTCCTTCCAATCGGTCGCCGTGTCCGGATTGGCGCTCTCCGTCCCTTCAAAAACCAGCACCGCCCGCTCCTTCCCGACCGAGCCGAATGCGCCGTAGGTGTTGACGAGGTGCAGCCGGTCGAATGACGTGTTCATCATCTGATTGGCAGACAAAAGATTCAGCACCGGCTGAATGCTCAACAACACGATAACCGCCGTCACCGCCCAGCCGGTCACGATCATCGCCGTGCTCGGCCGCGATTGCTGCCGCGCCTGGTTCGCCCAGGCCACGAGCCGCACCGGCAGAATCCGTTCCCACGCCCGGTCGTCGAAACAGGCCAGCGCCGGCAGGATGGTCAGCCAGTTGAAGAACGAAAAATTTCCCGAGATGATCAGCGTAAGTTGAAAACCGATCATCAGTGCCCCGGCCATGTACCGCCCCCATCTGGGCCAGAAGACGAACCATGGCGCGATCAACTCCACCAGATAGGTCATCCCTACCCCGAATTGCAGGAGTGGATGCGGCAAGAAATGAAAAAGGCGGCTGATCGGATTCGGGATCGGCTGCGTTTCGAAAAACGTGTAAAGCGCCGTGAAATCCCTCCAGCACGAATCGCCCCGCAGCTTGATCAGCGCCGACCCCAACATGATTCGCACGATCAGCCATCGAAAAAGAAAAATGACCGTCAGCGGCGGCGGGCGCAGTGGAAACGGCCGCGCGTCCAGCAGCGGGCAGAGAAAAATCGACAGGAACCCGGTTTCCAGCATCTGGATTTCCCATCCGTATCCATACCAATCCTGCCCGGCATGGACGATGGAAAGATAAAGAACCCAGAGCACCGCCAGCATCGGCGCGTTGGCATAACCCGCCAGCAAAACGCAGGAGAGGATCAGCCCAATCCATGGCACCGTCTGCAGCCATGCGTCGGAGCAGTTGATCCAGAAAATCGACGGCAGCAGTTCAAACCCCGCCCACGAGGAACCGACATGTTCCCGGATCTGGTCGAAAAAAAGAGATGCCGGTGTCAGCCCATTCGTCCCCACCAGCGGAACCAATTGCCGAACCGCAGTCAAGTAAGCGAAGAAATAGACGAACCCCAGCCACCGCAGCATCACGAACCGGGTCAGCCAATAGGTATCGGACGGACGTTGAGGCTGCGCCGGGGCTTGTTCCATGAATTATTGGCCAGCGGAATAAATGCCAAAAAATTGCCCGGAACCCAAGATGTGTCCACTCATGGCGCCCAGCAACTGGCTCCGTTCCGAACCCGGCGGCAAGGATAGCGGCTCATCGAGCGCGTAGATATGAAAGAAGTAGCGGTGCGTCCCACTGGGCGGTGCCGGGCCGTCATACCCGACATGCCCGAAACTGTTTTTTCCTTCGACTGCCCCCGACGGCAATGCTCCCTCGGTGATCTTCGTCATGCTGGCCGGCAGGTTCCAGACCAGCCAGTGAGTCCATAACCCGGCAGGCGCGTCAGGGTCGTCCACGATCAGGACAAGGCCACGGGCTCCTCCCGGAATGTTCTCGATCCGCAGTTCCGGCGAAAGGTTACCCCCGTTGAGCGAATGCTTCCCTGGCATCGGCTTTCCTGCCGCAAAAGACGGTGAGGAAATCGTTATCGCTGCCGCTGCATTTACCTGTTCTCCGATGCCCATCGCTGTCAGGGCAACCATCATCAGCCACGCCAGCTTCATGGCTTAAAGTTATCTCGCCCCATTCCCGTCTACAACCGAAAGAAGATATAATTACATGTATCGCCATGCATTGAAGAATCCCAAAAGTCCTCTCATAGTTAAATCGGAATGCTTAACTTCCATTTGCGCGCTGCCGATTTCCAAAGAATATTATTTTGTTCGCCGAGAAACTCTTTCACTGTGTCGAAGCAACCAAAGTATTTTGATTTGCCCGATGACTTATGGAGCAAACCTTGCACGTCCTTCATATTGAAGATTCAGAAGGAGATTCCGAATTGGTTCGGCAGTTATTGGTCGATGAGGGTATCGACTGCCATCTGACCCGGGTCGAAACCCGCGGCGCGCTTTTCGACGCGCTTCAAAATAAATCCTTCGATCTCATCCTCTCCGACTGCAAGCTACCGAATTTTAGCGGGCTCGACGCGCTCGAAATTTCCCACGCCCTAAAACCCGAAACTCCCTTCGTCTTCGTCTCCGGCACCATCGGCGAGGAAGCCGCCATCGAATCGCTCCGCAACGGCGCCACTGATTACGTGCTGAAAGACCGTCTTTCACGACTTGCCCCCGCCGTCCGCCGCGCTGTCGCGGAAGCCGAGGAACACACTCTCTGCCGTCAGATGCAGCATCGCCTGCACGAAATGGCGCGGCTCGAAGCCGTCGGCACACTCTCCACCGGAATCGCCCATAACTTCAACAACATCCTCACCATCATCCTCGGCCATGCCTCACTGCTCAAGGAAGCCTCGGGCAACCCGGAACAGGTTGAACGAATGGCCGATACCATCACGGAAGCCGCCCGCCGCGCCACCGACGTCGTCCAGCAACTCATGGCCTTTGCGCACAAAAGTTCCGCCCGCGCCACGTGGATCAACCTCAACCGCTGGATTGCTGAGAACCTCGACTCGTTCACGGAAAGACTGCCCACCGGCGTTAACCTCACCTTCGCACCCAATCTCGGCCTGCCCGATTTCCTCGCTGATTCCAGCCAGCTCAAACACATCCTCACCAACCTCATCGAGAATGCTGTCGAATCGATACCCCAAAGCGGCACAATCACCATTTCGACCCAGCTTGCCTCCGCCGACGAACTACCCCACCGCCTTCCCGGCACGACTCATAACCACTATGTCTGCCTGAAAGTGACCGATACCGGCGCGGGCATGGACCTCTCCACGCGCGAACACGCCTTCGAACCCTTCTACACCACCAAGGACCGCGGCCGCGGCACTGGCCTCGGTCTCGCCGTCGTCTACGGCCTCATGCAGGCCCACAAAGGCTGCGTCGACGTCGAATCAGAAACCGGCGCCGGCACCACCGTCTCCCTCTTCTTTCCCGTCCCGAAGACCGCCTCCACCCACGCGCCGTCGACTACCGCCGGATCGAATCCGCGCCTCCGGGGCTCGGAAACCATTCTCGTGGTTGAAGACGAAGTCGACGTCAGCTACTTCCTCGAAACCATCCTCCAAAGCCACGGCTACCGCGTCTACTGCGCCCACGATTACAACGAAGCCATGACCCTCTTTCAGGAGCATAAAAACGAAATCGTCCTCGTCTTCTCTGATGTTGGCCTCCCCCGCACGGATGGTATCACGCTCTGCACCCGGCTCAAGGCCCTGAAACCCGGCCTCCCTGTCATCCTCGCCAGCGGCTACTCTCCCCAGGAATTCAAAACGCAGATGGACCAGCTCGGCAATCGCGCCTTTCTCTCCAAGCCCTACCACGCCCACGAAATCCTCCAGTCCGTTCGCCGTGTTCTCGATGCCTCCGATGTCCTTGTCCCGGCATGACACAGGATTCGACTTCTCTCAAATGATGTCGTGACGGCCTCTCGGCCGGTCGATATAAAACCTCCGAGAAAAACCTTGGGCCGAAAGTTCTTCCGCCAGCACTTTCATGCATCCACTCGACCCCCTCTTCAAAAAAAATCGCGAATGGTCGGAAAGCATCCGCCGCCGCGACCCCGACTTCTTCCCCACCCTCTCCCGCCAGCAGGCCCCCGCCTACCTCTGGATCGGCTGCTCCGACAGCCGCGTTCCCGCCAACGAAATCTGCGGCCTGCTCCCCGGCGAAATCTTCGTCCACCGCAACGTCGCCAACATCGTCGTCCACAGCGACCTCAACTGCCTTTCCGTCATGCAGTATGCGATCGACGTCCTCCAGGTGAAGCACATCCTCGTCGTCGGCCATTACGGCTGCGGCGGCGTCCGCGCCGCCCTTAGCAACCAGAAATTCGGCCTCATCGATAACTGGCTCCGCCACGTCCAGGACGTCAAAGGCAAATACACCGACCATCTCGCCTGCATCGCCGACGAATCGGCCCGCATCGACCGCCTCTGCGAACTCAACGTCATCGACCAGGTCATCAATGCCGCCGAGACCACCCTCGTCCAGAACGCCTGGGAAAGAGGCCAGGAACTCGCTGTCCATGGCTGGGTCTATGGCCTCCATGACGGCCTTGTCCGGCATCTCGGCATCAGTCTTTCCAATGCGGACGAACTCGCCGCCGCCCTCAAAACCGACTGGGCCAGGAAAAAGGCGGCGCTCGTCGATGTCTGATCCGGCGGCGACACCTCCGTTATTTTGCCGCCTGCTCCCGCTGCAATAGCTTCCGCTTCCGATCCACGCCCCAGCGATAACCCGAAATCGCACCGCCGGATCGCAGCACGCGGTGGCACGGAATCGCCACCGCAATCGGATTTGCCCCGCAGGTCTGCGCCACCGCCCGCACCGCCTTGGGCTGGCCCATCCACGTTGCAATTTCACGGTAACTCACCGTCGAGCCGGCCGGGATCTTCTGCAACTGGTCCCATACCTTTTGCTGAAACGCCGTTCCTCTCACATCCAGCGGAAGGTTGAGGCCCCGCTTCGGCGTTTCCACCATTTGGATGACCTTTTTCAGGCTGCGCTCGAAGCCCCCTCCGCCCTCCTTTAATCTCGCGCGGCAAAATCGGTGTCGCAGATCTTCGATCAGCAACTTCGCGTTATCTCCCAACAGGATGGCGCAAATCCCCTTCTCCGATGCCGCGACCAGTACTTTGCCCAGGGAACATTTGGCCACAACGTAACGGATTATTTCTCCCTCACCACCCCGCTGGAAATTCCTCGGTTTCATGCCGAGCATCTGCCTTGATTTTGCATAAAATCGCCCATTCGAATTGAATCCTGCTCCATAAATTGCCTCCGTCACGGTGGGCCGCCGCGACAACTCCTTCCGCACGCGCCCCGAGCGATGGGCCATGGCATAAGCCTTGGGCGTAAGACCCGTCGCCGCCTTGAAACAACGGTGAAAATGGTATCGGCTCAGGCCCGCAACCTTCGCCAAATCATCCAGAGAGGGCGTCTGGTCGCTCAACTCCAGCATCCGGCACGCTTTTACCATGCCTGCCATTTTCTTTTCAAAAGGAAATCGGATATGGGGATGACAACGCTGGCAGGCCCGAAATCCGGCCTTCTCCGCCTCCGCTATACTATAATGAAAAATCACGTTCCGCCGCAAGGGATGCTTCGCCCCACACGACGGCCGGCAATAGATGCCCGTGGTCTTCACCGCAAACCAGAACTTGCCGTCAGCATCGATATCCCGCCGTAATACGGCCCGCCATTTTTCCTCATCGCTGGCGAAGATTCGGGACTTGGAAACGCTTGTCATGAAGAAACCATAACCGCTTTCCTGAAGGGGAAAACTCCGCTTCTTGCTTTTGAATTTTCCTATACGGAATCAAAGGAGAAATGGGCCCTATAGGATTCGAACCTATGGCCTCCTGATCCGTAGTCAGTAGGACATCCCTCTCGAGCTTCCTTTTACAGAGGTAATTGCGTTTCCATTCGTTTTTAATCTTGCACGATAATGCTTGTTTTATGGGCACTATGAGGCACACTGCTTCTATGCCGAAACGATCCAGTATCGCCCCGAACAAAGTTCAAGGCCGCGTCAAACCGTGGAAGATCGACCTTCCCTCCTCACTTAGTCCAACGGGAAAACGCCAACGGTTCTTCTTCGCCACTAAGCAGGAAGCTTCCAATTTTGGCGATGAACAGCGCACCCGAATTGATAACTACGGCACGGCCGGCCTCTCTGGCCTCTCCCCTGCCCAGCTTGAGCAAGCAGCCCTGGCCTTCGATGCCATCAAACCGCATGGCGTTACACTGAATGAAGCCATCAAGGAATGGTGCGCCCTGCGCGTGGCCCGCGATGCCACGGTTACGTTTTCCGTTGCCGAAGAACAGTACATGGCTTACATCGCCACAAAAAAGGTGAAAGGCCGTCCGGTATCGGATTCTTACCGATCACAAATCAAACAAACCTTCCCCCGCTTTCCGTCCCTTCACAGTCTCCCCCTCACCGACATTGACGGGAAGAAAATCGCCGGGGACATGGTGAAGATGACGCCAGCCACTAAAAACGCTCTCCTGCGGGTTTTAAGCGCATTTTTCTCATGGTGTGGTCAAACCCCTCGTGAATGGATCAAGACGAATCCAGCGGCCAAGGTGCCCCGCGAAAGCATAGGTGCTGGAGAGGTTGCCCTTTACGCCCCGGATGAAGTGAAGCGGATTTTAGCAGCGTCACCGGATGACCTCTTGCCGCATTTCCTCTTTGGCTTTTTCGCCGGAATCAGGCCAGAGGAATTAGAGCGGCTACAGTGGGAGCACGTGAACATAGCGGAGGGTCATATTGAAATGCCCGCTTCCATTACCAAGACGGCTACCCGCCGCGTTGTCGCGATTGATCCCACCCTCTCCGCTTGGTTGCGGTCGTACATTTCCCGCCGTGGAATCCCACGAGGGAACGTGACACCGTTAAAAAACCTTCGCCGCCGGTTACGGGCTACCCGAAAAGCGGCCAAGGTGGAAACGATTCAAGACGGCATGAGGCATAGCTACGCCAGCTATTGGCTTGCCGTGAATAAGGACGAGCACCGGCTACGCGAGAACCTTGGACACCGTAGCAGCGATGAATTGTGGGATCATTACCACCGCGCTTGCACGGAAAAGGAAGCGAAGCAATTTTGGGCCATTCGACCGGAAGAGAAAAAGCAAAGGAAGATCGTTCTGTTCAAGCGGGAGAAGGCTGCATGAACTCCCCGCAGTTTCTACAGGTTTTTTTCGACATCGGCGCGAAGAGGGAATTGATTCCGATCCATCGCCGCAACAGAACAAAGGAAACTAGGTATTTCCTTACTCGTTATCCAATCGTCAGAGATTTTCCCATAGCTATCTGGATTTCACCGCCAGCGCCCGGAAGACCTCGATTTCAAATCAGACCACGTCCGGTGGACTTTTTGGCTAAAGGCATTCGACCCAAGACCTCTTTAATATTGTTGGAAAGAGGGCAACCGGAAAATCGTCCGTGCGAACATCTGCCGCAATTCAATATCAGATGCCTGGACGAGATGATGAAGGTTGCCGAGCGATATTGGTCTTTTTTGTCGGGGAATCCTGCGCTCGCAGGTGAGGCCACCGTTAGCTCAAAGCCGAGTTTTAATTTGCTCAAGCAAAGCGGAGATAGGAGGCAAAAAGCAGAGGACGACGCAATCTGCGACCTAATGGTTTGCTACCTCTACCCTGAATGGGTGACGCGCGGGCGAAGCCTCAATAAATGCGTGGAGATATTGAAACTGGCGGTCAAGACAAGTGGTGGCAATGGCGAATGGCTTCGCAAGGAATTACAGCGGCTGAGACTACCGGGGATGCGGGAGGCACGGAGACAGTTGGAATAACAAAGTTGTCCCGGTTGTTTAGGGAATAAGTCCGATTAGGGATAAATGGATAGGCACATGAGTGCCACCGACTTAGTTAGTAAACGGGAAACGGCATCGCTACTTGGCGGACACGGCGAGCCGGTTTCCATATCGTTTGTAAATCAGCTTCTCGCCAAGAAGAAGCTCCCCAAAGTGCGGTTGTCGTACCGCGTTTGTCGTATTCCTCGAAAAGCAGTTGAGGACTATATCGCCGCGCATACGACCGCGCAGAGGGGAGGCATCTAATGCACTCTCCTCCCGAAAACGGAAAAGCCGGATGCGGTCCTACCCGCTCCGGCCTATCCGAGAAACACAACTTTGAAACTTCAGAAACAGTAACCGATCAAGCGTTGCCCGTCAACGTGGCGCGACTCAAAAACCTAGGGGTCAGATTCAATTACAGCACGCGGGACCGCCAGATCATCCTGCCCTGTCCGATATGCCGTGGTCGTTTGGTTCTTCACGATGAACAGCCTTGGCAATGGTGCGTTGACATCAAATGCAAATCGCGCCGTCTGACTTTTGAGCAGATCATTTACCGAATCGTGAAACCGAGCGCAGCGCAGGAGCCGGGATGAGCGACGAGCGATGGCTCAGGTTTCCAATTGCATTGTTGGCGTACAAACCGGATGACGCGGTTTCGACGCTTACGGCAATTCTGCACTATTGCCTATATACGATTGGTGGCTCCGCACGTGCTCAGGAAATGAGCGAAGAGGATGCCTACGTCTATGCGGTGAAAAGTAATTTCACTCACTCGAAAAACTCTGAGCATGTCAGGTTCATTCGAGGCGCAAGCATCCTTGGAACTCTTAACGGGAATTGCTCGAATATGGTCAATAGCATGGACGATATTCGCGTCTATTTATCCGGGTGCGGAAGTTCCTCCGAAAACAAGGCCAACGTAAGCAGCGAATGGTTTTGGCGGGCGATGGACACAGCACGCGGAGATGGTGAAAGAGCTGAATTACGATGGCGCGATTTTCGATTCCTCTGCGCTCTCCTTTCCAAAGTTGGAACGAGAAAGTTTGATCGTTGCGGATGGCAGGAGATACAGGCCCGCGCTGCGGGATGGTGCGGGAAGGCCGCCATGCGTGGCGCTCCGGCATCTGTCCACAAGCATCGAGCGCCGCTGATCCTCACTCAAGATCAGATCAGGACAACACGCGATGAATTGGAAGTGAACAAGTTCTTCTGCCGGGTCAAATATCGCACCGGTGGTAAGGGGAACGGCGGAGAGTCCTGGTATTCGTTCAGCACGGGCGACCGTGCCGAATTGCTCGGATGGATCACAGAAAAGAAGATCGGCATTAGGGCCGGAATTGCGGAAAAGCGGGCGCAGGACATGGACTTAATAGCGAAAGCCCGAACCCTGCCCGAAGTAAGCCCGAAGTCACCCCGAACATTAATAGGGAAAGGCCAGATATGAGCCTAAAAGCCCGAACATTAATAGTGGGTCGTTTTCACCCCGAACCCACCCCGAAGGGTAGCCCGAACCTATGCCCGAACCCTACCCCGAACATTAATCAGAAAAGACTTAGTAATCAGAAAAGGCTTCTTAATCAGAAAAGACTGAGAATGACCCCGTGCGTGTGCTCGGCTTCGCCTTGGACTGAAGCAAGAGGGAAACAAAACCGGGAGCCGTCACCATGACGCCGCTTTCCGATGGATACTATCGGCAGCAACTCCGCTGCTTTCGCATCGTCATGGGTGATGTGCGGCGAAAGGGGTCCACCGTTAAATCAATCCGGATGCGGTATGCGGCTCTCGACCTCTGGCAGAGCGAAAGGCTATCGCGCCGGGAGCATGGCAAGGTTGTTGCCCTGGCCGAGCAATTCGGAGTGACGCCGCAAGCGGTCTATAAAACGCTCTGGCGATTCGACCAAACACAAAATATAGGTTTAGAGAAATCAGAGGGCGCGAGCATCACATAGGTTTATAGAATGCAGATAGCATTTGAGTCTATACGAGAAATGAACGACAAGAACGGCATGGAATTAATTACAAGAAGTCAGGCCACCTGGTCGCGGATGTTAAATTCCGACGACAAGATTATTCAGGCCGAAACTACCGAGATCATATCGCGCGGCGGAAAGCGTATCACCCTCCAAGATGCCGCCCGGATGTCGAAGCGCGACCTAACCACCTCTAATTTTTCAAGCGGAGGAGCATTAGTACAGACCACAACCGAAAATGAGGTTATCGAATACCTTCGACCCAAATCTACTCTGATTCGTGCGGGAGCAACCGTTTTAGAAAACGTAGCGTTACCGCGTGTCATTCCTAGTTTGGAATCGGACCCGAAAGCGACATGGCTACCTGAAAATGTTTCTGCTACTGAATCCGATATTACCGTCGCACAGCGTCAATTAACGCCTTACCGGTTGACCACGACCGTCACCTATTCGAAGCTAGTAGATATTCAGTCTGCGCCGGACTTTGAAGCAGTTATCGCCGATGCAGCAATGGGCGCACTGATGCAAGGAATTGATTTTGCCGGATTGCAAGGGGTCGGAGGTGCTAGTCCTGTGGGTATTCTTAATCTGGCGGGAACGGGTGAACTGAGTTTTTCCGGCGCGCCGACACTTGCAAAAATTCTCGCTTTCGAGAACTCGCTTGAATCTTCCAATGTCGTCGATGATGGCACGATGGCCTGGTTTTTAAGTCCGAGCACGGCCACAGTTTTTAAGCAGACTCTAAAAACGGGCAATAACACTGCATATCTCATGGGGGACGACGGCCGCATCAATGGTCAGAAATCATTCCAGACAACCTCTTTGTCCGCCACTAACCAAGTCATTTATTGCAAAGCAAGTGACGTTGTTATCACTCTTCTACATGGGGGACTTTTTCTGGTCCGGGATCCGTTCACTCGTTCCGATTCTGGAGAGACTCGATTCACCGCGACGATCTATGCCGATATCACTCTGAAACACGTCCAATCGGCCTGTATTAGCCTAGATTCCGGCTCGGTTTAAATCATGTCTTTATCCTCCATAATTTGGACGGCGGGTCGGGGTGGTTTTCCCCCGGTGCCGATCATACACCGGTCTTTTCCGGCCCGCCGCTCCATTGAAATTGTATGACATATCCGATTATTTTGCTTCGCAGCGGACAGTTCCATTTTACTGGCCATGAGACGAAATCGAAATTTCGCAGCGGAGGCACTGTCGTCGCGGATTGCGACCGGGATCTTGCGCTCTGGCTTGTGACTTGCGGGTATGGCCGACTTTGGGAAGGCAACGATCTTCCCTCGAATCCCGAGCGAATCGAATACCTCGACCCCACTCTTGAACGAAGCCGTCGCAATAAAATCTCGCGGGCGCGTGAGGAATTTATAATTCAGTGCGCCATCGCAGAAGCCGAGTCAACCCAACAGTAACCCAAAAAAACAAAGGAAAATCCCCATGCTAACCATGTCGTCATCCGCCCTCAAACCCAACGTCGAAACCCGTATGCGCCCTGGTGTCCAGACAGCGCCGCGGCTCGAATACCGGGTGCGTATCCTTAGGGACACGATCCTATCGCGCGAAGTCGGACGCGATGCGCTCAACCGTCCGAAGTTTAAGGGCGAACAAATCTTCAAGGGCAGCGTGATTGATGTGTTCCTAGATCAATGGCCGAATTTGCGCGATACCCTCTCTGCGGTGCGCGTTGATGACACTACGCCCTTATTCGACGCGCAGCCGGCGCTAGACCCATCCACTCAACGCCCGGCCCGTTTCCTCGAATTGGTAGGCAATGGCCTTAATTCCATCGCAGACCTTGCGACAGAGTTGGCGACGACCAAGGCAACCATTGCCAGCATCGCCAGCAAGTTCATCGCGGACGGAGCGCTTAAAGTGAACGACCGGGGCTTGTATGTCCTCGCTAAGAAAGCCTGAGACATTTGCCTCTCGACTTACGCATAATACAAGTCAAAGCGAGCATCAAACTCGGCATCTATTCTGCCAGCGACTCCATTGATAATAAGGTACTTCCGAATGATTCAGGAGCATTGCCGGTTCCGTTTTATTAATAATCTGGTAATACAAGTTTTCGTAAATCGTACACTACAATGAGAACGAAAAAAAATCAGGCAAAGGAAACGTGGATCAAGACAAAGCTTGAGCTGGCGCGGCTCCTGAAAATCAGCCGCACGACGCTGGACACCTTTATCACCCTCGAAGGTTTTCCCTCGAAGCGGGCGGACGGCGCGTGGCCATTGGAGAAAATCCGGTCATTCACCGCCAAGAGATTAGGCCGAGACGAGGAGGCCCGAAGCCTGAAGCTTCAACGGTTGCGCCTTCAGGTTGAACGCTCCGATCGTGAACTTGAGGCCGAGGCCGGAAAGTACGTTGCCCGCGAAGCACTCTTCGATCTGGTTGCGAATTACAAACGGGAGACCCTTAAAATCGTTCGGGCATTTGGGATGGATTCTGACGCGAAGGCAAGGATTCTGGCGGGCATCGACGCCATCGACGCGGAAGCCTTCCTTAAGGAATTGACGGCATGAACGCTGAGGATGAAATCTTTGAGCTTAAGCGCCGCCTTTTGAAGAACGGAATTTCGATGGAGCAAGTGGCCAAGTTACGGGCAGAGGGCGAACTGATTTTGACGGAATTTGCCAGCATGACCCTGGCACACCTTGCCGTCTCGACCCGCAACGCGATTGGAGAGTCAGATTTGAGCGAGGCCGATAAGGAAGCACTTAGGGAACAAATCGTGGCCATAGATGCCAATGGATTCGTGCGGCACGCATACGAACAAAGAGAAGCGGAGATCGACGAATGAGCTATCACTTTAAGGACAATAACCGCGCCCGCGTGGATAAGGAAATCGAGCGTCAACTAAGCGTGCTTTTCCGCCGTGCGCAGAGAGAGCAAGTCAGGCAGGAAAAGGCCAAGCCCCGGATACTTACTGCGGAGCAATTCGGGAAGATCATGCAAGCCGAGTGGCGCAAAGTGTGGGGACGTTTAAAGAAGCCATGAAAGGCCGCACCCGCCAACGGCTCGACCAGCTCGCCCGGATTGAACAGGCACCGTTGCCGCCGTCACTGGCAGAGGCATTCGAGGCCGTCGAAAACTTGGACGCCCGGCACCCTACGGCACGCGGCACTACCTACGCCGGGATACGCACCGCAGAGACGCGCGGCGGGCAGAGGGAGAAGTGAGGGGGCTAAGCCTTGCGTGAACGCACGCGCCAGAAGGCGAGCAAGCCAAGACCGCCGAGCAGCATTGCCCATGTCGAGGGTTCGGGTGAGGCTAATAATTCAAAGTCAAAAGAGTAGCCGGGCAAGGGATAGCTAAAGCCGCGGGAAGGTGCGTATGTGTACGCTATTGAAGCTGGGCCGAGTGTTGTTGTCTCTGCCTCAAATCCAAATTTTTCGTAGGGGTTATCATCGTCGGTTATACCTAAATAATACTCTGTTCCGGCGACTAAGTTAAGTGGACTGTCAAGAGTGCCGGTAAAACTGTAATTTCCATCGTTTATGTGCGGAGGAGCAAATAATAATGTGCGATTCAAAATTGTAAGCGTACTAGTGGCGATAAGAGTACTTGGCTCTATCGTACCTAGGTCGTGTTTGCAAAATCGATTCTTATCTCAGAAACCTTTCGATCAGCCCCAGCAGCAGCTTCATAGCCGTGCTCTTGCTCGCACCTTGCCCGTGCTCAAAAATCCCTCTACCCTCGCGCATGCGCTTGATCCTCGCCGTCCTCCTGCTCGTCCTCGCGCTACGTGGTGCCACAGCCGCACCCGCCACCCCCGAGGCCTTCATCGCCGCGATCAAGAGCGCCATCGCCGCGAAAAGAGCCGATCAAATTCTCGCGCTGACTTACACCATGGGAATGAGCGATGCCGACAAGGAGATGACTCCCTCCATCGATAAATTCCTCCTCTTCGCCAATCCCGTTACCAATATATCTTTCTTCCCTCTTCCACCGTACTACCTCCCAGCGGTTTACGTCTCGCACGGCAAAAAAAGCGAGCTGACGACTAAGCCACGAGGCATGGTGTTCATCGGATTTGACCCAGACTCCGGCAACGGCGCTCGGAACACACTTCTCCCGTACGCCGTCATCGACGGCAGGTACTATCTCGTTGGCAGCAAGACCACCGACTTGGACTGGAAAGGGCCGCCCGACAAAACGCTATCCTTTATGGTCATGGGGCAGGGGACAAATAGCGTCCGCGTCCATATAAAGTGGGACGCCAGCGGCGTCGAGCTGGAACGCATAATTCCAAGCGGCTCCTCCGGCTTCATGGGCCAGTATTTTGAAAGTGTGAAGGTCGTCTGCTCCGCCTCCTCCGCCGATCTCACGCTGGAACTCATGGAAAACGGCAAGGACATCGCACCGGTCCTCAAGGGCAAAGGCAGCATTACTTATAGCAAGTAACGAAGCTTTAGCTGATGTAAGGTCTGCGTAGCAGACGTTATGGCAGGCACTTGATGCTGCAGTCGCAAATTGTCGATGCTCCCGAAATCGTGTAGTGTACAGTTTGAACTATGGCACTCTTCAAAATTATTTAAGCCAGTCGAAGACGGAAGCGACCAGAACAAAATTCAGGAAGGTGATTGCCAACTTTTCATATCGAGTGGATACGCGCTTGTAAACTTTGATCCGCTGAAAGAAGTTCTCGATTTTGTGGCGCTGGCGATAAAAGCCCCGGTGACACCATGCTGGTGAACGTCGTCCCGATCTGGGTGGAACGCAAGCAAGACAATCTTGAGCCAACATCTTTTCCCTCAGGGCATCAGCATCAAACCCCTTGTCTCCAACCAGCAAGACACGCTTAAGATTGCCGAGAAGAGGAGCAGCAGCCTCCACTTCATACATTTGCCCCGGTGCCAACACCGCTGCCATCAGTCGTCCATTGCCTTCGACCAGAGCGCAGAGCTTGGTATTCAATCCGCCCTTAGTGCGTCCAATGGCTTGGGCCTGTTGTCCCCCGGCAGGATTGCAGCCAAACTGGTGAAGCTTGATGTGGGAGCCATCGATAAAACGAACGCAACCCTCAGCATGCGCGGATAAAAGGCGAAGGATTTCCTGCCACAAACCCAAGGCGCACCAGCGTCGCCACCGGCTGTAAACAGAGTTCCACGGCCCATAGATTGCTGGCAAGTCTCGCCATGCCACCGCTGTGCGCAGCACATAAACAATCGCCTCAACCATCAGCCGATCATCCTTGGGAGGTCGCCCTCGGCGACGATTAACTTGACTACCTAGTAAACTAGTTCTGGCCCGCTTAGCTTAATTTTTTTACCCGCCGCCAGAGCAGGTCCGACAAATGAAACCGACTATGTGTGTTGAGCATCTTGGTTGCCCATTCGGACGCCACCTCACATCTCGTTGTTCAATCTTTTTGATTTTTAAAACACGCCCTAGGGTGCCTGTTGGCGCAACGTTATAGAGACTTAAGGTAAAGCTATCGGATGTTGGGGCAGGAGTGGTATTCGATGCCCCATTTGCGAAATATCCTCCCCCAAATATAATTTCATTTGCCGTGCCACTTACTTCGGGCGTCAACGCATCCCCAGCCATCGTTTGAGTTGAGTAGTTAGCGTCTGCATAATAGTAGGTACCACCTGCTGGGTTAGGACTTCCGTTATCAAAAATGATCTGTGCATCGGCGAGTTGAATACCCAACCAGAAACAAATCATACTCAGTGTAGTAACCGAGAATGTTTTCAGTTCAAAAGCCAGTGACATTACGCCATCGACCCTAAAAGTAAAACGGAGCGAAGCAAACAAAAACCCCGCCCCGGCGTGAGCTGAGACGGGGAATCAAACTTATCAAACAGTGGTAGCTGACAGGTAATAGGCCGACACGTATTGGGGTGAACACCCTACGCCGCTCCTAAGCCATCTTGAGCGCAAGGCGGACTTGTTTGGGCACCATTCGGGCACTACGTCAAAATATCGTCTCTAAATGCACCCTATTTTGAGGTTGGTTTTACCTCTGAAGTGGGCCCTATAGGATTCGAACCTATGGCCTCCTGATCCGTAGTCAGGCGCTCTAATCCGCTGAGCTAAGGGCCCTTAAGTAAAACAACTTCGCCTGTTTCTTCAGGCGCTGTGACAGGAAGGGTGACTATGAAAGAACCCATCGGCAGGGTCAAGGGTTCATTTCGGTTCTCATCCCGGTATGGGAGAAGGCGTGGGGGTGGGGGAAGGGGTTGGTGTCGGGGTGGGCGCAGTAAAGTTGATGTTGAGCCGGATAAATCTTGTCGGTAACCCGGTGACATTCACCTCATCCTCCATGATGGGATCGCCCGTCAGCGGGTCGGTACCGATCTGCTTGGCAATCGTTGGCGCCACATTCGGCCATGTCACCAGGTCGGAGGAAGTCTGAATGTTAATCGTCAGCCCCGTCTCCATTGCGAATTGCCGGTACGTCAGTGTCAGGTATGTCGTACCCGGCGTGGTTGTCGTATCCACGCCCGCGGCCGGCAGTGCGGCCCAGTCTGAGGCCTTCATCACAACCGTTGGATCAATATCGAAAAGATATTTCGAAAGATTGGGAATCCCATCATTCAGCGGCGTGTCACTCGGCTGGCCGGTAATTGAATAGTGGGCTTCCCACTGCGTAAAGGTCTCGGTCACTGGCGTGGGCGTGGGAGTCGGGGTTGGAGAAGGCGTTGGGCTTGGTGTCGGTGATGGCGTGGGAGTAGGCGTTGGGCTTGGCGTCAGCGTCGGGGTAGGTGTTGGAGTCGGCGAGGGAGTTGGGGTGGGCGTGGGGCTTGGTGTCGGCGTCGGCGAAGGTGTTGGAGTCGGCGATGACGTGGGGGAGGGCGTTGGGCTTGGCGTCAGTGATGGAGTTGGGGTGGGCGTCGGACTTGGTGTATGCGTTGGCGAAGGTGTTGGAGTCGGTGATGGCGTGGGAGTAGGCGTTGGGCTTGGCGTCAGCGTCGGGGTAGGTGTTGGAGTCGGCGAGGGAGTTGGGGTGGGCGTCGGACTTGGTGTATGCGTTGGCGAGGGAGTTGGAGTTGGTGATGGCGTGGGGGAAGGCGTTGGAGTGGGCGTCGGGGTAGGTCCTTGAACCGTCAGGCTAAAAGTCTGGGTCGCATTCGGCAAAACACCATTATTGGCAATAACCGTGCCGGTAAACGTTCCTCCTTGCGTCGGCGTACCGCTGATTGTGCCGTTGGTCAGCGTAAGTCCATTCGGCAGGCTCCCGCTGCCGAGCGAAACCGTCGGTGCGGGCATTCCCACTGTCGTATAGGTAAAGTTGTACGGCGTCCCCACCGACGCACTGTTCGTTGCCGGGCCGTCCGTAAAAACCGGCGCCCGCGAAGGTCCCTGGTAAGACAAAAGAGCCTGCGCCAGGTTCTGCACGTTCGGCACCCCGATCCCCGTCGTCTCATCGTAGCCGGTCGTCGCGCTGTAGAGCCCTCCGCTATTGCCCGTGGCGTTGTTTCCGGAAACAATATCCCTAAAGCTGGAGCTACCCAACAAGGGATAAATGGCCGGCCCCAGCGCTCCCACGGAAGAGAGACTGTGATTGGCACGGTTTTGATTGATTAACGCGCAGAATCCCGCCCAGGTCGGGGTGCTCCAGCTCGTACCACCAATTTCGTACGTGGTACCGTTCAAGATCAGGATTGCCCCAGTGTAGGGATCGGCAGCGCAGGCAACATCCGGCACCTCGCGATAGGAACCGCTTACGCCGGTGCCCGTTTGCCATGAAGGCCGTGAAAAATAGATGCTGGCCCCGCCTCCACTGGCGCCGGTGCTGTTGTTCCAAACCGTTTCACTGGCAACCGTTCCGCCGGAATTGAGCGTCAGGGAGGTCCCGCCGACGGACGTGACATTTGGATCGCTGGCCGGCGAAGAGACCTGCAGCGGGCCGCTCTCGTCACCAGCACCGTAAAGCCCCGGCGTGGAACCACAGTCCCCCGATGAAGCAAAAACGGTAACACCCGCGCCGGAAATCTCGGCGAAATATTGGTCGTCGGTCTGGATTTGGCTGGAGGACATATATTCCTCGCCCAACCCGTAACTCATCGACATCTGGTGAATGTTGTATTCGGGGTGATTAATGACGTCCTGGTAGATCTGCTGGTAGACGCGGTCGAGGTTCGTAAAGCTGAGGGATTGGGCGGCGTAAACCCTGACCTTGCCCCCCAGCGCAATCGAACTGCTCCATTCCGTATCCAGAGTTTCTTCACCTCCCGGCAGTGGCAATGTTCCGGACACAACCTGGATGAAGCTGATATTGCTGAGGGATTGATTGACACCGTAAGTCGACCAAAAAGAGGTCAGATCGCTGGAGTTGGGAAAGGTGTCGATGGCAATCGCAATTGTCTGGCCTACACCGGTGATGTTGGAGGTATAAAGCGTGTTCGCGTTATAGGCCTTAGCGATCTGACTCGGAATAAAGGGAGGGTTGTTGCCAGTCTGGGAAGCCGGTTTCATGACAAAATGCTTGTGCATCCGGAGATAGGGTTGCAGGCCATTGATGCCCACGAGGAGAGATGAAAGCGAAGCCGGCACCTGGGGCGCACTGATGGCCGCGGTATAATCCTGGTTTTCGTGCCGGACACGCGCAAAGGTGACGCCCATGGACGATTCAAGGCGATGCACCCTGCCGCGGGCGAAAATGGCAAGATGGCTTTTGTCCTCCTGGACGATTTCAAAACCGGAATTAATCAGCCACTGACTGACTTTGTCGTAATTAGAATAAAGCGGACTATATTTCTGCGTCATTTCCTCGGAGGCAATCTTCTCACCCCGGCTGACACGCTGCTCAAGTTCAGCAAAATTGCGCATCTTCAGCACAACCTCAAAATCCATCATTGCACCCCGTTCATCCGCATTAAGAGCCCGTCGCGTAATATAGGCCCGGTGAGGATTTACCGGCCCGACTCCGGGGCTGGTCGCTACTGGCCGCACACTTCCATCAAGCGAAACCGGATCCTGCGCACCAGCATTTAAAGAAAAAAAGCAGACAGCAAAAATGCAGATGACAAGACTCTTGAACCTTATCCGAAGGCCTGTTCGAGAGGACATGGAAGAATTTAACTATTAGGACAAACGAGCTCCTGTGACGAGAAAGTAATTGCAACGTTTATCACTCAAGATTTCTCAACAAAACCAATTTTGATGATGTCACCAAATCGTTGTCCAGCCGCCTCTTGCCTAAAAAATGAGCCCGACCCATAATGGGCATTGTGCCGTTTTATCGCGTCGAATTGCACAGTCATTGCCAGGGCGATCCCATCGACTCGCATTTGGGACACACCATCTTTGAGCATATCGATCAGGCCAAGGCGGTCGGGCTTGATGCGATTGCCGTGACGTGGCACCAAAAGGTCTGCGATAATCCCGACGCTTTTGATTATGCGCGGGATCGCGGCATCCTGCTCATTCCCGGCATGGAGGCGGACTTGAACCGGCGTCATCTGGTCGTACTGAATTTGAAGCCGGGTGATTTACCCGGTGATACGACCTGGGATGAAGTCCGGGCCCTGCGGAAACGCAAGCCGGAGGTTTTCATGCTCGCACCTCATCCTTTTTATCCCCATCCCAGCTGCCTGGGCCGGGAGATGAATGATCACATCGACTGTATCGATGCGGTGGAATGGTGCATGTTGCACGTGAATTGGCTGCCGGGACGGGTGAATCCCAATTTGCGCGTGGCACGGTGGGCCCATCAGTACAACAAGCCCGTCGTCGCCTGCTCGGATTCTCATTCGCTTAATACCATCGGCAAAAATGCCAGCACGGTGGAAGCCGATGCGCTCACGCCCGAGGCGCTTTTCGCCGGCATCCGGGCGGGGCGTGTCGCATTCCATCGCCGTTCGCTCGATTTCATTCCATTCATGTACGAGGCAGGCCGCGCGATCGTATCCCAGCCACGAACCGTTGGCCGGTGGGTGAAGAAGGCTCTTCGCGCCCGCCCCGTCTGATTCGTCCTCCCGGGCTTTTGCTTTGGTTTCCTCAGGCTAAAGTAGAGATCATGCCGAATAATGACGCCGCCCTGCTGCTCCTGGGCCATGGCTCGACGCTCAATTCTGATTCGAGCGTGCCGACCTATGAGCATGCGGAGGAGATTCGACGGCGCGGCATGTTTACCGAAGTCCATGTTGCCTTCTGGAAAGAAGAGACAAATTTTCGTCAGGCCTTGCACCTGACCGACTGCCGGCAGATTTACGTCGTGCCTGATTTTATCAGCTCCGGCTATTTCACGGAGCAGATCATCCCCCGGGAGCTAGGGCTCGAAGGCCCAATAACCCGACGAGAAGGCCGTGAGATTTTCTATTGCGAACCAGTGGGGCTTCATCCGTCGATGACCGAGGCGCTCCTGCGCCGAGCCAGTGAAGTTGTCGCTGCCTCGGGAGAAAGGATTGCCGAGCCCGCAAAAACGGCGTGCCTTTTTATTTGTGGGCATGGGACGTCGCTGAACGACAATTCGACTCGCATTATCCACGAGCAGGCCGGTTTGATAAGATCACGCGGGCTTTATGCCGATTGCCAGGCCGTGCTGATGGAGCAGAGACCGCTCGTCAAGGACTGGCGGACGCTCACGAATTGTCCTGATGTCATCGTGGTGCCGTTCTTTATCTCCGACGGACTTCATTCCTTCGAAAATATCCCGGTGCTGCTTGGACTGACTCATGACGTAAGGGAGAAATTCTTCGCCAATCCTCATCATGAAAATGGCCGTCGGCTTTGGTATGCGAGTGCCATTGGGACGGAGCCGTTCCTCGCCGATGTCATTCTCGCTCAGGTTCATCAGTTTCAGCAAAGATACGCGGATGCAGTGGCTGAAAGCCCAGGAACGCCGATCGCTCCATCCGGCCACAAAGAGCTGGAGCAATTTCTTCAAGATACTCCTCCACCATTCAAAATCGGCGAGATGGTGATTCACAAAAGGGAAGATGGCTCGTTCGAGCTACGGCATGGCGGTGATCTTGATCGCGATTCGGCTGGATTACATCGCATTGAATCGCTTGAGGAACTGCGCGATTTGGTGCGTTTTGATTCGGATGGAAATTTCCGTCCGCTTCATGCCGCACCCCATTTGCGTTCGGGCTGGATTTATTGCGCCGGCGATTTGGCCGCTCTCCATCTGGCGCTTGATTACATTTATCCCGCCGCGCTCGCCAATGGCATGCTGCATCGGAACGGCCGGCTCCCGGTCACATCCTGGAAGGAAACCGCCGAGCGCCAAAGTGGACGCTTTCATGTCGTCAGGGAAATCAACGACGCATCGCTTCACGATGTTGTCCGAGATATTTGCGAGCGAAAATGCCGCAAGCGACGACTTTGGAGCCCGGCGGCACAGCCGGTGGAACCGCAACCTGGAGAAATTTCGCTGCTGTGCCCGGAAGCGTGCAATCTGTTGGTCAGCAAGGTGCGGGACAAACTAGAGCATTTTAAAATATATTGCACATAACTGGGAAGGAGGATAAGCTTGGGGTCCATGCGAGCTTACTCCTTGGATTTGCGGCAGCGGGTTTTGAAGGCTTACGACGAGAACAAGTGGACGGTGGGCCAGATCGCCGAG
>JAJSLK010000020.1 GCA_021272165.1 Methylacidiphilales bacterium
CCATAAGTCTTACTGGGAACAATCGAGCCAAGAGTTTCTGGCAGTTGGGTGATTAGCCCGAGATGGCCTTCGGCGAGGCGGCGGCCCAGGTGATCGCGGGAGCAGTAGGGTTCGAACGTTACGCTCTCAATTTTTGACTCGCGGCAAAGAGCTTCTAACGCAGCATGCTGTTTTCCGCCACCGGAGAAAATGAATCGGAAGCGCGGATCATCACGAAAATGGAAAATTACTTCTTGAATCGTGGCAATCTCATGTGCCCGGCCGAAATTTCCGGAGTAGTGAACGGTGAGCGGTCCCTCGGGGAATGGGAGGGGCACGATGTCCGCACCGTCAGTCCAATTATGACACACGTGGATTTTGTCGGGCGCAAATGCCGTGGGCGATGAGTTGGTCCTTCATGTCGTCGCCGAGGGCGATGATGCCGTCGGCGCGGCGGCGTGGGAGATCGAATGCCCAGGTGAGAAGGCGCTTGAGCAGGGCTGATTGCGGCAGGACTTTGAGGTCGAAGGCGATGTCGGGGTAGACGTCCATCTCCCAGATGAAGTGACGGGCTCCGCGGAAGGAACGGATGAGAGAGCCGATGAGCGCGAGTCCGGGAGGGGTGGTGAGAGTGATGATGGTTTGGGGGCGTTCCCCGCGAAGGGCAAAGATAGAGGCCGCAGTAAGGAAGGAGACGTAGGAAACGAGGCGTCCGAAGATGCCGGTGACGAAAGGCACGGCGGGACAGCGCTGGATGGCGAGCGTGGGAGGGGGAGCGCTCTCTTCGCCGGCATAGCGGTTGGCGGCGCAGATGACGCGGGCGTTGTGGCCTTCACGCAGGATGCGGGTGACGAGATCGGTGAGGAACTGGCTAGTGGCGGCAGAATCGGGCCAGAAGAACTGGTTGATGAAGAGGCAGTGGCGCGAGGCCGGTTCGGCGAGGCGAGGCTGATAGAGCGGCGCGAGCGCGCCGGAGGCTTCACGCTTGGGGGTGAGGGTGCGGCGGACGATGTCGGCGAAGGGACCGATGACGGAGACGCGGGAGTTCTCGCCGAAGACGCGCGCGACGTGGAGGCAGTCGTCGTCGGAGATAGGGATGCGGACGCTATAGTAGCTACCGGCGGGCGCGCCGTTGCGGCTGCTGAAGGTGCGGCCCCAAAGGCTCATCTCGACGTGGGCGAAGCCGAGCTCACGCGAGGAGGAGTGGATGACGGACCAGCATTCGTCACTAGTGGTGGCGGCAACGAGGTTGCGCTCCAGTCCATCGAGGGCGATGCGGGCGCTGAGCTGGCGGCGGAAGGCGCTATCGAGGAACATGCGGCCGGCGGTGCCGAACTCGACGTAGCCGAGGTGCTGCACGCCGATCCAGGTGACCGCGCAGAAGACGACGAGGACGATGCCGGAGGCGCTGGTGGAGGCGATCATGACGAGAGAGCAGATGGCACCGAGGGCGCAGAAGGCATAGAGAAGCAATGCGACCTTGCGGGGAGTGAGGCCGCGATCGAGTAAGCGATGGTGGATATGCCCGCGGTCGGCGGTGAAGATGGGTTGGCGGTGAATGAAGCGGCGGACGATGGCGATTGAGGTGTCGAGGAGGGGGATGGCGAGGGCCATAAGGGGAGCGGTCATGCCGAGCATGGTGGCGGACTTCTCACTCCAGAGGAGGCCGTAGCAGCCGAGGAGGAAGCCGATGAAGAGGCTCCCCGAGTCGCCGAGGAAGATGGTGGCGGGGTTGAAGTTGTAGCGCAGGAAGCCGAGGAGAGCGCCAGCGAGTGGGACGACTGCGATGTTCACCGCGCCGTAGCCTGAAAATACAGGTAAAGAACAGGTCCGGGCTCCCGAATACCGGCTTTTACCCGGGGCAAGCTCCTCAGGCATCGGGGGACTCGGCTGACGCTTCCGATTCTGAACGTGTATGGTTATTCCTTGAGTAACGAGCGTATTCCTTTTCCGCCTCCTCTCGGAATTTCAAATAGTCATCCATTCACTACTGTCCAAGACAGCGTCGAACAGGCTGTTTTGGACAACATAAGCCCTTCGTTTTGAGTGCGGCCTCGTGGAGACCCGAAGGAGGTCTCCATGGCCGTCACGATCCTGTCCAAAACGCGGGGCAGACCGGTAAT
>JAJSLK010000023.1 GCA_021272165.1 Methylacidiphilales bacterium
ACTCCAATTGGAAGCTTCGGGGATTTTGAACGTCGCTCCAATCCATGGATGGGTATTCTGCGTGTAGGCTACAGCGTAATTGTGCACACCTGGATCAGTGGTGTTGGTGCTGCCATTAGTGTCAGTCCATTGCGGCGCGGAATACTGCTTCGTACCGTCGTCGGATTCGAGCGGCCAGTAATTGGTGGTCGATGGATCACCAGCGAAACTGACACTGCTTATATCAACAGGGAGGAGCAGCACGCCGTGCGAACCGGTCGGATAGTTCGTTCCCGTATATGTGGCGGTGCCTACTATTGCGGAGGAATCATTCATCTCGCGCGCGCTATCTCAAGGTCATTTCTTATTGGTTGCGCGGGAAATCACAATAATGAACACCGCGAATACGATCGGAACCGCCATACCCAATGTCGAAACAATAGTTAGCTCTTTGGTTGTCCTCGGGCAAAAAATTGCAAAAGAAAAAACAACATTTAAAGCGAGATATGTGGTGATGGCGCTGATTATTCTAAGTGGAAACAAAGCATGTTTTGTTAGTTGCCACTGCAGGGTTTCTCCCACAAAGAGCACGATTATTTGCAATATTCCCAACCATACATTAATTCCATGCAAAGCCCCGAACGCAAATATTGGAAGTAAAGCTCCAATAAGTAAAAGGGCGTCCCCCATTCCCGAGAGATCAGGCGATGCAAAAACAACTAAAGCAAAAAGATGCACGTTTTATTTTTTAGGCCGTAGTAGGAACCATGCCCCGATAAATAATCCTAAGCTGAGAATCACGATACCATAAATCCACACTTGACTAAGTGTCTCGCTTTCTTGCTTCGTTGGAGCAATTGGTATCTGTGTCGTGGAAGCCGGATTACTGCCAGAGGGAGTAACAAGAGGAGGAAAAGACGCCGCGTGCGATGTAGCAGAGGAGTTTCCCGTCAAGTTACTTTGAAGCTTGGGGTATTCCTCAACAGCCAACGGATAAAGTTTCCCCATTATGTCTGCAACTGCCGCCTTTTGCTGATCAAGATTACCATTAATAAATTTATCAAAATACTCCTTGTTACGATCATTGCGGAGTAGCGAATTATCTGAAGGTAATTCAATCGAAATAAAAAGATCGAACGACTTATCGGGACTGGTCAGCACCTCGCCAATGCCAGAGCCGGTACGACTCACTCCAAGTACAAAATATCCCTGGACGCCGTTAGAGAGTTGAACGGGTGTCGATTGCCTAGGAGCGGGCGAACCATCTGGCAGATTTTGCGGCGGCAAATTGGCCAGTTGAGCAAATGTATTTGCGACGGCCCCTCCTTTAGTGATTTCAATTCCAACCGGACCAAAGGCATTGTCTGTCGAAGCCACCCTAATATTACTCAAAACGTTTTGATCCGTAGGATTACCCATCTCCTCAACAGTTAGAGAACCTTGGTAGCCAAATATGTCGGCTATTTGCTGCGGGCTCAAATACGATTCTTTAGCGCTCCCAACGCTAAAAAAAGACATGAGTAAAAATAGGCATCCGGCAATCAACTTCATAACGCGAGGTCTTTAAAAAGTATATATAAAACTGTACGATGTATCCGTACCGCTGAACTGAACCTGGGACTCATATACTTGTCCGCCGGAGCCTAATGTGGGATATCCCGCTTGCACTTCTGAAGCTGGTCGATTGAGAGGGATAACATGATCCGTGGCATAAAAATAAAAATTAAATAGGTCGTTGAATGTTCCGTCATAGGTCAAATTGGTTACTGTTAAGTCACTCTGCCTAACGGTTACTTGGTATGTTCCGTTGAAAACAACGGTTCCAAAGGCAAGATTTAGATCGCTGAAAAATCCAAGCGTTTCGTGTGCACTAAATGCTTCCTGGTCACTAAACGGTATTACAGGAGACGTATATTGTGTAGCAGTAGGATTGGCAGCAAAGTAGGCTAGAACCGTGGGTTTTAGCTTGGCTAGCTCGCTTGTTAATAAATAGTTAAATGTTGCTGATCCCTGCACGGCCTGTGAAGTTGTTGATGAGGTGTTGAATGTATAGAATGGGGCTGTTGCACTTCCGGCGCTTCCCGATTGCGTCCAATTTTCTCCCAGGGGCTGTTTTAAATTTGGGTCGTTAGAGTAAAGAGTAAACGTTGATGGGTTGGCCCCAAGTGGGGTCGACCCTGGAAATACGAAAGCGTTAAGCAAGCTGTATGCGATTGGATAAACATTAGAAGCGTAAACGCCATTTTGGAGATAAGAATAGGATGAGGTATAGTCGTCTTGCGTAACGCATATGACTTTATCTTGAGGGCTGGTAGGAGAGGTCCCGCCGCTTCCTGCGTATACAACACTTACCTCGGAGGGGTCTAAAACGCCGTTTCCATTGCTGTCATAACCAGCTAGTATAGCCCACGCTGACCAGCCGGCTCCAAACCATATTCCCAACGTATTTGAGCTGGCCCACGTTGACGGTCTGGTAGTCGGAGGGCTTGAGGTGGGAGGGGCTGTAACCATTGGTGGCGTAATCCTGCTGCCAGCCGTAAACGAGATTGCTCAGCGCCGGCCCGGCGCCTCCGTTGGTGGAAAAAGTGGTGTTGAGCTGCGACACGGCTCTTTCGGTGAAAAGCTTCAACTGGCCCTGATTGGCCACCATGTAATCGTTCGGGGGATTGCCATTAAGCACGCCGGACCACCAGCCGGGGGTGGTGACGGCGTAGCTGGCAACCATCAAAATGAGGGAAAAGCCGCTGATGAGACAGAGGGTTTGGGTTATCGTCGCCGACGACTGCGCCCGCTCTTTTTCCCCTTTCTGCTTCACGAGTTGTTTCTCCTTCTCCCCAGAGGTGCTCTGACGTTGACTCGACCCAGAGGAAGTCCCTGCTGGTTAATATAACCCAGACAGATTGAATCTGGATATTTCAGCCGTCAATCCGTTTAACGCCCTCTATTTTGTCCTTTTTTGATCGTCGAATTATTGCGCTTAAGTTACGCAATGGCTGATCAGGCCGCAGAAAATGGAACAGGCATCTTTTTTTAGAAATCTCCCTTATGACCAAATATGTGTGTATTCCATCGATTTGAGGGTAATCCGTGTAATTTTAATCCGCACCCTGCGCTAAGCAGATGTTGACCTCCTTCCTGGCTGCGCGGATGCAACCAAGCTGTACGGCAGATGCTCAAAGCAATCGTGCGTTGCCTCTGGCAGGCTGCGATGTCTTTTCTTGCTCTCCGTCGTCAGTAAATGGCCAGAAACTACTTCCAGAGCGGCGGATGGGGACAAAATCAACCAGCGAGTTGGCGCGATTTTAGATCGATTTAGCAGACAGATGAGAGAAAATGGCGGCGGGGTTCCATGCGGTTGCGCACTCTTCTTTCCTTGATGCTGGCTGGGCTGTTGCTCGTGACGGCCGGGTTCATCAGCTGGCTGGGCTATGCCAACAGCCGGGACGCGATCAAGCAGTTCACGGAGCAGGAGTTTTCCCTGGCCAATGGCGAAACGGCGCATGAGGTGACCGATTTTCTGAACGATCCGGCGAATCGTCTGCTGGAAGAGTACAGCGTCCGCGCGCGCCGCGGGATGATGAACCTGAAGGATGACCGCGCACTGGGATTTGAGCTGGCGGAGCGGTTACGGGTCAACGGGACATTGGCGTGGATCAGCTACAGCGACGCGAAGACGGGGCATTTCGTGGGGGTTTGGCGAACGGGAAACAATACCATCATCCGGAATGTCTCAACCCCCGGGCAGGGGCCGGCCCAGGAGAAAATTGTCACGGTGGATGGAAAGGAAATTCCCTATAATCGGCCGCGGCCGCCGGGCTTCGATCCCCGGGAGCGGAACTGGTTCAAGGATGCGGCGGCGATGGAGGCGACGGCCTGGAGCAAGCCGTACCTGTTTATCGATGGCGTGCAGGGAATCACGGCGAGCCGGGCGTGGAAAAATCCCTCGATCGGCGCGGTGGCAGGGGTTTTTACGGTCGACTTTTACCTGAAGAATTTGCAGGGATTGCTCGAGGGAATCGCGCAAAAAATCCACGGATTTTCGGCGATCCTGGAGCCGGACGGAACGTTGGTCTGTTCCTCAACGGATCCGGACGAGGCTGCGATGACGGCGGCGCTGAGTGACTGGATTCGAACGAATCCGCAGTTCAAGAACATCAACGGAGAGACCCCGCGGCATCTGATCAAGTTCCAGATCGGATCGACTCCCTACCTGGCGGCGCTCGATCATGTCTCGGCGCCATCCGGGTTGAAATGCATCGTGGCGGGGATGATTCCGGAGTCGGTGATTTTCAAACCCATTCAACGGGCGCTCGATGAGATTTCGATCGCGAGCGTGGTGGCGTTGACGATCGCCGTGATGGCGGGAGCTTTCCTGGCCTACCGGATCAGCCTGCCGCTTCATGCCCTGGGCGACGACCTGGAGAAGGTGGGGCAATTCCAGCTTAATCCGGAGGAAATGCCGCCATCGATGGTGCGGGAAGTAAATCAACTACGTGATGCGGCCAACCGGATGAAATCGGGGCTGCGGTCATTCATCAAATATGTGCCGGACGACCTGGTGCGGCAGGTGCTGGCGAGTGGGAAAGAGGCGTCGCTGGGAGGCGAGATCCGGCGGCTGACGGTTTTTTTCTCGGACATCGAGGGATTCGCCAGCCACAGCGAAAAGGTGACGCCAAATGTGCTGGTGCATGAGCTGGGCGATTATTTCGAGGTGATTTCGCGGCGGCTGCGGCAGCATTCCGGGACAATCGACAAGTATATCGGCGATGGCCTGCTGGCATTTTTCAATGCACCGGAAAATGTGCCCCATCATGAGAACATGGCCTGCCGCGCAACACTGATCGGCCTGCAGGAGCTGGCGCTGCGGCAAAAGGAGAAACAGACGGCGCCGTTTCGCACGCGGGTGGGACTGCACACCGGGAACGTGCTGGTGGGAAACATCGGGACGCCGGAGCGGTTCGCCTACACGGTGCTGGGCGACGTGGTGAACGTGGCGAGCCGGCTGGAGAGCATCAATAAGGTCTATGGCACCGAGATCATCGCGAGCGGCGAAGTCCGGGAGAAGGCGGGCGATGATTTTGAGTGGCGACATCTCGACCGGATTTGCGTGGCGGGCCGAAAAGGCAGCATGGATATTTACGAATTGATGGGACTCAAGGATGGCGTGGATGAGGACCGGCTGCGTGACCGGGCGCTTTACGAGGAGGCGTTGGAGCTTTACTTCGCCCGCTCGTTCTGGGACGCGCGGCGGATTTTCGGCCAGATCGCGGAGAAGTCTCCGGGCAACAAGGCAGCGGTGTTAATGATGACCCGCTGCGATCACATGGTGTCGATGGAACTGCCGGCCGATTGGGACGGCGTTTTTGTCCACAATTTCAAGTGAGATCACTTCCCGCGACGGGCGAAGCTGACGGAGCCGGATGAGTCGAGCGCCGCGTTGAGGATGACTTTGCCCGAGCCTTTGCCGGCATCCATCAGCGTGGCTTCCATTTTGCGAAAGCAACGGCGGCCGTCGTAGCGGCCCTCGATGGTCCAGCTCAGTTTTTTGGCCGCATCGTTCCAGGTAAAGATGGTGCGGCGGAAATTACCCCTGAGATAGGTCGTGGTCAGGCCGTCATCCTGCACGAACACAAAGGAAGCGTCGTGGCCGGGATAAATCTGGAGCTCGAGCGGACCGCCGGGCATTTGGTTGGTGTTTTGAACCACAGGACCAAGGGGCAGGATGGTGCCGGCGCGGACGTAGACGGGGATTTCATCCAGCGCGGCGGTGACGTTGAGGGTCTGGCTGCCGGGAAGCGGCGTAGAGCTGTTAAGGCGGTACCAGGTGTCGGCGGGCAGATAGACGGAGCGCTGGTTGGCCTGTTGCAAAATGGGCGCGGCCATGAGTCCCCTCCCCATGAGCCACTGGTCGGAAAGATTGGCGACCTTGGGATCGTCGGGGAATTCCATGACGAGCGGCCGCATGAGAGGCGTGCCGGTTTCGTGGGCCTCGTAGGCGAGGCTGTAATAGTAGGGGATGAGGCGGTAGCGGAGTTCGATGGCTTTTTTGATCGCGACCTCGGCGTCGTGGCCAAAGAGCCAGGGGAAATGGGGTTTCATTTTACGTTCCGAATGCGCGCGCATGATCGGGAAGAAAACGCCCGCTTCCATCCAGCGCGTCAGGAGCTCGGGCGTGGTCTCGTTATAATACCCACCGATGTCGCAGGCACCGTAAGGCATTCCGGCGAGGCTCCAGTTGAGCAAGTCGGTTGGAGCTTTGGCGAGAGAAGCCCAGCTTGCCTCGATGTCGCCGGTCCATGAAGCGGCACCGAGACGTTGCAGGCCGGGAGTAAAGGCGCGATTAATCGTCCAGAGACGGCGGTCCGGTTTGTTCCAGGCGAAGGCCTGAAGTTCGGCCTCGTTCCAGTAATAGTACGTATTGTAGGCCCCCTCGCCTTCATCGTTCCACCAGCCGAAGATGTTATTCTTGAGAAGATCGCGGGACTGATCGGCGTACCAGACGCGCAGCGCGGGCACGGAGAATTTGAGGTCGCGGGTTTGGTAGATGGTTCCGGAGGGCGTATCGAGGAGCCAGCCGTTCTGGCGCAGGAAATCAAGCGTGGCGGTGTTGCCAATGCGCGGCTTGCGGATGGCGACGAAGTGAAGGCCCTGGGCAAGATAACTCTCGATTTGTTTGGAGGGCTGGGGAAAAAGTTTCGGATTCCAGCCGAAGTCAACGAAGTTGGGCTCGCCCTGCGCGGGCACTTCGTAATCGGGATGGGTGGTGTACCATTCGAAGTCGTAGATGAAGGCGTCGACCGGGATTTTGCGCGAGATGAATTCGTGCAGCGCGTCCTCGATATAGGCGCGATCCTCCCAACCCCAGCGGCTTTGGAGATAGCCGAAGGACCAGCGAGGCGGAACCGGCGGCAGGCCGGTCAACTGGCCGTAGGCGCGGACGGCATCATAAAGTGACGGCGCCGGCATGAGGTAAAGGTCGGCTGTCTTGCCGGGGTAATGCCAGGTGATGGAGGAACTGTCCGCAGCGCCGGTCCAGGAGGCGGGCTGATTGTCATTCTCGGTGACGGCAAGAATGGAATAACCGTTGGGCGTCCAGTAATAGGGAATGACGGCAATGCCGTTGCCGAGATGAGTGTTGGCTTTGGTCTGTTGCAAGGCAGGCGCATCGTTGCCGCAACCGTAGACTTGCAATGGTGTGCCTGAAATCCAGTCAATGGGCAGGTCGATCCCCGGCACGGTCACATTGTTGAGCGTCGGGACCGTGGCGGGTTTTCCGAGCGGAGACGCGGGAATCAGCACGGTGCCCTGGGCATTTTTCAGGGTCCAGGTTGTGTCCTGCGGGTTGACGTCGAGCTCGCCGAAGCCGGTCTTGATGCCAACCCAGGGAGCCGATTCAACGATCTGGCATTGAGGCGGGACGGACTTGAACAAAAAAATGCTCGGCAACGGGCTTGATTTGCCGTCGTAAGAAATAGAGAGGCAAAAGGCGGTCGGCGTGGCGACTGCGAGTTCAACTTCAGCATCGCCAACCTGGACGCGAAGCCCGTGATCGGTCTTTTGCCACGGCGAAGCGTGGAGCGGGAGAAATATGAAGACGAGGCACGCGGAGAGAAACGCCGCGGCGGGAGACTTGGTTCCAGGCATGATGACTCTATCTCTAGTTTGAAATGCGGGCCGTCCGATAGTACCAGGCGAGCCCGAACTGGGAAATACCGCCAACCATTCCGACGACGAGAAAGGCGATTTGTATCGTTTTATGGATGAATTCCATCGTGTCAGGATCCATCACGTTATTAAATTCCGGCATCGAAATCTGTGACGGCCACCAGGCATGATACAGCCCATAAATCAGGATGCCTGCCGCAAAACAGGACTGGTTGCGAAACCCGAGCGAGGGCGCCCGGGGATCGAGATCGCAAAAATAACGGTGCACCCGGTATTCAAAAAAGGTCACAAACCCAAGTCCAATGGCCACGATGATGCCCTCGATGCTAAAGCCCATCGGCAGGCAGACCCAAAAACCGGAAACGAGCGCGGCAATTAAGAGAATATTCCGGCTCCAGACGGAGGCCCTGACCCGGCTGGGATAGCGATTGTAGATATCCGATTCGGTAATGGAGGCGAGATATTGCTCCGGTGTCAGCGTTGAACCGGAGACCTTAAGCAGATCAGCCAGGGCTTCCCGGGGAACGGAAACAAAACGATTCGCCATGTGACACCAGCATGGCGTCACCGCGCCCCTCCTTCAAGTGCAGGCTGATGCTACCAGGCACAAAAGCTCCCGCGCAAATGGGGCACGGGAAAAGTTTTTAGAGCCTGTTAACCCTATCAAGTAGGGATCGGCGCCGTTGCGGGGCTGGCGTTGGAGCAGGCATGGAAGCTGTAACCTGATCGTCACTTGTTTTTGGAAGTCAACAAACTCAGACTTCCGCCATGCCAAGTCCACTGGGTGCCGATAGCAGTGTGGTTTGGAGTGATTATATTCGGCACGCCAAGGCCTTCACGCCGTTCCAAACGCTCGAGCAGGTGCACCAGAAAATGCTCGCGGAAGGTATCGATTTCGCCGCCCAGGTGGATGAGAACAATGTCCCCATCGGCCTGGTCAGTTCCAAGCTCGTCGCCGGCGCACTAAGCGTCCAATACGGACAGGCGCTCTTTGCCAAAAAGAAACTCGGGGCCTTGCGGGTGCCGGGTTATGTCCTGGGCGCCCGGGAAAAAGAGAAGTCCCAGGATTTCCAGCCTCTGGTGATCGGCCTCGACGAAGCAATTGTCCTCAATTCGACCATCGATTTCTTCACTGCCCAGTCGGCCATCGAGAAACGGCCGCGGGAACATCGCTTCGACGACCTGATCGTGATTTCAGACGATGGAACTTATCTGGGCATGATCGAGATCATCGACTTTTTCGGCCTGCAGACGCGGGTCTCGCAATGGCAGGACATCGAGCTGCGCACGCGCAATCAGATCCTGAACGAGACATTAACCGCCCTGCAACAGACCCAGGCGGTGCTGGCCAGCTCGGCCAAGATGGCCTCGCTCGGAGAACTGGTCGCGGGTATCGCGCACGAGATGAATACGCCGCTGGGCATTCTGGTCAGCTCGCATGACGTCATCGAAAACATCTTCGATTCGCTGACCTCCAATATCTCCCATGAGCAACGGCTAAAATATCACCGCCTGATCCGGACCAACATCGATCTGGGCCGGCAGGCTTCCGATCGCGTCAGCCACATCATCAGCTCGCTGCGCACCTTCGGCCGCGACGATCACCAGCAGAAATATGACGCAAACCTTCCCAGCCTGATCCACGGAGCGCTGGTTCTGCTCGCCAATAAATTCAAGGAGGCGATCAAAATCCATATCGACCTGCCCATAGAGGGAAACCTCGCCTGCTATCCGGGACAACTCAGCCAGGTGCTCGTGAATGTCCTCACCAACGCCTATCAGGCGATGGATGGCCGCGGCCACCTCTGGATCAGCGCGGCCGAGAGCCTCAACGAGTGGGAAATCATGATCCGCGACACCGGCCCCGGCATTCCCGTTCATCTGCTCGAGCGCATTTTCGATCCCGGCTTTACCACGAAGGGCGTCGGGGTCGGCACCGGCCTGGGGCTTTCCATTTCCAAAAAAATCATCGAATTAAACCATGGGGGACTGATTTCCGCTTCCAATCATCCCGAAGGAGGGGCCGTCTTTCTGATCAAGCTGCCTAAAATGTTGCGAGAACGTGACCGCGTCGACAAGCAGAGTCGCGTCCAACTGATAGGCTAAATTGATTCCCCCCCGGCCAGATATGATGCCATGGACCGCCCCACTGTCCTCGTCGTTGATGATGATCCGATGGTCACCCAGATGCTGGAGATCATCTTCGATCTCCATCTGGAAGCCACGGTGATTGCGGTTCAATCGCCCATCGAAGCATTGCGTCTTTTTTCGATCCAACCCATCGCGCTGTTGCCCACTGATTTCCTGATGCCGGAGATGTCGGGGCTCGATCTGCTCCGGGCCGTCCGCCAGGGCGGATTCAGAATCCCGGTGATTATCCTGACCGGCTATTTCGACATGATGGCCTTCGTCAACATCGAGGAAAATCTGGCGCCCTACGAAATTATCGTAAAGCCGTGGGACAACGGGGCACTGATCGACCGCGTGAAAATGCTGATTGGCGGGTGATGGATCATCCGCAACGGCATCGCGGTAAGCCTTCTCAATGTCAGCTATTTCCCGATCCGTCCGTTCCGCGAACTCTCCTTCCCGCCGCTTGCGGGTCAGTTTCCCTTTGTTCCGGTAAAGGCGCATCAAGAGGGACTCGAGCTTGCGCTCGGGCATATCCACGATTTTGGCGATGGCGCGCCGGGCTTCGTCAAATTTTTGCAGGAATTGGATTTCCTGGGAAATCGCCTGGAGAATGGCCTTTTCCAGCATCAGCGCCAGGAATTTACAGTGTCTTCACCGAAATAAATCGATCTGCCATTGGATTCAGGCTAGAAACTAACGAAGAGTCACATTCTCGGGCTGTAGCGCAGTTTGGTAGCGCGTCTGGTTGGGGACCAGAAGGTCCAGGGTTCAAATCCCTGCAGCCCGACCACCATGTTTTTATCGAGGGTCAGCAAATAAGAACGTAATTTTATGAAAAAGGTTGCAACTGAGACGACAAGCCAGTTGTAGTCGCTAACGCCCTTACCTTCTCGAAACGGATAGTCCTAGAACTCATTGCAAAAGTAACCAGGGGCCGCGCCGGAGGAGATTTTGGCCGGCAGCAAGGAGCCGAGCGAGGAGCATAGCCTTAGCTACGTGACGAGCGAGCGACGAAGCCACTGGCCAAAAGCATCCCGGCCCTTCGGGTTGCTTGAATAAAACCTTCCCGCAGCGTTGCTCCTTCGGTCGAGATGCGCAGCGGCATCACTCCCTCTTTCGCGCCTTGCGGGAAGGTTTTATTCAATGCAACGCGACCCCTGGTTACTTTTGCAATGAGTTCTAGAGACCCGCAACCCTCTTGATTTCTTTCGGCGGCGTTAATTTCTCGCCCTGATAATGATGGCCCCGCGGATGGCGTGCCGCCGTCGGCAGCTTTTGCCCCGGAAACCAGAACGCCCATTTGCCCATCAGGGTCAGGATGCTGGGCACGAGCAGAAGCCGGATCACCGTGGCATCGAGAAGCACGGCAAAGGAAAGACCGACTCCAAGCTGCTCGATTTCCACCACGTCCCCAAAGGCGAAGGAAAGAAACACCGCGATCATGATGATCGCCGCCGACGTGATAATGCCCGCCACGCGAACCAGCCCCTCCTGCACGGCCAGCCTCATGTCATGTGTATCGAGCCAGCATTCACGCACCGCGCTGAGAATGAAAATCTCATAATCCATCGAAAGCCCGAACAAGGCGCAGAAGCAGATGACCAGCACCACCGTGTTCAGACCGTCCGTGGCATAAAAATGGAATAGGCGGGCGCCCCAGCCGTCCTGGAAACAGACCACTTGAAAGCCGTACGCCGCCATCACGCAGACCAGGTTCAACGCAATCGCCTTCAGCGAAATCAGGACCGACTTCATGAACAGGATCAGCAGGATAAACGTGCTGCACAGCGTCGCCACCACCACCCATGGCAAAGCGTGCATGATCACGCGATCGGCGGTGAGCGTGACCGAGGGAAGACCGCCGACATAATAATGCGTACCCGCCGGGGCTGATTTCTCAGCGTCCGCCAGCACGCCGGTAATCTGGTCCAGCCAATGCCGCGCCGCCGGAGACTGCGGATCGGTCCGGCTCAAAAGCAAAATCACGTTTTGGGTGGGATCGTTAAAACTGGTCAGCAGGCCCATGCGAATCTGCTGCGTACTGCGGGAACCCGAAGTATCGGTCACCGTCATCACTTTCTCCGTATTGCTCAGGGTGGAAAGCCTCTCCACCAGCGCCTTTTCCTGATCCATGCCGTTGCCCATCCAATCGCCGTCCGGATGCTGGACCAGGACGATGGCCGGCATCATCCAGCCCGCGCCCAGATTCTGGCTCAGGCTTTCATAACCGCGCCGGGAATCCGATTGAACGGGAATATTTTTGGCCTCGACCGACGCAATCTCCAGCCGCCGCGATGGAATCGCCAGAAGAACGAGAATCAGCATCCCGAGGGCGAGACAGATCCACGGACTGAACACCACCCACCGTCCCCACCGCTCGCAGGAGCGTGGCCCCATGCGGAGCTTTTCCAGGCCGCGAAACGGTGCGCTGCCCCATTCCAAAAAGGAACCAATGAGAAAAATCATCGCCGGCAAAAGAGTCAGCGTGGAAAGGGCGACGAACGCCACCACCAGCATTCCCCCCACCGCAATCGAGGTGAAAAATTCGAGCGGAATGAACAGCAGGGTTAGGAATCCACTCATGACCAGCACCGCCGACACGAGCACCGTCTTGCCCGCCGTCTGGCGCGTGATCTGGAGCGCTTCCTGCGTGGTCAGATGATTGGCTCGCTCACGACGGTAACGGGCCAGATAAATCAGGCAGTAATCAATGCCCACGCCCAGGCCGATCATGGTGACAAGGTTCGGCACGAAAAAGGTGACCGGCATTACATAGGCGAAAAAGCTCAGCGTACCCAGCGTGCAGACCACTCCGAGCGTCGCTACCAGCACCGGCAATAGTGCCGACACCAGTGAGCGAAAAACCAGCAGCAGAATAACGAACGCCACCGGCAGCGCGATCAGTTCGCCCGAACGAAGCGATTCGGTCGAGGCCAGATTCAGATCAAGAAACAGGGCCGGTCCTCCGGTGACCCACGGCTTTTGCTTGCCCGGAAAGTTAAGCTTGGCCATCTCCGACCGAAGGTTCGGCACCGCCTTCTCTGCTTCGCCATACGTGTTCGCCTTGACGGCCACAAAGGCGGCATACCAGTCGGCCCTCGGCCATTTCTCGATCATAACCCGGCCGTCCGTGACATCGTTCACGCTTGGATTGGCGCGAACCGTACCGAGCACATTTTTCCATGCGGCATCCGCAGCCTGCGGGGGAATGCCCGATGCGTCCCATACCACGGCCGTGGGGAAAGCCAGGGCCGTCGAAAAATTCTTCACAATGTTCTGCCGCACGATCTCCGACGCCGAGCCCTTCATGCCGCTGAGCGTGCTTTGAATCCGGCTCGAGAACTTCAACGCCAGCGGGGTGAAAAAGCCAACCATGGCCAGCCACAGAATCACGGTGGCCACGGCGCGGCGACGTGAATAATGACGCTTGATGGGCAGAGGCTGGCCGTCAGGTCCGGGTCCCGCGTCCATCGGGCCCGCCTGGGGAGTTCCTGAGTCCTTCACCTGATGTTGCGATTCTATTTTTGGATCCAAGTTCCGTCTTCTTTCTGCACCCACTCCCCTGGAAAGGCACGATCGCGCCAAAGCTCGGCATAGGTGCTTTCGACCATCTCGAGCGGCTTGTTCTGGGCCTGCGCATTGGACAAATAAAGATAGGCCCGATCGGCATTCTCCGCCGAAACGACCCCTTGGGCGTACTTCAAATAATTCGGGTCCTTCGGCGGGTTCCGCATGGTAAGATACCCGTCGCGATCCTCCCCGATCACCCGGTCATTCTTCAATTGCTGGATCTCTCCGGAACGCAGTCGCCGGTTCGCCGCCACTTCCAGGCTCGATTGCTCATCCTTGGCCTTCGTCGGCGCTGTCTTTTGATAGACATCGAGCCGGATACCCACATCGACTTTGACCGGTTTTGGCGTCGCAAGATTAACTGTCGGCGAACATCCTCCCAGGCTCAGGGTGCCCAGAATCAACCCGGCACGGGAAAGCATTCCGACCGGAAAGCGAAAAATAGCAGGTAAAAGGTTCACGTAGAGGAACAGTCTCGCGCGAGAGAAAGCTGGAATTGTCACTTTTAACGATTGTCTGCGTCATTGGCAACCTTTGAACCATCATAAGGATGCCAATAAATGTCGAATTGGCGTTGGCCATTTTCCGGACTCTCCAGCTTGAGGGTCGCCGTTCCGGAGTCCGGTTTATAATCAACCTTAAATTGCCCGCTCGTATAGGGATAAGTTTGAAACGGCTTGATGGCGATCTTTAAGGCTTCGCGCTTCATCACGCTCGTATCGGGCGGGAGCTTATCGAGCAAATCCTTCATCGACTTGATTACTAAAATACCGGGATGCGCCATGGCCAAAAGACCCTGGCATTTCAGGATCTCCGTCGCCTTCCCCTGCACCGCAATCTTCCCGTTCAGTGTCCCCGTCAGATCGATATATCTTCCGCCCAGCTTTTCCGCAATCGGTTGGCAGTTGACCTTGTCGGCAAAGAAATCGGTGTTCCAGGTGAACCCTTTCGTATAGTAAAACTCGAAAGTCCCGGTCAACTGGCCGCCTTCGCAGGTCCCGTTCAACTTCCCGTAAACACCGTTCGGATCGAAGGTCACGCTGCTGCTGACGTTGGTGAGTGGAATCTCGTTCCAGGACACCTCATCCACCTTGATCGTATTGACGACGTTGTTCGCATGGGGATCACCCAGCGGCAGGCTGAAGTAAAGCCTGCCCTCCAGTCCGACGATCCGGATTTTGTAATCGGGATAATCCTGGTTCAGCCGCCGGATCGCGATGACGCTCTTGGCGCTGATCCTGTCGAGCTGGTCCAGCCGGATGTTGTCGACCTGGGTCTCGAAAAAGAACGGAAAATGGACCACCGGCTGGCCGAAGGCATTCACTGCCAGTTGGCCGTACCGGACCGAAAAATGGTCGACATACCACGGCGCCGTCACGCCGGTTTGCGGAAGGGATTGGCGCTCTTTCTTGAACTGGTCAACGAACCAGAAGAGGTCCTGCCCGAGAAACATCGTCGGATGAACCAGCTCAATCCCGCGGATCTTGTGATGCCAGAATTCATCATAGGTAAAACGGACCCGGGTCAGCGGGAACGCCAGCACCGGGGCCAGTGGATCGAAAGGCGAGACAATGTTCACATTTTGAATCTCAATCGTTTGTTCCACCGACATGTCCGGGCTCGAATAGGCTTTGTTCAGCCGGATGTTGTGCAAAATGACCGGCTGCCTGACCCCCAGCCGAATGGGAATCGAAATATCGGCCGCCGGGCTGTCTAGGAGGATGGTGCCCCGCTTGATTTGCAAACGCCCGATCGTCCAGTTCAGCCCGCCGCCCGTGGTTTCCGAGCCATACTTGTCCATCGCCGCGTAAAGCTGCTTGGTATAGACCTGCCCGCCGTTGATCTCCAGGCTCGTGATCCGGCTTCGCATCAGATCGCTCAGGTTGGCGGAAATCACAATCGAATCGGCGTAAAAGAAATCCCCCAGCTTCACATTCTCGATCTTCAGCATGCGGCTATTCATCCAGTTCACCTGGCCCGTGCTGGAGGAGAAAGGCAGTTGCGCCAGCAGTTGATTCACGATCCTCTGCGGCTCGGTCCGAAACATCACCACCGCGCCGAAAAAACCGATCACGAGCACTATGACGATAGCCGCCAGGTAAACGCTGGCCCGGAACCAGTTGACGCCCCGCTGGCGGCGAACCGGCGCCTTTTCCGGCGGCGGATCGGATGGAATCGGGTCGATCATAGTCTCTTGTACAGGGCCAGCGCTTTCAGGCGTTGCCGGGCATGATCGACGATCGGCGCCGGATAAGCGAGCGTATCCGCCTCCGGCACGTATCGGCGGATGAACACCCCCTCCGGATCAAACTTCCTGGCCTGGGATATCGGATTGAAAATCCGGAAATAAGGCTGAGCATCCGTACCCGTGCCTGCGCACCACTGCCAGCCGCCGTTGTTCGAGGCCAGGTCGGCATCGATCAGCTTCTGCATGAAATACCGCTCGCCCCACTGCCATGAAATCAGCAGGTCTTTCGTCAAAAACGTCGCCGTGATCATCCGCAGCCTATTATGCATCCAGCCCTTCGCGTTAAGCTGCCGCATCCCCGCATCCACCAGCGGAAATCCGGTTCTGCCCTCGCACCACGCGTCAAAAAAACGCTTATCATTTTCCCATTTCAGTTCATTGAACTCCGGCTTGAAACTCGACGTCGCCACGTGGGGAAAGTGCCACAGCACCTGCCGGTAAAAATCGCGCCAGATCATTTCCTTTACGAAGGTCTCCGCGTGTGGATGCATTTTGGGATGTGCCTCCGCCGCTTTCTCCGCCATAGCCACAACGGTCCGCGGTGACAATGTCCCCATGCGGATATGTGGCGAGAGCCGTGAGGTGCCCTCCTCTGCCGGGAAGTCGCGCCTTGAGGCATATTGCAAAACATCCTCGGCCATGAATCGTCCCAAGCTTTCCCTCCCTGCCCGCTCACCTGCCGGAGGAAGACAGATCGAAGTGGAGAAACCAAGCTGCTTCATTGTTGGCAACGGAATGCTCTTGGGCGGTTTGAATCCGGACAGTCGGGCAAATTTCACCGCGGGAAGCACCGCCGATCGTAACCGCGCACGCCAGGCATGACTGTAAGGCGTGAAGACCCGGTAAGGTCGGCCGTCGTCCTTGAGGATCTCGTCCGGCTCATGGATAACGCCATCTTTGTGACTGCATACCTCCACCCCCATGGAATGGGCCAATTTTTCGACCGCAGCATCCCGTTCTCGCGCGTAGGGCTCATAATCGCGATTGTAGTGGAGCGCTTGCGCTCCAGTCTCCCGTAATAAGAAACTCATCTCCTGCACTACCGGCCCATGACGAAAGATCAGCCGGCCTCCGGCAACTTCGATATTTTTTTCCAGTGACCGAAGACACTCGATCATGAATGCTACGATCGGCGCTCCGATATCGGGCGCGGAAAGGATTGCGGGATCGAAGATGAAAACCGGCACGACTACGTCGCTTTCCTTCGACGCCGCAAGTAGGGCCGTGTTATCGCTTAACCGCAGGTCGCAACGAAACCAATGGAGTGCAATCTTCATGGGTCAGCCTATTCTCAGACTGACCCTAGAACTCATTTCAAAAGTAGCCATGGGTTGCGCCGGAAATGGATTTTGGCCGGCGGCAAGGAGCCGAGCGAGGAGCATAGCCATCGCTACGTGACGAGCGAGCGACATAGCCGCCAGCCAAAAGAATCCCGGCCCTTTGGGTTGCTTTTGAAATGAGTTCTAGCGGCTCGGAGAGGATGAAAAACCTCTAAATTGCGACCTGAAACAGTCCGATTCCACCAAGGAATCGTGTTATTCAGGCTAACACGGGTTCAGCATTCTTCTTTTCGACGGGCGGGCGAATCCGATGACGGGGAACCGTAACGGTATTAATTTCAGCTTGGCGGCGGCGGATAAGGGCAGCCGCATGGGCTAAAGGGCTAAACTCGTCGGTCAGAGGAACCGGAGCGAAGGTAAAGATAGGCGATATCATCATGGCTTTCTGTCTTGCTGTCTATTTTTGATTCTGTTCTAACAGAAACGTATCGTTCTTTACTAAATAGTCAAGTATTACGTTTACGTAATCTCGACTATTAGGGTTAGTGAAGCATCAATTTGGAAGGTAAAAAGATACCTTTACCTGCCGTCAGGCAGGGCGATGGTGCCTGAAGCCACCTACTGGCCCCATGGTTTATCTTTACGTTCGCGTTTGCGTTCTTCAGGGGTAGAAGGTGATGGCTTAGGCTTGTGTTCAGCTTGGGTCTGGGCCTGAGCATTCTCACGGCGCAGGCCGATGGTCGGAGCGGCATGCTGCTGCATCGGTTCCTGACGGACGTGATTCGGGCGATAAGTCCGGTTAAAAGCGGGACGACGCTGATAGTGCATTCGGCCGGCATTCTGGAAGCGGCGTTCGGTTTCAGCCGGCAGCGCGTATCCATGCGCACGCAAGGTGCGGGCAACATCCGGACCGAGTCCACGGCGAACGGCGCCGTATCCGGAGGCATGCTCGAGCAGACCTCCGGCATGATTGAAAAAGACGGAGGAATTGGCGGGATTGAAGGTGCGGCGCGGTTCAAACCGAAACTTGCCCACGCCCCCAAAGACGCTCTGGCTCTGGCCCTCTGTAATCTGGGAGGTCTGATGATCGCCGGTCTCAAAGTTGACGGTGCCGTGAAGCATTTCGACCGAGGAATAACCCAAGGACGCACTGGTGGAGAACATGGTGCCGCGGGCGCCGGCAACGCCCTGTGGGGTGTGGACCTCATAATCAATCGGTCCGTTGTCTTCCCGGCCCAGAGCGGAAAAGATGGTTCCTTTTCTCAACAAGAGCTGCGCGGCCTCGGGAGCGGCGGTGGTGGGAGCCGATTCGGTGACCGGTTGCGGTAATGCCTGCACCGTGGTCAACGTACCCGGAACCATGCGTGCGGCCATGCCGGGACCGGGAGCGAAATCGAGGATGCCGTTGAAGCCGGTGTAAATGACGCTCTGGGCGGGAATCGGTTCATCCTCGGAAAGGCGATGAAATGTAGTCTGGTCGGGCGGGCGTATCCAGACGTTGCCCTCCAAATAGAGGACCTTGGCATAAGGCACGCCGTCGATCTGGAAGTCCCCCGCGGTCATCGGCGCGTTGTCCTCCCCACCTGAGGAAGGCGCGGATGCGGCAGTCGCCGGAGCCTGGATCTGGGCAGATAGCCCGTTTAAGAAAAAGAAAACTAAACCCAGAATCACGCCCGGCGGCACCCTGAAATACATATGTGCTTTTTTAGACGCAAATGATTGTCAAAGGTTTCATTTTTTTAGAAATTCCGATTTTCATGCGACAACCGAGAGAGGAGACATACCAGTCCCGCTGATATGTTTAACGACAGAGGGGCTATCGCGTTGCCGAAGGGACTCCGCCTTTATGACCGTTCTTTTTCGCGGTGCCGTTTGATTTGTGACGGCTGATCCATTTCCGGCTATGCGGGTTGTCAATCTGCGTCATGCGATGGCCGGAGAGCGCGGAGGTGTCGTCCTGCTTCACGGAGACCGGCTTCATCGCACGGCCATGCTTGAGCAAAAGCCATTCATTGCCTTTGCCCGAGTGCAGCCCATGCATTTTAACGAGGGCCCATTCGCCACGAAGTTTTTTGCCGTGGAGCTCGAAGTGGAGTTTGCCGCTTTTGAGTCCCTCCTCCGGTTCGGGTCCGAGATTTTTCCAGGTGCCGATGTCCCAGACCATGACCGTGCCCGCCCCGTAATTGCCGGGCGAAATAGTTCCTTCAAAGCGCGCGTAATCGTAAGGATGATCCTCGACCATCATCGCGAGCCGTTTGGTTTCCAGATCGGTGGGCGGGCCCTTGGGCACGGCCCATGATTTGAGTACGCCATCGATCTCGAGCCTGAAGTCGTAATGAAGATGCGAGGCATCATGTTTCTGAATGACGAAAAGCGGCTTTCCCCTGCCCGCGCCGTTTTTTCCGGCCGGTTCGGAAGTTTGAGCGAAGTCGCGCTTGGCCCGGTAGGCCGACATGGGATCGCCTGGGCTCTTTTTCCGCGGCGCCTTCGATTTCTTTCCGCTATCAGCCGAGTGAAAATGACTAAGCGCTTTTTTCAGGCTTTGCTTCAGGGTCAGGACAGGCGCAAAGAGGTCTCCCTTTTTTTCGAGCCGTTCCAGGGCATCGTTGGCTTCGAAAAAAACAAGCGTGGCGTCCTTCTTCCGCAAACAATTTTCGACTTCGCTCCATTCGAGCGGCATCGAGACCCAGGGACGCTCCTGCGCCCGCAACGAATAGACCGAGACGGTCGTCTTGGTCTCCGAGTTCTGGCTCCAGTAGACGAGGACCTTGCCTTTTCGGAGGCGCTTTTTCATGTCGGAGACGACGAGTTCGGGATGCGCTTTTTCGAGGGTCTGGGCCACAGCTTTGGCAAACGGACTGGTTTCGTCATAACTCGTTTTTGTGTTGAGCGGAATATAGACCTGCGTGCCTTTTGAGCCGGATGATTTGACGAAGGTTTCCAGGCCGAGATTGCCGAACATTTCCCGGAGCCAAAGCGCCACCTGGGCGCATTGAACCGCGTTGGCAGGCGCGCCGGGATCGAGATCGAAAACAATTTGTGTGGGCTGTTCCACGCGGGGCGCCCGGGAAAGAAAGGCGTGAAGCTCGAGGTCGCCGAGGTTGGCGGCCCAGACCAGCGTGGGCAGATTGTTGACCAGGCAGTAATCGACATTTCCCGGCTCGTGCTGACGCGCCATGCGGAATGTTTTCACAAAAGCCGGATGGGGACGGGGGCATTGCTTCTCGTAAAAGAAGGGCGCATCAACGCCGTTGGGATAACGCTTCATCGTCAGCGGCCTTTGCTTGAGATGAGGCAGAACGTAGGGCGCGATTTGAATATAATAATTGAGCACGTCGCCCTTGGTAAAACGGGCGCGGGGATAATAAACTTTATCCAGATTGGAGACCGGGACCGCTTTACCGGCGACGCGCAAGGTCGATCTATTTTTCACCCGGCAACCTAAGTCACAAAGCGCCTGTGAGCAATTTGCGCGGGGACAAAGTCGCAGGTAACGTGACGAATGAGATCGATTTGGAATGGCAGCATTTCATTCGGACTGGTCACCATTCCGGCGCCCCTGTACCCGGCGACACGCCGCGATGAATTAAGTTTCCGGCTCCTGCGCAAATCGGATTTGAGTCCGGTTAACTACAAGCGCGTGGCGAAGGCCGATGGCCGGAAAGTGCCCTGGGATGAGATTGTCAAAGGCTATGAGTATGAGAAGGGTAAATTCGTAGTGCTGAAGGAGGACGATTTCAAGCGGATCGACCTGGAGGCGGCGGCACAGGTTCGTTTTTCCAAGTGGACAAACGCTGGGCTGTTGCGACATCTGGCCTTTCTCGATCTGCGTGAAGACATAAAGGCAAAAGATGTTGTACGCGAATGAAAGAGAGCGAAGCTTTTTATCAAACGAATCTCGAACGATAGAATTGATTCAACAAATTGAAGGAAAATTAATCCTGGCAGGATTACATTTTTGTTGTCTTTTCGTAAATCGCTTGCGTCATCATGTGCCTGATCTATCCTAACCGATGAGCCGGTTGTACAGCCGTTCTAAAGCTGGTGATTCCATGATCCGCGAGACAGAACAGTCCGATCTCGATCATATTTTGGAATTGGTGCGTTTACAGGCGGCGTTGATCCGCGGACATTCGGCCAGCGCTGAGAACCATCGAGACATTCTCAAAGCCAATGGCGAATGCGACGAGCGGCTCGACGCGCTCCCTTCCTGGCGCCAGTCGTTTTCCTTCACGCAACGAGAAAAAGCGGCGCTGGCCTTGTGCGAATCAATGATGGTGGATGAATCGCAGGAGTTGTCACGGAACGAAATCAAAAACGCGCGGTGCCACTTCGAGATATCGGAAATGGTCCGGCTGACGCTGGCCATCGCGGCGGTGAACGACTGGATCGATCTGCATTCGAACCCGCCCGTCCGCGTGCTGGTCATTGAAGATGATCCCCAAGACCAGGAGCTGCTTTCCTGGGAACTCCGCCGCGTCAACATGGAAGAGAACGTAACCTTCCTTCCTGATGGACAGGCCGCGCTCGACCTGCTGACCGATCCGAAAGCGGAATCATTCCGCCCCGACCTCGTCGCGATTTTTCTCGATCTGCATCTTCCGGGACTGCACGGCGTCGAACTGCTGCGACGCCTGCGCGCCCTGCCCGGCATGCAACACTTTCCCATCGTGGTTATGACGGCCTCCAGCGATCCCGAAGACCGCGAGGAATGCCTGCGCCTCGGCGTCACCGACTACATCCAGAAGCCGATCACCTACAAATCGTTTTCGCACCTAGTTGCGAATCTTTTTCATAAGGTTGCAGCGTAGCGACCGCCTTCAGACCAGAAAGATCGCCGCCCCGGCGACAAACATGAACAGGGTGGTGGGGGCCACCGCGACGAGGAGGATCCCCACAAGAAGAAACGGGGCGAGCAGGTCGTTGATTGACCCGGGAGAGACAATAATAGCCAAGCTAGTCTTCTCGAATATTGTAGTTGTGAGGATTTGGAATACCGGTTGGATGCTCGACTGCAACAATGTTCTTTGCTGCCAATGGCACAGTTATTGATAATCCAAAATTACTACTGATTGTTTCGGGAGGCCATCGCAGAAGACCATACCCTATTCGTTCAAGCATGACTCCAGCTAGCTCTGAAATTGTCCGAGTATCCATATCGCCTATAGGGATGTCACATTCGATGACCGTTGCCTTTCCTCTTTCCCGCAGGACATGGCTTTCGTTAATGCGGCAGGCTATGGCTTGTAGATATTCGCTTCCGTGCAACAGGTAATGACCGCAAAATTCGACTAGCTCTCTCCGGGTTAGACAAAAGAAAACCTTGCCACTATTGTGTTCCTCGTAAGAAAGGAATCGACTGCTGCTGGCCAAGTGCAAAATAGCCTCTTCGACTCCCTCCTTATTTTTGAAGATTTGGCGAGCGATTGCTTGTAGTTCCGAAGGATTGCATGGGCGGACTCCGAGCTGTCGATAAGAGTCCAGTGATACTGGACGGCATCCGTGATATGCCCGTAGATACTGGTAGTGTTGTTTTAACCCCGATGCTAGTTGAGCCTTTGTGTCAGGCCGGAATCCCTTTACCTCCGCGACAGCGTCATCGAGCCAAGAGAGATCATCCGAGACAACATATTCCGGCGGAATCTCGCGGAGGCGGGATATAACTTTATCGTCTAAATGCTCTTTCAGAATCCGGCGGGCTACTCGACGCCACTTAGGGTACTCGTTCCAGATGAATACTTTTTTCGAGGGCATAGTGACTTAGCCTATCCTATGCAAGTGCCGTAAGACCGCCAGCAAGTGCCAATAAACGCACCCTTTTATGTACTTTTATTCGCTTTAGGACAATTCGAGCCAAAAACAGAGGGAAGTGATTTTGCCTCTCATTTTACCTCAGTAAGAGGGGTAATGGGCAGAACTGGATTCGAACCAGTGAAGGCAAAAGCCAGAAGATTTACAGTCTTCCCCCGTTGGCCACTTGGGTATCTGCCCGAAAAATCACGCCATGGACGAGCCATCGCGAGTCTTGAAGACTAAGCGAGTCGCCGGGCGATGAAAATGCTTTTTTCGAAAAATCAGTCATCCCGAGCTTGTCAAAGGATCTCTAATTATTCCAAACTCAAGTGTGCTCCAACGGCAACTCGACTTCCTTTATCAGCAAACTTGGACTAAACTCAATGCGGCTCTTCCCAAAGATCGGGGAATTTCCAACCCGCTATTTATCCATGTCCCCGAGGCTTATGAGACGGCAGAACTTAAGCTTATGGTCATCGGAAAGGAAACACATTCATGGGCATGGCACCTGGGCGATCCAGATCATCCAACAAGCGTGGAAAAATTAGTCGCGCATTACCGTGAATTCAATCTGGGTGAGAAATATGTCAAAAGTCCCTTCTGGTGGGCCGCACATGAGCTTCAACGCCAGTTGACTCCAGCAGTGCCTCCTTTTGGATTTGTTTGGTCCAATCTCTTTATCTGCGATCAAAATTGCAAAACTCCAGAGAATGATATTGGCAACAAATTAAGAGAGTTAAGCATCCTCAAGGAAGAATTGGGGATTCTCCAGCCCGATGCAGTGGTATTTCTTACCGGCTGGTATCCCTACGATTACACGATCAAAAAATTATTTCCCGGAATTGTTATGACCCCTGAAGATGGGGATGATGGGAAATTGCTATCCCGATTATCTCATCCCGCATTACCCGTTCAGTCTTATCGCACCTATCACCCGAAGTACCTGCGATTAAAGAGAAAAATGTCCGTCTTGGATTTGATTACCAGCAAGATCAGAAATTACAAAAATAGTTAGATATCCCTCGACAAGCTCGGGATGACGAATGCCTTTAATTACGGCAGCGGCAATTCAACGGCATGGCCGCCGCGGGCGCTGAGGTGGACGGCTTCGGTGAATTCAAGATACTGGACGCCGGTCTCAAAACTCGGTTCGGGGTGGCCGCCGGTGACCACGGCATCAATAAAATCCTTTTCGACCGTCCAGGCGGTTTCGAATTCAGGCGGGATGACCAGTTCGGAGAGCTCCTTTTCGCCCCGACGCGCGCCAAAGATTTTGTCCTGAGTGAAATTGTAGACGAGCGTGCCATCGCGTCCGTAAAGGGTGAGGGTTTCGTCCGGAGCGAACTGCGCGACGCCACTCCATTCGAGGCTGCCGGCGAGGCCGTTGGGCCACTGTCCGAAGACCTGGACGAGGTCGGGAATGTGAACGGTATAGCCGTGGCGCTTGGGGACGGAGACTTTCATCTGGGCATGAAGGCGGCGGGGCAGACCGAGCCAGCGCTGGATGACTTCGGCATAGATACCGACGGTGAGGACGTTGAGGCCGCTGAGTTCCGTGCGCTGCCGCCAATGGGCTGGAGCGAGCGGATCGGAAAAGACGCCGTTGAAGGCGTTGAGACGGAAATGCCAGAGTTCACCGGCATACCCGTCGCGGAGAAGTTTCTGGATGAATTTTCCGCCCCTCATGCCATGAGGCGGCGGGCAGAGCATGGTAACCAGATGGGGCCGGCCCTGGGCGGCGGAGAGCATCTCGCGGCCTTCACGAAGATTCATGGCCATGCGGGCCTGACAGAAGACATGTTTGCCCGCCTCAAGCGCCGAGATGGTAATGGGTGCATGAAGATGGGGTGGCGTGCCGATCCAGATGATGTCGAGATCACGGCGCACGAGGAGATCGGCCCAGTCATCGAGGACTTCGGGGATGTTGAATTCGTCGGCGACCTTTTTGGCCGTTTCCACGCGGGCATTGCAGACAGCCGCGATCTGGACATTGGGCAGGGCCTGCAGACCGGGCAGGTGGCGCTGGCGGACAATGCCGCCGGCGCCGACAATGCCGATCCGCCATTTTTTCAGGATACGGTGGGGCATACGAGAGCCTCGGGTTGGGCTTCGGGTTTCCAGCCACGAAGCGAGCGTTGGTGTGTGACGACTTGGCGGACGCGCCGGGCAATTTCGGAAAGGTCCTCGTCGCGAATGTGCACGCCAATGGAGAAACGGACGGTAGCGGCGGACCATTCGTCCGGAACGCCCATGGCGGCGAGAACGTGCGAGCGCTGAATGGAGCCGACGAGGCAGGCCGAGCCGCTGGAGACGGCAAGCCCGGCGAGGTCGAGCCCGATAAGGAGGTCCTCGCCGTGGAGACCAAGAAAGCTAACGTTGAGCGTATTCGGCAGGCGCTGCGCGGGATGGCCGTTGCGGCGGATGCCTCCAAGCGAAGCGAGTTCATGCCAGAGATTTTCGGTCCAGCGAAACTGACGCTCCATTTCGGCAGAATCGGGACGGCCAAAGAATCTCGCCGCCACGGCCAATCCGGCAATGGCCGGCGCGTTCTCGGTGCCGGGACGCCGCTCGTTTTCGTGCAAACCGCCTTCCATCAGCCGCGCGACGGGAATGCCGGCCTTAAGCCAGAGCAACCCAGCGCCAAGCGGACCATGAAATTTATGCGCGGTGAGGCTGAGGGCACCAACCTGCCACGCCGCAAGATCGATCAGCTCCCGGCCCGCGCTTTGAATGGCATCGGCATGGAAGAGAACACGGCGGCGGGAGCAGATTTCGCCGATTTCGCGCATGGGCTGGCGGACGCCGGTCTCGTTGTTGGCGCTCATGATCGAGACGAGGATGGTGTCATCGCGAATAGAGCTCTCGAGTTCCCCGGGATCGATCAGGCCGTCCGCATCGACATCGAGCCAGGTCACATCGAAATTTTTCTGTTGTTCCAAGGCCCGAAAAGCGTTGAGCACGGCATGATGCTCGGTCTTCGCCGTAATGAGGTGACGTCCCCTCCCCGAGTGGGCACAGGCAAGACCCTGAACGGCAAGATTGCAGCTTTCGGTGCCCCCGCTGGTGAAAATGATTTCGGAGGGCTTCGCCTTCAGCCAGGCGGCGAGTTCGTCGCGAGCGGCATCAATGACGCCGCGAGCGCGGCGGCCCTCGACGTGGAGGCTGGAAGGATTGCCGAGAACCCCCTCCTCCAGCGGCTGCATGGCCGCGGCCACACGGGGATCGAGGCTCGTCGTCGCATTGTTATCCAGGTAGAAGCGCGACATGACGTTCCTTATTGCGGCGATCAAATGATCCAATCGCCGCCATCCCGTTTTCGGGGATGAATACTGAGTTGATGGGTCTCAAAAAACGCGACGGAATCGGGCGGGATGGAACGGTTGAGCCAGACGTTGCCGCCGATGATGGATCGGTCGCCAATGGCCGTGTCGCCGCCGACGATGGTGGCGTTGGCGTAGATGGTAACGTCGTCGCCGACGGTGGGATGACGTTTGCCGCCGATGGCGTGGCCCTGCTCGTCGCGCTCCACCTGCTTGGCGAGGCTGCGCGCCACCAGACCGACCCCCTGGTAAAGGCGAACGCGATTGCCGATGATCGACGTGCCGCCGATGACGACGCCGGTGCCGTGGTCGATGAAAAAGTGGGAACCGATCCGGGCGCCGGGATGAAGATCGATGCCAGTGCGGCCATGGGCCCATTCAGTCATCATGCGCGGCAGGAAAGCGACGTTCATTTCGTAAAGAACATGCGCCAGACGAAAAACCGCCACGGCCTCGATGCCGGGATAGGCCAGGACGACCTCCTCGCGATTGGCGGCGGCGGGATCGCCCTGGAACGCAGCCTCCACATCGGTCTGGATGAGACGGCGGACTTCGGGGAGCTTGTGGAGAAACTCGAAGGTGAGATCGGCGGCGCTGCGACCCGGAATGGGCTGCATCTCGATGCTTTTGGCAATTTCGCGTTCGAGCTTTTTTTCCAGCTCGCGCAACTGCAGTTCGGTCTCGCGGGGCAGATCGTCGCCGGAAACCTGGCTCTCGGCGATGAAACCCGGGAAAATGATCCGGAGCAAATCCTGCGTGAGCGCGGCCACGACCATCTTGGACGGCAGGTTGGTGCCGTTGAGATGCTTGATCCCGCCGCAATGGGCGTACGACTCAAGCAACTGCTCGACGAGCTTTTTCATCGGATGATCCATGGTTCATCCAGCTTATCGGAAAAAGGGCCTCCCTGCAAATGCGGGCACAGGCAGGTGATGGTACCGCTCCAAAATTCTGTATCCCGAGCCCGTCGAGGGATCAGCCTCCAGAAGATAATCGTTGCTCCCAAGGCAGCTGATCCTTCGACAAGCTCGGGATGACGGATTTCTCCGTCGCCCGGCGGTCGACAGCTATCGGTGATAGGCCCGCGCCAGAAGCGAGACGGGATGGACAACTTCGATGTTGAGGCCGCGGGCGGCGAGGCCGTTCTGAATCTGGAGGAGGCAGCCGGGGTTGGCGGTGGCAACGGTGGTGGCGCCAGTAGCGGCGATGTGGCCGATTTTCCGCTCGAGGAGTTTTCCGGCCATGTCGGGCTGGATGAGATTGTAGATGCCGGCGCTGCCGCAGCACCATGTTGATTCAGCGAGCGGGACGATGTCGAGGTCGGGGATTTGGGCGAGGAGCTGCCGGGGTTGGGCGGTAATTTTCTGGCCGTGGCAGAGATGGCAGGCGTCGTGATAGGTAACGCGGGCGGAGGGCAGCGGTTTTTCGGGCGGGCGGAAGTCGATTTCGACCAGCCATTCGCTGATGTCGCGGACTTTTTCGGACCAGAAGCGGGCCTTGGCGGCGTAATGGGGATCGTCGTGGAGGAGGCGGTCGAAATGCTTGAGGTGGGAACCGCAGCCGGCGGAGTTGGTAATGATGGCGTCGAGGCGGTCGAGGTCAAACTGATCGATAAGGGAGCGGGCGAAGTCCTTTGAGAGCTCATATTCGCCGTTGTGGGCGTGGAGGGAGCCGCAGCAGCCCTGGCCGGGCGGGGTGACAACGGTGCAGCCGTTGGCGAGGAGGACGTCGGCGGTGTCGCGGTTGATGTGGCTGTAGACGAGGTCCTGGATGCAGCCGGTGAGGAGTCCGACGCGGTAGGTGCGGCCGTCGCCCGGCGGTCGACGGCTACCGGGATTCTCTTCCGGGGCGATAAGGTCAGGGGAGAAATGGCGCTCGATGACGGGGGTTTTGGCTTCGAGATCGCGGAGGGATTGCGGGAAAAGGTTGAGAAGGCCAGAGCTGCGGACGAGAGCCTGCAGGCCGGTGGCCTGATAAATCCAGAGGAGTCTTCCGGCGAGGCGAAGGAGGCTTTGGTGGCGGAAGAGAAAATCGAGGAGGAGGCCGCGAAGAAGCTTGCGTCCGGGTGACGGGAGGGCATGGCTGCGTTCGGCCTCGGCCCGGGCCATTTCGAAGAGGCGGCCATAATCGACGCCAGCGGGGCAGGCGGTTTCGCAGGCGAGGCAGCCGATGCAGAAGTACATTTCTTCGCCAAAGGCTGGGGTGGGATCGAGGCAGCCGTCGGCGATGGAGCGCATGAGAGCGATGCGGCCGCGGGGGCTGTTGCGCTCGACCTTGGTCTCCATGTAGGTGGGGCAGGTGGGGAGGCACATGCCGCAGTGGATACATTGCTGCAGCACGGAGTAGTCGAGGTCCTTGAGGTAACTCACCGGGGTCAAAATGAGGCCGAAGAGGGCGTGCGTCAATGCTTGGGGACGGAGGCAAACAGACAGAATTTGAACCAAGCGCTGATGAGCATTTCCGCCGATGGGGACATCGGCGGCTACCCGAGTGTTGACAGAATGAAACGGGCTGCTTGGTTCAAAGGCATGAGTGGATTTGCCGCCGCGGCGAAAGCCCCCGATTTCAGCGCCCCGGACCAGTCGGGACGGACGGTTTCCCTGACCGATTTCGCGGGGAAGACGGTGGTGCTTTATTTTTACCCGAAGGATGATACGCCGGGTTGCACGACGGAGGCATGTTCGTTCCGCGATGAGTACGCGGCATTCAAAAAGAAGGGCGTGGTGGTGGTCGGGGTGAGTCCCGACAGTCCGAAATCGCATGCGAAGTTTATCGAGAAGTTCCATTTGCCCTTCACCCTGCTGGCGGACGCGGACCACAAGATCGCGGAGGCCTATGGGGTGTGGGTCGAGAAGAGCATGTATGGGCGGACCTACATGGGCGTGGAGCGGAGCACGTTCGTGATCGATCCCAAAGGAAAACTACAGGCGATTTACCGAAAGGTGAAACCCTCCGAACATATTGCCGAGGTTCTGAGCGGGCTTGAGAAATAGGCCAGGATCACGGGGCAACAGTTCTTCCTTGGCAAATTGGCCCTGCCATCGTCAAATTGGGCATGCCTTCAGACCTCTTCGCGAATGCGTCGTTATTCACCCCGGCGGAACCGGAGTCGCTGAAGAAGCTGGATATCGGCGAGCCGATCATCGCCGGGCTGATCATGCGGCTGATGTATCTGAACAATCAGATGGTGGCGCATGAGATCGCCGCGGAAATCTGCCTGCCCTATTACAACGTGGTGGAACCGGTGCTGGTGGAATTGAAGGACAGCCGGCTGATCGAGATTACGCGCGGCGATATGGCGTCGGTATCGTACGTCTATTCGATCACGGAGGCGGGACGGACGCGGGCGCTGCAATATTTCGAGCAGACGACCTACGTTGGCCCGGCGCCGATTTCAGTTGATTCCTACATCCAGATCATCGCGGAGCAGAGCCTGCGGCAAATCACGGTGCATGCCGACCGGCTGCGGGACGCGTTCCGGGGCCTGGTCTTCGAGGAAAAGATCCTCGACCAAGTGGGCCCGGCGGTGAATTCGGGACGGTCAATCTTTCTTTACGGGCCGCCCGGCAACGGAAAGACATCCATTTGCGAGCGGATCGTGAAATCGTTCGGCGGCTCGATTTTCATTCCCTACGCGATCGAGGTGAAGGGCTCGATCATCAAGGTTTTTGATGAATATAATCACAAGCAGATTCCGCCGAACGCGGACATGCGATTGCAGGACAAGTATGACCGTCGTTTCCGGCTGGTGGAACGGCCGGTGATCATCGTGGGCGGCGAGCTGACGATGGCGTCGCTGGACCTGATCTGGAACGAGGAATCGCGGTTTTACGAGGCACCAATCCAACTGAAAGCGAACGGCGGGGCCTTGATGATCGACGACTTTGGCCGGCAGCGGATCGACCCGAAGACGCTGTTGAACCGGTGGATCGTGCCGTTGGAGAAGCAGATCGACTTTTTGACGCTGCATACGGGAACGAAGATCGAGATTCCGTTCGACGAATTGATCGTTTTCTCGACGAACCTGAATCCACGCGACCTGGTGGATGACGCCTTCCTGCGCCGAATTCGCTACAAAATCCCGATCAATGATCCCACGCACGAAAATTACCGGGCGATCTGGAAGATTGTAAGCGAGAACAAGGGCGTGCCCTATGCGGATGAGATCGTCGATTATTTTGTGGAGAAGCACATGCGGACATTCGGCCGGCCACTGCGCGGGTGTCAGCCGCGCGATATCCTGGACAATATCCTGGACGTGTGCCGCTACCGGCAAATTGAGCCAACGGTGACGGCGGAAATGTTGGATGACGCGGCCGAGGCCTATTTTGTGAAGTTTGACGACAAGAATTACTCGAGCATCAAGTAATATTGCCTGAGCGGAACGCGAGGCTTTTCGTCCCGCCATTCCTTTCAACTCGCTGAAAGCCAGCTCCTTGTCGCATTAAATATTTACCAAATTCATCTGAGCATTTTATTTCCAGCAACATACATGGAAGTGAATTTTTGAAGCAACCTCCAAAAAGTTGCGTCCAACATTCAAAGCAAATGGGAAATCATATGAAAGAAATTATCAAATATATCGGGTTGCTGACTTTTCTGGCCTTCTCTTTTACCTCGGTCCTGCGAGCGCAGGACGAACCGCCGCCTCCGCCGCCGGATGACCAGGGTCAGGACCAGGATCAGGATGCCTCGTTCCAGAATTTTTATGACCAACTGAGCGACCAGGGCACATGGATCCAGACGGATGATTACGGCTACGTATTCCAACCAAACGTACAGGACCCGAATTGGGCGCCTTACACGGACGGGCATTGGGTCTATACCGATGCGGGCTGGACGTGGGCCTCCGACGAACCGTGGGGTTGGGCGACCTATCACTATGGCCGTTGGGCCAATATCGACGGCACAGGGTGGGTGTGGGTTCCGGGTTATGAATGGGCTCCGGCCTGGGTGAGCTGGCGTTATGGCGGCGGTTACGCCGGATGGGCGCCGCTTCCGCCGGACACCTTCGCGGGTGCCGAATACAGCGATGGCGGGGTCAATATCGGAATCGGGTTCCATTTCGGCAGCGACGTCGACGTGAGTTTTGGGATCGGCGCCGGGTGCTATAACTTCGTGCAGGTGGGCGATCTTTGCCGGCCCGACTATCGTGGACGCTACATCGACCGGAGTCGCAATTACGTGGTGATCAATAACACGACGAATGTGACGAATATCGTGGTGAACCGGAACAATTTTAACGGTCCGAACCGGTTCCGGGGAGTGACCGTGGGCGGGCCGTCACTGGCAGAAGTGAATGCACATTCCGCGACACATTTCCAGACCGTGCATCTGACGACGTCGAACCGGCCAGGCAACGCGGCTCTCCAAGGCAATTCGCTGGCGGTCTATGCGCCGCACTTTAATCCGGCCACAGCGCATCAGGCGCGGCCGGCGACAGTGGCGCAGACGATCAACCACCCGACGTTTAACCGGGGCACTTCAATCACAAAGCCGCTGCAGGTGACGGCGAATGTTCATCCGGCAGCACCGAATCCGCAGGCGATCCAGGCCGCGCAGGCCGCGCAGACCCATGCGTCGGCCAAGGCGCACATTGCGACGGACAAGACGCCGGTGACTCATATGTTAAGCAAACCGCTGACCTCGATGCAGGCGGCGACTTCGAAGCCGTCAACTCCAAGCGGGACCGGAGTGAACGCCAATGCTCAAGTCCAGCACAACGAACAGGTCCAACATCCGGAGACCCAGCATAACGCGGAATCGTCCTTTACCGGCGAACCGCCGAAGCCGCAGGTGACGCATACCCAGGCCAACCCGGAAATAAACAAACCGGCGGAAACGTATCATCCTGAAACCCAGGGCGGCGGAAACTTCACGCCGAACGAAAACAAGACTCCGGCCTATCATCCGCAGGCCGAGACAGGCGGCGAGCCGCCGACACTCCATCCTTCAACGGAGGTTCAACACCAGCCGCAGGAGCAGCAACACACGGAGAGCTTCCATCCCAATACGGGCGGCGGCCCGGGTGAAGGCTCGACCCATGCGGCCCCGGTGAATCATCCTCAGAGCCCAAGTGGTCCCCCGGGAGGCGGCAAGCCTTCCGGCGACAATAAGGGCAACAAGAAACCGGACGATAAGAAATCGGACGACAAGAGTCACCAATAACGGTTCGGAGGATAAATCCGCGGCAGTACGTGCCGCGGATTATTTCTCGAAAACGAAGAGATTATTGAGGCCGAACTGAAAGTGCTGGTGGCGCATCAGCTTCAGCCCGGCCTGCCCGAAGGAGACGGGGACGTTACGGACATCGAAACCATGATGCTGCTCAAGCGACATGCCGTGGATAAGACGAAGTTTCTTGAGAACATCGAGGATGGCATCGACGCGGGCGCTGGGAACGGTGATGAGGACCTTACCGCCGGGATTGAGCCAGTCGCGGCAATCCCGGGCGAGCTTGAGATGTACCTCCTCCGAGATGTGCTCCACCACGGCAAGCATGGTGATGAGGTCAAAGCGATCGTCGGGGTGGATATCCTCGGGATAACTGCCCTTGAGAAGGGTGTAGCGTTCCCCATGAACGGTGGAATTGAGGTTGGGATCGATGCCGAGACCACGGGCCCGGGGATGATGGCGAAAGAGGGCACCGTCGGCACAGCCAATGTCGAGAATGCGGACGCCCTCGCGGATATAGGGCTGGATCATGTTTATCCGCTGCCACTGGATGGCGCGATCAAGCCAGGTCATGCGGGACGGATCATGTCTCGAGCCGGCGGTTGAGCGCGCTGAGGACAGCCTTGAGCGAGGCGATCTCGATATTGGTGTCGGTGGCAGCGCCAAAGGTGGCGAGGCCGCCGTTTGACTTGATCTCGAAATAGGCCACCGCTTTGGCTTCCGCGCCGCTGCCGAGCGAGTGCTCCGAATAGGAGACGATCTCGAAGGGATTGACGAGGCCGCTTTGGTTCAGACCGTGGACGAAGGCGGCGACGGGGCCGTTGCCCTTGCCGCGGACCTGGTGGACGTTGCTGCCTTCCTTGACCCGAACGATGCATTCGACGCCGTCCGAGGTGGGCGCCATTTTGCTGAGGCCCTGGAAGGAAAGCGGCGTGTCGTGGTCGAGATATTCCTGCTTGAACAGGGCGAGAATGTCCTCGGGTGGGAGTTCTTCGCCGCGCTCGTCGGCGATGCGGTTGACGATCTTGCCGAAATCGCGGTGCATGGCCTTGGGCAGAACATATCCGAATTCCTGTTCCATGACATAGGCAACGCCGCCCTTGCCGGACTGGCTGTTGATGCGGATGATGGCGCGATAAGTGCGGCCAATGTCATGCGGATCGATGGAGAGATAGGGCACCTCCCACGAGCCATTGGGATTGGCGGCGCGGTCCTTGAGGCCCTTGTTAATGGCGTCCTGATGGGAGCCGGAAAAGGCGGTGAAGACGAGGTCGCCGCTGTAGGGCCAGCGAAACGGGACTTCGAGCTTGGTCGTGCGCTCGTAGATGTCGCGGATTTCAGGCAGCTTGCTGAAATCGAGTTTCGGATCCACGCCCTGGGTGAGCATATTCAGGGCCACCGTGACGATGTCGAGATTGCCCGTGCGTTCGCCGTTGCCGAAGAGGGTGCCTTCGACGCGGGTGGCGCCGGCCAGCAGGCCCAGCTCGGTGGCGGCGACGCCGGTGCCCCGGTCGTTATGGGTGTGGAGGCTGATGATGGAACGTTTGGGATGTTTCTGGTGCGTGATGAACCATTCGATCTGGTCGGCGTGCTGGTTGGGCATCATCAACTCGACGGTGTTGGGGAGGTTGAAGATGATCGGCTCCTCCTCGGTGTAGCTCCAGGTTTCGCCAACCGCCTCACAGACTTCGAGGGCGAAGTCGGTTTCGGTGGCGGAGAAGCTTTCGGGCGAATATTCGAAGCGGATTTTGGTGCCGGGGACAGTCTTGAGACGGTCCTTGATCTGCTTCGCGCCGCGGACGGCGATGTCGAGCACGCCTTTCTTGTCCAGGCCGAAGGTGATGCGGCGCTGGGCGGGCGAGGTGGAGTTGTAGAGATGGACGATGGCGCGGGGGCAGCCCTGAATCGACTCGAAGGTGCGGTTGATAAGCTCCTCCTTCGACTGGACCAGCATCTGAACCCAGACGTCATCGGGGATGAGTTTTTCCTCGATCAGGCGGCGGGTAAAATCGAATTCGATTTGGGAAGCGGAGGGAAAACCGATCTCAATTTCCTTGAAGCCGAGCTTCACGAGCAGGGCGAAAAACTCGAGCTTTTCCTCGACGCTCATGGGGATGGCGAGGGCCTGGTTACCGTCGCGGAGGTCGACGCTGCACCAGGTGGGCGCCTTGTCGATCACGCGGTCGGGCCAGGCGCGATGGGTCATCTTCACGGCCGGGAAGGGCCGGTATTTGGGGTTCGGGGTGGTCATGTTTCCTTCTGTCATCCTGAGCTTGTCGAAGGATCAGTTCGGTTGCTCGGAAGATATGATGTTATCGATTTTATGTTAGGTGTCAGTGACGAACCGCCCGAAAACAAGAAGCCCCGAGGGCCGCTCATTCAGGCGGGGCCGTCGGGGTGGGTTGGCGTTAAAGCGAAAGGATCAAATCAGATCGCTTCCACCGCACCCAGACGGGCCGGAAGAAGCAGCGTAAGTCGAAGCGACAGCGCGTTGATCTGCATGATGTGAGGACGGTAGCAGCAGAGACGGGAAAAAGCAACCCTCTCTTGCAAATCGCGGTTTTTGGGACAGCCTTTTCACCATGAGCGCGCTTACTTCCTCCCCGGCCTGGACGAACCTGCAAAAGCATTACGACGCGACGAAGGACCAGCAGATGCGGGACCTGTTCGCGCAGGATGCAAACCGGTTCAAGAAATTCTCGATCCTATTCCAGGACATCCTGTGCGATTTTTCCAAGAACCGGATCACGGAGGAGACGCTGAAGCTGCTCCACGCGCTGGCGGTCGATCGGGACGTACCGGGGTGGGCGAAGAAGATGTTTTCGGGAGAGAAGATCAACATCACCGAGAACCGGGCGGTGCTGCATATCGCGCTACGCAACCGTTCGAACCGCCCGATCCTGGTCGACGGCAAGGATGTGATGCCGGAGGTGAACGCGGTGCTGGACCACATGGAAAAGTTCTCGAACGCGGTGCGGTCGGGCGAGTGGAAGGGCTACACGGGCAAAGCGATCACCGATTTCGTGAACATCGGGATCGGAGGATCGGACCTCGGGCCGGTGATGGTGACCGAGGCGCTGAAGCCCTACGCGCGGCGGAATTTGCGGGCGCATTTCGTCTCGAACGTGGACGGGACGCACATGGCGGAGACGCTGCGGGAGCTTTCGCCCGAGACGACGCTGTTCATCGTGGCGTCGAAGACGTTCACGACGCAGGAGACGCTGACGAACGCGCATTCAGCCCGCGCCTGGTTCCTGAAGACGGCGAACGACGAAAAGGCGATTGCGAAGCATTTCGTGGCGCTGTCGACGAACGAAAAGGAAGTAAAGAAATTCGGGATCGATCCGGCGAATATGTTCGGGTTCTGGGACTGGGTGGGCGGACGCTACTCGCTCTGGAGCGCGATCGGGCTGCCGATTGCGCTGAGCGTGGGGTACGAGAACTTCGTCGAGCTGCTGGAAGGCGCACACCTGATGGACGAGCATTTCCTGAACGCGCCTCCGGAGCAAAACCTTCCGCTGACGCTGGGCGTGCTGGGGGTCTGGTACAACAATTTCTTCGGCGCACGGACGCACGCAATCCTGCCCTACGACCAGTACATGCATCGTTTCCCGGCTTATTTCCAGCAGGGCGACATGGAGAGCAACGGCAAAGGCGTGACGCGCGAGAGCAAGCCGGTCGACGTGGCGACGGGGCCGGTGATCTGGGGCGAGCCGGGCACAAACGGCCAGCATGCGTTTTACCAGTTAATCCACCAGGGCACGCAACTGGTGCCGGCTGATTTCCTGGCACCGATCGAGACGCAGAATCCGCTGGGCGAGCATCACCTGATCCTGCTTTCCAATTTCTTCGCGCAGACGGAGGCGCTGATGAAGGGGAAGACGCCGGAAGAAGTGCGGAAGGAGCTGACCAAGGACGGACTGAGCGGCGAGGCGCTGGAGAAGCTGATCCCGCACAAGGTCTTCACCGGCAACCGGCCGACGAATTCGATCCTGTTCCCGAAGTTGACGCCGCGGACGCTGGGCAAGCTGATCGCACTTTATGAGCACAAGATTTTCACGCAGGGAATCATCTGGAACATCAATTCGTTCGACCAGTGGGGCGTGGAGCTGGGCAAGCAACTGGCCAAGGCGATCCTGCCTGAATTGGAGCAGCCGGGCACAGTGTCGACCCACGACAGTTCGACCAATGGGCTGATCAATTTCTTCAAGGATTACCGGGCCGGTCAGGGCATCGGGAAGCAATGAACGAATCGTTCGCGCAGGACTTTGATCCGGCCGGCTATGCCCGGGATATCGAAGAGGCCGCGCGGGCGGGCGGCTGGACAGTGCGCTATCTCTCGCCGTGCGCGAGCGGGCCGCGTCCCTGGCTGCAACGGGCCGCGAAATCGGGCCCGCCCGCGCCGAGCCTGTATCTCTCGGCCGGGATTCATGGCGACGAGATTTCAGGGCCGTTCGCGCTGCTGGAGATGTTGCGGCGGCCCGATTTCTTCGCCGATTTCAACACGACGATTTTCCCCCTGCTGAATCCGGACGGACTCCTGCGCGGGAGACGGGAGAATGCGAGTGGGATCGACTTGAACCGGGATTACCGCGAGCTGAAGTCGGCGGAAATCACAAGCCATGTCGAGGCGCTGAAGATGCTGGGACGATTCGACGCGGCGATGATGCTGCACGAGGACTACGAGGGAATCGGCGCCTACTTATTTGAGCTGAATGAGGACCTGCCGGAAATCCTGGGGAAAAAGATTATCACCGCCATGAGACAGCATGTACCAATCGACGAACGCCCGGAGATCGATACGTTTCCGGCCCGCGGCGGCGTGATCTCGCGGAAGGAAATCCTGGCCTCGCGGGGTCCGATCGAACAGCGCACCGACTGGGCCGAAGCCGTTTACCTCACCGTCCATCTCACGCGGGTCAGTTATACGACAGAAACGCCGAAGCCGCTTCCGCTGGAACACCGGGTGAAGGCGCAGATCGCGGCGGTGGAGACGCTGATGGCGGCGTTGCGAAAGGAAGCCGGAGTAAACTGATCCCTCGACAAGCCCGGGATGACGTTGAAAAATATCGCATGCCTGAAATCCACAATGTGATTCTCGACTGGTCCGGCACCCTGGTCGACGATTTCACTCCCGTCTTCGAGGCCACGAACGAGATTTTCCGGCATTACGGCAAGCCTGTCTTCACCATCGAGGAGTTCCGGGAAAAATTCTATCTCCCCTTCCCGGAATTTTATAAGGAGTACCTGCCGGACTCGGCGCTGACCGAGCTCGACACGCATTATCGGGATGTCTTTCGCAACATGCAGACGGGAATCGCGCCCCTGCCCCATTCGCTCGATTTTCTCGAATACCTGCGCGAGCGAAAAATGGCCACGTTCCTGCTCAGTTCCATCCACAACGAGCACTGGGAGGCGCAGGGCGGGCGGCTCGGCGTGCAGCATTATTTCCGGCAGGCCTATGTGCAGGCGCTGGATAAACGGAAGGTGATTCTCCACCTGCTGGCCGAGCACAATCTCAACGCCGACGAGACAATCTTTATCGGCGACATGACCCATGACATCGAAACGGCGCGGCACGCGGGCGTGATGAGTTGCGCGGTGCTGACGGGCTACGATTCACTGTCGAAACTGAAGGCGGCGAACCCGGACCTGCTGTTCCGCAATTTGCGCGAGGTGCGCGATTTCCTGGAGCGGCATCGAGGCGTACCGACGCATCCGCCGGTGCCGACGGTCGGGGCGCTGATTTTCAACGCGAAGGGCGAGGTGCTGATGATCCAGACCCATAAGTGGAGCCACAAATGGGGCATTCCGGGCGGCAAGATCAAGTTGAACGAGCGCTCGGAAAACGCGCTGCACCGCGAGGTGCTGGAGGAGACGGGGCTGAAGCTGTCGAATGTTCGGTTCGAGTTGGTGCAGGACTGCATCGAGCCGCCGGAGTTTTACAAGAAGGCCCATTTTCTCCTGCTCAATTACACGGCGACGGCCCTCGGCACCGAGGTGGTGTTGAACGACGAGGCGGAAATCTATCGGTGGGTAACGCCGGAGGAAGCCGCCAAGATGGACCTGAACGGCCCGACCCGAACCCTGCTCGACCATGTCCGATCTCATTTGCATCGCTGACCTGGAGGTGCAGGCGCGGATCGGCGTGCCGGAGGCCGAGCGGGCGAAACCGCAACGGCTCCTGGTCTCGGTCGAGATGGCGGTGAAGAGTCTCGGGCCCGCGGCGAAAACCGACGACGTGAAACTGACCGTCGATTACGCCATCGTGGCGGAGCGGATCAGAGATCTAGCGGAGCGGAAGCCGAGGAAATTACTGGAGCGGCTGGCCGAGGAAATCGCGGAGGACTTGCTGGGGAATTTCGCGATGGAGAAGGTCGCAGTGGAGATCAAGAAGTTCGTTTTGCCGGAGACGGCGCATGTGGCGGTGAGGATTGAGCGAACGAAATAAAAAGCCGACCGAACTGATCCCTCGACCAGCTCGGGATGACAGAAGATGGAATTATAACTCAATCCCCTCGCCCGGCGGAGGGATGATGACCTTCATTTCGGGGGCCCGGGCGGCGAGTTCCTGCTGGAACCAGGCGAGCGCAGGCGGGTCGCCGTGGACGAGGACGCAGACGCGGGGGCGAACGTCGAGGATGTAGGCGAGGAGATCCTCGCGCTGGGCGTGGGCGGTGAAGTCGAAATGCTCGACGCGGCAGCGGACGGGCTGGGGGCCGTGCTCGGCGTTGAGGGTCACCGAGTCGCCACGCTTCGTGGCACGCAAAAGCCCGGCAGGCGACTGGGGATCGCAATAGCCGACGAAGAAGATGCTGTGGCGGTCGTGGGCGAGGAATTCCTGGGCAAAGATGTTGGAAAGGGTGTGCTCGGTCATCATGCCGGAGGAGATGAGGTAGATGTGGCCTTTCTTCGGATTGAAATCGCGGGCGCGGCGGCCGTCCATGACCTGCGGCTCGATGTCGTCGAGGAGGTTTAGTTTCGGATATTTCCGGCGGGTGCGGCCGGCGAGGCGGTCGTAAACCTCGCAGAAGGTGCGGCCGAGGCCGCCGATGTAGATGGGCGTGGCGGGAAGGCGGCGACTTTTCTGGAAAAAATGGAGCTGGGCGAGGAGCTCCTGGGTCTTGCCCATGGCGAAAACGGGCATGAGGACGGCGCCGCCCCGGGCGAAGGTTTCCTCGATGGCAATCACGAGTTGCTCAACAACGGCATCACGGGAGAAGCCTTCGGGCTTCGGCTGGGCGCCGCGGGTGGTTTCGGTGATGAGGACGTCGATTGGCTCGCGCGGGAATTCGGCGGCGCGGGAGATGGTCTGGTCCGTGAAATTGACGTCGCCGGTGTAGAAGATGGTACGTCCGCGGTGGCGGAGCGCGATGCCGACGGAACCGAGAATGTGGCCGGCGTCGTGAAAGTCGAACGTGAGCGGCTCGCGATCGGGATCGGGATAGCCGCGCGGAGACCAGGCGCGGTTGAGGCCGCAGGCCTGCCAGACCTTGACAAGCTGGTCGAGCTCGCGGTGGGTGAAGAGTGGATATTCCGGAATTCCCTTCTCGGCTTTTTGCCGGAGCATGACCTGCACGGAATTGTGGAGGAGCGGCTCGGCCAGGTAATACGTGGGCTCGCTCATGTAGACGCGTGCGCCGGGGTGCTCGCGCATGAGGAGCGGCAATGCGCCGGTATGGTCGTGATGGGCGTGGCTGACGAGAATGGTGTCGACGGAGTCGAACTCGAGCTTTTCGAGATTGGGCAGGCCCAGGCTTCCCTCGGCGCGGGGATGCATGCCGGCATCGAGAACCAGGCGGCCATCGGAACCGAAATCAAGGAGGTAGGAATTGGCGCCGATTTCGTTGGCGCGGGTCAAATTGGTCAGGATCATGGAAAGTCAAAGGGCCGGGATTAAATATACGGCAACTCTCAGAATGACATTCCCAAAACCACTTCCGAAGGCTATAAACAAATGTTGTCACCCCACAAAAAGATGAAAATTCATTGTTTTGCTTTTCTGGTCGTTGGTCTGCTGCTGGCGATCACGGCAAAGGGTTTTGCCTCGCCTGACGACTACACAAATGATGCCCTGGCCATTTCCAAGACCATGGTCGCCCAGATCGATGCGGGAAAATACATCGATAGTTATGCCCTTAGCTGTACTGCCCTGCGTCAAAAAATAAGTGAACAACAATGGTCGCTGGTGCTGCAGGCGGTTCGCAAGCCCTGGGGTGCGGTCGTGAGCCGGGAACAAAAGAGCCACACCTACAAGCCGGAGGGGATCGAGGGGCTGAGCGGCGAATGCATGATCATCCATTACCAGACGTCCTTCGTGAATATGGCAAGCGTTGACGAGACCGTCGTGTTGAAGTGGGAGGACGGTCACTGGCGCAGCGCGGGCTATCATTGCATACCCAAGACGAGCGACCAGGATGCCCAGACCGATGTCTCGGAAACGACGACCACATCGTCGTCCTCGACCACACACCAGCCGCCGCAGGACCTGCAACAGACTTTGCCGCAATAGCAATTTCGTTGGAGTTATTTCAGCAGGTCGACGCTGACCTCGTAGCGCAAAAAGGGCGTGATGAGATAGACTCCGCCAAAGGCGCCAAGCGCGACATCCCGGATCTCTCGCGCGACTTCCAGGCCGATTTTCGTCGCGGCGGCATCGTCCGAGCAATGGCGCAGGCGTTCACGCAACGGCTCGGCAATCTTGATCCCTGGCACCTCATTGTGGAGGAATTCGGCGTTGCGGGAGCTGAGCAGCGGCATGACGCCGAGAAAAACGGGCACGCCCAGGGGCTTGAGGCGGGCGATGGTCTTCTGCGCCAGTTCCGCATCGAAGATGGGCTGGGTCATGACGTATTGCGCACCGGCAGCAATCTTGCTTTCGAGCTTCTTCACCTGCGAATCGAAATAGACGGCGTTGGGATTGAAGGCGCAGCCGATGATGAAACGGGTCTGGCCGTTGAGGGGACGTCCGACGGCATTGACACCCCGGTTCATGCCGGCGAGGAGCTTGATCAGGCCAAGCGAGTTGAGGTCGTAGACCGAGGTCGCGCCGGGATGATCGCCGACCTTGGCGGGATCGCCGGTCAGGGCAAGAACGTGGCGGAAACCGAGAGTACCAAGGCCCATGATTTCCGACTGGAGACCGAGCAGGTTGCGATCGCGGCAGGCCAGATGCAGCACCGAGGTGAGACCAACTTCTTCCCGCACACGAATCGCGGCGGCGAAGTTGCTGACGCGGAGGATGGCGAGCGAATTGTCGGCCAAGGTGATGGCGGCCGCGCCCGCTTCCTTCAGCGCCTTCGCCCCGGCGAGGAATTTGTCCATGGCGAGGCCCTTGGGTGAATCGAGCTCGACGATGGTGACGGGGCGCTGCTTGAGGAGATCGAGAATGGAGGGTTCCTCGTGCCGGGCCGGAGTGGTCACCGGTTCGGCCACCTCGACGCGCGGACGGGCCGACGCGGCCAGCTTCTTGATCCGGACGGGCTTCAATTCGCGGGCAATGGGCGCCATGGCGGCGATGTGTTCAGGCCGCGTACCATAGTCGCCACCGATAAGCCGCGCGCCCTGCTCGACCCACAAGGGCAGTGTGTCGGCGAAGTAACCGGCGCTGGCCGCATAATTGAAACGGCCCTCGTAGAATTCGGGCTTGCCGGCACTGGGATAGACGGCGAGCAGATCGTCCTCCCCCACGGCGAGCTTGGAAAGGAGATGCACGCAGGCCTGAGGACCGCAAGTGCCATTGATGCCGACGATATCGGCGCCGGCGTTCTGGAGAATTTTGACGGCTTCAGGAAACGACTGGCCGGAAGCCAGGCGGCCTTCCTCGCTGACGGCGAGCGAGGTGACGACGGGGATGTTGGTCAGGTTCTGGAAAACGTCGAGGGCGAGGAGCAGTTCATCGAGCGCGGTGAAGGTCTCGAGGAAAATCAGATCGCAGCCGCCATCGAGCAAGGCGCCGATCTGTTCACGGAAAAGGGTCTTGCGGTCATCCACGGTTAATTCACCGTCCGCCGGGCGCAACAGGAGGGGGCCGACCGACCCACCGATGAAAACATCGCGGCCTTTGAGAGCATCGCGAGCGACACGGGCGGCGCGCCAGTTGATTTCACTGACCTGATGGTCGAGGCCGAACCGGGCCAGGCGGATGCGGTTCGCGCCGAAGCTGTTGGTCTCGATGACCTGGGCACCGGCGTCGGCGTATTCCTGGTAAACACGCGCGACGAGATCAGGCTGGGTGAGATTGACCTCCTCGAGGCAATGGTTGAGCGGAACACCCAGCTCGTAGAGATAGGTGCCGGTCGCGCCGTCCCCCAGGACGATGCGTTCGTGCAGGAGGTCGAGCAATTTGGCCATAAGAAGAAGTTTCGCCTGATCGGAAAATAACTGTCACACTCTTTTTTATAAAGCAGCTTATGAACAGAACAAGAAACACCCTGCGATTGACGGACGATGCCGGCACAAACGGTGAAATCCTGCAGCTGGTGGAAAAATGGGGCGCCCCGGAGTTCGCCGGGGATTTCGCCGAGATGATCGCCTCGCTTTACCGTCTTTCGCACCAGGCCCCGAATTCGAGCGACATGGTGCTGTTCAAGCGTTCGCTGGCTGAGCTGCGTTATGCACAGGGAGTGTTCGCGCCTTATCGCGAGATCAAAAAGCTGTGCATCTTTGGTTCCGCGCGGATACGGCCGCCGGCCAAGATTTATACCTGCGCGACGGAATTCGCCCGGCTGATGACGGAAGCCGGCTACATGACGATCACCGGCGCGGGGGACGGAATTATGAGAGCGGCCCAGGAAGGCGCGGGAGCGAAAAACAGTTTCGGCCTGAACATCATGCTGCCATTTGAGCAGGCGCCAAATGACGTGATCCGGCATGATTCCAAGCTCGTCACGTTCCGCTATTTCTTCACGCGCAAGCTGACCTTTCTGCGCGAAGCCAATGCGGTGGCGGTTTTTCCCGGCGGCTTTGGGACGCTGGATGAGGCGATGGAAGTCCTGACCCTGATGCAGACGGGCAAAGCGCGATTGATCCCGGTGGTCCTGATCGACGAGCCACGGGGAACTTTCTGGAAGGAATTTATCCATTACCTCAGCGAACACCTGATGGGTGACAAGCTGATCTCACCCGAGGATTTCAACCTGTTCAAGCTGACGACGAGCATTGAGGAGGCACGGGACGAAATCCTCCATTTCTACCGCAATTTCCACTCCTACCGGTTCGTCGAGAAGTATCTGGTCATCCGCATGCGGCATGCCTTGTCGGAGGAGAAACTGGCGACGCTGCATAAGGAATTCCTGAGCATCCTGGAACAGCCGATCGAACTTTTCCAGAGAGGCGCGTTTCCACAGGAAGACAACGAGCCGGAGATCGCCGATTTGCCGCGCCTCTGCCTGACGTTCAATCGCATCCACTTCGGTTTCCTCCGGCAACTGATTGACCGGGTAAATGAGAAATAAGCCGCCGGATTTATTCCCCCACATCCGGTAATGCGACTATAAATGCCTCCTGGACACAAACGATTGAATTGCCGCCAAGTTGCGCCGCGGGTCTAGCTTTTCCTTGGCCTTGAGGAAAGTATTGTCCTAAAGTTTCAAGGTTGGAATCGCGCCCAGGTACAGGGAAGCGTTTCCAATAGCACCAAAGAGGGAGAATACTTGAAGGTCGATCCACGATTTCTCAAGGAGGAAGGCACCGAGGTCTTTCTCGGCAACGAATTACTGGTCAAGGGCCTCCTCGAAACCGAGGGGGGCACCCATCTCTGGACCGGTTATCCCGGCTCGCCCGTTTCGGGCTTTTTCGACTGCATCGAGGCAATACAGGAAATCCCCAAGCAATACGGCATCAGTGCCGTGCTGGCCAACAACGAGGCGATTTCCGCCGCGATGGTCAACGGTTCCCAGATGCACGGCCTGCGGGCCATGTGCGTGATGAAAAGCGTCGGCCTCCACGTGGCAACCGACGCGCTGGCCCTCGGCAATCTGGCCGGCGCCCATCCTGACGGTGGGGTGGTCGTCGTGATGGGTGACGATCCATGGAGTGACTCGACCCAGGTGCCCGCCGATTCGCGCTATCTTTGCCGCCATCTGTACATGCCGGTGCTGGAGCCGACCACGAACCAGGAGATGAAGGATTGGGTCGACCTCGCGTTCAAGCTCTCCCGCGAAAGCGAGCTTTACATCGGCTATCTGGTGACGACGAACCAGGCCGACGGCGGTGGGTCCGTCATCGCCCGGCGAAATCATTTTCCGCGACAGAACACCCATAATCCGTTTCAACTCGACACGGCAAAAGTCGATTTTGAAAAGAATGTTCTGCTGCCGCCGCGTACCTGGCGCCGCGAACAGGCGTACCCGGCCCGTTATCGGCGGCTCTGGGCCAGCGCGCGCACCCACGGCATCAACCGCCTCACGCCCGGTACGGCCAAAGGAAAAGCGCCGCTCGGCTTTATCAGCTCGGGCCTGGCTTATTCGTATCTGGAGCACGCGCTGGAACAGCTTGGTCTAACCGACACGTTCCCGCTGCTCAAGCTCGGCATCACCTATCCGCTCGATCCCGATCTGATCGATTCGTTCGCTGAACAGGTCGAAAATATCGTCGTGGTCGAGGAACGGCGCGATTTCCTCGAGGAGCAGGTCGTCCAGGTCATCGCCCGCCGGGCACTGTCAGGCAAACCGGCCGTGCCGGTGCATGGCAAAGTATTCCCAGGCGGACGGGAAGGCATTCCCATTGCGCGCGGATTCAATTCCTCCATCCTCGTTGAGCTGCTCGCGCCACTAATTACGGAATTGGCCGCGTCGAAGCTGAAGCTCGACCGCACCCGCATCGACCGCGAACTCGCGCTGCTGGCGGAAAACGGCGCCATCGCCGTGGACCTCGCCCCGCGCACACCCACCTTCTGCCCCGGCTGCCCGCACCGCGACTCGGCCAGCGTGCTGGGCGAGATCAAGCGCCTCTTCCGCGACGCCGATTACATGCGTCAGACCCATCGCCGCGAGCCGGTCGATCTCGTCTTCCACGGCGACACCGGCTGCTACACGATGCTGATGTTCGAGCCGAACAAGGACCTGATGCACAACTACAGCGGCATGGGACTCGGCGGCGCGACCGGCCTCGGCATCGATCCGTTCATCACCAACAAGCAGGTGGTGTTCATGGGCGACTCGACCTTTTTTCACAGCGGCCAGATCGCGATTTCCAATTCGATCAAGAACAACCAGGACATCACCTACGTCATCCTCGACAACAAAACGACCGCGATGACCGGCCAGCAAACGACGCCGGGGCTCGAATACGATCTGCTCGGCAACGAGACCTGGACGCAGAAGATCGAAAAGATCATCGGCGCCATGATCGAGGACAAGTCGGTCGAGATCATCCGGACGAATCCCGCCCGCCGCGCCGAGTACCGGGCCCTGCTCGAATCGACTGTGCTGAAAAACGGCGTCAAGGTCGTCGTGGCCGACAAGGAATGCGGTATCACATTCCACCGCCGCCGCACCCGCGAGGAACGGGCCGAAATCCGGCTCAAGGGTTTTCTCGAAACGAAACGGCACATCAATATCAACGCCGACGTGTGCGAAAACTGCCTCGAATGCACCCGCGCCACGGCCTGCCCCGGCCTGACCTTCACCGAGACCGACTTCGGCCGCAAGGTAGCGACCGACCTCTCCTGGTGCGTCAACGATACCGCCTGCACGAAGCTCAACGCCTGCCCGGCGTTCGAGGAAGTGCTGGTCGTACGCGCCCAAAAACCGGCCTCGCGCCTGCCTGACCTCGATAACGAGAAAATTCCGTTGCCGGTGCTACGCGACTTCAACCACGCCTGGCACGGCTATCTCGCCGGCGTCGGCGGCATGGGCATCGGCGTCTCCACCGCGACACTCGTGCGCGCGGGGCATCGCGAGGGCTATAGCGTCGTCTTTACCGACAAAAACGGCTTGGCCATCCGCAACGGCGGCGTCTACTCCCACATCACCTTTCTCAAACCGGGCCGGAACCATGTCTCGCCGATCATCCCCTACGGCAAGGCCGATCTCATGCTTGGCGTCGACATCCTCGAGGCCGCGCGCGGGCTCGACCCCAAGGGCAACCTGCGCGTCGGCGGAAAGAAGACGCGGGCCGTCATCAACCGGCAAAAGACCCCGACGATCAACACGCTCCTCGGCACGGACGATTTCTGCGTCGAGACGCTCGAGGAGGTCCTGCGCAAAAATACCGATGCCGCCCGTTATTTCAGCGCCGACGTCTCGCAGCTTTCCGAGCGCGTCTTCGGCACCAAGCTCTATGCCAACGTCATCATGCTCGGCATCGCCTTCCAGCGCGGCGAGCTGCCGCTTTCCCTGAACAGCCTCGAATATGGCATCCAGGAAACCATGGGCAGCGCGGCAACCGAGAACTGGCTCGCCTTCCGGCTCGGCCGCAAGATCGCCCATGACGCAGAGACCGCCGTTGTTACCGCCAATTCCGACGACGCCTCCTATCACGAAGTCGTGGCTGAAAAATCAGCGCGACTGGCCCGGTTGGCGCCGCAGGGCGACAAGCTCGCGCGCCAATACTGGCAGCTCGTCACCGGCGCGCGGGAAAAGCTCACGCTCGACCCGCGCCATGAATCGCTCCTGGCCCAGCGGATTTACAACCTGATCCATTACGAAGACCTCGCCTATGCCGAGGATTACGTGGCGCGGCTGCTGCGCGTCCATGCCAGGGACTCGGCCAATTTCGGCTACGCGGCGACCCAGGCCGCGCTCTGGAATTTGCATCGCGTGATGGCGATCAAGGACGAGGTTTACGTCGCCTGGCTCCTGACCAGCGAGGAAAAATATGAGCGCGACCGGGACCGCTACAATGTCCGGCCCGAGCTCGGCGACCGGCTGGTCCATCGCCATTTCAACCGGCCCGAGTTCGTTTTGGGTCATCGCTCGATCCGGTTCCATCTCAAGACCCGGCCCTGGATGCTGCGGCTGATGCGCCGGGCCAAGTTCCTGCGGCGCCTGTTGCCGAACTGGCATGCGCAGGAAAAGGCGTTCCGCAGTTGGTACTTCGATCTCGCCGACCGGTTCGCCACCCCGGCTGATTCAGCTTCCTACGCCACATGGCTCAAGGTCCTGCGCCTGCCCGAGGAAATCACCGGCTACCGCGAAGTCCGTTATCCCAAGATGGAACTTGCGAAAAAGCGCGCGAAGGAGATGTTGGGATCGATCTCGAATTCCCAAACGGAATCCAGGATAAAGGCCGATTTTTAAGGCACTATCCTTTTATTCTCTCTCTTCATTCCGTCATCCTGAGCAGCCATTCACGCCGGCTTTATATCGGAGTCACGAGCGATCTCGAAGGCCGCACCTGGGAACATAAGGAAGGCGTTATCGCTGGATTCACCAAGACCTACAAAATCAACCAACTGGTCTACTACGAGGATTATCCCGACATGCGGAGTGCCATCGCGCGTGAAAAGCAATTGAAGGGCTGGACGCGGGCAAAAAAATCGCCCTGATCCTTAAAGTAAATCCCGGGTGGGAAGATCTGCGTCTTCGCTAAGACAAGCTGGGTTCTTCGACTTCGGCTCGGGTCTGCTTTTCGATCGGACCAAACTACCGGGCTCGCCTTCGCTCAGGATGACGGAACTTTTTGTGTTGTTCGCAGATTATTCGGAAATCCATCGTCCCTCAGCCTATCTTACAGAGATGGAGCTGAATCGTTGAAAGGGAAAATAGAGCCGTCCCGCCCGGCGGATATCAGAGTCTCACTTTCTAAATATCAATCACCCGGCCGGAGCCGGTGCTGACGTTCGAACGTTTGACGCGCTTTTCGTAACCGGTGAAGCAGCCTGTAATGAGGCTGAGCACGAGCGATCCGATGAAAGCCGCCAAAAAGCTGGGCACATGAAAGCCGTGGACGAAATCGGGCAGCATGTAGAGGATGATCGCATTGATCACGAGCAGGAAGAGGCCAAGCGAGAGCAGCACGAGGGGCAGGCTGATGAGGATCAGGATCGGCTTGATGAACGTGTTGACCAGAATGAGAACCAGCGCGGCCCAGGCCAAGTCGCTCGGTTTGTCAAAGCTGATGCCCAGCGGCGTGATCAGGGTGACGAGATAAAGGCCGAGCACAAGAATGGCCCAATGCCAGATGAGTCGCAGGATCATGCTGAAAATTAACCGTAATTCCGCCCGGCGCGAATAATTTTTCCCTCATTCCCAAACTCCATCACACGTGTGTGTTGGGGAATGCCCTTGCCGGTGCAACTCCGTTGCCATTTCAAAGAACTCCGTGCCCTCGGTGTTCTCCGTGCGAAACGTCCCCCTTTGTTCTCTCTTCGTTCTTTTGCGGCTAAATCTCTTCCCCGCATCCCACTAGAGGCTATCCGAAAAGTAGGGGTGGGTCACGTGACGAGTCGAATGGGGCTCGAATCGAGGCGCGAACGACGAGCCTAGCCCCAGCTACGTGAGGAGTGAGCAACGAAGAGCTCGGGCCCCATTCGGCGCCGAAGTTCTTTTGCCTTCTGGCGGTGTCGCTCGTTCGTCACGTAGCAACAGCTAGGCTCCTTACTCGGCTCCTGGCCAGAAGACAAAACTCCTCTCGGCGTG
>JAJSLK010000010.1 GCA_021272165.1 Methylacidiphilales bacterium
GATTTGATCCGCAAGATCGACGCTTTCGTCGAAGCTTACAATCGCACGGCCAAACCCTTCGCCTGGACTGCCACCGCCGAATCCATTTTCCTCAAGCTCGAAAGATTACTTTCGCGTATTTCAGGGACACAACACTAGAGCGCCGGCTTCCACTGCGCCAGAGCTGAACCCAGCGCTTCCTCCAGCGGTCGCATCTTCACGCCGGCCCGCAAAAGTTTTTCCGTCTCCAGCAGACAGTTGGAGCGTCGCGCTTTCGCCGCCGTTCCGTAGAACTCCGCGTCATCCCTCCAGAATTCCGGCGCCCAGCCCGGCCGCAGATGCTTTTGGATCAGTGTCACCGCCTCCCGCGCCGAAACGTATCCCGGATTCACGATATTATAACAACCGCCCGGCAAGTCCCCCTCCCAGATCTCCACGCAGGCGGCCGCGAAATCGCCCAGATGGCTGATTGAATTCCAGTTCTGATATACCTTCGGGTAACGCTGAATCTTTGTCAGATAATTCCGCGCATGGTCCTGTTCGTCGAACGGAATCCGCAACCGCCAGACATACATCCCGGGAAAATTCCTCAGCACTTCCTCTGCCAGCGCCTTCGCCCCGCTGTAAAAGCTGCAGTTGTTTTGCGCGAACGTGAAATTCGGTGCATCACTTTCGCGGAAACCCCGGATCCGGCTCGAACGTGTCTGCAAAAGCTTCTGCAACTCCGATGCGTTCAAATCTTCCCGGATCGACCAGCTTCCATCCTCCTCCTCCACTTTCGCTCCGTTGTAGATGCACCCCGAGGAAACGGAGCCCAGCCGTATTCCACTCACCTCGCACGCCTGCGCCACCGTCTGCGCCAGCGCCACATTGCCCAGGATTGTCTCTCCGCGCCGCTCTTCACAGGCGTCCACGTTTGGCCTTCCCGTAAAGCCCGCCGCATTGATCACCAGCCTCGGTCGATGCGTCTTTAAGGCCTCCAGCAATACCCGGAAATTCGTGTAATCGAGCTCTACCCGCGAAATTCCCCGGAACGAAATTGAGCGCCGCGTCAGTTCCCGCTGAAACGCCTGTCCCACATAGCCCGTCGCGCCGAGCAGGAAAATCATGCCCCGTCCAGCTCCGCTTCGATTTCCCGCTCCAGCTTCAACAGGTAATCCTTGTACTCGCACGCCGGCATCGCGTGGATCAGCTCGCACAGCTTCTTCTTCCCGATCAGTCCCGCGCGATACGCCGCCTCTTCCGGACACCCGATCTTGATCCCCTGCCGTTTCTCCAGCGTCTGCACGAAGCTCGAGGCCTCATGCAGGCTGCTGCTTGTCCCCGCGTCCAGCCACGCGAAACCCCGCGGCAGCCGTGAAACTCTCAGCGTCTTCGCGTGCAGATAAGCCAGATTCAGGTCCGTGATTTCCAGCTCGCCTCGAGCTGAAGGTTTCAATTCCCGCGTCAGCCTCGCCACGTTCCGGTCATAGAGATAAATCCCCGGCACGACGTAGTTGCTCTTCGGCTGCTTCGGCTTTTCCTCCAGCGAAACCGCGTTCCCGCTCGGGTCGAACTCCACCACCCCGTACCGCTGGGGGTCCTGCACACGATAGGCAAAGATCGCCGCGCCCCCCTCGAAGTTCGCGAACGTGTCCCGGAACACCGCCGGGCTGTGAAAAATATTGTCCCCCAGGATCAGCGCCACGCTTTCCTTCCCGATAAAATCCTCCGCGATCAGAAACGACTGCGCGATCCCGTCCGGACTCGGCTGCGGGTGGTACTCGATCCGCACGCCGAACTTGCTCCCATCGCCCAGAATCGATTCAAAGAGCGGCAACTGGTCCGGCTTCGAAATCAGGCAAATCTCCGCCACTCCATTCTCGATCAGCGTCGACAGCGGATAATAAATCATCGGCTTGTCATAAACCGGCTGCAATTGCTTCGTCAAAAAAGTCGTCAGCGGATAAAGCCGCGAGCCCGACCCTCCGGCCAGGATGATCCCTTTTTTGACCTTGCTCATGCCCGGAAAGGATACGTCACTCGTGCGTCCACCGCCATCCCATTCCGTGACGGCGGCTGCCCGATAAGGGGAGACTTTGCAAGAGGGTCATCCTGAGCAGCCGGGCTTGTCCCGGCGTCGTCGAAGGATCTCTGACTATTTACGGGGATACGTTACCGGAAATTGAGAGATCCCTCGACAAACTCGGGATGACCGATTTACCAAGCGCTGCACTGTCGCTTCCAGAGAGAAATTGACTCCTCCTCCTCCGCTCGACAACGTAACTTCGGCTCTTCCCCGCTCCGCCCTCATGGCTGCCTCCTCCAATCTGCGCGTCCGCATCGTCGAGGCCCTCCAGCGCCACAGCCTCCTCTACCTTTTCACGCGCTCCTTCTATCGCTCCGCCAAGTTCCTCCCCAAACAACTTCTCCGCCGTCTCTATCCCTCCAGCTGGATGTCCGGCCTGCCTCGAGGCTTCTACTCCGGCGTCGAGCAGGTCCGCTCCGGCGCCCGCCCCGGAAAAATCATCCTTGAAGGCCAGCCCCCGCCCCATTTCGCCGATAACACCCTCGTCCGCATCAGCGGATTAAATCAGGACGGCTTCCAGCCCTGGCCCGTCTTCTGGCTCCGCGAGGAAAACGCCTACCTCTGTGGCCCCTCCCTCTGCCTTCGCGACCGCCATGCCCGCCTCATGGCCGAGGGTACCTTCTCCCAGACCGGTCGCACCGAGGACCCCTCCTACTGGCACTTTGCCACCCGGCCCCAGCTCAAAATCACCGGCAACGCCACCAGCATCGTCAGCTTCTGGGGCAACGGCGTCTTCTGGCACTGGCTCATGGACGCCATCTCCCGCCTCGCCCTGCTTCCCGAATTTCCCCCCGACACCAAAATCCTCGTCCCGCCCCTCCATCCCTGGCGCGCCTGGTTCATCGACGCCATGGGTCTGCGCGATCGCTGCGTTGAAACCACCGCCGCCGCCATCCAGGTCGAAAATTATTTTTTCTCCGCTCCCTCTTCCATGACCGGCTGTTGCAATCCCTTCGCCGTGAATTTCCTTCGCGACCAGTTTCTGCCCAAAAAAACCTCCCGCGGCGATCTCCCCCGCCGTTTCTACGTCATCCGCGAAGGCTTCACCCGCGGTGTCCACAACGAAGCCGAAGTCCGCGACTTCTTCCTCAAGCGCGGCTGGGCCCTCGTCGTGCCCCAGACCCTCCCCATGCCCGAACAAATCGAACTCTTCTCCCGCGCCGAAGCCGTCGTCGCCCTCCATGGCTCCGCCCTCACCAATCTCCTCTGGTGCTCCCCCGGCTGCCGCGTCATCGAACTCAACGCCCGCAATTTCCTCATCGGCGCCTTTGAAATCATCGCCCACCAGCTCGGCCTCGTCCACGATTTCATCATCTGCCCCGCCGACTACCGCATGTACGTCCACGTCGATCTCGCCGTCCTCGGGCAAAAGCTCGAAAAGGCCGGGGTTTGATCGCCCTCTCATAACCAGCTATACCGCAATCTATGACGAAGCTGCTCATCACCGGTGGAGCGGGATTCATCGGCTCCACCTTGGTCCGGTGGCTCCTCTCGCCCGATGCCGCGCTCGAGCGCACCCAGCTCGATCTCCGCTCCCTCGTCGTCCTCGACGCCCTCACCTACGCCGGCAACCGTGCCAATCTCGATCCCGTCTGTAATCATCCTCTCCTCCGCTTCGTCCACGGCGACATCACCGACGCCGTGCTCGTCGAGCGCCTCTTCCGCGAGGAGGAAATCAACGCCGTCATTCACCTCGCCGCTGAATCCCACGTCGACCGCTCCATCGACGACCCTGCTCCCTTCATCAAAACCAACGTCGAGGGCACCTGCCGCCTCCTCGAAACCGCCCGCCGCCTCTGGCCCCGCGGCGCGCCTCACCGCTTCCTCCACGTCTCCACCGACGAAGTCTTCGGCACCCTCGAGCCCGGCCAGCCATCCTTTTCGGAAACCACTCCCTACGCCCCCAACAGCCCCTACGCCGCCTCCAAAGCTGCCGCCGATCACCTCGCCCGCGCCTACCACCGCACCTACGGCCTCAACATTCTCACCTCCAACTGCTCCAACAACTACGGCCCCTGCCAGTTCCCCGAAAAACTCATCCCCCTCATGATCCTCAACGCGCTTGAGGGCAAACCGCTTCCCGTCTACGGCGATGGCGGCCAGATCCGGGACTGGCTCTACGTCGACGACCACGCCCGCGCCCTCGTCGCCGTCCTCCTCTGCGGCACGCCCGGTGAGATCTACACCCTTGGCGGCGGCCCGCAGCTCACCAATCTCGAAATCGTCCGCATGATCTGTGCCGGGCTCGAAAAACGCCGCCCCTGCGCCCGCGGCGCCTACGCCGACCTCATCACCTCCGTCCCCGACCGCCCCGGCCACGACCGCCGCTACGCCATCGATTCATCCAGGGCCCACCGCGAACTCGGCTGGTCGCCACGCGAAACTCTCGCCTCCGGCCTCGACCGCACCCTCGACTGGTACCTCGCCAACCGTCCCTGGTGCGATGCCATCACCCAGGCCACTTACCGTCGCCAGCGCCTCGGCCTCGGTTGATCGTTTGTCATCCCCAAGCATGTCGAGGGATCAGTTCAGATGCTTCTCAGCTCGGCGGCGTCAGTCCCATCGCCCCGTAAACCGCCTTCAGCCACGCCTCCGGCAAAACCGAATCGAAAATCAGCTTCGCGTTCAGCACGATAATCATCCACGTCACGATCCAACCCAGAATCTTCATCCAGCGCGGATTCACAAACTCGTCCATCTTCTTCCGGTCGCTCGTCAGCCGCATCAACGGCCACACCGCGAAACCCAATTGCATGCTCAGCGCCACCTGGCTCGCCACCAGCAGGTCATTCGTCTTGTCCTCCCCATATATGCCGATAACGATCACCGCCGGCACAATCGCAATCGCCCGCGTCACCAGCCGCCGCAGCCACGGCCGCAGCCGGATGTGCAAAAAGCCCTCCATCACGATCTGCCCCGCCAACGTCCCTGTCAGCGTCGAATTCTGCCCCGAGGCCAGCAGCCCGCACGCGAACAGCGTGCTCGCGAAACCGACTCCCAACAGCGGACTCAGCAGCTTGTACGCGCTCTGGATGTCCGCCACATCCTGATGCCCCGAAAAATGAAATACCGCCGCCGCCACGATCAGGATTGCCCCGTTCACGAACGCCGCCCCCATCAGCGCCACCGTCGAATCAATCGTCGCGAACCGGATCGCCTCGCGCTTCCCCTCGCTCGTCGGCTCGATCCGCCGCGTCTGCACAATCGACGAATGCAGGTAAAGATTATGCGGCATCACCGTCGCCCCGATGATCCCGATACTCACATAGAGCATCGCCTGATTCTTCAAAATTTCCGGACTCGGCATCATCCCGAACAAAATTCCACCAAACACCGGCTTGCTCAGAAAAATCTCGATCAGGAAGCACATCGCAATCGTCACCACCAGCGCGATGATCAGCGCCTCCAGGTACCGGAAACCCTTGTTTTGCAGATAAAGCACGATCAGCACGTCGAGGCACGTGATGATGCATCCCGTCAGCAGCGGAATGCCGAACAGCAATTGCAACCCGATCGCCATTCCCACCACTTCCGCCAGATCGCACGCCGCGATCGCCAGCTCGCACAGCACCCACAGAAAGATCGTCACCGGCAGGGAATAATGATCCCGGCACGCCTGCGCCAGGTCCCGCCCCGTCACGATACCGAGCTTCAGCGACAGGTGCTGCAGCAGAATCGCCATGAAATTCGACAGCAGGATGATGCTCAGCAGCGTGTAGCCGAACTGCGCGCCGCCGGCCAGGTCGGTCGCCCAATTCCCCGGATCCATATACCCCACCGCGATCACATAACCCGGCCCCGTGAACGCCGCCAGCTTCCGCCAGAACGATTTTCCTCCCGGCACGACAATCGACCCGTTCACTTCCGGCAGGGATGGCGACGGGGCGTCGTGCTGCCAGGCGGCTTTCGGCGCGGTGCCAGGGAAGCCATGCGTCGACATATCGGAAAAGCGTGCCGCAACGCGAGGAGAGCGTCAACAATTAAATGTAGTCATAACAAACTTAATCTTACAACGCAAACACACGGGGATGGGATTTGCCCCGCCTCGTGATATAGTTCCCGCCATGGCCCGCCTCCCCGACCGCTTTGATCTCTGGGTCCGCCATGCCAGGCAATGCCCCGATGCCGCCCGCCAGGCCGACTATGTCCTCAGCGCCCTCGCCGCGCTTCCGGAATGGGTTTTTCTCAACCTCGGTTCCGCCCAGAAACCGCAACCCGCCGAGGCCGAAATCGAAGGCACGCGCCATCTCATCCTCTTCTCCGGCCCGGATCGCCTCGACGATCTCACCCCGTCTGGCCGGCCCCTGCCCAAGATCGCCATCCCCACCACGGCCGCCATCTCCTGGTGCCTCGAACGTCGTCTCGACGGAATTGCGGGCCTCCTCGTCAATCCCGGCGACGACGCCTTTGCCGTCTCCCTCGACCAGCTCGAAGCCTTCCACACCGAATGGACCCAACGCGGCGGCCGCCAATCCTCCGGCTTCTGGATTCCCAACCTGACCACCGAAGAGGAAGATTTCTGGCAGGAACACGGCCTCTAAAATCCATAGGGTGGCCGTCGACCGCATCCCCGGTCATCGCATCATGGATAGCCGCCACTGTCCCATTGGCGGAGATGTGCTCCCTCTTCGCTAAGTTTCAACTTTCAGTCATCTCCTTTTTATTTCCCTCGGAAAATGATTTCGCTTGGTTTGACCCGCTTTGCTGTTATGCGTACGTTGTAACAATGACCAACCCCGAGGCTTCCTTCCTGCCCGGCGACATTTCCATGAAGTCCCTTCACCGGGCCTTCCCCTCCCTTTCCCAGAAACTCGATCTCCATCGGCAGCTCGGCGCCATCAAGGGCGACCTCGAAATCATCGAGGAACGCCTCCGCTTCCAGGTCCAGGAATTTGATCCCGGCATCTCCGGCTACGTCAGCTACGCCATCGAAAGCAACGGCAAGCGCATCCGCCCCGCCCTCGTCCTCCTCGCCGCCCACGCCACCGGCAAATCGACTCCCCAGCATCTCGACCTCGCCGTCGCCCTCGAACTCATCCATCTCGCCACCCTCGTCCACGACGACATCATGGACGGCGCCACCCAGCGCCGCGGCAAACCCACCGCCTCCGCCAAATGGGGCGCCGAACTCTCCGTTCTCCTCGGCGACTGCCTCTTCTGTCACGCCCTCAAGCTCAGCACCGGCTTCCCCGACCAAAGCATCTCCCGCAAAATCGCCGAGGCCTCCAATGAAGTCTGCAGCGGCGAAATCCTCCAAACCCAGCGCCGCTTCGATCTCAAGCTCACCATCCCCGAGTACATCAAGATCATCGCCATGAAGACCGCCGCGCTCTTCCGCATCTGCACTGAGCTCGCCGCCGTCCTCAACAACTGCCGCCCCGACGAAGTCCAGGCCCTCCGCAATTACGGCGATTACCTCGGCATCGCCTACCAGATCTACGACGACTGCCTCGACCTCGTCGGCACCGAAGGCGCCACCGGCAAAACCGTCGGCACCGACCTCGCCAAGGGCAAGCTCACCCTCCCTCTCCTCCACGTCCTCGCCCAGGCCAACGACGCCGAGCGCGAACGCCTCCACAGCACCATCCTCCACGGCAGCGAGGAAAATCGGCTCCTCCTCCTCTCCCAGGTCGTCGAGCGCGGCGGCCTCAAGAACGCCGTCCGCCGCATCCAGACCTATCTCGACCAGGCCGTCGCTTCCCTCCAGGTCCTTCCCAAGACCAAGTACCGCGAAACCCTCGAGGGCCTCCCCCGCGCCGTCGCCGAACACGTCGCCACCCTGGCCTGATCCTGGTTGGGCGGAAAATTCCCCTCATATCCCCGCTTCCTTTCACCGATTTAACGTGGAAAGGGGATCAACCATGCGTATCTTTTCTCATCCTGGTGGAGAATTGATGACGACCAGCCTTGCCGCCACCCCTCCTTCCGATAAGATTGCCTCGGGGAGGAGGAGCATGGAACCGACCGATTCCGCATCGCCGGAGAAGACGGAGGAGATCAGCGACCGCGTGCTCGTCGAACGCACGCAGGCCGGCGACCCCACCGCGTTCGATGAACTCGTCCGCCGGTACCAGCCGCGCCTCCTCGGCATGCTCTACAACATGACCAACAACCAGACCGACGCCTGGGACCTGGCCATGGAAACCTTCGAAAAAGCCTACAAAAGCATCCATACCTTCCGCCTCGACGCCGAGTTCTTCACCTGGCTCTACCGCATCGGCTTCAACTTGACCGTCAACTTTATCAAGCGGAACAAGCACCGGCACAATTTAAGTATGGACGACGCCGATCTTGACCTCCAAAATAGGAACGAGTTTATCGACGTAAGTGCTTCTGGTGACGCGGAAAAGCAAACCCGGCTCACGGAACTGAAAAAAAAATTGAACGAATCCATGATGAAACTGTCTGACCAACACAGGGCAGTCGTGACTTTGTTCGATATCCAAGGGTTAAGCCATGCGGAAATCAGCAAAATCATGGGCTGCAAGGAAGAAACTGTGCGTTCGCGGTTATTCTACGCGCACAAGCAGTTACAGAAGTATTTGAAGAACTACATATAAATATGGATCAAAATCAGGATTTCTCCAAACTTCGGGCCCTTCTTTCCCTGCAACGTGTCGAAATCCCGGCCGATACCGACCGGTTCCTGATCGAATTTCATCGCCGCCAGCGCGCCCAGCTCCTCGTTCCTGAATCGCTTTGGGCCCGCGCCTTCTCTTGGCTTAAGGAACGTGTCGCCGGTTTGGACTTGGTTCCTTCTGTTTCCTATGCGGCCGCTTTTGCCGCCATTGCCATCACCGCGGTCGTCGGCCTCTCCCAGCAGGTTCAGGTCACCGAGACCGCCGGTCATGTTCCTCAGCTTTCCTTCCATCTGCCCGCGCGCGATGCCTCCTTCGCCATGCTTCCCGCTTCGTTCGGCGCCAACGCCGCCTCGAAGTTGAATGAAAGCGCAAACCTCAGCCGGTCGGACTCCACACCGACCCAGTTTGTGCTGGCGACCAATCCTCACCGGGCCTATGACGCGACTGTGGCGTTCTAGCGCCTTACCGGGGACCCTCTCACTCCTCCTCGCCTTGGTCCCGGCCGGGGCTGCCCTCTGCATTTCGGCTTCTGGTTCCGCCTGCGCCGACGATCTCACCTCGGACGACGGCGGCCCGATCTTTAACAAAGCCAAGGCCTCCATCCTCCAAGTCCGTTCCGGCGACAACGGCTTCATCCTCGCCGGCACCGGCTTCTTCGTCGACGACCGCGGCACCGTCCTCACTTCCTCCAGCGTCCTCGGCGACAACTCCTCCGCCCGTGTCGTCGTCAACGGCGTCGAAATGGACGCCAAAATTATCGGCAATGATCCCCGCAGCGGCCTCACCATGCTCCGCATCAGTTACGACGAAAGTCCCTATCTTCCGCTCGCCCGCAGCAGCGACCTCAAATCGGGCGATCTCGTCGAGCTCATCGGCTACCCGCTCAATCTCCCCATCGCCCCGTCCCAGGGACCCGTCAGCGGCTTCGACACCAGTTACCTTGCCGGCATTGATGGCAACAAGGCCCCCGCCGGTTCCGTCGCCGCGGTCGAACGCTTCGCCACCACCCACATCCATGCCAACGTCGCCATCAGTCCCGGCGAAGTCGGCGGCCCGCTCCTCAACCAGAACGGCGAAGTTGTCGGCCTCGTCGCCACCAGCCCCGACAACGGCAAATCCGTTTATGCCCTGCCCGTCGAGGCCATCGGCAAGATCATGTCCGACTTCAATCTCTACGGCCGCGCCCGTCACGGCTGGGTCGGCGTCAACGTCGCGCAGGAAGCCGACACCAATCACGATGGCCGCACCGTCCATGTCGTCCGCGTCCTTCCCGGCACACCCGCCAGCCAGAGCGGCATCGAACCCGGCGACACCGTCATGCGCATCGACCAGCGTGAAATCTACCGCCCGTCTGATGTCCTCGACGCCTCCTTCTTCAGCCATGTCGGCGGCGACATGACCGTCATCGTCCGCCGCGAGGACAAACTCTACAACTACACCTTCGCCGTCATCGAACGCCCGGCGAATCCCGAAGCCATCGGGCATCCGGAACCGATCGAACATTCCGAAACCCGCGCCGCCTCCCAGCCCGGACGCCCCGTTCTCGTCAAGCAATCAGAGCCCGCCTCGCATTGAGGCAATTTTTCGGAACCGGCGCGAAAACTTGGCGTTGCGCCAAAATCAGTTAATATCCTTCCTATGCTGTCGTCGAGTGGCCACACTCACCGCTTGCCTGCGGTCGAGAAAGGACTCGAGCCCGACGTCACCGCCGAGGGCACGACCCATCCCGGTCTCTTTCGCCCCAGCGACGAATTCTTCTGGGGCGTTGCCACCTCCGGCTACCAGGCCGAGGGCGGCTACAACGGCCCCGGTGAGCCCCTCAACAACTGGGGCTGGGCCGAAAGCAACGGCGACGTCGTCCCCTCCGGACGCACCTCCGATTTCTGGACCCTCGCCCACGAGGACTTTGCCCGCTGCCGCGACATGGGCCTCAACGCCTTTCGCATGAGCATCGAGTGGTCCCGCATCCAGCCCACCCGCGTCCTCCATCCCATTGAAGGCCTCGCCCCCGGCGAACCGCCGCCTCCCTTCGACGAACGCGCCCTTTACAGTTACGCCCAGCGCATCGCCGACTGCCGCGCTCATGGCCTCGAGCCCATCATCACCCTCCACCATTTTGTCCAACCCGCCTGGCTTGGCCTCGATGCCTGGCTCAAACCCGAAACCGTCGACCACTTCCTCGCCTTCGTCGAGCACACCCTCGCCTATTTCCTCCGCACCCTCCCGCACGATTTCGGCTGCGCCCCGCCCCGCTGGTTCATCACCATCAACGAGCCCAATCTCCTCGCCTTCAATCACTACTCCTACCGCATTTTCCCCAGTGGCCGCCCCATCGGCGTCGAGCCCACCGTCCAGTGCCTCTCCCACCTGCTCGAGGCCCATGTCCGCGCCTACCGCCTCATCCACGACATCTACGCCCGCTCTGGCCTCAAGCCGATGGTCAGCTTCAACAATTATTCCAGCGACCTCTACTGGACCGACGCCGCCATTCTCGATCTCCTCTTCGCCCCCGCGCGCAAGGTCCCGCGCCAGACCATTCGTGATGACCTCGCCGAACGCGCCCGCGCCTTCGACGAACGCTTCAAGGCCGCCAAACTCTTCCCCATGCACGGCCCCCGTTATTTCCTCAGCCAATGGATCAAGCGCGCTCATCACTCCCTTGCAAAACGCGGCTTCAACCAGCCCTGCTGGTCGCGACTTATCTCACTGCTTTACGAACGCGCCGAAGTCCCGCTCGACTACATCGCCTTTGATTACTACGACCCCTTTATTGCTCACGCCATCCGCTGGCCGACCTGGCACGACTTCGACCGCCGCAAGCGCTCCTTCCGCGACTGGGTCCTCGAAAGCGTCGCCAGCAAATGGTGGGACTGGCACATGCTCCCCGAAGGTCTCGCCTTCTTCGTCAAACACCTCGCCCGTTACGGCCTGCCGCTTCTCATCGCCGAAAACGGCATGGCCCTCCGTCGACTTCCCGACAACCGCCCCTTCCGCCGCCGCGACAATCTGGCCCGCAGCCATTACCTCCGCGAGCACATCCGAGTCGTCACCCGCCTCGTCGAGCGCGGCCAACCCCTCATCGGCTACCTCCACTGGTCCCTCTTCGACAATTACGAATGGGGCTCCTTCGCTCCCCGTTTCGGCCTCTTCTCGCTCGATTACACCGTGTACCCCACCCGCCACGCCGTCGACGTCACCGGTGACAACGCCTCCGCCACCTACGCCGGGGAAGTCCGCGAGGCCCGCGCACAACTCGCCGCCGCCGCCCGCCGCGCTGGCCACAAGCCCCCCTCGGAGCCGGCAAATTCCGGCGCGGCACCTGCTACAAATATTACAGCAACGAGAGAATCGAACATTTAGGGGTCCAACAACGTCCAATCATTATGATTTCTCCGCGAGTATACACGGGAGGCGATCTGGCCACGAACGGCTACCTGCTCGAGGGCAAAGAGGGCGTCATCTGCTTCGACGCGCCCGAGGGCATGGCCCGCGAGCTCATGCGCAACGGCCTCAAGCCCGTCGCCCTCCTCCTCACCCACGGCCACTTCGATCACATGTGGGACTCCGTCCTCATCCAGGAGGACTACCACTGCCCCATCTACGTCCACCAGGCCGACGAAGCCATGGTCCTCGACACCTCCTACGTCAAAATGTTCGGTGTCATTCCGCCCATCCGCGCTCCCTCCGAGGTCCAGAACTATAATCTGCCCGACCAGGGATCGGCTCCCTTTGTCTGCGCCGGCGAGGAATTCCAACTCTTCCACATTCCGGGCCACTCGCCCGGCAGCGTCGCCTTCTATCATCCCGGCTGGGGCATCCTCATCAGTGGCGACACCCTCTTCTGCGGCGGCGTCGGCCGGTGGGACCTCCCCGGCGGCTCCCGCACCGCGCTTCTCCAGGGCCTTCGCAAACATCTCGTCCCGCTCCCCGCCGAAACCCGCGTCTACGCCGGCCACGGCCCCCGCACCACCATCGGCCACGAACGCGAAACCAATCCCTATCTCGACATCGATTGAGATTCGATAGCCGTCGACCGCTGGGCGGGTAGCCGCCGATGTCCCTATCGGCGGAAAAAAGGACACTCCTATTTTCGTCTTTTTCGCAGGATCAACCGAACCGCAAGTACAGCAACGCCTATCCAGAGAATGATCGAAGCAATATCAAAGATTGCATTGATAAAATTCCACGGTTCGTCGGACGCTATAGGGCCCATCAAAAGGGTATGAGGAAGAAGTAGGGCTAATAAGTTAAGGCCAAAATGAATGGCGAAAAGCAGGCAAATGACAAAAATATGCTCCAGAAATTTGAGCTGAGCCGTCTCGGGATTATTTTGGAAGGACCATAAAAGGGCGCAAATCACCGCTGCGTAGAACGGCATTGATGCCACCACAACAAAACGGCCTGAGTTTAGAGGAAAAGCATCTCGATAAAGCCAGGTAAGCGGTGGAAGCACCAGCTCCTCGGGATGATGGGGATTATCCAATACACTCAAAAGATTCGGCAATTCTTCCCCAATCGCCCCGAAAACAAGAAACACCAAGCAAGCGAGAAAGGCAATGCAGACCCGCGTCACAATAAAAAGGCTCTACCCCATCCACTCAATGACAAGAAATATTTCCTCTCCTCCTTCGTTCTCTTTGCGTTCTTTTGCGGCTAATTGTCTTCTCCCTCTCGGTGCTCTCTGTGTGCTCCGTGCGAAACCTTCCCCGTGATTCCGGCACGACACTTGCGGAAAGCTCCCCACGACGCTAACCCTAGTTAACCGATGAAACCTGTCGCACTCATTATCCGGGACGGCTGGGGCATCAGCCCCAAGGGCCTCTCCGCCGCCAAGGCTGAAGGCAACGCCCCGCTCCTCGCCAAGCTCCCCTTTCACGAACACCTCTACAAAACCTACCCCCAGAGCCGCCTCAGCGCCTCCGGCGAGGACGTCGGCCTGCCCGCCGGCCAGATGGGCAACAGCGAAGTCGGCCACCTCAACCTCGGCGCCGGCCGCATCGTCTACCAGGAACTCACCCGCATCAACAAAGCCATCGCCGACGGCTCGCTCGCCACCAACACCGCCCTCGTCAAATTTCTCGCCGACCTCAAGGCCCGTAACGGCGCGCTCCATCTCTGGGGCCTCCTCTCCGACGGCGGCGTTCATTCGCATCAGGACCACCTCTACGCCCTGGTCAAAGTCGCCAGGGACGCGGGCATTGCCAAAATCTTCATCCACGCCTTCCTCGACGGCCGCGACACCTCGCCCACCGGCGGCGAAAAATATCTCGGCGAACTCCAGGCGAAGCTAAAGGAAATTGGCGCTGGAAAAATCGCCACCATCATCGGCCGCTACTACGCCATGGACCGCGACAACCGCTGGGAGCGCGTCGAGCTCGCCTGGAAACTCATCTTCCTCGGCGAGGGGACTTATACCAACGATCCCATCGCCGCCGTCAAGGCCGAGTACGTCGCCAAAAAAACCGACGAGTTCATGCCCCCCTTCGTCTGCGTCAAGGAACCGCGCCCCCTCGTCGCGGACGGAGACGGCATCCTCTTCTTCAATTTCCGCGGCGATCGCGCCCGCCAGCTCAGCCAGGTCCTTCTTCACGACGACTTCAAGGGCTTCAACCGCACCTGGCGTCCCAAGGTCAGCTACCTCCAGATGACCCAGTACGACGCCACCTTCGACGCGCCCGTCATGTTCCCGCCCCAGTCGATGAATAATCTTCTCGGCCAGGTCGTCGCGGCCGCCGGCCTCCACCAACTCCGCATGGCCGAGACCGAAAAATATCCCCACGTCACCTACTTCTTCAACGGCGGTGTCGAAATTCCCAATCCCAACGAGGACCGCGCCATGGCCGCCTCGCCCAAGGTCGCCACCTACGACCTCCAGCCCGAGATGAGCGCCATCCCGCTCACCGATGAAGTCGTCAAGCGCCTCGACACCCGCAAATACGATCTCCTCATCCTCAACTACGCCAACCCCGACATGGTCGGCCACACCGGCGTCGTCTCCGCTGCCATCAAGGCCGTTGAAACCGTCGACGCCTGTCTCCAGCGCGTCGTCGAAAAAATCCTCGCCCTCGGCGGCGGCTGCCTCATCACTGCCGACCACGGCAACTGCGAGCGCGAAATCAACGACGACGGCTCGCCCAACACCGCCCACACCACCAACCTCGTCCAGTTCATCTACGCCGGGCCCGACTCCGACAAGGCCGAGCTCCAGGACGGCATCCTCGCCGACGTCGCCCCCACGCTCCTCTACCTTCTCGGCCTCCCCAAGCCCCCCGAAATGACCGGCCACAGCCTCGTGACGTTCAAGAAATAAGGTATCATAAAAAAGCGCAGTCATCCCGAGCCTCTTCTCGGCGATGAAGCCGCCGCTGGCAAAACGTCATTCTGAGCGAAGCGCCAGCGAAGTCGAAGAATTGTCGAGGGATCAGTTCCGTCTGCCTTTGGTAGCCGCCGATGTCCCCATCAGCGGTGCACCCTCCGCATCCTCCTGAACGAAGGCGAGCCCTGCGCTCTTCGTTATTCCACTGCGCATTCTGCTCCTTATTCCCATTCTTTGTTTTCTCTGCGTTCTTTTGTGGCAAATTCGGTTCCGATGCTCATCGACACCCACGCCCATCTCGATTATCCCGATTACGACCCCGACCGTCCCGAGGTCATCGCCCGCGCCGCGCAGGCCGGCGTCACCGAAATCATCTCCATCGGCACCCGCATCGACTCCAGCACCCGCGCGGTCGAGCTCGCCGAGAATTTCCCCAGCATCTGGGCCACCGTCGGCGTTCACCCGAGTGAAGCGCGCGACGCGCCCGACGACGCCATCGACCATCTCCGACGCCTCGCCCAAAGTCCCCGCGTCGTCGCCATCGGCGAAATCGGCCTCGATTATCACCACCTGCCCGGGGACCCCGCTGCCGTCGAGGTCGACAAAAAACGCCAGGCCGATCTCTTTCGCCGCCAGCTCGAACTCGCTCTCTCGCTCGGCCTCAACGCCGTCATTCACCAGCGCGATTCATGGGACGACACCCTCGCCATCCTCCGCGAATTCACCGGCCGCGTCCGCGGCGTCTTCCACTGCTTCGGCGGCACGCTCGAGCAGGCCCGCGAAGTCATCGCCCTCGGTCACCTCGTCTCCTTCACCGGCATCGTCACCTTCAAGAATGCCCGCCAGGTCCAGTCCACCGCGCAGGACGTCCCCTTTGACCAGTTCATGGTCGAAACCGACTGCCCCTACCTCGCCCCCACCCCCGACCGCGGCAAGCGCTGCGAACCCGCCCACACCCGCCGCGTTGCCGAGCAGATCGCCCAGCTCCGCCGCGTCGCCGTGGAGGAAATCGCCGCCCGCACCACCGAAACCGCCCGCGGCTTCTTCCGCTTCAACCGCGCGACTGCAACCCGAAACTTCGAATAAGAATAGGCTTGCTTGAAAGCTTAATTTTAAAGCCTGTCATCCTGAGCTTGTCGAAGGATCCGTTCGGATTTTGAGGGCTGTGGTGAGCCAACCTGACGGGGCGTTATTTTCCTGGCCGTCCCGCCGATGAGGACATCGGCGGCTACCTGGCTGAACTGATCCCTCGAGAGTTCTTCGACGTTGCTTCGCTTGCTCAGAATGACGTTTGTGCCAGCGGCGACTTTCGTCGCGGAGAGGGGGCTCGGGATGACGGAAGGGGAAGGACCCTTTGTTTTCAAGTGAGGTCCTCCAGATGTTCGGTTTGGTCGAGGAGCTGTTTTTTGAGTTCCTCGAAGGCGGCGGAAGCCATTGGGTTTTGTGGAAGCTCGCGGGCAAAGGCATCAAGGGCTTTTTCGGTGGCGTTACGCCGGGCGAGATGAAGCTTTTCAGACTGAATGTTGAGAGCGCGTTCGGAACGATCCTGTTCCTTGGCGCGGAGAAAGAGGGAGGTGTATTTGACGAGGTCGTCGGCCTGAACCCGACCGCCCGCAATTTGACGAAAGGCTTCCTGACCAAGGGCGGCGAGGATGGCTTCGGAGAACTGGCTGGGACTTTCCCGAACCAAGTTGACGAGAGCGTCGGCTTCCTGAGCAGCACGATTGATGCGTTTATTCCAACGTTCGTAGGCGTAGTTCTTGAAAAACTCATCAATCTGACGACGCGAGACGGGCGGTATCTCGATGTCCTTAAGACGGAGATTAAAGGCGTCGTCATCGGAGCCTTCCCGGAGCCAGACAAAGAGGTCTTCCTTCTGATTTTCGGGAAGTGCCAGAAGTGGATTGGGAGATTCGTCTGAATTCATAACGGTTGGGCCAGGGCGCGGCCGGAGGGCGTCAGGCGCCATTCGGTGAGGCGGGAAAGCGGGTCGACCCGGAAATCGAGGTAGGCCTTGTCGCGCAGCTCGCGCAAGGCGGCTTCGAGCCGGACGCGGGCGACCTGCGGGCGCGAGAGGTTGAGGGTCAGGTAGAGCGTCTGTTCGTCGAGCCAGTAGTCGAGGCACGGTTTGAGGATTTTCAGCACCCGCGCCTGTAACAGCGCGGAGGGATCGGCGTAGGGGGCTTCGGTTTCAGCGGTTGGGTTCATAAGAATGGGTCAGGAGGAAAATGATTTTGGAAGCGGACTGAACTGATCCCTCGACTTCGCTCGGGATGACCGTATCGATGATGGTTTGGTTATTTTCATCGCGGCGGGGCCAGCACGCCGGTCTTGTGCAGCAGGTCGACGATCTCCCCGGGGAGCCGCTGCAGCTTGTTGTTCAAATCGTGCGTCAGATGGTCCACCCGCTGGTGCGCGCCGTCGACCCGTCCCCTCACTTCGGCCAGGTGCTCGGCCTGCTCGATGCGGAGCTGGTTGAGCTCGGCCCGCAATTGCTTGAGCAGTTTCTCCAGCTCCTGTTCGAGCGAGGGCCGGCGCTTGAAGTGGTCGATCACCTTGAGAAAAACCAGAAGGATCGCCGCCAGCGCGGCCGCGTCGATGAGCCAGGAGGAGAGATGGACGGGGTCCGGCTGCGGCAGCTCCTGGGCCAGCATCGGCGTCACGAGCAGGGGAAAAAGGTCGCGAAGAGAGGTCAGCATGAGAAAGGAAAAGGGGCGAAGCGGCGGCCCGGAAGGGCCGCCGCGCGGTCTGCGCTTGGGGACGGGTCCGTGGGGAAAAATCGTCCATAATTCCAGTGGCGCTGAGAGGGCCGCGCGACGGCCGGGTTTTCTTCACGGGGCCGGCTCCGGTTGGGGTTGGGTCGAAGGCATCGGGAGGTTGTCGTGGTCAGGGATGAGGAGAAAGGCCTCGGCCAGGGGGCGCAGGGCCGGTAGCAGTCGCGTCATGAGCGCCAGTCCGGCTTGCCTTGGTCGAGGAAGTCGCCGATGCGGTCGACCGTGTCCTTGAGAAGCGAGGCCACAAAGAAAATCACCACGCCCGTCGTGGGCGAGACAAAGGGGATCGCGTTAAGCGTGGCGACAAAGCCCGCCGCTTTCGCGAGGTAGGAAAGAATCAGAAGGATATTTGGCATGCCTTCTTTTTCGCATGAAAAAGAGGGTATGCGGTATCGCTGCGGAGACAGCAGCCACACGCGAGCCTAAAAAGATAAGCTCTCCAGGCTATGCAGGAAAACTGCCGAAAATTTTGACGGAATTACGGAATGGACGGAAGGAAATTGAGGTTTCGCACGGAGGACGCGGAGACCACTGAGACGGGAAAGAAATTTGGCCGCGAAAGAACACAGAGAAAACAAAGAGGGGAGGAAGGAATAATGAGAGGTCCTTCGACTTCGCTATGCTTCGCTCAGGATGACGGATTTTTAAATAAGCGCTGACGCGCTACCGCCGATGGGGACATCGGCGGCTACCGACTGAACTGATCCCTCGACAATTCTTCGACTCCGCTGCACTTCGCTCAGAATGACGTTTTGCCAGCGGTGCTTTCACCGCCGAGAAGAGGCTCCGGATGAGGGAAAGTTTCAGGCGGCGGCGCGGTCGGCGAACTGGAGCTGGTAGAGCTCGCGATAAGGGCCGGGACGGGCGAGGAGTTCGGCGTGGCGGCCGATGTCGACGATGCGGCCGCCGTCCATGACGAAGATGCGGTTGGCGTTGACGACGGTGGAGAGCCGGTGCGCGATGACGATGGCGGTGCGGTGGCGCATGAGTTTTTCGGTGGCTTCCTGGATCATGCGCTCGGCGTGGCTGTCGAGGGCGGAGGTGGCCTCGTCGAGGATGAGGATGCGGGGATCCTTGAGCAGGACGCGGGCGATGGCGACACGCTGGCGCTGGCCGCCGGAGAGAGAAACGCCACGCTCGCCGACGCGGGATTCGTAACCCTGCCGGAGTTGCGAGATGAATTCGTGGGCGTTGGCGGCGCGGGCGGCGGCGATGATTTCCTCGCGCGTGGCGTCGGGTTTGGCGTAGCGGATGTTGTCGGCGATGGTTCCGGAGAAGAGGATGTTGTCCTGCATGACGATGCCGATCTGGCGCCGGACGGACTGGACGTTGTAGGCGCTGATGTTCTGGTCGTCGATGAGGACCTGGCCGGAGGTGGGATCGTAAAAGCGGGAGAGGAGGGTGATGACGGTGCTTTTGCCGGCGCCGCTGGGCCCGACAAGGGCGATCATTTCGCCGGGCTGGACGGTGAAGCTGACGTGGTCGAGGGTGGCCTGGCCGATGCGGTAGCCGAAGGAGACGTCGCGGAACTCGATGCGGCCCTGCATGCGGGGAAATTCGGGCAGGGCGTCATTTTCGGGGATGTGGGGCCGGGTGTCGAGGATGGCGAAGATTTTTTCCATGGCGGTGACCCCGCGCTGGATGATGATGTTGGCCTCGAAAACACGAACGATGGGCGGGTAGAGGAGGCCAAGCAGGCCGAGGAAGGCGAAGAGCTGGCCGGCGGTGAGGCCTTCGTTATGCAGGAGAAGCCAGGCGCCGAAGCCGAGGGCAAGGAGTTGGCCGAAGCCGGAAAGAAATTCGGCGATGGTGACGAGGAGGGTGTTGCGCCACTGGACGCGGTTCCAGTTGTTGTAGTCGGCGAGGATGCCGTCGCGGAAGGCGTCGGCCTCCTCGTCCTCGGTGGCGAAGGCGCGGACGACGCGGTTGTTGGCAATGCGTTCGTTGAGGAAGCCGACGACGCGCATCCAGTTGCGCATGTGGCGGCGGCTTTCCATGCGCATGCGGCGGCGGTGAAAGCGGTAGTTGACGAGGAAGAGCGGAATGAGGACGAGGGAGATGAGCGCGAGCTTCCAACTGACGGAGAAGAGATAGATGAGGACGCCGGCGGCGGTGAAGATGTCGCCGAGGAGGGTGACGGAGGCGCCCGTGACGAGGGAGTAGATGGAGGTGCCGTCCTCGGTGATTCGCGCGACGATGCGGCCGGTCTGGCGGTCCTCGTAAAACTTGAGCGAGAGTTTCTGGAGATGGGAGAAGATGGCGATGCGCATGTCACAGGTGACCTTCATGCCGGTGGTCTGCATAATGTGGTTGCGGCCGAGGATGGCGAGGGTGCGGACGACCAGGAGGATGCCGTAGAGGATGAGGAGGCTCTCGATGGGAGCCCAGCCGCTGAAATGGGTGGCGTGATCGATGACCTTGCCGACGATGGGCGGGTAGGCGATGGAACAAAATGAGACCGCGAAGATCAGGAAGAAGGTGACGACCAGATCGCGGGTGTAGGGACGGAGGTAGGCACTGGCACGACCCAGGATGCCCATGACTTCGGCACGAGTGCGTTTTCTGCGGGGCATGGGAGTGACGAGGCCGAACCTAGCAAATTGGGGTCGATTTCCAAATTTATTGTAGATTGGACGTTCAATTCGAAGAAAAATTTAACGCTTAATAGCCTGAGGAGAAATAGGTTACGATTTCATATAGCTAAGGAATAGCCAAAAGGCGCGAGGCGCATGGAGGAGGCAGGTTCAGCGGAATTGGCCGCGAAAGAGAGCAAAGATATTAATCAGTGGTGGACGATTCAGGAGAGACCGTTTCTTTTTAGAATTTCCGTTTTCTATCTTTTTGCGTGCATGCTTTTCTTTTGGGGACGGGAGTTTTGGCTCCGACGACTTCATCGGAATCAGGATTCAGGCTGATCTGCTACAAAAATTCGGGCTATTTCGGCTTAATCCCGGATAAATTCAAACTGATGCACGACCCGAAATCCCGCAAGCTTGACGGAAGTGCAGGAGAGGATATTTTCAAATGTATGGCTGCGGCTATTCTTATCCGTGCGCGTTCACTGGTTTTTCGTCTTGCTCCTGAAGATCAGGTCGAGCTTGCCAGCGCCATCGTCAGCCGGGTTTCCCAGCTTCCCACAAGTCGTCCCAGGAAGCGTTTGGCGGCCTCAGTAGGCCGAAAGGTTAACCATCTAGCCAAAGCGATTGGTTCTCCTCTTACCGGAAAAGACTTGGATGCTCGCATGGAGAAGGCGATGAGCGGTAAAGAAAAAGGCATTCCGGCTTCCGTGGCCATCAAAGAAACCCAGAAGCGTCTGGGTCTCTGTCTCTAACACTTGAGCTTCCGGCGCACCCAATGGCGCACGCGCCGGGCAGGATGGGCAATGGCCACAATCCACGTCATCCCATCCCGAACGGTGTAGATGACCTTAAAATGGTGCTTGGGAGTGGGACCAAATCTGCGGTAGTCGGAATAACCTTCCAGCGGGGGTATCGGTCGGGATGGTCCCGTATCTTTGCAAAGGCATCCTCAATTTCATCGACGAATTCTGCGACAACATGGGTGGTGTAGGGCCTGCGGAAGAGAAAATTGGCCCAGCGATTAAACTCCTCATTCGCTGCTTTAACTAAAATGGGATCGTGCTTGCTCATGCGCGTCGTTTCGTTGTCAACCTGCCAGCAAAAACCAGCTCAAAGAAAGCTTTAGATGATGGCCGCAAAGTGCATTCCAAGCTCTTCGCACTCTGACAAGCTATTATTAATCAGATGGTGCGTAGGAACGACGGCTACCCCAGTTAGACCGAAGCGTGGTATTCCTGGAGGGATTTGACGCCGAGGGTTTTAGTTTTGAGGGAGCGGAGGGCGCGGAGGGTGGCCTGGGCGGCGGCGAGAGTGGTCATGACCGGGACGCGCTGGTAGAGGGCGGTGGTGCGGATCCTGATTTCGTCCTGGCGGGCGACGGGGCCGGCGGGGGTGTTGATGATGAGGGCGATGTTGCCGTTCTTGAGCATGTCGAGGACGTTGGGGCGGCCTTCGGCGAGCTTGAAGAGGCGCTCGACGGGGACGCCGGCGTTTTCGAGCGTGGTGGCGGTGCCGGAGGTGCTGTAAACCCAGAAGCCGAGTTCCTGGAGGCCGCGGGCGAGGTCGGGGATGGCGGGCTTGTCGGCATCGCGGACGCTGATGAAGACGTTGCCGGATAGAGGGAGCGGCGGCTGGGCGGCCATCTGGGACTTGGCGTAGGCGAGGCCAAAGTCGTCGTCGATGCCCATGACTTCGCCGGTGGATTTCATTTCGGGGCCGAGGAGGATGTCGGTGCCGCGGAACTTGGCGAAGGGGAAGACGGCTTCCTTGAGCGAGTAGTGGGTGGGGATGATTTCCCGGGTGAAGCCGAGGTCGGCGAGCTTTTTGCCGGTCATGACCTTGGCGGCGAGCTTGGCGAGGGGGACGCCGATGGCCTTGCTGACGAAGGGGACGGTGCGGGAGGCGCGGGGGTTGACCTCGAGGACGTAGACGACTTCGTCCTTGACGGCGAACTGGACGTTCATGAGGCCGCGGACGTCGAGGGCCCTGGCCATTTTGATGGTGGCGGCGCGGATTTCGTCCTTCACTTTTTCGGAAAGGGTGGGCGCGGGGATGACGCAGGCGGAGTCGCCGCTGTGGACGCCGGCCTGCTCGATGTGCTCCATGATGGCGCCGATGACGGCGGTTTCGCCGTCGGCGATGCAGTCGACGTCGACTTCGGTGGCGTCGTCGAGGAAGCGGTCGACGAGGACGGGGCGCTCGGGCGAGGCGGCGACGGCGTTGCGCATGTAGTAGCGGAGTTCGTCGTCGCCATAGACGATTTGCATGGCGCGGCCGCCGAGGACGAAGCTGGGGCGAACGAGGACGGGATAGCCCACGGCGGCGGCGGCGGCAACGGCTTCGTCCTCGTTGGTGGCGGTGCCGTTGGGGGGCTGGTTGAGGCTGAGTTTGTTGAGCATCTGCTGGAAGAGCTTGCGGTCCTCGGCGCGTTCAATGGATTCGACGCTGGTGCCGATGATGGGGACGCCGGCGGCCTTGAGCCCGGCGGCGAGGTTGAGGGGGGTCTGGCCGCCGAACTGGACGATGATGCCGTCGGGTTTTTCGCGGTGGCAGATGTTGAGGACGTCCTCGAGGGTGAGCGGCTCGAAGAAGAGTTTGTCGGAGGTGTCGTAGTCGGTGGAGACGGTCTCGGGGTTGGAGTTGACCATGATGGTCTCGTAGCCGATTTCCTTGAGGGCGAAGGCGGCGTGGACGCAACAGTAGTCGAACTCGATGCCCTGGCCGATGCGGTTGGGGCCGCCGCCGAGGATCATGATTTTCTTTTTGTCGGTCTGGCGGATTTCGTCCATGCCATTGTCGTAGGTCGAGTAATAGTAAGGCGTGTAGGCTTCGAACTCGGCGGCGCAGGTATCCACCAAGCGATAGGAGGGGTGGAGATTCAGTTTCGCACGGAGTTCACGGAGATCTTTTTCAGAAAGGTTCCAGGCGGCGGCAATCTGGCGGTCGGAGAAGCCGAGGGATTTGGCGCGGATGAGTTTTTGAATGCGGTCGTTATCCGGCAACTGATCGGAAGCGGAACCGAGTTGATAGAGAGATTCCTCTTCATCGACCAATTCGCGCAATTGCGCGAGGAACCAGGGGTCGATCTTGGTGAGGTTGTGGATTTCGTCGTTGGTGAAGCCGGCGCGCATGGCGTGGCGGATGTAGAAGATGCGGGCGTCGTTGGGGGTGATGAGTTTTTGCTGGATGATTTCGCGAGAGAGGAGGGGGAGGGGGCGTATTTGGACGGGATTAACAAGATTAACAGGATTGAGGGAAGACAGGGAGGAAGGAATAATTGAAGACGTTGACTCGGTTCGCCCCCGCGAACCCTCGCCCTGCGGGATCACCTGGGGCGATTCGATCTTGGCCGTTCCCAACGGCCAAGATTCAACAAGCTCAGGATGACCGATTTTTTTAAGGGGCGCAGACGCGCCTTCCTTCGCCCGGCGGTCGACGGCTACCTCTGAGGCGTAGCGTTCGCCATACTTGCCGCCGCCGAAGCCCCAGGCGCCGACTTCGAGGGAGCGGAGGGCTTTTTGCAGCGATTCCTTGAAGGTGCGGCCGATGGCCATGGCCTCGCCGACGCTTTTCATCTGCGTGGTGAGGGTGGGATCGGTCTGGGGAAATTTCTCGAAAGTGAAGCGGGGGACTTTGGTGACAACGTAGTCGATGGTGGGCTCGAAGCTGGCGGGGGTTTCGCGGGTGATGTCGTTTTTGATTTCGTCGAGGGTGTAGCCGACGGCGAGCTTGGCGGCGATCTTGGCGATGGGGAAGCCGGTGGCCTTTGAGGCGAGGGCGGAGCTGCGCGAGACGCGCGGGTTCATTTCGATGACGATCATGCGGCCGGTCTTGGGATCGACGGAGAACTGGATGTTGGAGCCGCCGGTTTCGACGCCGATCTCGCGGATGACGGCGAAGGAGGCGTCGCGCATGACCTGGTATTCCTTGTCGGTGAGGGTCTGTGCGGGGGCGACGGTGATGGAGTCGCCGGTGTGGACGCCCATGGGGTCGAAGTTCTCGATGGAGCAGATGATGACGCAGTTGTCGGCGCGGTCGCGCATGACTTCCATCTCGTATTCCTTCCAGCCGAGGAGGGATTCCTCGATGAGGATTTCGGAGACGGGGGAGAGGTCGAGGCCGCGTTTGGCCAGCTCTTCAAATTCCTCGCGGTTGTAGCCGATGCCGCCGCCGGTGCCGCCCATGGTGAAGGCGGGGCGGATGATGAGGGGGAAGCTGCCGATGCGGTCGGCGATGTCGCGGGCCTCCTGGAGGGTGTGGGCGGTGCCGGAGAGGGGCATGTCGAGGCCGATTTTCTGCATGGCCTCCTTGAAGAGCTGGCGGTCCTCGCCCTTTTTGATGGCTTCGGCATTGGCGCCGATCATCTGTACGCTGTGCCTGGCGAGGACGCCCGATTCGTAGAGGGCCATGGCGGTGTTGAGCGCGGTCTGGCCGCCGAGGGTGGGAAGAAGGGCGTCGGGTTTTTCGCGGATGATGATTTTTTCGACGATCTCTGGGGTGATGGGTTCGATGTAGGTCCGGTCGGCGAACTCCGGATCGGTCATGATGGTGGCCGGGTTGGAGTTGATGAGGATGACGCGGTAGCCTTCCTCCTTGAGTGCCTTGCAGGCCTGGACGCCGGAGTAATCAAATTCGCACGCCTGGCCGATGATGATGGGGCCGGAACCGATGAGGAGGATGGAGTGGATGTCGGTGCGTTTAGGCATGGGTGAGGCAGCCCCTCTTTATAAAGCCGCCATGACGGGGAGCAACGATGATTTTTGCGGGAAGGCGCTGAAATTTGACGGAATTACGGAATGGACGGAAGTTTCGCACGGAGGATACGGAAAACACGGAGGGACTGAGTAAGGGAGTTGCAGGGACAGGGGCGTTCCCAAATGGAGTTTGGGAACGAGGATAAATTACGGAGCGGGATCGAGGTTTCGCACGGAGGGCGCGGAGACCGGCTGAGTCGGAAAAGGGATTTAGCCGCGATAGAAGGCAGAGAAATCAAAGAGGGAAAGACAGGAATAGTTAGAGATCCTTCAACTCCGCGATGCTTCGTTCAGGATGACGGATTTTTAAATAAGTAAGCGCTGACGCGCTTTCCACCGATGGGGACATCGGTGGCTACCCATGATGCGATGACGGGGGATTCCGTCGACCGGCCTTTCGATGGCTACCGAAAGGCAGACTGAACTGATACGACGACGAGACAAGCTCGGCTTTCTTCGACTCCGCTGCGCTTCGCTCAGAATGACGTTTTGTTACCGGCGGTTTCACCGCCGACAGAAGGCTCAGGATGACGGATTTTTAAATAAGCGCTGAGGCGCTTCTTCCCGCCGATGGGACATCGGCGGCTACCCATGATGCGATGACGGGGGATTCCGTCGACCGGCGGTCGGCAGAAGGAAATGAGCCTGGCTGCCGCAGTTCGCGAGGCGGAGTGGGGGCAAAGCCGCAATCTACGGTATTCTTGCCGGGATTTAATTTTTGTGTTCCGAAATTTAATTCGCTGGCAACGAGTGACTAAGGAGAAATCACCCAAAGTCGGCACGGGCTGTGCCATTTTCCTTTTACGGGCACGGCTTGTTCCGACCCCGAGGAAATCCTACGCGCAAAACGCGTATACAATCGAAAGGTCAGCATGAAAATCACACGTTATCCTTATTTGGGCGCAGCGGTCCTGGCCGGTCTTTTTGCGACGGCCTCGCTGGCGAGTGCGCAAGATGGAACGACGACCACGACGACATCTTCGACCACGTCGGCTGGAACGGTCAGCGACTTTGGTCCGGATGTGATCACGGTCAAATCAACCACCTCGCCCTCACCGATCAGTTATTCGTATAGCAAGACCACGACTTATGTGGATCAGTTCGGCAATCCGGTCTCGGTCGAGACGGTGAAGTCGGGCATGCCGGTGACGGTCTACTATACCCAGGACGGCGACCGAATGGTGGCCTCCAAGGTGGTGGTGCGCCGCACGACGACAAGCTCGGATGAAGTGCCGGCTCCGTCAGTGGAAGAGACCCGAAAGACTTCCACCACGACGACTACGACCGGCGGTCAATAAACAGTGCCATTTGGGCGTGCCTGCTTTTCGAGCAGGCACACTCGAGGAAAAAGGGAAAAATCATGAAAAATCTGATTCTGGGCCTGGTCTGCGGGGGCCTTTTGTTGGCCGTGACCGGCTGCGCGGATGAGCAGGCTTCGTCGACGACGACGACGACGGAGGAAAGCTCGGTGGTGAGCCACCCTGCGCCAAGCACGACGACTACGACCGTGCAAAGCCCGCAATAAATAGCGTAGCCATCCAAACCCCGTCGCGATCTTCGGGTCGCGGCGGGGTTTATTCTATCCGATGGGGTACTTGCCGGCGTCCCAGCGGCAGTCCGCCGATGGGGACATGGGGGCCTACCCGAATGTGCGAAATAGAATTTAGGAACAAGAGGAGAAGGTTTCGCATGGAGAGTGGGGGCGGGATTGTTATTTCTCGAGGTAATCGAGATCGTCGTGGAAGGTCTCGCGCAGGCCGAACCAGCCGATGAGGGCGAGCGCCAGCGAGAGATAGCCGATGGTGAGCGCGCCGGGGATGATCCCGAAGTGGGGCTTGAGATAAAGATAGAGACTGGTGATCGGGATGACGGCGCCACGGGTGAAGTTGGGGACGGTGGTGGCGACCGTGGCGCGGACGTTGGTGCCGAAGTGCTCGGCGGCGATGGTGACGAAAACCGACCAGTATCCGACCGCGATGCCGACCAGAAAGATGATGGCGTAGACCGTTTCCGGCGTTGGATCGCGGAGAATGAAGAAGACGTTGATGAGGACGAAGGTGGCGACGAGGAAGGCGAGCAGGACGCTTTTGCGCGCGCGGGCGAACTGGCTGAGGAGATTGCTGGCGACATCGCCGAGGCAGATGCCGGTGTAGGCATAGGCCAGCGCCTTGCCCGCGACGATGGGCGCGGTGGCGCCGAGGGCTTTGCCGAATTCGGGGCTGAAAAGAATAAGCAAGCCGATGACGTACCAGCAAGGCAGCCCGATGAGTCCGCAGCAGAGATAGCGGCCAAGGCGCCTGGGCGCGGCAAGGAGGACGAGTTGCGAGGCGAAGGTGGGGCGGTTGGTTCCGGCCATGGCCTGATAGAGGCCTGATTCGCTGACGGCGAGACGGAGGAAAAGAAGGACGAGGCCGAGGCTGCCGCCGAGGAAGTACATGTGGCGCCAGGCGAAGATGAGGCCGACGGTGCCGGCGAGAACGGCGCCGAGGACGCCGATGGCCGAGACCATCATGGTGCCGTAACCGCGCAGGGTGCGGGGGAGGATTTCGGTGACGAGCGTGATGCCCCCGCCGAGTTCGCCGGCGAGACCGACCCCGGCCAGAAACCGGCAGACGGTGTAGCCGGAGAGATCGTGGATGCAGCCGTTGGCCAGGTTGGCCAGCGAGTAGAGGATGATGGAGCCGAAAAGGATTTTGAGACGGCCGAAGCGGTCGCCGAGCAGGCCCCAGAGGAGTCCGCCGAGGAGCATGCCGCCCATCTGGACGTTGATGAGCCAGGTGCCTTCGGTGGTGATCTGGTCGCCGGTGAGGCCGAGGTCCTTGAGGCTGGCGACGCGGACGACGCCGAAGAGGACGAGGTCGTAGATGTCAACGAAGTAGCCGAGGGCGCCGACGATGACGGCGGGATGGACGAGCGCGGTAAGGATCTGGCGCGGGGAATAGTCGGGAGCGGGAGGCGCTTCGCTACGGGAGGTCATGCGGGTAAGAGTTAACCGGGGGCGAGCTTGGGGGCGAGGAAGAATTTAGCCGCGAAAGAACGCAGAGAAAACAAAGAGGGGGGGAAGGAATAATGAGAGGTCCTTCGACTTCGCTACGCTTCGCTCAGGATGACGGATTTTTAAATAAGCGCTGACGCGCTACCGCCGATGGGACATCGGCGGCTACCGGGGAAAGGTGACGGTAAAGAGCGAGCCTTCGCCGGGTTTGCTGGTGACGGTGGCGGTGCCGCCATGGGCCACGACGAAGGCTTTGACGAGGCTGAGGCCGAGGCCGAGACCACGTTGGGACCGGCTCTTGTCGGCGCGGTAGAGGCGGTCCCAGATACGGGACCGGTCGGATTCGTCGATGCCAATGCCGTTGTCCCGGACGGTGATGCGCACTTCTTTCTCGGCGAACTCGGCGCCGATCTCGACCCGGCCGCCGTTAGGGGTGTATTTGAGGGCGTTGTCGATGAGGTTGCTGAGCAGAAGCTGGAGACGGTTGCGGTCGGCGGTGATCCGGCCGGCGGGATCGACCTTGGCGATGACGGTGATGTTCTTGTCCTGCGCGACGTCGTCGTAGAGTTCGACGAGGGCGGTGATGATCGGCTCGAGGGGGAAGGTTTCGAGCTCGAGCTTGAGCGCGCCGGCCTCGACTTCGGAGATGTCCATGATGGTGCGGAGCATGGCGTTGAGCCGCTCGGCCTCCTCGACGGCGTCGGCCAGGGCTTCCTTGATCTGCGCGGGGTCCTCGTGCTGGAGGGCGAGCTCGGCGCTGCCCTGGAGCCGGGTCAGCGGCGTGCGGAGATCGTGGGCGACGTTGTCGAGCGATTCGCGCATGGCGCCGATGAGGGTTTCGTTGCGTTCGAGCATCCGGTTGAAGAGGGTGACGAGGTCGTTGATTTCGTCCTCGGTATGGGGATCGGGGACGCGCGCGCCCATGTCGCCGGTCTGGATGATGGAGCGGACGGCGGTGAGGATGGAGCGGATCGGCCCGAGGGCGCGATAGGTGATCAAGGCGCCGCCGCAGAAGCCGAAGGCGACGAGAGGCACGATGACGAACAGGAAGATGGTGCGGAACTGGCGCAGCAGGTCGTCGCGGTCTTCCGTGGTGCGACCGACGCCCATGATGGAGCCGTCGGGCAGGCGGGTCATGACGATGGTCCAGACCATGTGCTGCTCGGAGGAGGGAACGCTGAGCCAGTCGTTTTCCTGCCATTCGTGGCCTTCCTGCAAGCGGCTGAGGATGGCTTCATCGCGCTGGGGCGAATGAAAGAAAAGATGGCGCTGGCCGGCGCCGATGACTTCGAGAAAGGTCGATTCCTTTTCCCATTCGCTCTCGGCCTGGAAATGGTCCTGAAGCGCGGCGACGCCGCCCTGGGCGTACCAGGCGCGGCAGGCGTCGAGCTTGGCGCGGACGACTTCACGGTCGCTGGCCCGCAACTGGCGGACGAGGAGGACGTAGGCGAGTGAGAAGAGGAGAAACGCGCCGAGGACGAAGAAGGCGGTGTACCAGAAGTTGAGCGTCAGGCTGAATCCGAGGGGGCGGAAGAGGTCGGAGTAAAAGCGGCGCCGGGCCTTGGCGGATTCGGAGGTGGTCGTGGGACGCGGCGCAAGCATGGAAGAAACTTAGAACGCGGAACGGAGAACGGAGAACGTGGGAGTTGTCATGTTTCTGGTTCTAGGTTCCGTTCCGAGTTCTTCGCTTCGGCTCAAGGCAGCCTGAGGCTGTAGCCGGCGCCGCGCAGGGTGTGGATGAGCTTGGGCTCAAAGTCGCGGTCGATCTTGTTGCGCAGGCGGCAGACGAGGACGTCGACGACGTTGGTCTGCGGATCGAAATGATAGTTCCAGACGTGCTCCAGGATCATGGTCTTGGAGACGACCTTGTTCTGGCTGCGCAGCAGGTATTCGAGCAGCAGGAATTCGCGGGCCTGGAGATCGATCTTGGTGGAACCGCGCCACACCTCGCGGGTGAGGAGGTCCATTTTCAGGTCGGCGAAGGTCAGGCTGGTGACAATAGCTCCGGAACCGGCGCGGCGGATGAGGGCCTGGACACGGGCGAGGAGCTCGGCAAATGAGAACGGTTTGGTGAGATAGTCGTCGCCGCCACGCTGGAGGCCCTTGATCCGGTCGTCGAGCGAACGCTTGGCGCTGAGGATGAGGACGGGAAGCTTGACGCTTTCGGTGCGCCAGCGCTCGATCACGCTCAGGCCGTCGAGCTTGGGTAGCATGAGGTCGACAATGGCGGCGTCGTAGGGGTTTTTGCGGGCCATTTCGGCGCCTTCCTCGCCGTCGCTGCTGACGTCGACGATGAAATTGGCTTCGCGCAGACCTTTGGCGACAAAGGAAGCGATTTTGGCGTCATCTTCAATAAGGAGGATTTTCATAGGAGAAACCGGGATGACTTAGCTTATACATGAAGTTATTTTGAGCCACATTACAAGTCCATCATCTTAAGAGGGGAATGGGCTGTTTCCAGAGGGGACAAAAATTGATGGGTGTCAAAATGACTCGTTACAAATGGATCATGTTGGCGCATTTCCAGAACGCGCCGGGGTCAGATGGTGTCTGTTTAAGTAATGAAGCATTTTCCTGCGGCTGCCAGAAGCTCGCTTGCATTTTGCGGGCAGCTGCCCGCGGCGGATGACCTGGCGCGGATGGGAATAATTATTTTTTCAGAGGGCAGATAACCTAGCCGATTACCTTTCTATAGGGTTGGCATGATTGATGCCCTTTAATGCGAAAATAAACACAACATCAACGAAAGGCACACGATGAATAGCGCATATCTCGACGATCCCCGGATTGAAACACGATTTGTTTGGGCCCGTTGCGCCGCAGCCAACGCCCGGGCGATGCGCGACTTGATCCGCGCCTTCCAGAGCGATGGTTGGGCCACGACCCGCAATGCGGTGGCGGGTAAAAAAGTGGTGCGCCGGCGTAAGACCGCGCGCCGGGCGCATTAAGTTTTGATTTTCCGGCAGACCCAACCGCCGGAAAAATTTTACGACTTACGCGAACGACGAAGGAAATAAATTCCGACGAAGAAGGCGCCCGCCAGGGCAAAAATCAGGGCGACGGCCATTGGCGTATCGACCCAGGAATAGATGAGGCCGGTTGTCGATATCTCCACGGGGGCGGGCTGAGCAGCGGCGGATTGTATTGGTTCCATAATTTGGGTGGGTTGAATTTTTCAGATGTGTAGCCCTTAACCCGTATTTAGCCAACTACAATTAATTAGAGCGTTTCCGCTCGATTGGCGTGAAATGGAGTTTGGGGGGCATTTGGCCGCAAAGGAACACAGAGAAAACAAAGAGGAAGTTGATTGCTCTTCGGACATGAATGGAGAATCCGTTTCCGCCGCTGGGACAGCGTCGGCTACCCTTGGGGGCAATGCCTGGGGGGAATATCGGGCAACGAAGTTGCGCCGACCCTTGCGTTCCCCAGGACAACTGAGGAACGAGGAAACCTATCCAACTGAACCGTCGCACGGAGTGCGCCGGCTACCCTAGGCTAGCCGGCGAGTTCGGGTTCGCTGGTGTCGTCGGATTCGGAGATGACGCGGGCGATGGCGGTGAGTTTGTCTCCACCAGAGAGGTTGATGAGCTTGACGCCCTGGGTGTTGCGTCCGGCCTCGCGGATGTCCTTGACGGGGGTGCGGACCATCTGGCCCTGCTGGGTGAGGAGCATGATTTCGTCGTTGTCGGTGACGGAGAGGGCACCGACGACCCGACCGGTCTTGTCGGTGGTTTTCATGGTGATGATGCCTTTGCCGCCGCGGCTTTGGACGCGGTATTCATCGAAGGCGGTGCGTTTGCCGATGCCATTTTCGCCGGCAACGAGGAGGGTGGCACCCATATCGACGATGGCGAGAGCAACGACCATGTCGTCTTTCTCCAGGGAGATGCCGCGGACACCGGTGGCGGGTCGGCCCATGCTGCGGACGTCGGATTCCTCAAAGCGGATGCTCATGCCTTCGCGGGTGATGAGGACGGCTTCGCTGGAGCCGCTGGTGAGCCGGGCTTCGATGAGGTTGTCGTTGGGCTCGATGCCGATGGCGATGATGCCGCCCTTGCGGACGTTGGCGAAATCCTCGAGGGAGGTTTTCTTGACGGTGCCGAGGCGGGTGGCGAAAAGGACGAAGCCGCCGGAGGTCCAGGTGGTGTCGCTGCCCTGGGCGTCCTTTTTCGATTCGACGCGGATGAGGGCGGCGACTTTTTCGCCGGGTTTCATTTCGAGGAGATTGGCGATGGAACGGCCCTTGGCGGCGCGGCCCATGTCGGGGATTTCGTGGACGCGCTCGACGTAGACGCGGCCGGTGTTGGTGAAGAACATTAGATAGTCGTGGGTCGAGGCGGTGAAGAGATGCTCGACGAAGTCGTCTTCCTGGGGCGTGTCCCCTTCCCGGGTGGTCATGCCGATGACGCCGCGGCCGCCGCGGCGCTGGGCGCGGTAGCTGCTGATGTTGGTGCGCTTGATGAGGGAGTTATGGGTGATGGTGATGATGACGCCCTCGTTGGCGATGAGGTCCTCGATGGCGATTTCGCCCTCGTCGGGGACGATGTCGGTGCGGCGCTCGTTGCCGTGCTTGTCGCGGATGGCGATGAGTTCTTTCTTGATGATGGTGAGGACGCGCACTTCCTTGGCGATGATGTCGGCGAGGTCGCTGATTTTCTCGAGGAGTTTCTGGTATTCCTCGACGATCTTGTCGCGTTCGAGGCCGGTGAGCTGGTAGAGGCGGAGTTCGAGGATGGCGTTGACCTGCTCGGCGCTGATGAGGTAGCGGCCGTCGGTGAGGCGCTGCTCGTCGTGGATGCGGATGCCGAAGCGCTCGGCCTGGACGCGGGTGAAATTGTAGGCGGCGAGCTTGGCGCGGGCGGTTTCGCGATCGTCGGAGCTGCGGATGATCTTGATGACTTCGTCGAGGTTGGCGAGGGCGATGAGATAGCCTTCGAGGGTCTCGGCGCGGGCGCGGGCCTGCCGGAGCTCGAAGCGGGTGCGGCGCATGATGACCTCGCGGCGGTGCTCGACGTAGCAATTGATGAGCTCCTTGATATTGAGGGTCTTGGGGCGGCCGCCATCGATGGCGAGCTGGTTGACGGCGAAGGAGGTTTCCAGCGCGGTCATCTTGTAGAGTTTGTTGATGACGACCTTGGAGACGGCGTCGCGCTTGAGCTCGATGACGACGCGGGTGCTTTCGTCGGATTCGTCGCGGACGTCGGTGATGTCGGTGATTTCCTTGTCGTTGACGAGCTGGGCGATGCGGGCGACGAGTTCGGCCCGGTTTACGTTGAAGGGGATCTCGGTGACGATGATCTGTTCCTTGCCGCCCTTGGGGGTTTCGATATGGAGCTTGGCGCGGACGCGGACGCTGCCGCGGCCGGTTTCCATGTAATTGCGGATGCCTTCGACGCCGAGGATGGAGCAACCGGTGGGGAAATCGGGGCCTTTGATGATCTTGGCGAGCTGGGGAATGGTGATGTCGGGCTTGTCGATCTGGGCGCAGATGCCGTCGATGATTTCGGTGAGGTTATGCGGGACGAGATTGGTGGCCATGCCGACGGCGATGCCGGTGCCGCCGTTGACGAGGAGATTGGGGAAGGCGGCGGGGAGCACGACGGGCTCCATGTTTTTTTCGTCGTAGGAGGGGATGAAGTCGACGGTGTCCTTGTCGATGTCCTCCATGAGGATGGCGCCGAGATGGGTGAGGCGGGCCTCGGTGTACCGCATGGCGGCGGGGGCGTCGCCTTCAACGGAGCCGAAGTTGCCCTTGCCTTCGATCAGGCGCTCGCGCATGGACCAGGGCTCGGCCATGTGAACGAGGGTGGGGTAGATGGCCTGGTCGCCGTGAGGATGAAATTTCTTCATCGTTTCACCGACGATACCGGCGCATTTGGAGGTGGAGCGGCCGGGCAGGAGGCCGAGCTCGTGCATGGCGTAAAGAATGCGGCGCTGGGAGGGTTTCAGGCCGTCGCGGACGTCGGGCAGGGCGCGGGAGATGATGACCGACATCGAGTAGTCGAGGAAGGAGCGGCCGATTTCCTCGGCAACGTTGATGCGCTCGATGCGTTCACCAGGAGAAAACAGATTTTCAGGCATAGATGGGATGTACGACGCCGCGAAGAATGCGGGGAAACTTTCAAGGTAGAAACTGGAAGCAAAAGCGGCAAGAGAAAAGCTGCTGTTGGGACGTGCCAGACGTGATTTAGAGCTTGTTGTTCCCGTATCTTGGTCTATCGAAGGGATTCCAGCCCCTTTCCCCTTTTTCGCCATGACTCGACTTCAATTCTGGATCCTGACCGGCCTGAGCGGGCTGGTGGTGCTCCTCCTGATCGCCCAGATCATTCTGGTGCGGGCGGCCAATTACCAACAAATCCGGGCGACGGAGGCGCAGCAGGTGATTACCGCCGGTCAGGCATCACAATCGATGGTTCGGCAACTGGCGGTGCGGATTTACGAGGAGGCGCAGAAGACGCAGGACCCGGGGTTGAAAGATTTGGTGGCGCGGCAGCAGATCAAATATACGCCGCCGGCGAATTCCTCCACGGACCCGACGGCGCCCGCGTCGGCTGCTTCGCCCACACCCATCGCCCATTAACCGCTTTCCCGCCATGTCCGACGAACACGAAATTTCCGCACAGCCTTATCTTTCCCATTCGAGCGGCGAACCAAGCTATTCGGCTTTCTGGCCGTTGCTGATTTTGATCAGCGGCTTTTTGCTCTGGTCGGGTTACCAGGTGTGGGTGGCTAACAGCCAGCGGAGCATTCTGGCGCAGCAGCTCGACAAGTCGATGCCGACGATCAAGGCAGCCGAGGAATGGCATGAGCGGTACAATACGCTGATCAAGGACCTGGAGGAGACGGGGTCGAAGGATCCGGCGGCGGCTCCGCTGGCGAAGGCGGCGTTGCAGGCTGGATTGCAGGCGGGGCTGATTCGGGTGAATCCGCAGGGGAGCGGCAGCACCGATGCGAGCACGGCGGCCACGCCCACGCCGACTCCGGGGCAGTGATCGTAGTCGCGGTGGGTTAGGGCCTGTTCCCACTAACGCCGGTTATCCGTGCCGTGGAAATCCCAAGTCCCGCAGGGACGCTTCCTCTTAGTGTTAACGGGCCCCAGGAGCTTGCTGAAAAAGGCCTTTATTAAAAAATGCAGTTGTCCTGAGCCTGTCGAAGGATCTCTCGCTATTCTTCCTCAGAGGAGCTCAACGAGCGAAATAGTTAGAGATCCTTCGACAGGCTCAGGATGACGACCTTTTTCAGCAAGTTCTTAGCCGCGAGAGAAGGTGACTGAACTGATCCCTCAACAATTCTTCGACTCCGCCGCGCTCAGAATGACGGAATTTAATTATAGGCACTGATGCGCCACCGCACATGAATCAGCGACGGTCATAGATGGAAGCTATCCCTCCCCTCTCCTTTCCGAAGTTTATAATTAGTAGCATCTTCGAGCGAAATTTTTAAACGAGTTTCAGCAGCAATCGGTTAGAAAATGCGCCGATTTGCTATGCGCAGGCGACGAAGATTATTACGCAATCTACTCGGGGAAGGACCGTCCAGATCCAGAGGGTTTGACCGGGGTCTCAACTCATGGTCTCCCATCAAACTTGGAAACGTCTGGGATTTTGTCCTGCCACCATGTGCCGCTCAGCCGTTGCAGTAAGTCGAGCTTCCGTAGAGGCCGTCCGCCTATATTCAAGTATATTGAATATTAGGCAATTTATTTGAACTATGGCGGCACATTTGGTAGGATTTGGCAATGAGCGAATTGGCTTCGCGGATCCGCTGCCTGCGTCTTCGGCAGCAATGGACCTTACTCGACGTGGCCAAGCGATGCGGGTTTGCCTTCCGTCTTCTTTCCAAAATTGAATCTGGAAAAACCACGCCCCCCCCGGTCGACCCCTAACCCTGAATCCCTCATCTTTAAAATCATGACTATTCTAACTTCCGATACGGGGCCTGCAGAAACCTGACTGTTTAACGTAAAGTAAAAAATTATCCTCCCAGCCAAATGACTTTTTTGACTTGCAAAGATGGGCGCACCTAGGTTGCGCGGGGTCACAAAATTCCAAAAATGAAACGAAAGAAATCCGCCAAAGTCAGCTTGAGTGACGTGGCCAAGGCGGCCATGGTTTCCACGGCTGCGGCAGGGTACGCCCTGCGCAACCTTCCCGGGGTCAGCCCGGAGACACGCGAACGGATTCTCCGGGTTGCCCATCGCCTGCGCTATTTTCCCGACCCGCGCCTAGCTTCGCGCCTGGCCGGAGTCCGCAACACCTCCAGCAAGGAACTGCTGCCGGTCATCTGGCTGAATACCCACCACGAAAAGGACGCCTGGAGCCGGTACTGCTTTCTCTCTCCCATCCAGGAGGGAGCCCGGCAACGCTTCCGTGAACTCGGCTACAAAATCGAGGAAGTCTGGACAAGGCAGCCCGGCTTTTCCATGCGCCGGATTGCGCAGATCATCGAGTACCAGGGCATCTCCGGCGTCATTGTCACCGAGCCCGCGCGCCACATCCGGCTCAATTGGGACCGTTTGGCCGGGGTTTGCCTTGGGGGCGGACTTCTCATCCCGGCGCTTCATTGCGTCGCCACCGACAGCAACCTCAATCTGCGCCTGGCGTTCAAGACCCTGAAACGTTTCGGCTACCAGCGCATCGGCGTTTGCTTGACGGAGCAGGCCGACAGTTTCTCCCGCCACGGCATCCGCGCCGTCACCCTCTATTTTAATTCGATGCTTCCCAGGGCGCGACAGGTGCGGCCCCTCTTCCTGCCCAGTCTCAAGCCTGGGCAGACGTCGGTTAAAGGCATCGTCGCGGCGTGGCTCGAGCGGGAGCGCCCCGACGCAGTCATCGGGCTTTCGTGTAACTTGGCGAACTGGATCGAGGCCGCCGGATTTCGCGTCCCGGACGACATCGGCGTGGCCCATCTGGCCATCGAGGACGATGTCCCCGATTGGGCCGGCATCTACGCCAATAAGCGGTTGGTCGGCCGCTTCGCCGCGAATTTACTTGCTGATTTGATCCGGCACGAAGAGTTTGGCGCTCCCTCCGTCGCCCTCACCACCCTGGTTCCCGGCGTCTGGCATCCTGGCCGCACCCTTCTCGCGCCCAAGCCCAAAAGTCCGCCCAAGTTCTGGAACTCATTGCAAAAGTAGCTAGGGCCATGCTCCTCGCTCGGCTCCTTGCTGCCGGCCAAAATCTCCTCCGGCGCGGCCCGTGTCTACTTTTGCAATGAGTTCCAGGAGCTTGCTGAAAAAGGTCGTCATCCTGAGCCTGTCGAGGGATCTCTAACTATTTAGCTCGTTGAGCTCCTCTGCGAAAAATAGCGAGAGATCCTTCGACAGGCTCAGGATGACTGCATTTTTTAATAAAGGCCTTTTTCAGCAAGCTCCTAGTGTTATGTCCCTGAAATATCTGGAATAAGTCAATGCGGGAAGGCATGAATAGATCATGCCCCTCGGACGCCCCATCATCGGACTAAATATCACACAAGAACAACAACAGGAACTACAGGCCATGGTCCGGTCACGCA
>JAJSLK010000009.1 GCA_021272165.1 Methylacidiphilales bacterium
CGCCGACCGGCGCCACGTCCGCATCCTGCGCGGCAGCCAGACGTTCACCATCGATTGCGTCGCCGCCGTGCGCACCACCGGCGGTGATCCCCCCCTCTACGCCGGTGACCAGATCTTTGTCCCCAGGACTATCTTTTGAGCGCGCGTTGCGCCCCGGGGTTAAATCGATCGGGTTCGTTTTAGGGCGTGTCTTCTCGAAATCATTTTCCTGAATCTGATGGATAACAGCATACGGTCTCTCTATTCGTACCAGGATTCTGAATCCAAATCCGTTACGAAGAAAATATTGAATCAGGTGCGTGGCGGGAGGAATCTAGATTGATCATGAAGACACTCAACGTCGGGATGATCGGCTACAAGTTTATGGGCAAGACCCATTCGAATGCTTGGCGCCAGGTCGATAAATTCTTTCCGGTTTCAGCGCAGCCGGTGCTTCACACCATTTGCGGGCGGGACAAGAAAGGTGTGACTGCCGCGGCGAAACAATTCGGCTGGAATCATGTCGAAACGGATTGGCGGAACGTCGTGGCCAATCCCGAAATTGATGTCCTCGATATCAACACGGCCAACGACACCCATGCGGAGATCGCCATAGCTGCGGCAAAGGCGGGCAAGCATGTCCTCTGCGAAAAGCCTCTGGCGATGAATGTTCGTGAAGCCGCCACGATGCTGGCTGCGGTGAAGAAGGCCCGAGTTGTCCATATGGTCTGCCACAATTACCGGCGCATTCCGGCCATTGCCCAGGCGCGGAAGATGATCGAAGCCGGAGACCTTGGACGCATTTTTCATTACCGCGCACGTTACCTGCAGGACTGGATCGTCGACCCCGAATTTCCGCTGGTCTGGCGGCTGCAGAGCAAGATCGCCGGCAGCGGCGCGCATGGCGATATCAACGCCCATATTATTGACCTCGGCCGCTATCTTGTCGGCGAGTTCAGCGAGGTCTGCGGCCGTCTCGAAACCTTCGTCAAGGAGCGCCCGCTTCCCGGATCGAAGAGCAAAAAGGGCAGGGTCACCGTCGACGACGCCGTTATCACGCTGGGCAAATTCCGCAATGGCGCGCTGGCCTGCCTGGAAGCGAGCCGGGTCGCGCCCGGCCGCAAAAATCACATTCAGATCGAAATCAACGGCAGCAAGGGCTCGCTCATTTTTGACTTCGAGGACATGAACCGTCTCAAGTTTTTCAGCCGCGCCGATGGCGCCGATCGCCAGGGCTATCGCGACATCCTCGTCACTGAAGGAGTCCATCCCTATGTCGGGGCATGGTGGCCGCCGGGGCACATCATCGGCTACGAGCACACCTTTGTGCATACGGTCTTCGATTTCATTCAGGCCGTCGTTAAAGGCCGCTCCGTCCAACCTACATTTGAAGATGGCTTGAAAAACCAGCAGGTGCTCGAGGCGGTCGAGAAATCGTCGAAACAGCGCCGTTGGATCAAACTCTGAAAGGAAATCATATGGGCCGTCCCATTACTCTTTTCACCGGCCAGTGGGCCGATCTCCCTCTCGAAACCCTCGCCAAAAAGGCCAAGAGCTTCGGCTATGATGGCCTCGAGCTGGCTTGCTGGGGCGATCACTTCGACGTCACGAAGGCCCAGGATAAAGGCTATTGCGACGACCGTCACGCGCTGCTGGCGAAGCAGGGCCTTAAGACCTGGGCCATCTCCAATCATCTCGTCGGTCAGGCCGTCTGCGATCTCATCGACGAACGCCACAAGGCGATCCTGCCCGCCCATGTCTGGGGCGACGGCAAGCCGGAGGAGGTCCGGAAGCGGGCCGCCGAGGAAATGATGAAAACGGCACGGGCGGCAAAAAATTTCGGCGTCCCCGTGGTCAACGGCTTCACCGGCTCGAAGATATGGTCGCTGCTCTATAGTTTTCCGCCGGTCGGCGATGCACAGATCGAGGACGGTTTTGCCGATTTTGCCCGGCGCTGGAATCCCATCCTGGACGAATTCAAAAGCTGCGGCATTCGCTTTGCGCTCGAAGTCCATCCCACCGAGATCGCCTTCGATGTTGTCAGCTCGGAGCGGGCCCTCGAGGCGTTGAAGCATCGCCCCGAATTCGGTTTCAATTACGATCCCTCCCACCTTGGCTACCAGGGCGTCGATTACGTCCGGTTCATCCAAAAATTTGGCGACCGCATCTATCACGCCCACATGAAAGACGTCTATTGGTCCTCGCAGCCAACTGAAGCAGGCGTCTTCGGCGGCCATACCAAATTTGGTGATCCGCGCCGATTCTGGGAATTTCGCTCGCTGGGTCGCGGTTGCGTCAAGTTCGAGGAAATCGTCCGCACGCTCAACCAGATTGGCTATCAGGGACCGCTCTCGGTCGAGTGGGAGGACATTGGCATGGATCGCGAGCATGGTGCCGCTGAGGCCGCCGCTTTTCTCCACCGGCTCGACTTTGTTCCGAGCAAGGTCGCCTTCGACGCCGCCTTCGAGAAAAAGTAATCGAGCGAGGGGACGGGAACGTATTTGTTTCCCGGCAAAGCTTCCTTATCTTATAAGGGAACGCTTTTGTTTTAACCCCTATGCCCAAAGTCACTCTTCTCCCCGGCGGCCAATCGGCCGAAGTTCCCGCCGGTACCCTGTTGCTCGATGCCGGCGAGGAAGCCGGCGTCGAAATGGAAGCCGGTTGCTTCAACTGCTCCTGCGGTACCTGCGCGGTCGCAATCGAATCGGGCATGGAAAATCTCGAACCACCCACCGACGAGGAACTCAACGTCCTCGACCAATGGAACAAGGACCCGGAAAAGTATCGTCTTACTTGTTGTGTCAAAATCCTGAAAGGCGAGGTTGTCCTGCGGCTGGAACATTAAGGAGCTGCGTGCCCAAATCTGCTTCATCCAAGCCGAAGAAACCGGCCCCACAAAAGGCCGTGCCCCGCGTTTCAACCGAAAAAGCCGCCTCCCTCCATCTTCCCGAAGGCGTCCTGCTCGGTGCGCATACTTCCACCAGTGGCGGCGTTTCCCAGGCTGTTACCCGTGCCCAGGCCTGCGGTTTCACGGTGGCCCAGATATTCGTTAAAAACAACAAGCAATGGTTCGCCCCGCCCCTCGGTAACGAGGAGGTCGCGCAATTCAAATCGGCTCGTAAAGCCTCGGGCATTTATTTTTTCGCCCACAATTCCTATCTCGTCAATCTCGGCAGCCAGGACCCCCAGATGTTCTCCACTTCGGTCAAGGCCATGACCGCGGAGCTCGAGCGTGCCGAGTCCCTCGATCTTCCCTTTATCGTCATGCACCCCGGCAGCCACGGTGGCGCAGGCGAGGAAGCCGGACTCAAACGCATCGCCCAGGGCCTCGATGAGATCGTCAAACAAACCTCCGGTTTTCGCTGCCGCATGGCTCTTGAAATCACCGCTGGGCAGGGGAATGCCTTGGGTTATCGCCTCGAACACTTGAGCTGGTTGATGGAAAATGTCTCCAATGGAAAAAGGTTCGGCACGTGTCTCGATACCGCACACTTATATGCTGCCGGTTACAACTTGAAGAGCCGGGAAGGCTACGAGGAAACGATGGCTAAGGTGGATAAAATATTGGGAACGGGGACTGTCCTCGGTCTTCACCTCAACGACTCCAAGGTACCCCTTGGCAAGCGCGTCGACCGTCATGCCCATCTCGGCGAGGGCGAAATCGGCCTCGATTGCTTCAAGTGGATTGTGCAGGACTCCCGATGGTCTGCCACCCCGAAGGTCCTCGAAACTCCCAAAAGCGAGGATATGCACGAAGACGTCGAGAATCTTTCCAAGCTGGCACCTTACCTGCGTTGATTGCCCTTGGTTGCAGCATTGAGCCGCACGCTGTAGTCTACGATCATGGAAAAACCCAAAATCATTGCCTACCTGAAACCCTTCTGCGGCTGGAGCCAGGGCGTCCGGGCCGTTCTCCGAAAATACGATTTGCCGTTTGAAGATCGTGACATCTGGAACGATCCCCACCAACGCCTGGAAATGATCCAAAAAAGCGGCCAGGAGCTTTCACCCTGCGTGGAAGTCAACGGCAAGATGCTGGCTGACATCAGCGGCGAGGAACTCGAAAGCTGGATGATCCAGACCGTCGTCATCACCAAGGACCATGCTCCCGTCGATGTCCCCCTTAATGCGCCATGCGCCGATCATGGCGAGGTAATTTCAACCCCGATTACGTTGAAGAGATAGCGCGGCCACATGATGACGGCATCCCAGCAAAAAGCACTTGTTTCACTACTTCAGGATGGGGATGCTGACACCATCGGCCTCATCAAGGGCAAGCTGATTGAAGGCGGCCAGGAGCGTTTGCCCGAGTATCAGGAGCTTCTCGCCATCGCCAATGGCGTCGCGCAGGAAAACCTCCGCGAAGTCATTCGCGAGATCGAGGCCTCCAAGACCCTTGGTGACATCTCCCGCGGTCTCGCCAAGCTGCGCACCATCAGTCAGCTTGAAGAACTTTGCTGGGAATTTACCCGGACCGAGCATCCCGGTTTCAATGGCGGGCCCTACACCCGTCAGCTCGACCAGTGGGCCGAGGAAGCCGGTCGCCTGATCCTTCCCGGCGCCACGCCCCGGGAAAAAGTCCTTTGCCTCTCCCGTTACCTTGCCCAGGAACAGGGCCTCGCCGGCAACAGCCACGAATATTATCACCCGCGCAACTGCTACCTGCCCTGGGTCATGGAATTCCGCTGCGGCCTGCCGATCACCGTCACCCTCATCTACATGCTCGTCGGCCATCGGCTCAACCTGCCGGTGGAAGGTGTCGCCGCTCCCGGCCACTTCCTGGCCCGGCTCGAAGGCGTCGTCTTTGACCCCTATCATCGTGGCCGGATTCTCTCGGACGCCGAACTTGAACTCATCGCTTCCGAGGTCCCTCAGCGTCAGCGGATTTTCCTCACCAAGCCCAGTACCCCGGCACAGATCATGCACCGGCTCCTGATTAATCTCCGCAATTGCTACGTCAAAAGTAACGACGTCGAGCGCCGCAAGATGGTCGACCACTACCTCGCGGTTCTGCAGCGCTGAGCGCGGCCCGTGTCTACTTTTGAAATGAGTTCTAGAACGAGCCCCGGATGCCCACTTCACCGTAGGGCGCCCCATTCCCGATATTGTTGTGCAATTCGAATTCGGACTGGTTCTCGAAGCCGATCCGGCTCGAATGAATGTCGAAAAGCCGGTAGGGCACATAGCCGCCGGAAACATCCAGGCTTAGATTGGGTGTGAATTTCCAGGTGAAGCCCGCTCCCACCCGGATTTCGGTGAAATCGCAGACATTATTGTTCAACTGCGTGTTATTCGTTCCGGGGCCATGCCCATGGTTGGTGCCGAAAGCATCGTTAAGCTGGTAAGTCCCTCCCAGCAGCTCGGCACCCGTGTAAAGCGTCAGGCTGTTGTTGACCTCATATTGGAGCTGAGGACGCGGCGGAATGGCGGATAGCACCCACTTGTCGGCGAACTGCCACCGCACGCCGGGAAGGCCAATGATGGGCAGGTCCGATTTCAGATCGATCTGTACGCCCAAGATGATCTGAAAGTCCTTGCTCCAGAGGTAGGACGCGCCGATCTGCACCGGCATGTCGAAATCATTCCCGTTGATATTGACAAAGTCGCTGTAGATGCCGGGATGAAGCTCCGCGCGGAGAAGAATCTTATCGCCCAGCGCCAAGTCGGCGCCGATGACCGCGTTGACTGACTGCAGCGTGTTCGGCAGCGGTGCGGCGGAAGGCAGGCTGAACGAGTTCCGCTCCGAGTCGATGCCCAGCCGGAGCAGGAAGCCGTCCGAAATCTGCGGGGAGGCGACATAATTGAAATGGGAATTGATATTGGCGACTCCGCCCAGGTCCGCGCTGCCCTGCTTGGTCATCGACTTCCCCGTATAGCTGCCCTCCATCGTGAACTCCTGCGCCACGGGTGTGCTCTCCTCTATCGGTGCGGCGACGGTCGGCGCGATCTCGTCCTTGCTGTCATCGGCCCGGAGTCCGGTGAGCAGCAGTGAGCCTAAGATTGCGATTAGCAGCGTGTTGCGAATACTTTGCTTCATAAATTTCCTCGCCTGATAGAAGGCAAAATCGGTCGAAATGACAAACAAAAGTTTATTTTCGGACGACCCTCATTGGCATTCAGATCGGAATGCCTCGATGGCGTCCTTCACTTCCTCCAGCATCACCATTCCCGACGCCAGCCGTTCCGTGCCATGAAGATACGCAATGTTGGGCGCCGAAACCAGGTCGGCCCGCCAGACCAGCGTTTCGTTCCGGCCATCAATTGTCACCGGCCAGAGCTGGTCCAGCTCCGCCGTCACATAAATTCCGCAACTGTCGTAAAACTCGATGTCTGCCGATTGAATCGTCGCCGGGCTGGCCGCCTGATAAATCGCCCCGGTACCAATTGCCGCCTCTCCCTGCACATCGAATACCTCGTAATAAAGATCGGCTGGTGCCAGCCGCGTCGTTGCTACCGTCCCGGCCTTAAGAGGCGTCTGGTTGAGCAGGTGCTGATACTGGCCGTAAATCCTGGGATCGGCATGGAGCAGGTTCTTGAGTTCGCTCAAGGGCTGGATCGTCCCGTCGCTCTGCACGTATGTTTCCGATCCCAGCCGCCCGTTGAGAAAATTGCTGATCCGGCCGCTAAGAATTTGTGACCAGACGCCGACGAAAGGATCCGCACCTGCTGCTGCCAGGGTTGTCACCAACATCTGTCCCTCTTCCTTGCTTAGCTGCAACGAGGGATTCGACGGATCGAACTTCGCCGTGGCGTCCCGCAACGCCTTTACCGAGCTGTTGTCCGGCAGGCTGCCGAGCCCGGCAAAGTCAGTAGTCGTCCATTGCTGGGGCAGCGATTGATGCAGCCATACCTTAAGATTTGAATGGCTGCTTTGATTCCAGTGAATCAATTTGCTCTGCACCACCGCGGGAGCCGCGTTGACCACGTAAAGCGACTGACTCGTGATGCCGCGCTGAAAGTTGATCAGTCCGCCCCGTGATTGCTGCACGGTCCCGCCCGCCAGCGCCTGGAGATCGACATTGCTGAAGGCGGAGAAGGCCAGGTCGCTGTTCACGTCGGCCTGAAGCGGCAGAACGGTCAGAAGGCTGGCGCCAAGCGCAAGCGGGAGAAAGGGAAAGGATTTCATGCGTACAAGGGGCTAAATCGGATCATAGGATTTGTCATCCTAAGACGAATGACAATACCGATACGTTTCGTTAATTTTTTGTGTCGGGATGCGATTGGCATCATGGGGCGAATCCTAGGGCGATGCGTGGCAAGGGCAAGATCGTGTTCTTCCGCCGCAGGGAGGACTTTAAAAGCCTTGCGGCGGGGCGCCGGAATTGTTTCTCTGGTGGGTCACCAGTCAGCCCCATTTCCTTTTATGCAGGACGAAATTCTTTCCCTCCAGGCCGCCATTCTCGCGGCCATTGCCGGCGCCGCCGATGCCGATGCTCTCGAAGCCGTGCGCATCCAGTACCTCGCCCGCAACGGCGCCCTCCCGTTGCTTCTCGAAAAAATGGCCACGGTGCCGAAGGAGCAGCGTCCCATCGTCGGCCGCGCCGCCAACGAGGCCAAGAATGCGGTGCAGGCCGCCTACGACACGCGCAAGGCCGAGCTCACCGCCGCCGCCGAGGCCGCCGATTTTGACCCGACCCTTCCCGGTCGCTACGAGGCCCCCGGCTCGCTCCATCCCGTCCTCCAGGTCCGCGACCGCGCCATCGAGATTTTCCGGCGGCTTGGTTTTGCCATTGTCGACGGCCCCGACATCGAAAACGAGGTCTTCAACTTCGACGCCCTCAACACGCCCCTCGACCATCCCGCCCGCAATGAGCAGGACACCTTCTATCTCAAGGAGGATGGCCTCGCCCCCAGCCGCGGCCTCGACGGCAAGAGCATCGGCGGCCGCCGCCTGATGCGTACCCAGACCTCTACGGTCCAGATCCGCGCCATGCTTCAGCAGCCGCCGCCCATCCGCATCATCGCGCCGGGCCGCTGCTATCGCCGCGACGAAATCGACGCCACCCACGGCATGTCGTTCTTCCAGATGGAGGGCCTCGTCGTCGACGTAGGCGTGACCCTCGCCGATCTCAAGGGCACGCTCGAATATTTCTTCCGCGAGCTGCTCGGGGAGGACCTTAAGTTCCGTTTCCGCCCCCACTTCTTCCCCTTCACCGAGCCGAGCTTCGAAGTCGACTGCTCGCGCGCCGGCAGCCAGGTCAAGGGCCGCGAATGGCTCGAAATCTGCGGCTGTGGCATGGTCGATCCCGCCGTCTTCGAGCAGGTCGGCTACGACCCCGACAAATACACCGGCTACGCCTTCGGCTTCGGCATTGAGCGTATTGCCATTATGCGCCACGGCATCCCCGACCTCCGCTTCTTCACCGAAAACGACGTCCGCTTCCTCCGCCAGTTCAGCACGCGGATTGATGCCTAGGCCATAATCGGCAGCGTCGTGAACTGCCGGCCAAGGATCGGCACTGAATTGGTCTGCAGCCAGCTTTGGAGAATGCTCGCATAGACACTGCGGAAATCGGTGCCGAACTTGATGTCGCCATCCTGCAAGTCGGACGGGGCCAGGCTCGGCTCCGCGCCCAGCAGTCCCGCCTTCATCTTCGGGCCGATCAGAAACATCGGCGCCGCCGCGCCGTGATCGGTGCCACGGCTGCCATTCTCCGTCACGCGACGCCCGAATTCGCTGAAGGTCATGATCATCACCCGGTCGAACGCGCCCATCGCCGTCAGGTCATCCGTAAACGCCTTTACGGCGTCGGCCAGTTCCTTCAGGCGCCCGTCCTGCGCTCCCCGCTGGCCGGTGTGCGTGTCATAGCCACCCTGCGAAACATAGAATACCCGCGTTGGCAGCCCGCCCGCGATGAGCTTCGCGACCAATTGCAGATTCCGCGCCAGCCCTGTTCCCGGATAACGCGAGTTGTTCTTCGCCTTGCCCGCGATGGCCCGGATTTTGTCCGAACTCACCTGGGCGTCCATCGACGTCCGCTCCAGAAAATCGAGCGCGCTCTGCCCGTTTTGCAGCGTCACCGTCCCCGAAACCATGCTCACGCTCGCGCCGGTGTTCGCGCTTGGCGAGGCATCGTCGGGATTGTACATGCTCCGGTAGACCATCTCCTCGTCGTCGTGCTGTCCCGCGCCCATGAACCGGTAACTGTCGGGATTTTCCAGGCTGATGCCGGTCGGCGCGTGCGACGAAAAAGCCTGCGGCAACCGCGGCCCGATGTTGATTCCCACCGTCGGATCGCAACCCTGGCAGGCGTTGTCGAAGTAGCGCCCCAGCCAGCCATCGGTCAGGTATTTGTCCTCGTCGCTCGCGGTCTGCCAGATTTCGGTCGAGCGGAAATGGCTCCGGTTCGGGTTGGGATAACCCACGCCGTTGACGATGGAAAGATGCCCCGCATCAAAGAGACTTTTGAACCCCGCCATCGTCGAATTCAGCCCCAGCGTGTCGCTCAGCTTCAGCACCTGGTTCGCCGGAATGCCAATGGTCGGCCGCGCCTTGTAATAAAAATCATTTGTGTAGGGCACCACGGTGTTCAGCCCGTCGTTGCCGCCGGCAAGTTGGATCAGCACCAGGATCGGGCTATCTTTGCCGGTCGCGACCTGCGTCAGCGCCCCGTCGGCCTGGGCATGAAGCGCGGTGAACGTCTGCGCGACGAAGCTTGGCACGGTCCAGCTTAGAGCGCCGCCCAGGAGCGTGGTGCGAAGGAAATCGCGGCGGGTGGTGAGGAGGGGATTATTCATGGCGGTGGCGGGTTAGGTCAGTTGATACTCGGGCGTGGACATGATCAGCCGGATCGACTTCCGGATGTCCTGGTCCTCGATCGGCGATTTGGTCTTCAAAAAATCGTGCAGCGAATCGAGCCGCTTCGGGCTCAGTTCCGAGCTAAGAAAACGGTTCTGGAGCGCGGCCAGGTAGCTGTCGGGCGTGGCCAGGTCAGCCGGGGTGAAAAGCGCACTCACGTCGGCGGGCGAAATCTCCATCAAGCCGTCCTCGCCCATGTTGTTCAGGATGCTCTTCATCTGGCCCATCAGGTTTGGCATAGGGATTCGTTGGCCCTCCACCATCGCCGCGGCAAAGTTATAGCGGTCGAGCAGGCTGTTGGTTGTGATCCAGGCGACGCCTCCGTCCCAACCCTTCACGTTCGGCGGCTGGAACAATTCCTGGCCCAGCAGATTCAGCATCACCAGCGTCATCGGCTCGGTGGGGAGGGGGGCCTGCAACTGCCGCGTCGCGGCGATCAGCCATTGCACCGGGCTCTTGATCTGGGACCGGATGACGTCGGGCGCGTAAAATTCGTGCGACCGGAAAATCACCCGCATCAGGTGCTTGACGTCCATGCCGTGCGACTGGAATTCCTTTGCCAGCGCATCCACCATCGGCGGCGGCGGCTGGTCCTGGACGAAGAAGCGCCAGATTCGCGCCGAGATGAACCCGGCGCATTCCGGCTTCGCGCAAATCATGTTCAGCACATCCTCGCCGGTGAAATTGCCCGTCTGGCCGAAAATCGTCTTCGGCCCCTCATCGTGGTTGTTGCGGTGATACTCGAAATGGAGCCGGTCGTGGGCCAGTCCCCAGCCCGTGTAGGCCTTCGCCGCCTGCTGGATGTCCTGCTCCGTGTAATAGCCCTCGCCCAACGTGAAGAGCTCCATCACTTCGCGGGCGAAATTTTCGTTTGGCTTGTTCTTGTTGCTCCGCTCGCCATCCAGGTAATTCAGCATCGCCGGATCTTCCGCCACCGCGATCAGCAGGTCGTTGAAATTGCCCGTCGCGTTCTGCCGGAAGGTCTCATTCTGCAGCCAAAGAAAATAGGGCATCCGCACCTTCTCGAAACTGGTCGCGAAATGGCCATGCCAGAAAAGCGTCATCTTTTCCTGGAAGGGCCGCGGCCCCAGCGCCATCCGCCGCACCCACCAATACCGCAGGTCAGCCATCTGCTGGTAAAGCGTCATGTTTTCCATGCGCTGCAGGGCCTTTTTCGTCTCCGGATCGGCCGCGCGCTGGATCGCCTCCCGCCGGGCGATCAGGTCGGGATCGGGATGGGCCCATTCCGGCGGCGGGGTCGCATCGGGAATCTTCTCATAATCGAGAAACCATGAGACCGCCCGATCCGGCCCCATCAGCCGCAAGTTCTCAACGTCCTGCGGACTGCCGCCAAACCCGGCCCGGTTCAAGAGATGCGCGGCCGTTGTCGCATTCCATTGCGATGGCGGCAGCGGTTCCAGCATAAAGAGTTAAACCATAAGACCTGCTCAGAGTTGCGGAAAAAATTCTCATGGCGCAGCCGTCGGATCAGAAACCAGGACAGGGGCCCCGGCAGCACCCGCCAGAAAAGATTTGCCAACATCAGGCATGGTCAACGCAGAGCAAATTCGCTGCCAGACCGGTTCTATCCCCGGGAAGCATCCGCCCCTTGTTTTCCAAACTGATTCGCCAGACTCCACACCACATGACCGTCCACGATGGTATGCGTCGCTCGCGCCGGCAGCTCCCAGCCGTCAAACGGCGTGTTGCGGCTCAGCGAATAAAATTTTCCCGCGTCTACTTTCCACGCGCCTTTCGGATCGATCAGCGTGATGTCCCCCGGCGCACCCGGAGCCAGCGTACCCCGGTCCAGCTTGAGCAGCCTCGCTGGATTCACCGTCAGCTTCTTCAGCATCCGCGGCCAGTCCAGCACCTCCGACTCGATCAACACCTTCGCAAAAATTCCCAGCTCGGTTTCCAGCCCCACGATGCCGAAGGGCGCATCCGCAAACTCGACTTCCTTTTCGTAGGAGGCATGCGGCGCATGGTCGCTGGCCAGAATCTCGATGGTGTCGTCGGCCAACCCCGCCAGCAGCGCCTCCTGGTCCGATTTTTCCCGCAGCGGCGGGTTCATCTTGAAGTTCGTATTATAGCCTTCAATCGCGGCATCAGTCAGCGCCAGGTGATGAGGCATCGCCTCGGCTGAAATCCTCACACCGCGCTTTTTTGCATCGCGCACCAGCCGGACCGAATCGCCGCTGGAGAGATGCTGCACGTGCACCCGGGCCCCGGTCAGTTCGGAAAGAAGGATGTTCCGCGCCACGATCATGTCCTCCGCGATCCGTGGCCAGCCCGGCAGTCCCAGGATCGTGCTCCAGCGTCCCTCGTGCATCACCCCGCCCGCCGAAAGATTGTAATCCTGGCAATGGTCCAATATCAGCAGGTCGAACATCCGCGCGTAGTCGAGCGCCCGCCGCATTACCTCGTTGTTCTGCACGCAGTGCCCGTCGTCAGTCAGCGCCACGATGCCCGCCTTGTAGAGGGACCCGATGGGCGCCAGTTGCTCGCCTTTCATGCCCACGGTGATGCAGCCCGTCGTATAAACATTCACCCATGCCGTTTCCAATGCCCGCTGCCGCATCAGCGCAATTGTGTTTGGCCCATCCGCCGGCGGGTTCGTGTTCGGCATCGCCAGGATGCTGGTAAAGCCTCCCGCCGCCGCCGCGCGCGAACCGGTCGCAATCGTCTCTTTCTGCCCGCCGCCCGGCTCGCGCAGGTGCACATGCATGTCGATCAGCCCCGGCGCGACGATGAGCCCTTTGGCGTCGATCACTGGCATGGACGAATCCTTCGGCTTGGCGGTGCCAGCGGCAATCCGCCCTTCCTCGACCAGCAGGTCGCCCACCTCGTCCCGGCCCGAAGCGGGATCGATGATCCGTCCGCCACGGATGAAAAGGGAACCGAGAACGCGCGCAGGCAGAAGGCGGGACGGCGTCAACGGAGTCACTGGCCGCCAGAATAATCCGAATCGACCGTTCGACAAGGCCAACCTTTAAAACGAAAGCGCACGGACTGTCTGAAGTCCGTGCGCGGAGAATTTACCCGAAACGTCAACCTCCCGACGAAGACGTATGCGGCGCGGCGGGCGGAGGTGATGGGGGGCGAGGTGAACCGCTGGGCGGATTCATCATGGCGGGACCTCCCATACGACGAGCATTCTCGATCTTTGCGATGATCGGAGCCACCTTGGCATCGGCCTTGATCATCGCATCGCGGATCTGGTCCTGCAGCTTCTGGCCCCGGGCCTGCAATGCTTGGCCCTCGGCCTGGAAATCCTTGACTGCCTTGGACAGCGCCGGATCGGCGGACAGCGCCGCTTCGCGCGCCTTCATTAATTCCTGCCGCTCCTCAGGTGTGATCATGAACGGCGAGCCCATCGGCGGAGATTGCTGCGGGTGAGGCTGTGGTGGTGGGGCTGGCGTGGGTGTCTGGGCCATGGCGCCACCGGCGAGCATTGCCCCAAGAGCAAACGGAAGGAGGGAGTATTTCATCGCTACTTTATAACCGGAGGAAACAATAGCGCCAAGCATCATCGCGGCTCGACAAATCCAAAAACCGCGCCATAAACACACTCCCTTATGAGTAGTAAACGAGGCGCGGTCTTTGATTGGGATGGCGTCATTATCAATTCCGCCGCGCACCACGAGGAGAGCTGGACCCGCCTTGCCAGGGAGCTGGATAAGCCCTTGCCCGACGGTCATTTCAAGCGCGGCTTCGGTATGAAAAACGAGGTCATTTTCCCCAACATTCTCCACTGGACCTCCGACCCCGTCGAAATCCGTATCTACTCCCTCCGAAAGGAGGCCATCTACCGCGAAATCGTCGTTGAAAAAGGCGTCAAGCCGCTCCCCGGCGTCGAGTCATGGCTCAAGAACCTCCGCGCGGAAAATATTCCCTGTGTCGTCGCTTCTTCCACCCATCTCGAAAATATCACCACCACACTCGAGGTGCTCGGCTTTGAAAATTATTTCGCCGCCATCGTCTCGGCTGAAGACGTGAAAAAAGGCAAGCCGGATCCCGAGGTTTTCCTTACCGCCGCAAAGAAGATCGGCGCCGAACCGGCCCAGAGCGTTGTCTTCGAGGACGCTTTGGTTGGAATTTCTGCGGGCAAGGCCGCCGGAATGAAAGTTGTTGCCGTGGCCACAACCGAACCGAAGGACAAACTCGCCCATGCCGACTGGGTCGTCGACCAACTCGACGAATTGAGTATCGCACAACTCTGGCCGGAATAAGTCATGCGCCGGGACATCAACTGGACGACAAAGCGTGATGACGATTCACGTTACGATGTCCGGGTGACCTGGTTCTCCGGTCGCTATAAAATCCAGTTCCGGGAACGCGGCGCCGACCGCTGGGACTACGACCGCAAGCCGACCCGGCAGGATTGGGAAACTTTTCTCGATGCCATCGAGCGGCGCTACCAGCGAAAACAGGCAACCTGGAAAGAGCTGGAGGAGGCCCGCCGTCTTGTCGCGGAGGCCCTGCCCACTCTGCCGCCCGAAGGAACTGCGGAAAGTTAGGCCTTGGAACTCATTGCAAAAGTAGCCAGGGGCCGCGCCGGAGGAGATTTTGACCGGCAGCAAGGAGTCGAGCGAGGAGAGTTCTAGGCCGCAGCGGCAAAAGTCCGCAGCACACTCACCACCACGCCCTGGATGTCGAGTTTCTCGACCGGGGAAAGATCGGGGTAATCGGGGTTCTCCGCCTTCAGGTAAACGCGCCCATTGTTTTTCACCAACCGCTTCAGCGTGTTCTCGCCGTCGATCAACGCGGCCACGATGTCTCCCGGACGCGCTTCCTTCTGCTCCAGCACGACGATATCGCCCGAAAAAATCCCCGCGTCGATCATGCTGTCGCCCCGGACCCGCACGGCAAAGGCGCGGTTCGGATTGGAGATCCCCAGCGTTGTTGGGATAAAACGGAGAGTCTCCGAAGCCTCGCTCCCGTCAAACTGATCGGGTAAACCGGCCGGGATCGAAGCGAAAAGGGGAAGCTGCACGCCGGCCGCGGTCACGCGCGGTTTCGTCAGTTGAATTCCCCGGGAATGGGCCTGCCGGATGATCAGCCGCGCCTCTTCCAGCTTTTCGAGAATATATGAAACAGCGCGCGGACTCTTGAACCCGCAATGGTCCTGGATTTCGCGGATGGTCGGCGGCCGCTGATGTTCCCCCTGGTATTGCTCGACAAAGTCGAGGACAAGTTGCTGGCTGTTGCTATGTCGCATAATACTTTCGTATAACGGCGCCCTTATCGTGTCAACTAAAATTGCTATACAAATGAATGACTCCTTCTCCCGACCATTTCAGCGGCAGCGGCTTCGGCGGAGAGATCACCATTGGCAGAAGCACAATTTTGGCGCAATCTCAGCCTTTCCAGCATGAGTGCGAATGTTCTGATCGTTCAGCCCGATCCCACCGTCGCCGAACGAATGGGCCAGCTCATCCTCGCGGCCACGCCCCACGCCAATGTCGGTTTCGCTCCCGGCCCTCTCGACGGCATCGCCGCTCTTGAGCAGTACGAGGACCTCGATCTCTGCATCTGCGAAATCTACTTCGTTACCGGTGACGGCCTTGGCTTTCTTTCCGCCGTGCGCGCCAAATTCCGTCGCGCCCGCGTCCTCATCGTCACCAACTACAATCTCCAAAATTTTGGCGACTACATCCAAGGCCTCACTCTCTTCCCGCTGCCACTCGACGAAAGCCTCTTCTCCTCCACTTGCCAGGACACCCTGGCCACGCTCGAGGGCCTCGAATTTCCTCCCTTCAAGCTCGGTAAGAAACAGCCGCCCGATCGCTGGGGCGATTGTTACGCCGCCTACGATACCAGTGTGAAGCGCGACGTCTTCATCACCGTCTGCCATTCGTGGGCCACGCCGCAGGACGCCAGCCGCTTCCGCAGTTTCGCCGCCCTCATGGCCCGCGCGGCCCATCCCAACGTCCAGGGCGTCTATCAGGCCGGTGATTATCAGGGCCGTGATTTCTTCTGTCGCGAAAAATGGGACATGCCCAACCTGGCCGAAATGGCCACCGCGGGGCAGGGGATTGATCCCCGGCTTGCCGCGCAAATCATCCACATCGTCGGCTCGGTCATCATCTTCTGGGACTCGAACAAGTATGCCCATACCACGGTTGGCGCCACCGATGTCTCCGTTTCGCCCCAGGGCGTTATCAAGGTCGCCAATTGCGTCGATCCCATGCTGCCGGTCACATCGCCCGGTGAATCGGACCTCACCGTGTTCGCTTACGCCGTCCAGACCCTGCTGCCCCCGCCGGAACAGGTTCCCCTCCGCCTCCGCAATCTTCTGAATGAGCTCCGCTCCGGCCGGGTCCAGATGGCCCATGTCGTCAGCGAGGCCCAGGCCATCGATATCGAGCTTGCGCCCGAAAAGGAAATCGCCGTTTCGCAGGAAAAGCAGATCGCCCGCCAGGCCATCGCCGTCGCCCGGCGCAAGCAGCAGTATGGCCAATACCTTATGTTCGGCGGTTTCGGCGTCGTCGTCCTCGTCGTCGGCTATCTCCTCCACTCCATGTTCCTTTCCGATCCTCCTTCGCACCAATACAACGAGATGATCGAGATCCCCGCCGGCCCCTACGTCTATCAAAACGCCTCCGCCGTCATGGATCACACCTTCTACATCGACAAGTACGAGGTCACCTTTGGTGAATACCTCAAATTCCTCCGCGCCGTCCGCGATGCCGGCACTGACGCCGATTGGCGCAACCCGGCCCAACAGGGCGAGAAGGACCACGAGCCCAAGGACTGGGCCGACCGCATCGACGCCGACGGCAACAAGATCGCCGGCATTTTCCGCTGCATCAAATACCGCGAGCCTTACAACAAGGTCTTTCTCAGCCTCGACGATCCCGTCTTCAATGTTGATTGGTACGACGCCGAGGCCTACGCCAAGTGGGCTGGCAAGCGCCTCCCCGACGAGCACGAATGGGAAATGGCCGCGCGCGGGCCCAACGGCTTCGTTTATCCCTGGGGCAACACTTTCAGCCAGATCGCCAACAACTCCGCGCCCATGCCTGGCCAGGGTCTTTTCGACGTGCCGGTCCACTTCTACCAGGCCGTCGACCAGACTGACAAAGACAAGAGCCCCTATGGCGTCTGCGGCATGGCTGGCAACGTCAGTGAATGGACTGACACCATCGTCTCCAGCAGCCGCATGGAATCAGTCAAGGTCGCCGTCATCCGGGGCGCCAATTTCAAAACCAACTCCGCCGAGCGCGTCATGCTTACCCACCGCAATACCGCCGATGGTGTCCTCGAAACCCGCGTCTTCTGGCTTGGTTTCCGCTGCGTCAGCGATCATCCATCCGCGGAAGGAAAGTAAGAACTACGCCAGCCTGGTTCTCAATAATTCCGCCAATTTAGTGGCGATCTTGATCATCATCTCGTAAATCTCGTCGGAACTGATCCGGACGATATCGACTCCGTTGATATGCAGAAAGGAGAGAGCCGTGGCCGCGCCGGTTCGCTTGTTCCCATCGATGAAGGCCTGATTCTCGGCGATATGAAAGGCATAGGCGGTGGCGATGCCGAACAAATCCGCTCGACCATAGTGAAAGGTATTTTCTCCCTGTGCGACCGCCGATTCAACCAAGCCGGGATCACGGACTCCGTCGCTACCGCCATAAGCGAGAATCATTTCCCGATGGATTGAACGACAAGCTCAGCCGATAGAAAGAGCGGTGGCTGGGAGGTCACTTGGCCAGCTTTTGCAAGGCAATTCCATGGACTTTCATTACATGATGGATCGCCTTCCGTGTCATTTCGGCCGAGGCATAATGAATCCCTGTCTCGGCGGAGGCGGGCATCGCCTCCTTTACCGATTGCGAGGTCTTGACGGAACGATAAGTGGAATCCTTTTTTGGCACGTTCCAATCTACTCAGCTGACTTCTTAAGTAAAGGCGGGACACCTTGCTTGGCTTCCGTGTTGTAACGCGCTAGCGTTTCGTTTCCATGCCGCGCCGTTCCGACACCGAATCCCGTGATTCCGCTACAACATCGAAAGTTCGGGTCACGCGCGAGAGCCTCGGGCAGATGTTCAGCCTCTACGGTTACCTGAGACCCTATCGTGGCCGCCTGATCCTCGGCCTCGTTCTTCTCGTTTGCTCCAGCATTCTCGGCATCGCCTTCCCGGCGCTCGCCGGCACCCTCATCGACAGCCCCAATCGCACTGCGGCGCTCCACTTCATGTTCTTCATGCTTGGCGTCCTCTTTGTCCAGGCCGTCATGACCTATTTCCAGTCGATGTGCTTCAACATGGTCGGCGAGTACGGCCTCGCCGATCTCCGCAAGTCCCTCTTCGCGCATCTGACGGAAATGTCGATGACCTTCTTCGGCCAGCATCAGGTGGGCGAACTCAACAGCCGCATGTCCGCCGATCTCACCCAGCTCCAGGACGCCTTCGTCTTCGCCATCCCCCAGTTCCTCCGCCAGAGCCTCATCATGATCGGCAGCATCGGGATGATCGCCTGGATGTCGCCGCGCCTCACCGGCGTCATGCTCGCCTGTTTCCCTGTCACCATCATCGGCGCTATCGTGCTCGGTCGCCGCGTGGGCAAGCGCTCTGGCGTTACCCAGGACGCCCTTGCCCAGACCGCCAACGTCGTTGAGGAAACCCTCCTCGGCATTGCCAGCGTCAAGGCCTTCTGCAACGAGCTCTTCGAGCAAAAGCGCTACAACGCCCGCATCGAGCTCTTCCTCGGCGCGGTCATCAACGGCGCCAAGGCCCGCGCGGCTCTCATCGCCTTCATCATCTTCGGCATTTTCAGCGCCATCGTCATCGTCCTCTGGTACGGCACCACGCTCCTGCTCGATGGAACCCTCCAGCGTGGCGAGCTCTTCGGGTTCACCATTTACACCATCTTCATCGGCGGTTCGCTCGGGAGCTTCGCTGATCTCTACAGCAATCTCCAGAAATCGATCGGCGCCACCCAGCGCGTCCGCGAGTTGCTCGCCGAACCCTCCGAGCCCCGCGACGCCTCCGCCCGCACCACCCGGTTCCGCGGTGACGTTGCGTTCGACCATGTCACCTTCGCCTATCCCTCCCGTCTCGCCGTCGACGTCCTCAAAAGCCTCACCTTCTCCATCCCCGCCGGCAAAGTCGTTGCCCTCGTAGGTCCCAGTGGTTCCGGCAAATCGACCATCGCCTCACTCCTCCTCCGCTTCTACGATCCCAGCCAGGGCCGCATCCTCTTCGATGGCCATCCCGCCACCGAATACGGCCTCCACGAACTCCGCGGCCAGATGGCCCTCGTCCCGCAGGAAGTCCTCCTCTTCGGCGGCTCCATCGCCGAGAACATCGCCTACGGCAAGCCCGGCGCGTCCCAGGCTGAAATTGAAGCCGCCGCCCATCGTGCCAACGCCCACGACTTCATCACCCAGTTCCCCGAAGGCTACGCCACCCTCGTCGGTGAGCGCGGCATTAAGGTCTCCGGCGGCCAGCGCCAGCGCATCGCCATCGCCCGCGCCCTCCTCAAGGATCCCTCCATCCTCATCCTCGACGAGGCCACCAGTGCGCTCGATGCCGAAAGCGAACGCCTTGTCCAGCAGGCGCTCGAGGAATTGATGAAGGGCCGTACCTGCTTCGTCATCGCCCATCGCCTCTCCACCATCCGCAATGCCGACCGCATCGTCATGCTCCGCGACGGCGCCGTGCGCGAGACAGGCTCGCATGATGAACTCATGGCCCTGCCCGACGGAGCTTATCGCCGCATGGTCGAGCTCCAGGCTGGCGCCAACGTCCTGACCGAAGAAGCTGAAGTGGAAGCTCTCAAGTAGGGCGCAACCTTCATGCGGCCGCCGACCATCGCGATTCTTTTTCTCGAAAGAGATCGCCCGGAAAATTACGCCATTTCCGCCTACGCCAAGATATGGGAGGAAGGCGGGATCAAGGTTCATCATCTCATCGGGATCAAAACCTGCGTCCCGGCCGATCTCCTTTTTCTCCATGTTAATTTATCGGTGGTGCCCGGGGAGTATCTTCAGTTCGCCCGCCGTTATCCCAGGGCCGTCAATCTTCACGCCCGCGATATTCGCAAACGCAGTTTCAGTTCGCTGGTTCTTTCTTCCGACTCCGATTATCAAGGCGAAGTCATCGTCAAGACCGACCTCAATTATGGCGGCGTCCCGGAGACCTATTTGCATCCCAACCCGTTCTTCCGGCTCGCCTCCCGCTGGCAGATGCTTCGCCGGATGATTCTGCATCCCACGCGGAATTGGAGGGAGGATGCCGTCTATCCCGTTTATCGTTCGATTCGTGAGGTCCCGGCGGCTTGCTGGAGAAACCGGCATTGGCTGGTCGAGAAATTCATCCCGGAGCGGTTGGACGGCCACTATGTCATCCGCAATTACAAATTCCTCGGCAACCGGGAAAATACGCTGCTCCTCGTCTCGGAAAAGCCCTTCATCCGCGAGGACGCCCTCATTAGTATTTCACCGGTCGAGAACGAGCCCGCGCTCCAGGAACTTCGCCGCAAGCTCCGCCTCGATTTCGGGAAATTTGATTACGTACTGGTCGACGGCACGCCGGTCCTGATCGATATCAACAAAACGATGGGCTTTAATCCGAACGCCTCACACGATCCCGGGGTTGTGAAAGCCCGGCGACAGTTGGCCGAGGGTATTTATGATTATCTCGGCGAAGGCTGCCCGCGCGATCAGATGGCAGGCCTGACCCAATAGCCCCATGCCGCCTCAGAGCATCGCCATCCTTTTTCTGGAACGCGACCGCCCGGAAGCCTATGTCGTTTCCGAGCTCACCCGTTATTGGCGCGAAGACGGCCTCTCTGTTCAATTCCTCTTCGGCACCAAAAACCACGTCCCCGCCGACCTCCTCTTCCTCCACGTCAACCTCTCCGTCGTACCTGAAAACTATCTCGACTTTGCCCGCCGCTATCCCTGCTGCGTCAACCTCGTCGTCCGCGACATCCGCAAGCATTCCTTCAGCTCGCTCCTGCTTACGCCCGATTCAAATTATCCCGGCCCCGTCATCGTCAAAACCGACCTCAACTGCGGCGGCGATCCCGAGCGTCGGCTCCATCCCCATCTCTTCACCCGTTTCGCCCATCGCTGGCAGTATCGTTTCCGGCCGGGCAGGGGAGATGCACTCTATTCCACCTATTCCTCTTTGCGCGAAGTCCCGCCTGCCTGCTGGCGTGATCCAGGTCTCGTCATCGAGAAATTCGTTCCCGAACGCATCGGCGATGACTACGCCGTCCGCACCTATCACTTCCTCGGAAATCAGGAAGCCTTCTTTTTGCTCAAGGGAAGGGAACCGATTGTGAAAGGCGAAACTGTCACCGAAACCGTCGCATTTAAACCCGATCCCCGCCTGAGCGACATCCGCCGCCGCCTCGGCTTCGATTATGGAAAGTTCGATTATGTCCTGCTGGATGGCCAACCCGTTCTGCTTGATCTTAACAAGACCGTGGGTCTTTTGCCCAATTACCAACGCGACCCTCACGTTGAGAAAGCCCGCCGCCTGCGGGCCAAAGGCATCTATAATCTTTTAGATCGATGCGAGGGTCGAAGGGACAATTGTTAATCCCGCCCGCTTGGCCATGGCCCGCTGCCGTTGGTCGAAAGAAATGAATCGGATCGCCTTGATCTCCAGCGCGGCGGCCACATGCAGAATATCGAGCGTCCGTGCTCCGGTGGCCGGGGTGTGGAGACGGGAAAGAACTTCCGCGCGACGAAAAATGGACCCCGGATCGTAAACAGGGCGCTGGAGGCGTCCTTGCCGGATATCCTCGTCCAGCAGCGCCAGGCCGCCCTTGAGGGTTTGTGCAGTCATCTCGTGCCGAAAGAATTTCAGGCGCAGCGCATTTCGTATTTCCATTTCCTGGAAGTGAGTCAGAGGCAGGGGTGGTGCTTCCGCCAGAATCAGCCTTATCGCCTCGGGCGAGCCGGCTTCCCGGCAATAATTTTTAACCAGGACACCGCTGTCAAAATAGGCGTTTATCACTCGCCTCGACCCTCAGAAATGAGTTCTCCCGCCGGCTTCCCCGGCAAAGGTTTGGGATAAATTTTATTCAGGCGGGCGGAGAGATCGGGCCAGACTGCCTTTTTGGCATTCTTTCCTCCCAAGGGGACCAGGGTGGCAAAAGCCTTGCCTCGTTTGCGAATCTCGATTTTTTCCCCGTCTTCAATCCAGCGGGAAACCGTGGCGAAACGATTGCGGAGATCGGCGACGGTGGCCACTTTCATGATAGAAAAAGTATCATAAAAGGAGAGGCCGTCAAGCCCCTGATTTCACGTCCCTGCCTCGTACGCCGACAGGAACGTGAAACGACCCTGACTGTCGTTTCAGGCGTCAGCCGCCCAGTCTCCCAGTCGGAGAAACTCGCGCACCTTGCGGCGCTCGTAGCGGCTTTGATGCACCTTCGTGATGCGTTGATCCGCGAGGCGGAACGCATTTTTTTGGATTCGAACCAACTCGACCATCATGTCGGTTGTTTTCATCAGGAGGGATTTCCTTTCTGGTTTATTTTGTTCGAGCCTTCGTCGAGCCTAAAGAATGCCAACTCCGTGACAGAAATGGAGTCGTCCCGTCTCACCCCTAACGGGTCACCGCGTAATTTTATGCCGAACCTGCCAAATTTACGCCGGTTGCGGCTTGAAGCATGCTTCATCCGCGTCATATTAGACACACCCAAAATCTATGGCACTTCACACGCTTTTCAACTCCCTCCGTTCCACAACCACGCAGTCTGGTCAAAAAGTTACATACTACTCACTGCCCGCGCTGGAAGAAGCTGGAGTCGGCCCGATCTCGAAATTGCCCGTAAGCATCCGCATCGTTTTGGAAGCGGTTCTGCGTAATTTCGATGGAAAGCGCGTCAGCGAAAACGACATCCGCACGCTCGCCAATTGGAACGCCAGGAAACCCGCCGCGGAGGAGATTCCCTTCGTCGTCGCCCGCATCGTTTTGCAGGACTTCACCGGCGTCCCGCTCCTCGTCGATCTCGCCGCCATGCGCCATGCCGTCGAAAAGCTCAAGAAAAGTCCCAAGCTCATCGAGCCCCTCGTCCCCGTCGACTTGGTCGTCGATCACTCGGTGCAGGTCGATGTCGCCGGCGTGCCCACCGCGCTTCAGCAAAACCTCGAATTCGAATTCATCCGCAATCGCGAACGCTACGAATTCCTCAAGTGGGGCCAGCAGGCTTTTGAGACCTTCAAGGTCGTCCCGCCCGGCATCGGCATCGTCCACCAGGTCAATCTCGAGTATCTCGCCAAGGGCGTCCTCTCCGCCAAGGCCGATGGCGAAACCATTTATTATCCCGACACCCTCGTCGGCACTGATTCCCACACCACCATGATCAACGGCCTCGGCATCGTCGGCTGGGGCGTCGGCGGCATCGAGGCCGAGGCCGGCATGCTCGGCCAGCCCGTCTACTTCCTCACCCCCGAAGTCGTCGGCGTCCACATGACCGGCTCGCTTCGCGAAGGCGTTACCGCCACCGACCTCGCCCTCCACGTCACCGAAATGCTCCGCAAGCAGAAGGTCGTCGGCAAGTTCGTCGAGTTCTACGGTCCTGGCGCCGCCACCCTACCGCTCCCCGACCGCGCCACCATCGCCAACATGGCCCCCGAATACGGCGCCACCATGGGCTACTTCCCCATCGACGCCGAATCGGTCAATTACCTCAAGAGCACCGGTCGCACGCAGGAGCAGCTCGAGGCCTTCGAGACTTACTTTAAGGCCCAGAAACTTTTCGGCATCCCCACCAAGGCCGAAGGCATCGTCTACAGCGTCGATCTCGAGCTCAACCTCGCCGACGTCGCGCCCAGCGTCGCCGGGCCGAAGCGGCCCCAGGATCGTATCCCGCTTCCCACGCTTAAGGAAAAATTCCTCGCCGCCCTCGACAAGCCCATCACAGAAAATGGCTTCGATAAAAAGGACAAGCGCGACGCCCATGTCACCGTCTCTCTCAACGGCCGGACGCCCAAAACCGACGTCGACATCAGGCACGGCAGCGTCCTCATCGCCGCCATCACCAGCTGTACCAACACCAGCAATCCCTCCGTCATGATCGCCGCGGGCCTCGTCGCCAAGAAGGCCGTCGAAAAGGGCCTCAAGGTCAATCCCGCCGTCAAGACCTCCCTCGCGCCCGGCTCCCGCGTCGTCACCGATTACTTCGACAAGACCGGCCTTCAGCCCTATCTCGACCAGCTCGGCTTCCAGATCGTCGGTTACGGCTGCACCACCTGCATCGGCAACTCCGGCCCGCTCAACCCCGTCATCGACGAGGCCATCACCAAGAGCGACCTCGTCGCCGCCAGCGTCCTCTCCGGCAACCGCAATTTCGAGGCCCGCGTCCATCCCAGCATCAAGGCCAACTTTCTCATGTCGCCGCCCCTCGTCGTCGCCTTCGCCCTCGCCGGCAAGGTCGACATCGATCTCGACAAGGAACCGCTCGGCACCGGCAAGGACGGCCAGCCCGTCTACCTCCGCGACATCTGGCCCACCACCGCCGAGATCAAGGCCCTCGCCGGCGCTTCCGTCATGCCCGAGGTCTTCCGCAAGAACTACAGCAACTTCGCCGACCAGAATCCGGCCTGGAACAACATCCCCGGCTCGACCGGCGAGACCTATTCCTGGAACGAATCGAGCACCTACATCCAGGAACCGCCCTTCTTCGACAACTTTTCCATGGAGCCCGGCCACATCACCGAAATCGTCGACGCCCGCCCTCTCGGTATCTTCGGCGACTCCGTCACCACCGACCACATCTCGCCCGCTGGCAGCTTCAAGAAAACCTCGCCCGCCGGCGCCTACCTCATCGAAAAAGGCGTCAAGCCCGAGGAATTCAACAGCTACGGCGCCCGCCGCGGCAACGACCGCGTCATGACCCGCGGCACCTTCGCCAACGTCCGCATCAAGAACCTCATGGTCCCCGGCGTCGAGGGCGGCGTCACCAAGTTTTATCCCGGCGCCGAGCAGATGAGCATCTACGACGCCTCCATGAAATACCAGAAGGCCGGCACGCCGCTTGTCATCATTGCCGGCCACGAATACGGCACCGGCAGTTCCCGCGACTGGGCCGCCAAGGGTACCCGTCTCCTCGGCGTCAAGGCCGTCATCGCCCAGAGCTTCGAGCGCATCCACCGCAGCAACCTTGTCGGCATGGGCGTCCTTCCGCTCTGCTTCCAGGAAGGCGTCAGCGCCGCCACCCTCAAGCTCGACGGCAGCGAAACCTACTCGCTCAAGGGCCTCAACGATTCCATCAAGCCCCGCCAGACCGTCAACCTCGAGATCAAGCGCGTCGACGGCAAGGTCGAGACCGTCCCGCTCGTCCTCCGCATCGACACCCCCATCGAGGTCGACTACTACCAGCACGGCGGCATCCTCCCCTACGTCTTGCGCCAGATCATCAAAAAGGCCGCGTAAGGGTAGCCGTCGCACTCCGTGCGACGGTTCCGGGTTGTAACGAATCATGGGTAGCCGCCGATGTCCCATCGGCGGGATCGCGCTCCATTCTTTGTTTTCTTTGTGGTCCTTGTGGCTGAATGTCTCAGCCTCACGCCGCCTCTTCCCATTTTTCCTCCACCGGTGTGGGTGCGTCCTTCGGCCTGACATAGAACCGATCACCCTGCACGACCTTCAGACCCGCATCGTGCAAATCCAGCGCCGATAATTTTTCCAGATCGGCCTGCAACGCCTCCCGGTCCGCTTCCGGCGGTGGTGTCCGCAGATAACCCTTGCCCCACTCGGTCTCCGCCAGCGCCTCCGCGATCCGCGACCACGTCCAGCGCCGGCTCGCCCGGTCGATCCGCGGCGGCGTGATCCGAAAGCCCAGCGTCGCTCCGGCGCAGTCGAGCCGCTGGTCGGTGAATTCCCGCGGGTTCGCCCGCGCCCAGGTTTCCGCCCACGACGTCTCCAGCGTCAGGTAATGCTCCAGCTCGGCGAGGGGAGCGCGATAACGTTCTCGCACTGCCGCGATCTCGTTTTCCAGCGCCCGCTCCAATTCCTCCCGCTCCGCCTGCAGCCGCAGGATGTTCTCCAGCAACGTTTCCAACTGCGCCCGCGTTCCGATCTTCGGCCCCGATGCCGGCTGCACGGCCGGGGTTGCGATTTCAGGATTCAAAGGGATTCTCCAGGGCTCGGTCCAGGGACTGGCCGAAACGTTTTTTGTAAAAAAGAAGAAGGCTCTTGCGCGTTACCCGCCAATGCTGCCGCCGTTTTCCCGTCCCGTTGATCTTCGAGGCTTCCAGGTCGCCGCTGTCGATCAGGCAATGCACGGTATGCCGTGAAACTGAGAGCAGCTTGGCGACTTCACGAACCTTGATCAGGAGGGGTATGGGAACCCCTTTGAAGGCACTGTAACTAGTCATCATGGAGTTGAATTTTTGAAAATAAAAACTGGTCTGTAGCTATAAATCGCCCCGCCTTAGGCGAAAGTTAGGATTTTTAGTCAACGCTGCTCGCTAAATTTGTTTACTGTAATGTTAATTAGTCACCATCCATGCCGATTCGTCGTCAAAATGGTGATGTAACACAGTAAAAAACTCGACAAGCCATTCCAGGAGGCGTTGTTTGGTTTTATGTTCACGGGACTCGTTGAGGGCACCTGCCAGGTTGTCCAGTTTCAGTCGCGCGACGGCGCCACCCGCCTCGTCATCGACGCCGGTCCCATCGCCGACGGCGCCCAGATCGGCGACAGCATCGCCATCAACGGCTGCTGCCTCACCGTCACCACTATCGACGGCCCGAGGCTCGCCTTCGACCTGCTGGAGGAAACCAGGCTGCGCACCAACCTCGGCGACCTCGCCCCTCCCTCCCTCGTCAATCTCGAGCGGGCCCTGCCTGCCAACGGCCGTTACGGCGGCCATTTCGTCACCGGCCATATCGACACCACCGGAACCGTCCGCCAGTGGGCCCGGGCTGGAAAGGACGACGAGCTCCATATCGTCATCGAACCGGCCGATGGCATTTACCTCGTGCCCAAGGGCTCCATAGCCATCGACGGCATCAGCCTCACCGTTGGCGAGGTGAAGCCGGACGAATTCCTCGTCTGGATCATCCCCCACACCCGTGCCATCACCGCGCTGCGCGAACGCATCGTCGGCCAGCGGGTGAACCTCGAATTCGATCTCCTCGCCAAGTACACCGAGAAAATCCTGGCCATGCGCGGCTTCGGCGCGAAGTAAGCCGCATCGTTCAGCTCCATTTGCACGTCGGTCTTGTCCTCGGCGGCAATACATCCTACGGTGTCAGAGACGATGAATCCGACGATCGAGGCGCTGCTGATTTTGCAGGAACGGGACACCAAAGTCGCGAATCTGACCGCCGAACTCGAGGGACTGCCCGGCCTGATTGCGGGAGTCGATGCGGAGGTCAACGCTCGCAAGGCCCAGTTCGATGAGTTAAAAAATCGCACCCGCCAGATTGAAGCCGATCGCAAGAAGATCGACCTCGAGGTCCAATCGAAGCAGGCCGCCATCGCCCGCTACCGCTCCCAGCAGCAGTCGACCCGCAAGAACGAGGAATACGCCGCGCTGAATCATGAGATCGAGCACACCGAGAAGGAGATTTCCGAACTCGAGGACAAGGAACTCGAATTGATGGAGGCGTACGACAAGGGACTCGCCACCGTGACCGAAGGGCAGAAGGAACTGACCGCCTTCCAGGAAAAAGCCAAGGTCAAGCGCGCCGATCTCGAAAAACGGGTCGCTGCGGTGACTACGGACCTCGCCGGGGCGAAGAGCAAGCAGGCCGAGGCTGAGAAGGCGCTGCCTGAGGAAATTCTTGCCCGCTATCGCCGCATTCTTAAGAGCAAGAAAGACGTCGCCATCGTGCCCATCCACAGCGGCACCTGCGGGGGCTGCCACATGAAGCTCACCTCGCAGACGGCCATCTCCGCCCGCTCCTCCGACGAACTCGCCACGTGCGACAATTGCGGCCGGATCGTCTACTTCTCGGAGTGAGCATTTGACGTGGCCCAGGTTATGGCCATAATAAAGTTATGGCCATAACCACCAGCAAGGTGACCTATTCCTTGAAACCTGAAACCGTCGACCGGGTTCAGGAACTTTCCGTTCTCTGGGGCGTCCCCAAGTCGGAGGTCATCCGGCGGGCGGTTAATCAAATTGGGTCTCTTGAAATGAAGAAGAATCCTACGCCACTTGAAGCTTTGGCCTGGCTCCAAAAAAACGGCATTTCTGCCAAGGTGGCAGAAAAGTGGAACAGGGATATTCTGCTTGAACGGCGGGCATGGGGCCGTAAGCGCCGATGATCCATCTCGACGCTAATTTTCTGATTGGAGCATTAAGGCGAGATTCTCCGGCAGTTGTTCATTTAGAAAATTGGTTTCGGCAGGGCGAAAGTCTGGCGACGAGCTCGATTGCGTGGGCCGAATTTTTAAATGGCCCGGTGAGACCGGACCAGATTGAGCATCTGGAATATTTGATTCAAGGCAACATCATTGCCTTTGGTCGGAGAGAAGCCGAAATCTCGTCGCGGCTTATCAATCAAACGGGCCGCAAACGCGGCATGCAGCCCGATTGTTTTATTGCGGCAACCGCGATTTGTGCCCGGGCGAGACTGGCCACTTTGAACCAAAGACACTTCGCGCCCTTTGCATCGCTGGGCTTGCAGATGGCCTAAATAGGGCGTTATTTCTTAGGCGCGTCGGCGCGCAATTTTTCCCATTCCGCCAGCCGCGCCTTGATCCGGGCTTCGTAACCGTGATCGGTTGGCTGGAAGAAACGGCCCGGTGCTATGCCGTACCGTTGCGGCGCGATACCTCCCGGAAAATCATGGCTGTACTGGTAACCGGCGCCGTGTCCCAGCCGTTTCGCTCCAGCATAATGGGCATCCCGCAGATGGATCGGCACCTGGACGACTTCGCCCTTTTGCACCGCTTCAAGGGCGTTGCCAATGCCGGCCACGGACGAATTGCTTTTCGGCGCGCAGGCCAGATAAAGGGTTGCCTCGGCGAGGGGAATCTTTCCCTCCGGCATCCCGATAAACTCGACCGCGTGGAGCGCGGCCACGGCAACGATCAATCCCTGCGGATCGGCCAGGCCGATATCCTCGCTGGCCAGGATGATGAGCCGCCGGGCGATGAAACGCGGATCCTCGCCCGCTTCGATCATTTTCGCCAGCCAGTAGAGCGCCGAGTCGGGATCGCTCCCGCGCACCGATTTGATGAAAGCCGAGATGGTGTCGTAATGCTGGTCCTCGTCCTTGTCGTAGAGCACGCGCTTTTTCTGGACACATTCCTCGATCGTTGCCGTGTCGATGTGCACCACGCCCTGCTGGTCCGCCGGGGTGGTCAGCGCGGCGATTTCGAGGCCGTTGAGCGCCCGCCGGGCGTCACCCTCGGCTGTGGCAATAAGATGCGCGCGTGCTTCGGCGTGCAGATCGATTTTGTATTTGCCCAGGCCCCGGTCGGGATCGGCCAGGGCCGCGTCGATCAGCGTCGAAAGCTCGGCGGAGCTGAGCGGTTCAAGCTGAAAGATCTGCGAGCGCGAAACCAGCGGCCCGTTGATGTAGAACGAAGGATTGTGTGTCGTCGCGCCGATCAGCCGCACGGAGCCGGCCTCGACATCGGGCAGAAGGACATCTTGCTGGGCCTTGTTGAAACGGTGGATTTCGTCGATGAATAGCACGGTGCGCTGGCCGTTGACTTTCAGGCGGGTGACCGCCGCCGCGAGGACGCGCCGCAGATCGGCCACGGCAGCTTCAACTCCGTTCAGCCGCTCGAAATGGCATGACGTGCGCCGGGCGATCACCTCAGCCAACGACGTTTTGCCGACGCCCGGTGGGCCGAAGAGGATCAGCGATGTCAGCCGGTCCGCCTCGATCAACCGCCGCAGCGGTTTGCCGGGAGCCAGGAGATGGCTCTGGCCGATATATTCCTCCAACGTGCGCGGACGAAAGCGGGCGGCGAGGGGAGCGTTGGCCTGAACGGTCGCGCGCGGATTTTCCGCGGCGGACGGCTCGGTCGAGGCGAACAAATCATTCATGCTGTCTCAACTTACCGGTCAAAACGGGAAGCGAAAGGGGGAAAACGAGGATCTTAACAGGCCCTAGAACTCATTTCAAAAGCAACCCAAAGGGCCGGGATTCTTTTAGTCGGCGGCTATGTCGCTCGCTCGTCACGTAGCAAGGGCTATGCTCCTCGCTCGGCTCCTTGCCGCCGGCCAAAATCCCTTTCCGGCGCAACCCATGGCTACTTTTGCAATGAGTTCTAACGCGCTTCCAGAACAAAGACAAATCGGCCCTTCTTGAAATCGGGGCCGTTGATGAAGAGCGGCGTGTCCTGGTGCGGCTCATACTGGCCTTTCGCCACGATGAAACCGTCCTTGTAAATCTCGTAGTCGATGACTTCCTGTTCCCCGGGCTGCCAGGGCAATGGCTCCACGCGGATAAAAAAATCCTTTCGCGGCACGACCCAATGTTCCCATCGATCTCGCAGCTTGATCTCTCCCGACTTGATCAGGACATAGTTTTTAAAGCCAAAAACCTCCCGCAGGCTCTCTCGCAGCTTTTCCGGCGCCGCCGTGGTCCCGGCCTCCGGGGGTGCGTTTTCCGCCAGGTAAAGCCCAACCCAGACTTTTTCCGAGGCTGTGCCCGTGTTGATTCCGAGCCAGGAGAAGGCGATCACCAGGGCCAGAATCGGAGTCCGCATGATATGACGTATCGGGCAGGTCGGTTGGGGTCGGGGCGTTAAAGACTGTTGGGATCGCCCATCGTCCGCACCGGCTTGGCCGTATGGGGGATGACAGTCGTCGGATCGAGATAGGTCGGCTGATCCGTGGAGGGATCAAGGCCGTTTAGCCACACGACCTGCGCCTTTGCCGAACTGGAATAGAAGGCCGTTGCGTAAATGCCCGGCGACTGGCTGTTGGCCGTCGCAAAGGAAAGGGGCCGGGACGGAAGGAGGAAATAGTCGCCCATCCCCGCTGCCAGCACCAGGACGGCGGCCGCCACTGCCAGTCCGCGCCAGGTCGGGAAGAAAAGCCAGTCCGTCCGGGCGGGAGGGGCTGCCAGTCGCTTCCGAAGATGGGTCCAGGCACGTTCTTCCTGCCCCGGGGGAACCGGATGGGTCTCGGAAAGGAGTTTTCTTAGCTCGAAATCTTGCATGGAAATGGTTTATTGTCAGGGCTCCCCATCTTTTTGACGTTTCTCCCCTCCAATTAATTCAGGTTTTCTTTCTTTTTCTCTCTTTTCTTTGTTATCCCGGCGACGGCCCGGCCTTCTTCACCTTCGCCAGCTTCCGCCGCAGGTGCTCGCAGGCATAGTGAAGCCTCGAATTGACCGTCCCCGGCTTACAGCGCAGGAGCTGTGCCGTTTCCTCCAGGCTCATTTCATCCACCAGCCGAAGCTGCACCACCGCCCGGTGCTCGAAGCTCAGTTCGCCCATCGCTTGGACGATGACGTCCCTCAACTCAGCATTTTCCAGCCCCGTGCTCGCCTCGGCGGGGACATGACCCTCCGGCATCACCGGCTGGTTCTCGTCCTCGCTGATCGGGGAAAGAAACGAAAGCCAGCGGTCCGTTCGCTGCTTCTTGCGGATCGTGTCCAGCGCCTGGTTGACCGCGATGCGATAGAGCCAGGTCCCGAGCCGAGCCTGTCCCGCGAAGCGCCGGATATCGCGATGCGCCTTGATGAATGTCTCCTGCACCACGTCATCCGCCAGCGCGGGATTGTTCAGGATCCGTTGCACACTGCTCCAGAGCCGCGGATAATGGTCGCGGTGCAACTCGCCCCAGGCTGATTCCTCGCCTGAGCGCAGCCGTTGCAGAAATTCGGGAAACGTGTCCACTTTCGATTATTTACGGACAACAGGCCAAAAACCCAGCCGAGAGTTTTTGGTCATGGGTCGCGAAGGGATGACGAAAAAGGGATTCACGCCGCGCCCTTTTTCGGGTCAGATAAGGCAGGTCCTCCGCCGGGCCGTTCGTTGCCGTGAATCTGATCCATAATTATATTTACAAGGAAATCATCCTTCTCACCGCGGCCATCATTGGCGTGCTCACCTTTCTCCTCGTTGCGGTCAATCTTTTCAAGGTCGTGCAGCTCATCATGTACACCGACCTTCCCATGTGGATCACGGCCAAGATCGTCTGGCTCGCCGTCCCGCTTACCCTCACGCTGACCATCCCCGCCGGGCTGCTGTCCGCCGTGCTCATCGTCTTCGGCCGCATGTCCTCCGACCGCGAACTCCTCGCCCTCAAGGCCTCGGGCATCGGCCTCGCCCCCATCGTCGTCCCCGTCATCTACATGGCGCTCTTCCTCTGCGCGGTCGACCTCTGGCTTATCGCCACCGTCGTGCCACGTTGCCAGAAAGAATCGAACAGCATGAAGCATGACATTGTGACGAACAACCCCCTGGCTCTCTTCACGCCCGAAATCATCGTCGACAAAATCCCCGGTTGGCGCATCTATTTTGCAAAAAAAGAGGGCACCGAACTCGACGACGTCATCCTCTGGCAACTCAACGATCAGAACAAAGTCGTCACCTCCCTGCGTGCCGACGAGGCCGACATCAACCTCGACCTCGAGCACCAGCAGCTCGTCATGACCTTGATGCACGAGCGCGGTGAACAATACCAGCCTGACGGTGATGCACTCAAGGTCCACCCCGGCCTCCACGCCGATCAGGCCCCCGTCACCGTCTCCCTCAACAGCTTCTACGAAAAGATTCAGCACAAGTTGGCCTGGATGACCCTTCCCGAGATTGAGGACGTCATTGTTGCGATGCAATCCGCCCCCAGCACTGAATCGGCCACACCCTACCTCACCGAACTCCAGGCCCGCATCTCCTTCTCCCTGGCTGCTTTCACCTTCATCGTCATCGGCATTCCCCTGGCCATCCAGACCCAGCGACGCGAAACCTCCTGGGGCGTCGTCCTCGCCCTCGTCATCGTCGGCCTCTACTACTTTCTCGGCGCTTTTGGCCGCGGCCTCAAGGGCTACGCCGCCGCCTATCCCGAATTGATCATCTGGACCCCCAACATCCTCTTTCAGATCATCGGCTTCTGGCTCTTTTACCGCGCCAACCGAAAGTAAATTGGTGCGCCGAAAATAGATTGCCCTCATCATGACTTTGCAGTACAAAGCTTAAGTCATGACCGATCCCGATTACGCCAGCCAGCAGCTCAAGGTCATCCGTTCCCTCATGGAACGAGCGACCATCTACCGCTCCCTCTCCGCCCCCACGGCCCTCGTCGGCGGCCTGCTCAGCTTCGGCGGATTCGCCACCGCCTATTACGCCAAGCATCACCGGCATCAACCCCTTTCGCCCAACGAATTTCTCATCGTCTGGCTCGTCATCCTCAGCCTCACCTGTCTGACGAATGCCATCTTCCTTTCCCGCGGCGCCGCCCAGCGTGGCGAGCCGTTCTTTTCCTCCGGCATGAAATGCGCCCTCTCGAGTATCGCACCTGCCTTCATCATCGCCGGCGTGCTCACGTTCGTCGTCCATCGCCCCGTCCATCTTGCCCTGCTCTGGATCACCCTCTACGGCCTCGGTCTCCTCGCCACGCAACATTTCGCGCCCAAATCGATCGTCACCCTCGGCGCCGCCTTCTTTCTCACCGGCTGCGGCCTGATGGTGACCTGGAAGCACCTCTTCATGCCCGACGGCCACACCGAGCCCTCCGCGCTGGTCGTCTCCGGCCTCATGGCGGCCACCTTTGGCGGATTCCACCTTATCTATGCCGCGGCGGTCTGGGCGCTCGGCGAGGAACGGTCGCCCTCGGCCGTCACCGAACATGTTTGATTTTGACCGCCTCGACAAACTCATCCATGAAAAGGGAAGGCTCGCCATCATGACCCTGCTGGCGGCCAAGGCCAGCTGGCCCTTTCAGGATCTCAAAACCGAGCTCAAAATGAGCGACGGAAACCTCATCACCCATTTGCGGACTCTGCATCAGGCCGGCTATATCGCTTACCGAAAGGAAATTCTGACCCGGCCCCAGACCAGCTACGAACTCACCGAGCGCGGGCGTAAGGCCTTTCGCGGGTATCTGCGCGTCCTGGAGGAAATGGTCCGTCATGCCAAAGCTTAAACCTCTTTTTATCTTGTAACTTTGTAAAACAAAGCATGTATGCACATCTATCAGGGACTCCTCTCTGACCTGCTTCCCCAGGTCCAGACCATTGTCATGATCGGCAACCGCGCCAGCGATCATCTGCGGGAAATGGTCCGTATTGCCGAATTCAAGGGACTCCCCGCCTACCGGATCGAATGCGCCTCTGAACTCCAGCCCCGCTGGTTCTCCGGCGTGCAGGCCGTTGGCGTTGTCGTCGGCGCCTCCAACCTCGGCCCCGTCGTCGATGCCGTCATCGTGCGCCTCAAACAATTTTCCGAAGCTGAGCAGAAGGGAATGCTCGACGGCCTGGCGAGATAAAATAATTGAGCGCGCCGCAACCGGCGATGCGCTACAATCCCGCTTCATGGAAATCCTACTCGGGGTCGTTATGGGGGCATTGGTGGCCGGAATCGGCACCTGGCTGGCCCTGCGCACCCAGACAGCCACCTTGAAGGTGCAGTTGGCCGCGCGCGAGGAAACCATCGCCGGACTCCAAAAGCGCCTCGATCACGAACTCGCCCAGGTCTCCGCTTCCCAGGCCGAAGTGGCCCGCCTGCGCCATGAAGCCGCCACGCTCGAGACGCGCCTGGAAGAGGAACGCAAGGCCGCCGCTGAAAAACTGAAACTTCTCAACGAAGCCCAAGCCCGGCTCTCGGACGCCTTTAAGGCACTTTCCGCCGAGGCGCTCCAAAGCAATAACACCGCCTTCCTCAACCTCGCCCACGCCACGCTCGAAAAATTCCAGGAAGGCGCACGCAATGACCTGGATAAGCGGCAGGTCGCCATCAATCAGTTGGTCAAGCCGGTGCAGGAAACCCTCCAGAAATTCGACGTCAAAATCGGCGAGATCGAAAAATCACGCCTCGAGGCCTACGGCGGCCTCACCCAGCAGGTACGCGGCCTCGCCGACACCCAGGTCACCCTCCAGCGCGAAACCTCCAACCTCGTCAAGGCCCTCGGCTCGCCGCGGGTGAGGGGACGCTGGGGTGAAATTCAGCTCCGCCGCGTCGTCGAAATCGCCGGGATGCTCGAATATTGCGACTTCGACCAGCAGGTCCACATCGGCAGCGACGAAGGCGCGCTTCGCCCCGATCTCGTCGTCCGCCTGCCCGGCGGCAAAAGCGTCGTCGTCGATGCCAAGACCCCCATGGCCGCCTATCTCGAAGCCATCGACGCACCCGACGAAATCACGCGCAAGGCGAAGCTCGTTGAGCATGCCCGCAGCATCCGCGAGCACATGATCTCCCTCGGAAAAAAAGCCTACTGGGAGCAATTTCAGCCCGCGCCCGAATTCGTCGTTCTCTTCCTTCCCGGCGAGAATTTCTACAGCTCCGCCCTCGAGCATGAGCCGACCCTGCTGGAAGAACAAATGGCCAAGAACCGGGTCATCCTCGCCACTCCCACCACCCTCATCGCCCTCCTCCACGCCTTTGCTTATGGCTGGCGGCAGGAGGCGCTTGCCGCCAACGCCCAGGCCATCAGCGAGCTTGGCCGCGAGTTGTACGACCGGATCAACACCATGACCGGCCATCTCTCCAGGGTCGGCTCGGGATTGAAACGGGCAGTCGAAAGCTACAACGACGCCATGGCCTCGCTCGAAAAGCGTGTTCTCGTCAGCGCCCGGAAATTCCGCGAGCTGAAGGCTAGCAACGCGGCGCAGGAACTCGAAGGCCCCGATCCGGTCGAACTCCTTCCCCGCTCGGTTGAAGTCACGCCTGACAATGACTCGGGAAGCCTGCCGAATAAACCCCAGAGTCCTTGATAAATTGTCGGCGTTTTGCGATGGCTTAAGAGAAGTATCAAAATTTTCGACTAGTAAGACGTCCCTGAGAGCTAGCAAGCCAAAGGCTTGCTAGTCTATTAGCCGGTGGTGGAGGCCCAAGGCCGATACCACCGGAAACGGTATTTCCCAATTAAGGCTGATCCCGGAGCAACTGTGTTTTAAAAAAGGCTCAGGCCGGGCAAGGGGAGAGAGGTTTGAGGATGCGGTTAAGGTGGATAAGGAGTTTGCGCATGACGGCGACGAGGGCGACTTTGTGGGCCTTGCCTTTGGAGCGGAGACGTTGGTAGAGGGCTTTCAAGATAGGGTTGGCCCGAGAGGCGCAAAGGGCCGCCATGTAGAGGGCCTTGGGCACCTCGGCCCGTCCGCCGTGGATGGAACGGGTGCCGCGGAAGGCGCCACTATCCCGATTGAACGGGGCCAGACCGGCCAGGGCGGTGACCTCGTTGGCCGAGAGAGTGCCGAGTTCCGGCAGGGCCGCGAGCAGCGCGGAGGCCGTCAACTCCCCCACGCCCTGCACCGCGATGAGCCGCTCGACCTTGGCGCGCAACGCCGGGGTGCCCCGGATTAATTCGAGGATGCAGGCCCACAGTTTTTCGATCTGGCCGTCGAGATGGCGCAGATGCAGGCGCAGGGAAGCGACGAGTTCCGGCCGCGTGGTTTGGTCCAGCCGGGTGCGTTCGGCGGCGCGATCGGTGACCAATTGGCCTCGGCGGGTGACGAGTTCATCGAGCAACACCATCTTTGCATCCGGCACGGGCGTAAGCGTCGGCTTCATCGTGCGTCCGTAGTCGGCCAAAATTCGGGCATCGATGGCATCGGTCTTGGCCAGCCGGTTGCGGGCCCGGGCAAAATCGCGCAGCAGCCGCGGGTTCACCACGCTGACCGCAACTTTCGCCTGATGCAAGGCGGTGACCAAAGCCTTGTGGTAAGGTCCCGTGGCTTCACACACGACCTGCACCGAGAAGCCGACCCGGGCGAGGTTCTTGAGCAAGAGCCGATAACCGGCGGGGTCATTGGTAATGGTGCGCGGTACGGCCAGCTCCGCACAAAACAGGTCGATGGACTCCTTGGCGATATCGGCCCCGACGTAGACAGGTTGAGCAATCATGGTTAGACTTATCCTTGTAAATGCGAACTCCACCGGGCGAGTGATCGCGCGGAGGGTTCCGGCAACTGTTCAAGTTCAAACCAAAAGCAACGGCGGGTTCAGCTCCGGGACGCACTTCGGTGTGCCAGGGACACACAACCTCGCCGCTGCTTCCACCCGGTGGTTCGAGCCGCCGGGTGGACCTTGGTTGCCGACAACGTCATTGCTGCCGACCTCTGGAACTTACCTCATCCGCGACATACAAGGGATCACAGTATAAGCGCGGGAACCCAATAACAGTCCTCGACGCCCGATTTGCGGTAATCTAAGAGATTTCAATATGAAATATCGCACGCTGGGACGTACCGGCTGGAAAGTCTCCGACATCAGTTTTGGCGCCTGGGCCATTGGCGATGCCTGGGGAGCGCAGAACGACGAGGACTCGATGGCGGCGCTTCATCGCGCGATCGATCTCGGCATCAATTTCATCGACACCGCCGATGTCTATGGCGGCGGACGGAGCGAGCGGCTTATCGCCCGGCTCAAGAAGGAACGCTCCGAGGAAATCATCGTCGCCACCAAGGCAGGCCGGAAACTTTCACCTCATGTCGCCGAGGCCTACAACCTGAAAAACCTCACCGGGTTCATCGAGGAAAGCCTCCGCAATCTCTCCACCGATTGCCTCGATCTCATCCAGCTCCATTGCCCGCCCACCGGCGTCTATTACATGCCCGAGACCTTCGGCGCTCTCGACCAGCTCGTGAAAGCCGGAAAAATCCGTTACTACGGCGTCAGCGTCGAAAAGGTCGAGGAAGCGCTCAAAGCCATCGAATATCCCGGCGTCCAGAGCGTCCAGATCATCTTCAATATGTTCCGCTATCGCCCCAGCGACCTCTTCTTCAGTGAGGCGAAAAAGCGCCAGGTCGGCATCCTGGCCCGCGTCCCGCTCGCCAGCGGTCTGCTTAGCGGCAAGCTCAAGCTCGACAGCACCTTCGCATCCGACGACCACCGCAAATTCAACCGCCATGGCGAGGCCTTCGACCAGGGCGAAACCTTCTCCGGGGTCGATTACGCCACCGGCCTTGCCGCCGTCGAGGAGCTCCGTGCGCTGCTTCCGAAAGGCATCACCCTCGCCCAATGGGCGCTCCGCTGGATCCTGATGTTCGATGCAGTCACCTGCGCCATTCCCGGGGCCCGGCGTTCCCAGCAGATCGAGGACAATGCTGCCGCCTCCGATTTGCCTCCCCTGACGGACGCCCAGATGGCCGCCGTGCAAAAAATTTATGACCAGCGAATCCACTCCCTGGTCCATCATCGCTGGTAGATAGATTTCGGTGTGGTGCCGTCGATCTCTGGACGACGATTTCAGACGGCTATTCTTCCGCACCCCGGTAATGGACCAGTTTGCGGGTGGCGAGATCGACGGTTACGAAGTCGTCGGGGGTCTTTGCCGCCTCACCGTCCGAGGCGGGATGGTACTCGATGCGAAGTTGCTGGTCATCGGCGATGATGCGGAGATAGCCGAAATCGGCATCGTCATAATTTTCAAAGACGACCTGGTCGTCCCTGTTGGAAAGGAGCGGCTCGGTCGATGGGGCGCGGAGGGTGGGCGTCCCTTTCTTGGTCAGACGCGAGTGGGCATGGCCGCCGTTGCCGCAGATGACGAACGGGGTTTCGCGACCCTGGTAGAGCCGGGTGAACCGTTGATAGTTGTGGGCATGGCCGGACAAGACGGCATGGGGCCAGAGTCCCACTTCCGAACAAACGTGATCGAGGTCGGCCAGCATGAGCGGGCTTCCGGCATGACGGCCAACCGTTTTGTCGGTGGCAGTGACGGCCACATAGGCGGGGTGATGCATGGCGATGAGCAGGGCGCCGGTATATTTTTCTTTCTTCGCCCGGCTTAGGGCTGCCTCCAGGAAGTCCAACTGGACATCGGTGAGGCACGGATACTTCTGCGACGAATTGCTCTGCGTGGAGATGACGCCGGGATCTTCAAGGCAGTTACTGTAGAGGCCGAGGATGCGGACGAATGGCGCTTCCAGCGTAAAATAGACGCCGGGCTGCCGTCCGGCCGTCCTGACCAGGTTGCCCGCTTCGGGTGTCCGGTGAAACGGCTGATTATAGGTGCAGAAGTTGTTCAGGAACGCCTGGAGCGTGGGTGTGGAGGAGTTGGGAGCCACCATGCCGTCATGATTGCCGGCGATGGCGAAGATGGGCGCGGGGTAATCGCGGTACGGATCGTAAAACTGGTCGTAGTAATATTCGGCCTCGCCGAAGCTATAAACCACGTCGCCGAGGTTATAGCAGAATGAGGGGACGGCACGCGGGTCTTCCTCCTGAAAATCGCTGACCAGCTTGTCGGTGACGAGATTCTCGTCCTTGGCACTCCGGGTGTTGCCGGTATCGCCGAGCGCGTGAAAGACAATTTGACCGGCCTTCTCAATGGCCTTGAGCACTTCCGGTCCCTTTTCGCCGATGGCATCCGCCAGCGACATCCGCGGTTCGACATCCGGTCCTTGGGGAATTTCTCGCGGCAGGAGGGTTCCCTTCTGGCTGTCGAGAATGGCATACGCCTGCTTGTCCGAACCGTGCATCACCGTGAACTTCGTCGGGTCGGGTGTCGGTGCAGGCTGGGCGAACTGCGGGCCGGATGTCGGGTCCGGCTGGTTGTTTTCTTTCGGTGCCAGGGAAACGGGATTCCGTTTGTTACCTGCGATTGCCTTGACGCTGCCAGTACGATGAGTAGCCATAATATTTAGAGAGTCGGCGAACTATAATGGTGATTAAAGAAATCCAGGTTACGTTCATGCGACATTTGAGATTTTATCACTTCAGGCCTCTATAGGAATTGGTCATGGTCATTTCAGAGCTCCATGTCCCTTAGGAAAAATGGATTGCTCAGGAGTACCGGGAAGCTCGTGCGGCATTTTATGGAAAAACTATTGGGTAACCTCTGCTTGGAAGATACACACCAATTATGCTAAAAGGGTATGGTCGTTCTTACTCTTTTCTGCATAATAATTTGAATGAATTGATGGGTAAGTGTGTCCAACCACCGGCAAAGTCTTTTGACGACAGCCAGTGACCTTTTTTATTATCGCGCCATGCCTGAAAATAGAGGAGCAAAGATCGTCCCAGCCTCCATCTGGTTCATCGTAATTGCGCTTCTTGCCCTGACTGGCGAACCGAGATTGTGGGCCGAAGGCGATGTAACCATTGTTGCTCCCCCCTCGGACTCGACGCAGGCGGCCCAAAAGCCGGTCGCATCGGATGGCGCCCCGGTCGTGCACAAGTCGTCGCACCGGAAAAAGCATCCCGTTGCCTCCACCAATAATGCCAACGGTTCGGCTACCGCCCTCGCGTCCGGCAATTCATCATCTGCATCCAACACCTCGCCAGCTTCGTCCGGAATGGCTTCGCAGAGCAAAACCACAGCCACAGTCTCATCTGTGAAAAAGACCGTGACGAAGCCTATGGTACCGCCTGCGCCCGTGACGTCTGTTGTCGCTGCCGCGGCTCATTACGATACCCCTCCGATTGCTCCCGATCCGCCGCCGGTCAAGACGATAGTGAATTATTCGACGCCAGGATCAGCACTGATGGAGACCGAAACATCGTCGAGTCCAACGGTTGAGACGGGGGTGCCCCTGGCCCGTTACCAGAGTGTTGAGGAAGGGGGCGGCCCCATTCCCGCCAGCGCAACTTTCAGCAAAGTGAAATCGACTTCCCGGGACGAGGTAATCAGCTCCGACGGTTATTCGACCCGCATTTCCGCTCCCGGTTCTGACGATTTTGTTTTCACCAATTATCGGCGCAAACCGAAGAACATCTATCCCTGGAAGACCAATATCATCACCACTATGTTCTGGATCGGCGAACCGGGTTCGAACATCAGCCCGACCGATAACATGGCCAGTTCCTGGGACGAAAACTGGGTTTCCTCCAACGCCGGCAAGGACAATCCCTACGACCGGAACGGCTACGCCCCGGCTAGCCATGCCCCGACGCTCAATCCCTTTTACGTGGCGCTACCGTTCAACGATCTGGCCTATCCCGACAAGGCCCGTCGCTGGCTTCCGGCGGGATGGTATCGCAAGCCAAAGGACGGCAAGCAGGTCTCCGCCTGCAAGGACCGGTGGGTGCAGATCAAGAACGCCCAGGGCCGTTCCTGCTATGCCCAGTGGGAGGACGTGGGGCCGCTGGTCTCCGATCATGCGGAATATGTCTTTGGCGACGAACGGCCTGACACGCTGACCCGCGCCGGGCTTGATGTCTCTCCCGCCGTGGCGCAGTATCTCGGCATCGACGGCAATAACCGCTACACCTCCTGGCGTTTCATCGACGACGAGGAGGTGCCGCCCGGCGCCTGGCTCAAATACGACGAACAGGCCGTTATCTTCGCGGCACTGGAGCAGCTCAAGAACAGCCATTCCGATTCGCCCATGCCAATCCAGCGTTCCGCCGAGCCAATGGACGATCCAGCGAGCGTCGATACCAACAAGAAGAAGGTCGGCGCGGCCAAAGGTTAGCTGTCGCAGGCTGACGGCTGACGAAAAGGTTTCGCTCCCGGATTTACCGGTCGATATCGGTCCGATTTTCCCCGCTCAGGGCGCTTAGGAAACGGGTTGTCTGACGGCGCAGACCCTGGAACAACAGATTGTTCGTGCGGGCGTAGCCATAACGGTCTTCCAACAAGCGGCAGCGCTGGTCAGCCGTCAGAATAATCATCTTAAGCTGCAACTCGAGCTTTAGGTGCTTCCGGCTTTGGGTCGAGCGCAGGCACGCGTAGAGCTGTTCACTGAAAAGATCTTCAGTTTTAAAGCATTTCCGGACAATTTCGAAGACCGACTTTGATACATCAGGCGGTTCGACATCGGGGATTAAAAGGAGCGGCGAATGGCCTTCCGTGCCGCCTGCTTGGGCAAAAGCTGCCTTTTCTTCACCAGTTTTTTCACCTTCCTCGGCAGTTTTAGCCTGGGTCAGAGAGGAAAGCGTTTCAATCTGCTTATCTAAAAGTGAGATATCCTGGTGAAGCTGTTCTCGACACGATGTAAAGAGCTCGATCGACTTGGCTGATCCCACAACACGAGGGTGTCCCTCAAGCATGACATAGCTTCGATAGAGCTCTGTAGCTGTGAGGAGAAGATCATTCAGCTCAGTGAGTTCCTGCTGCGTGGGGAGGCTGGGAAGGGCTGAAGAGTCAAACTTCATAGTTTGGATTAACTATTTATGGCATGACGCGTGCCAAGGTTGCAACTAATCAATTTTTCCGCTGTTTTTCTTGGGGTCTTGTTGTTGAACAGGGAGACGAATAATCTTGGCGCCGATTACACATGCGCCCTTCTTTGTTTGTCCGGGCTTGCGCTCTGGGCCTTTTGCTTTTCGGGGTTGCCATACTGCGGGCCGCCGACCCCACCGTTCTTACGGCCAAACCTCTCCTGACCCCGCCGCAGATCATCGCCCAAGCCCAGGAACAGGGAAGGCAGGCGGAAGCCCGTCATGATGTGCCGGCCCTGGTCACGGCCTTGAACGCGGAAGCCGAGGGCCATCTGCTGGCGCACGAGTTTGAGCAGGGTGAGAAACTCCGGCTGCGGGTGCTACATCTGGAGGAGGATTACGCGGGAAGGGATTCATTAGCCGTTTCAGACGCCCTGCTGAACATCGGTTGGTTCTACAATAATATGGCCCGCTACGAGGAGGCGCAGGAGGCGCTCGACCGCTGCCGGGACATCCGGGAGCGCAAGCTCGGCCCCGACACTGCCCCGGTGGCAGAGGTGCTTAACGCGCTTGGCTCTCTCGAGGAAAACCGGAGCAACCTCACGCTGGCCGAGGCCTTTTATCAGCAGGCCATTGCCATCCGGGAAAAAGTCCTGGGTCTGGAGAATCCCGACACGGCGACGACCCGGAACAATCTTGCGACGCTTTACTGGATCACCGGCGATTACGTCTCCGCCCAAAAGCTTTTTACCCAGGCGCTTGCCGTGCGAGAAAAGGTCCTCGGGCCGAAAAGCCTGGCCGTTGCCTCGACACTGACGAACCTTGCGCGGCTCGATCGAAGCCTCGGTGACTACGATGATGCGGAGACTTATTTTCAACGCGCCCTGCGCATCCGCGAGGACCGCCTTGGGCCCGATCATCCGCTGACCATCACCACCCTGAGCGAGTTGGGCCTGCTTTATGTGCAGGAAAGGGACGACGACCGGGCCGAGCCGCTGCTGGTCCGAGCCGTCGAAATGCGCGAGAAAACCTACGAGGCGGATCATCCCGACGTCGCACGCAGCCAGATGCAGCTTGCACTTCTCTACGACCGAAAAAAGGAATACGGCAAGGCCGAGCCGCTTTTGCGGCAGGCGCTCGAAATCCGGCGTCAGACCCTTGGAGCGGAACATCCCGAATACGCGGCCAGTGTCGCGGCCCTAGCCGCGCATGAGCACGCACAGGGAAACCTCCAGGGGGCGCTGCCGCTTTACGAGGAGGCATGGAAAATCGACCGCGATGCTCTCGGCGACAGCCATCCCGACACCGTCGCTGTCGCCGCCGGGCTCGCCTGCCTCAAGCTGGAACTGGGGCAGAAGAACGACGCGGCAGGCATGATCCGCGATGTGGCTGAGGCGCAGCAAAAGGCGCTCAATGGTGTTTTCACGTTCGCCCCGGAACAACAGCGGATGGATTTTGAGCGAACCATCGAGGGCTGCGATCTCCCCGCGGCGCTTGGCAACGCCGACCTGCTGGCGGAAGTCGTGTTGCGGACCAAGGGCATCGTGCTCGATTCCCTGCTCGAGGACGAAGCCGTGGCACGGGCCGCACGCGATCCCGACATGCGCGAATTGATCGAAAAACAGCGGCTCCTTTCGTCGCAGCTTTCGCGCGAGCAGGAGGAATCGCTTGGGCCTGATTTCTCCGACTCCCCTGAAGCGTTGGCCGAGCGGAAAAAACTGGAAGCTGACGAGCAGGAGCTGGAGGCGAAATTGGCAGAGCGGGGAATCTCCAGCGGCCAGACCCGCCGCGCGCTGAACACCGATGTGGCCGAAGTACGTGACGCCCTGCCCGAGGGCGCCGCCCTGATCGAGTACGTGGCCTACAATCGTTACCTCGGCCGGCTCGCCTATGAACCGGCCTACGGCGCAGTGATTCTGACCCGCGATGGCCCGGCCCAATGGATTTCGCTCGGCCAGGCGGGTGAGATCAACAACGAGGTCCGGCTTTACCAGAAATACATGCGCAAGCGCGTGCGCGAGGCCGCCCTGTCCGACGTGCTCCAGAAGCTTGAAATATCATTATGCCAGCCCGTCGCCGCAGTTCTGCCCGCCGGAATTCACCGGCTCATTATCAGTCCCGATGGCAATCTCAACTTCATTTCCTTTGCGACTCTTCTCGACGGCAATGGCCGCTTTTTCGGTGAGGATTATGATTTGAACTACGTGTCGAGCGGGCGCGATCTGCTCCGAAGCTCGGCTCGAACCGGGTCCGGTCGCAAGCGGCTTGTCGTCTTTGCCGATCCCGATTACGGCCATTTGCCCGGCGACGGAAAGGGGGCAAAGCGGGTTGATGACGATTTGTTCCCGTCACTGTCGGGCACGGAGAAGGAGGCCGCCTTTCTCCTGACGGAGGCGCGGGCGCTTGGCCTGAACGTGGCCATTTATCGCGGCATCCAGGCCTCCAAGGAAAATCTGATGCGGCAGGATTCGCCCTACGTCCTGCATTTGGCGACCCACGGGCTCTATCTATCCGAGGACGACGTTCCCAATTTTCCCGGGATAAAATCAACCGAAAGCGCCGCGATGTCACGCAGTCTTCTCGCCCTGGCCGGTGCATCAGTGACCATGCGGGAGTGGAAGAAAGGCAATTTTCCTCCGGCGGATGAAAGCGGCCTTTTCACCGCGCAGGAGGTGGCAAACCTGAACCTGGACGGCACCTGGCTCGTCGCGCTCTCGGCCTGCGATACCGGCAGTGGCGAGGCGCAGGCGGGTGAAGGCGTGCTCGGCCTTCGACGCGGCTTTGCCGAAGCGGGCGCACAAAACCTGTTGCTGACGCTTTGGGCCGCCGATGACGCCGCGACCGCCGATCTGATGGAGGCCTTTTACCGCGAAGCCCTGCAATCCGGCGATGCCCCTGCCGCCTTGGTGAAGGTTCAGCGCGAGAGGCTGCAGGATTTGCGCAAGAGTGCGGGGTTGTCCGAGGCGGTGCGGAAGGCCGGGCCGTTCATCCTCAGCTATTGATTCCATTGCTCGTCGTGAAAGAAGAAAAAGGCGGCTTGCGATTCATGGACAACTCCCATGAATGGCTCTCTCCCGGTTTTCGGTCACATTTTCCACTCGTTCATCCGTTTTGCCCGCACCCTGGTCGGTGAAATCATCTGGCGTCCGCCCGGCTGGGCTGGCGCAGTCAGGACTGGCGCGCAAAAGCGTCCCTGGCTGATGCTTGCGCTTAGCGCCGGTCTGCTGGTTCTTCTCGTTGGCGGCGGTTGGCTGTGGAACTGGTATGCCCATCTGCCGAAGCCTCCCAGCGTGGGCTGGATCGTCAATCTTGGGGATGTACCCGGGACTTCTGTCGATTTTCAGCCGCAATATCTCACCCTGACTTTTGACCGTTCCGTGGCGAAACTTGAGGACATCAGCAAGGACGTCACGCCGCGCGTTACGCTCACGCCCAGGATCAAAGGCGTCTGGTCATGGTCGAATGGATCGCAGCTTCTCTTTGTGCCCACGGAGGACTGGCCGGCGGACACCAAATTCCGCGTCGATCTCGACCGCTCGCTCTTTACCTCTCATGCCCGTCTCGAAACGCTAACCAAGGAATTCCACACGCAGCCGTTCACAGTGGCGATCACCGAGCCTCTCTTTTACGTCAATCCCAAGAACACCGAGGTCAAGCAGATCACCGCGACACTTACCTTCTCGCATCCGGTTAACCGGGCCGCCCTGGAGAAAAATCTGACTTTAGCAATGGAAAGCGGCGAGCAGGTTTTCCAGAACGCTCCGTCGGACACGGGCCGGTGCTCGGTGACTTATGACATGCGCGATCGGATCGCCTACATCCGTTCGGTCAATGTCACCGTGCCTCAGCAATCGGGACATGCCATCCTGACCGTGCCCGATGTGGTGACCGCTATCAACGGCGGTGCTCATCTCGAAGCGGTCCAGCGTGCCGACGTGCTGGTTCCGAGCGTGGCCGATCTGTTTCATATTTCATCGGCGCAGGTGGTGATTGCGGCTAATCGCGAAGGCGAGCCGGAACAGGCGCTGGTTCTTAACTCCTCGGTGGGCGTGAAGCCGGAGCTCTTGGCCAAGGCGGTTCATGCCTGGATTCTCCCGAAACCGAAGGAGCACTATGACGCCGAGAGCGAGACGAAAATTAACGCCTGGCAAAGCCCCGCGGAAATCACCGATGCCATCCTGGCTAAATCGACGCCGGTCACGCTGACGCTGGTGCCGAGGGAGGAGGAGTATGCCACGCTCCATTCCTTTAAGCTGAAGGTTCCTGAAAACGCCTTCGTTTATGTCACCATCGACAAGGGGCTTCCCTCCATTGGCGGCGCCTGGCT